>CAZBWM010000019.1:0-90948 GCA_964495375.1 uncultured Planctomycetaceae bacterium | reverse complement strand
TGCCGCCGCCGATCGCCAACAACTTGTCGTCGGGCGAAAAGGCCACGGCATCGACACGCCCCGGTTGCCGCTTCCAAACGGGATTGCCGTCTAGTGTATCAGCATCCCACCAGCCAATTTGTCCGGGAGTGCTCGCGCTGACCAGGTGTCGACCGTCGTGCGACTGCGCGAACGCGACCACGCCCGGGCTATGTTCTCCGCTAACGGACAATTCTTGCCCCGTGGCGGCGTCCCACTTGCGCACCGTTCTGCCAAAGGACGCAAACAGGTACTTGCCATCGCGGGAGAAGTCCAGCGAAGTGACGGCCTCGGTCGTCTTGATCGACCGTAGCGGATTTCTCTCCGGCAGCGTGAACAAGTCGATTGAGTGCCCCGCCGCGGTCGCCAGCGACTTGCTGTCTGGCGAGAAGGCCACCGCACGGGGCGGATGCGAGAACTCGATTCTGTCGAGCAAGGCAGTCTGCGTCGCTAGGCTCGAATTGGTCGACTGCGCCAAGGCACGAGGCACGCTCCAAATTCCCACCGTATGATCGTCCCCCGCGCTGGCGAGTTGTGTGCCGTCGGGCGAGAGCGCGAGAGAGTTGATTTCTTTTTGATGGGCAGCCAGCACGCACAGCGCGCGACCGTCGGCGGCATCCCACAACCGCACCGTGCCATCCTTGCCGCTGCTCACCAGCAATTTGCCGTCGGGTGAGTAGAGCACCGTATACACATCTCCTTGGTGCCCTGAGAGCTTGAGACGTTCGGCCTTGGTAAGTTGATCGAGGAAATACCAGGGGAATCCGCGCAGGTCCTCTTCTCCACTTTCAGGGATATGCCGCGACAGTAATTGCTGCACTTGTGCAAGGTTATTGCGTTGGTAGGCTTTTTGGGCCAGTGGCATATCGGCCGCGTACAAGTAGCGCCGCAGCGATTCCTGATTCTCCTCGGCTTCGTGGCGATGCCGCTCGGCCACGTTGAACAGCCGCGTGGTGCGTACGGAGTAATACAGCGAGCCCGCCAGCAGACTCACCGCGGCCGCGCAACTGACAACCGCCAGCGCCGCCGCCGTCGGCCGGCGTCGCGACCATTTCACCGCGCGACCTAGCGCGCCAAGCGACCGGGCCTGCGTCGGTTGTCCGGCCAGAAAGCGGCGCAAGTCCGTGGCCAGGTCGCCTGCCGATTGATAGCGACGCCGCGGTTCTTTCTCTAGACACTTCAGCGCGATGGCTCGCAGATCGGCAGGCAGTGCGCGTAGCGCCTCGCCGTGGAACGTCGGCTCATCGGTGACAACGCGGCGGAGGGTGTCGGCCTCAGAGCTGCCTGCGCAGGGTGGGTGCCCTGTGAGCAGTTCGAACAGGATCGCCCCCAGGCCGTAAACGTCGGTCCGCGCGTCGATCTCGTCGAGCTTGCCATGAGCTTGCTCGGGCGCCATGTAGGCCGGGGTGCCGAGCACCAGGCCAGTACGTGTGAAATCGCCTGCCAGGTCTTCGAGTTTGGCGAGGCCGAAGTCGGTGATCTTGGGGGTGAATTCGATGCCGGCCGGTGTCGAATCGCTGCCGACCGGTTGGCAGCCCGGCTCTAGCAGCACGTTGCCAGGTTTCAAATCGCGGTGAAGCACCCCATGCTGGTGCGCGTACTGCATGGCGTCGGCCAGGACCGCTACGATCGAGGCGGCCTGTTGGGCGGTTGGCGCGGGCCGGCGGCCGCGCAGCCAGACGGCGAGGTTCGGACCCTCAACAAAAGCCGAGGCGATGTAGCAGATGGGCCCCACCTCACCGACTTCATACACCGACACCAGGTGCGGATGCGTCAGTCGCGCGGCCGCCTGGGCTTCGCGCGCGAAGCGCAGCCGAAGGTCGGGGGTCATCAGCGCTTCAGGGCGCGGGATCTTGATCGCCACCTGGCGATTGAGCACTGGATCGTGCGCGAGAAAAACGACGCCCAACCCGCCGCGCCCTAGCTCGCGGACGATCTCGAAGCGGCCGAACTTGCGGGCGGTGGCCACGCGCGGCCGATCGGCGCCGGCCGCGACGGCTGGGTTCTCGCTAAGCTGCGCGGCGCCGGGCAAATCGGTGCTGTGCGCATCGGCGTTCTGGGGGTCGCTACCCAGCAGCGTCGCGAAACTGGCCAGCGCCGTAAAGAAATCGAGATCGTGCGAGCTATCGGCGGCCGCCAGCTCACCACTCACACGCGCTAGCCGCTCGAGCGCACTTTTGGCGCGCTGGAATTGGACACGCGAGTCGGCATCGAGTGATTCGGCAGCAAGCACTGCCGTTTCCAGCAAGCCGGATTCGCGCGAAGAAGCATCGAACGAGGGAGAGGCGTTGTCGCCGGGTAACACCGCGCTCGCTGGCGCGACGGCCACGTTGAGCGCCTCGTGATAGCGAGTCATCAGCTCGACGAGCTGGTCCGACGGCTCGGCGACAAGTTCGGGCTTCGCCGTGTGATCAAGCTTCGCGGGATGTCCGTTCTGGCTGGCCATTGGCAACATCCCACTCGGCGCCCAATTGCAGAATGGCGCGGCACCACAACTTGCGCGCGGCATCTGCCGAACGACCCAGCCGCTCGCCGATGAGCTGGAAGCTCAGGTTTTCCCAGTTTCGCAGTCGCACCACCTGTTGGTAATCGTCGGGCAGGGCCGACAACGCCTGAGCCACGAGCACCGCTTCTTCACTGGCGATCGCGCAGGCGCTGGGCGACAGTTGGCCGTCTGGTGGCCGCATGCCGGGGCCAATGATCGAGCTTAGTCCGTCGAGCGCGAGCTCCCGTCCGACATCGCGCTTTTGGGTGTCGCGATAAGTCTGTCGCAGGTTGCGGCAATGATTCAACAGAATCTGCCGCAGCCACGCTTGTAGCTCTCGCTCGGTGGTTCCGGCGAAAGCGGCGAAACCCTGTTGAGCGCGAACGAAGGTCTCTTGCACCAGGTCCGAGGCGCCGAACTTGGGCCGCAGCTCACCGTCGACCTCCGCATTGGCGATCAGCAGCAGGTAGTTGCGATAACTCTCCAGCAGTTCGCCGAGCGCGTGGGCCGAGCCACCGCGGGCCGCCGCGATCTGCGTATTGTCGTCGCGCCCGTTGGCTCTTGGTTCACGTGACGCTGCCACCCCGCACCCCACTAAGACAAAATTCCGCGAGAAAACGGACGCGAAAACACAGAAAAATCTGTGCCGGGGCCCTGGGGCGGGCCTGCCCGCCTTGATTTCAAAAGACTTTAGGGATTTTCGCCTGCGATTCGTCCGGTTGCAACAGAAATCCTGTCTTAGTGGTGGGAGGGTGGGAGCCATTGCTCTGCCTGGAAATTGCGCGCTGGAGAATCACAGGCGGACTCGTCACACGGCTCGCGGTGACAGTTCGAGATGTCAGATAGCGTCGGACGAATGTCGCGCGCTCAAGAATCAAAGCGAATTGGGGAGTCCGCTAATGAATCGACCTAGGTTTTTCGTGATTGCCGCCGCGCTCGCGGCGCTGGTTGCGATGCCCGCCGCGTCACGAGCCGCGATCGTGGCGCCCGCGGGGCTCCTGCCGGGTGAATGGTACAACATCGCTTTTGTCACGAGCGGCACCACCAAGGCGACGAGCGGGAACATCGCCACCTACGACGACTTCGTGCGGACGCAGGCCGCGCTCAATCCGGAGTTATCGCCCTATGCGGCTGAATTGATCGCTGTGATTTGGATCAATAATGCTTCGCAAAATGGTAGTTGGGACACAGACTATCCCGTCTTCAACACGCGAGGTGAGCAGCTTAACGTGACGCCCGACATTCGCACCTACGGGCATTTCTTTTTTGGAGAGACCACGGTTTGGAGCAACCCGCTGAGCTACGACCAGTTTGGTGAGTCCAGCCATCCAGCGGGTGCCAAGGTTTGGACCGGCATCGATAGCTCGTTTCCGATTCGACTGTACGGTACGCTTGGATCGTTAACGGGTTCGCAGTTTGTCAGTTCGTACGACGCCTCCTCCTCGAAGTCGTACCCCGTCTATGGGTTTGGGCAATTTCAGGTGCCCTTCGAATCCGGTGGGGGGTTTACGAGTGTCGGCGGCGCAACATCTCGCTTCCCGGGACTAACCACGACAGGAGCGTTGTCGAGCACGTTTTACGAACCCTCGACGCCCGAGCAATTGGGCCAGACTTTGGCAGCGCTCAACGCTGGGCAGAGCACCTTCATCCTGCCCGGTGCGCCAGCTCAGATCTGGGATCTCGACTTTACTGGTTCATTCACCGGCAATGCCACCGTGACGCTCAGCTACAACCCGGCGTCGGTCACGGTCGGGCCGTCGCTGTTACGCATTCGCCACTGGACGGGCGAAGCGTGGGAAACGCCCGCCAATCAAGTTGTCGACCCGGTCGCGCACACGATCACATTCGACACCGACAGCTTCTCACCGTTCATGCTGACCGTCGTGCCCGAGCCGAGCGCGCTGGCAATGGCTGCAATGGGCGCGGCACTGCTGGCCGTGGTCGCGCGGCGCCGCCTGAAGCGGGCATGACCCAAAACGCAGAGCAAGAATTCGAAGCGCGCGTAGACAATCCCTCGGCGGGTCCAGCACGCCGATCAAGAAGCCTTGGCCAACAGCTCCTCGAGCAGCCGGGCCAAGAGCGCCGCGTCGTCCTGCTTGATGAGTTGCTGGATGCGGGTGGCAGGCACCTTCAGTTTTTCGAGCGAGCCTTGGATCGTCTTCCAAAGCTTTTGGCGGGTCTTGCCATCGGCCAGATAGAGATTGGTAACTTGCTCCCCCAGCCGCTGCAGCAGGATGGCGTCCTGGTTCTGGTAGTAGTTGCGGATCACCTTTTCCTGGTAGCGAGTCCGTTCGGCCATCGCGGTGTGCCTTTCCAGAAGCTCAAGTTGGGGGATTCTTCGGGTCGATATCAGCGGGCACGGCGATCCGGCCCTGCCAAGCGGGGGCTGACCGCAGCGCGACCGCCAAACCACCGTGCTTGCAGCTTGGTATCGACCGGTCCGGCCCAGTAGGTTCAGCGGCAGCCCAAATGGCTGACCTGGCCGGCTCGTTCAGCGGTCTGGCGTGGCTGGCGGCAGTTGCACCTGGCTACCAGTTACGGTGGTTCAAGTTGTCGCACCCGACGTAGATTCTTGTCACCCTGGGCATTAAAATCCATGCCTTCGTCTGGCCGTATTGTCGTTGGCGATTGCTTGGTAAAGTCCGGCCGTCGATCGCGCCGGCCACCGCATCGCGGAGCCTAAGAGCGGAGCCCTAGATTCGATGCCATTGGTCAACTTTGTCAACGAGAAGAAGCAGGTCCAGGTGCCCGAAGGGGCTAACCTGCGAAAAGCTGCTAAGGAAGCAGGCGTGCAGATTTACCAAGGGCACGAGAAGTACTTGAACTGTCAGGGCTTTGGGCTCTGTGGGTCGTGCTGCCTGCTGGTCAACAAGGGGCGCGAAAACGCCAGCCCGATGGGGTGGTTCGAGCGGCTCCGGTTGCGGATGTCGCTGTTGTTTCTCGATCCGTCGTATGAGGATCGTCGGCGGTTGGCTTGCCAGACTCGCGTGAACGGCGATATGGACGTGCAGACCCGCCCGCCGATGAACCTGTTCGGCGAGAATTTCTTTAGCTAGTCTTCAGCTGGCTGCCCCGGGAGCGGGTGCAGCTGGAGCCGCGGCCGCGGGGTCGGCTGGGGCTGGCGCAACCGGTGGCGGCGCAGGCGCGCCGGCCGCCGGATCGACCGGCGCAGCAGGAGGCGGCGCGGTGGGATCGACAGGTTGCCCTGGCACCGGTTGGCCGGGTGCCGCGCCTGGCTGGCCTGCGTCGGGCGCGTTCTGCGCCTGCTCAGCGGCTCGTTTGGCTTCGAGGATTTCGCTGTGTCGGTCGCCGGCGCTCTTCTTGAGGCGCTCTTCGTACGCCCCCACGCCGCAGCCGGTGGTCGCGGCCAACCAGGCGATTGCCAACAGCCCGGCGAGGGCTCGACGCGGAGCGCGATGGTTTGCGTCGGGTCGTCGCGGGCACGATAATCGGTCGAGCGCCCCAGTGATCGTCGGTCGTCGCGTAATCGATGGCTCCGGCACGGCGCTGGCTCCCAGAAGGTTAGAAACGGCCGAGAAATAACTTCCCGTTCTCTTTGCCCCCTCACCCTACCTCTCCCGCGAGGGGAGCGGGGGATTTGAGAAGTTATTTCTCGGCCGTTCTTTAGCAGGTAGAGTTTCGATTCTGAGTGGACTACCAGCGGGCGTCAAGCGCGGAGAGTGTCGCGTTGAAACAGATCGTCGCCATCGTCAAGCCGTACCTGGTCGAGAAGGTGCTCGAGAGCCTGAAGCGGGCTCCGCTCGAAGCATGCAGCGTGCAGGAGGTCAAAGGTTACGGCCGGCAGAAGAGTTATCTCGACCAGTACGAGGGGAGCGAGTACGCGCTGGCCTTCTTGCCAAAGGTGGAGATCACGCTCTGGGTCGACGACGCCCGGGCCGAGGAGATCATCCGCAAGATCGTGGCAGTCGCCCGCACGGGGCGCATGGGGGACGGCAAGATCTTTGTGCTGCCGGCGGCCGACAAAGACTCGGTGATTGACATTGCCTCGCACACGCCGGCGCCGGCCGCGACCAGCAAGCGCCGCCGCGCGTAGAGGAGCTGCCCGCCATGCGTCGTGCGTGCAGCAATCGTTGGCAGAGGCGGATTGCGCTATTGAGCTTGTTGGTTGGCGCTGTGCTACCAAGCATGTTGCTGGCAGAGCCGCCCAGTGGCGCGCCGGAAGGTGGCTCGATCGAAGCGCCCGGCGCCGTGCTCGAAAAACTGCATGATCGCACGGCTCCAATTCATGGGGGCCTGAGCGAAGGTCCCGCGGCCGCTCCCGATGGCAGCATCTATTTCAGCGATATTCCCCAAGGTGCCGAGCGGGGGATGATCCTGCGATTCGATCCGGCTACTGGCGCGACGACCGTCTTTACCGATGACAGCCATAAGAGCAACGGATTGGCGTTCGACAGCGCAGGGCGGCTCATCTCGTGCGAAGGAGCGGACGGCGGCGCCCGCGCGATCGCCCGCTGGGATCTCAAGACCGGCAAGCGCACTGTGCTTGTCGATCGCTATCAGGGGAAGCGTTTCAACTCGCCGAATGATTTGTGCCTCGACGCTGCTGACCGCATTTACTTCACCGATCCACGCTATGTCGGCGACGAGCCGCTCGAATTAAAGCACCGCGCGGTGTACCGGCTCGACACGGCGGGCAAGCTGATCGAGATCACGCACGACGTAACGATGCCCAACGGCATTGCCATCAGCCCCGACGGTCGCACGCTGTACGTGGCGGAAACGAGTCCCGCGGTGCAGGAAAGCGTCGGAAAGCCGGCGCGCGCGGCCGTGATGCGGATTTACGCCTTCGGGCTCGATGAGGACGGGCTGGTGACGGGCAAGCGGCGCACGTTCCACGACTTCGGCAAGCGGCTCGGTTGCGATGGTATGACAGTCGATACCGACGGGAACTTGTACCTGGCAACGCGCGATCCAAGCTGGCCCAGCGTGCTGGTGCTCGCGCCCGATGGCCAGGAGCTGGCGCGGATCTCAACGTACGCGGAGCAGGATCGCAAAACGGTGCGCGCGGGGCGCCAGCCCAATTTGCCGAGCAACGTGGAGTTTGGCGTTGGTGACGATGCCAACTCGCTGTATATGACGATCGACACGGGCTTATACCGCACCCGACTGACGAAGCGCGGCTTCCGCTGGCCGACCAAGTAACGTGTCGACGATTTGCGTATCTTTCGCTTGAGACCTTGTAAACCGCTGAGGGGTGTTCGCGATGATGACACGCGTCACGATGATGGGATGCTTGCTGCTGCTGTGGTGCGCCGCACCGCTGATTGATCTGAAGAATGCAGTTGCCCAGGAGAATCCGGCTGTCGAGCAAGCTCCGGCGGCCGCAGACAAGCCTCGCTTCGCCGGCCCCAGCGAACAGGGCTTTCTGTTGCCCAACGGTTGGACGCTGACGCCGGCCGGCGAGCACTTGCAGCTCAACGACTTGCCGCTGAACATCATCGCGCTGCCCGATGGCGAACACGTGCTGGTGAGCACCAACGGCTATAACGCACACGAGTTGTCGCTCGTTAATCTGGCGTCGAAGCAAGTGGTCTCGAAGCAGGCGAACTTTCAAAGCTGGTTCGGGCTAGCGGTCAACGCCGCGGCCGACCGCGTCTACTGGTCGGGGGGTGGCGCCGACCTGATCTATATCTACAACCTTGATAAGCAGAAACTCGAGAAAGCGAATGTCGTCGATCCGACGCCCGACGACGACAAGGACAAGCCGGCCGATATGCAGTTTCGCGCCGGCTTGCTGCTGACGCCCGATGGCGAGCGACTCTATTCACTGAATATCGACGCCGGCGAGTTGACGCTCTTCAATCTGCAATCGCGCACTACCGAGCGCGTGGGTAAGCTCGGCGGCCGGCCCTACGACTTGTGCCTGACACACAACGGCGCGAGGTTGTATGTCTCTGACTGGGCGGGGCGGCAGGTGCTCGTCGTCGACCCCCAATCGCTCATGGTGGTCGATAAGATTGGCGTCGGCGAACATCCGAATCAACTCGCGCTGCACCCCAAAGACGATCGTCTGTTCGTCGCCTGTGCATCGAGCAATAGCGTCGCCGTGATCGACACGCGCCGTGGCACGCTGATCGAGACGATTTCGACGGCGCTATTTCCCCAATCGCCCGAGGGGAGCACGCCCGACGCGCTAGTAATTTCGCCCGACGGCAAGAAGCTCTACGTGGCCAACGCCGACAACAATTGCGTGGCAGTCGTGGAAATCGAAACACCGCAGCAAAGCGCGGTCGAAGGGTTCATTCCCACCGGCTGGTATCCGACGGCGCTAGCCATGACGCGCGACGGAAAAACACTGTTGGTCGGCGTCGGCAAAGGGAACCAGACGCGGCCCAATCCGATCGATCTCGAAAAGGCCAAGCAGCGGCCCCCCGCTCCGGGGCGCAACTTGCCGTTCCCCTATATCGGCACCACCTTGTCGGGCACGTTGTCGTTCGTGCCGGTCCCCGACGAAAAGCAGTTGGCTACCTACACCGAGCAGGTGTATCGCAACTGCCCGTACTCCGACAAACTGATGACCGCCGCGCCGAGCGCGCGGCCCACGGCCGTGCCGACCAAGGTGGGCGATCCCTCGCCGATCAAGCACGTGATTTACATCATCAAGGAGAACCGCACTTACGATCAGGTGTTCGGCGACATCGAGCGCGGCAACGGTGACCCGAGCTTGTGCATGTTCCCGGAAGAAGTCACGCCGAACCATCACAAGTTGGCCAACGAATTTGTGCTGTTGGATAACCTCTATTGCAACGGGCAAGTGTCGCGCGACGGTCATCCCTGGTCAACGATGGCCTACAACACTGACTTCGTCGCCCGCGACTGGATGCTCACCTACTCGGGGCGCGGTGGTGTCGATGACGACGACGAGGGGAACTTGTCGAACGCCCCCAGCGGATATATTTGGGACGCTTGCGCCAGGGCGGGGCTCTCCTACCGCAGCTACGGCGAGTACGGCAAGCGCGTCAGTCAGCCCGACGGGTCGACGCGCGTCGAAGGGCGTGTGCCGGGTTTGATCGGCCACATGTGCCCCGACTATGGCATCCCGAAGGTAGCCGGCCAGCGGGCGCGCGATACGGACAATGTCGAGACGTTTCTGAAAGAGTTTCGGGAGTTCGAGCAGAACGATAATCTCCCGAGTTTCATCGTGATGAGCTTGGGTGAAGATCACACGTCGGGGACGGCGACCGGGGCCTTCACACCGCAAGCCTGCGTCGCCAGCAACGATCTGGCATTGGGTCGGCTGGTGGAAGCGGTGAGCAAAAGCAAGTATTGGCCCAAGATCGCTATTTTTGTCATCGAAGACGACGCCCAGAATGGCCCCGACCATGTCGACGCGCATCGCACAGTGGGATTGGTGATTGGCCCGCACGTGCGGCGCAAGCACCTCGACAGCACGCAGTATCAAACGGCCAGCATGCTGCGGACGATCGAGTTGATTCTGGGAATGCCGCCGTTGAGCCAGTTCGATGCGGCGGCCAACCCGATGTTCGAGTCGTTCAACGCCACGGCCGACCTCACGCCTTACGAGCATGTGCCCGCGAAGATCGACCTGAATGCCGTGAACACCAAGGTGGCCTACGGCGCGGAGCGCTCGAACAAAATGGATTTCAGTGAGTACGACCGGATCAACGATTTCGAGCTGAATGAGATCCTCTGGTTCGCGGTCATGGGGCGCGACGCACCGATGCCGGGCCCCGTGCGGCGCGCGATCGCGTTTCGACCACAGCGATAAAAAGGTTTCATCTATGACCGAAGCACTTGTCCGCACGCGGCTCGATGGCGAGCTTTGGTACGTCACGTTGGCTCGTCCTGAGAAGCGCAACGCGCTTACGCCCGAGATGCTCGAGCAGATCGCCGGGGCCGTGCGCGAGGCCGACCGCCATCCGCACGTTCGCGCGGTGATTGTGCACGCCGACGGCCCGATCTTTTCGGCCGGCATCGATATCATGTCGCTCGGGCAATCCCGGGCCGAGGTCGGCGAAGGGAACCCAGCCCGCTGGCTGCGCCGCCTGGCCGAGCGACTGCAAAACGCGCTGCTGGAGATCGAATCACTCGAGGTGCCGGTGATCGGCGCGCTGCATGGGCAGGTGCTGGGGCTCGGGCTTGAGCTGGCCGCGGCCTTCGATCTGCGCGTGGCGTCGAGCGACTTGAAGCTTGCTATGCCCGAGGCGCGGATGGGGCTGGTGGCCGACGTTGGCGGGACGACGCGCTTGTGCCGATTGATCGGCCCCAGCCGCGCGAAGGACATGCTGATGACGTGTCGCAATGTCGACGCCGAGGAGGCGCTCGGTTGGGGGCTCGTGAACCGTGTGGCGCCGGCATCGGGAGATTTGGCTCCGGCCGGGGCGGCGCTCGCGGCGGCCACGACGCTGGCCAAAGAGATCGCGCAGAATGCCCCACTGGCGGTTGGCATGGGAAAGCTGCTGGTCGATCAAGGGGATGGCGTCGATCGCCACACGCAGATGGCGCTCGAACGTTGGGCGCAAAGCCAGTTGATCACGACCGACGACGTCGTCGAGGCGATGACGGCTTTCTTCGAGAAGCGCGCGCCAAAATTCAAAGGGCGCTAGAAAGGCTAGGTCACGGACGATGAAGAACCTCGCCCCGCTCGGCAAGATGACCGCCTTTTACATTCCTTCGCACAAGCTCGACGGGCCGGGCTTCGCCAGCGACGGCACCGCGCGCCACGCCATCCACGAATTCTTGATCGCCCATTACCGGGCGTACACGCACACGCCGTCGCCGGTCAAAGGTTACTGGCTGAGCGGACGCGGCGTGCTCTTGCACGACGTCATGGAACGGTTCGAAGTCTCCTTCGATCGCGAAGTCGACTACGAGCGACTGATCGAGTTCCTGACCGAATTGGCTGTCCAGCTCGATGAAGAGTCGATCTACCTGACGCGCGGCGAAGAGAGCTTTTTGGTGAATCGCACAAGCACCTGACGCGGGATTTGCTCATGGCTGAGTTGTTCGCGGCGACGGGCCCGATCGTCGGCGATGATCGAGTGCTTGAGCTATTGAAGCAGTATTTGGCGGCGCTCGAGCGTGGCGTCACCGGCGCCGAGCTGGCAGAATTCTTCACTGCTGATGCTCGCGAGCAGGGGCTGCCCAATCCGTTCTCGCCGCGAGGCGATGATCGGCCGCTCGTTGAAATGCTGGCGGCGGCCGAACGTGGGAGGCAGCTCTTCCGCGCGCAGAGTTACGAGTTGTTGTCGGCCGTCGCCACCGCGCAGTGGGCCGCCATCGAAGTGCTATGGATCGGCACCCTGGCCGTGGCGATCGACAAGCTGCCGGTGGGCTCTCAGTTGCGGGCCCGCGTGGCGCTCTTCTTTGAGATCTGCGATGGCCGCATCGCCCTGGTCAGGCATTACGACAGCTACGAGCCGCGGGAGTGATTACTCGAGCATCTTGGCTGGGATTGGCCGCGCGCTGCGCTTCCGATCGGTCGCGTGCTGCTCGCTACACGTGCAGCGGGTTCGGCAGCTCTTGCAGGCTGGCGACGTCCACCGAGAGCTCGATGGTGTGCTGCCCGCCGCCGTGAATCACCCCTTTAATCGGGTTGACGTCGTCGTAGTCGCGTCCCCAGGCGAGCAGGATGTGCTCGTCGGCCACGAGCTGATTGTTCGTGGGGTCGACGTCGAACCAACCGTTGCCTGGGTCGTAGACTGACAACCAGGCGTGCGTGGCGTCGGCCCCCACGAGCGCTTCTTTGCCTGGTGGAGGCGTCGTGCGCAAGTAACCGCTGACGTAACGGGCTGCCAGCCCCAGCGAACGCAGGCAGGCGATCTCCAAGTGAGCGAAATCCTGGCAGACGCCGCGCCGCTGGGCGAAGACTTCGTCGAGCGGCGTCGACACCGTGGTCGCTTGCGGGTCGTAGGTGAAGTCTTCGTAGATCCGCGTGGTGAGCTCGATCACGGCGTCGTAGAGATTACGGCCCGCGGCGAACGACTGCCCGGCGTAGGCCGCGAGCTTGGGGTTCGGCTGGATGTAGCGCGAGGCGAACGCGAACTGGTAGGCGTCGAGCGACTCGCGGCTGCGCTCACTGCGCAACCGATCGCGAATTTCTTCCCAGGGAGCTGAAGCCGCGCGGGTGGGAGGCAACCTCGGCGCCACCTCGACATAGTGCGTGGCGATCATCGACAGTTCGCGATGCGGTTCTTGCACCGTGCAAAAGGTCGCGCGATTGCCGAAGTAGTCTCCGTATTGAAAGCGCAGCGCTGGTTCGGGACGAATCTCCAAGTCGGTTCGCCAGCAGTACTGCTCGGGCAGATCGCGCGGCGACAAGTGCGACAGATTCTGGCAGAGCGTCACCGGCTCGCTGTAGTGGTACGTCGTCGCGTGCAGCACTCGGTAATACATCGTGAGCCAGCCGATCGATTGCGAATGAGAGCCAGATGTACGTTAAAACGGCGGAGTGTCGCCGGTCCTTTGTCGCGGGCGGGGGACCGCCGCGGCCGCCAGGTTGCGCGACGTTTCCAAATGTCCGAAGTAGGTTTGCGTGACTGCCTGCGATAGCGCATTCAGGCAGGCGGTGACTTGGACGAGCAGCGCTTTGAGTTCCGGCCGGTGACCCTGCTCGTCAGCCTGGCTCAGCTCCGCGATATCCGCCAGCCGCAAGGCCGTGAGCGACGAGAGCACGACGCGCTGCTCGGCGCTGCGCCCCGGCTTGTTGGTGTCGCGCGGCAGGTGTTCGACGTCTTCGGCCAAGGCCGCGAGTTGGAAGGCCAGTGAACGCGGGTTGGTTTCGTCGGCTAACAGCAAGTCGACCACGGGGGCGACTTGCAGCTTGCCTTGGTAGCGGCGGCGATAGGTCATCACGCTGTCGGCGATTTCCAGCAGTGCTTCCAGCAATTGACCTTCGTGCTCGACGACCGTGTCCAGCGCGCTGGTGAGCAGGCCGGCCGTGTGCAGGCAGCGCTCGAGCTTGCGACCGATATCGAGGAATCGCCAACCTTGCCCGCGGGTGACGCTTTCCATCGCCAGTCCCCCGAAGGCGGCCAGCGTGAGCACGGTTCGATCCAACAGGGCGAGCTCGTCACCCAGCGCGCGGGGATCGTCGTCGGCGCGGCGGCGGTTCGGTTTGCCGCGATCGACAACGACCGAGAGATCGCCTGCTCCCAGGCGTGCTTTATCAAGTTCGACGAGCACGCGCGACATGTCGCCGGAGATGCGGTCACGCACCACGCCGGCCAAACGCGCCAGTGAAGCCAGCACCGAGACCAGGCTGCCAGGGCGGCGCGTGTCGTGGATCACGGCCAACAGCTCGGACTCGGGGGCTGCTAAGCGGGCAGCGCCTCCTTCGCCCACGAAGCCGGGTAAGCACTCGCTTTGCAGCGTGATCACTTCCAACAGAGTGGGGAGTTCCGGCACGTCGGCCATTTGCTGCGCCTCGGTCATGCGCAACAGCACGCTGCGCAGCAACCGCGTGAGCCCTTCGGCGCGCTCCGCGTAGCGGCCCAGCCAGTAGAGGTTGTCGGCCATGCGGCTGGGCAAATCGTGCCCGCCGCGCGTCAGCTCGACCGGCGCATCTTCGGGACGCAGCAAACTGAAGTTGCTGACCGGGCCCGGCGACAGTACCCAGGTGTCTTTGCTGCCGCCGCCGCGCTGCATCGATACGACCATCGTGTCGGCCGAGGCGCTCACCCGCGTCAAACCGCCGGGCATGACCGTAAATGTATCCTGATCGGCCGCGACGTATGCTCGCAGCACGACATGCCGCGGCTCGAAGTGCTCGGCCCCCAACACCGGCGCGGTAGCCAGCACGATACGCTTCTGGCCGACGAACTGCTGTGGGTAGGCGCGAATGCGTTCGGCGAGCCGGTTGCGTTCGTCGGGCGAAAGCTCGCCTCCAAAGACCGGTTCGAGATTCGTGCCCGGGAGCGCTGGTTTGATCACCAGGTCGGCCAGATGTTCGAGCACGAACGCCCGCTCCTTCGGTTCGCCACACCACCAGGTGGGGGCCGAAGGCAACTCAAGCTCTTCGCCCAACAGGTAACGGCAAAGCGCGGGCAGAAACGCCAGGAGCGCCGGCGTTTCGAGCAAGCCGCTCCCCAAGGCGTTGGCAACCGCGACGTGACCAGCCCGTACAGCTTGCATCAGGCCGGGGACGCCCAGGAACGAATCGGGGCGCAGCTCCAATGGATCGCAAAAATCGTCGTCCAGCCGGCGAAAGATGACGTCGACCGGTTGCAGGCCGCCGAGAACTTTGAGAAATACCCGGCTATCGCGCACCGTGAGGTCGTTGCCTTCGACGAGCGTGAAGCCCAAGTAACGTGCCAGAAACGCATGCTCGAAGTAGGTCTCGTTGTAAGGTCCGGGCGTGAGCAGCACGACGCGTGGATTCTCGCGCTTGGCGGGTCCCAGCCCGTAGAGCGTGTCGCGCAGCGTGCGAAAAAACTGCGCCAACCGCTGGACCTGGCAATCGCGAAATACCTCA
Source organism: uncultured Planctomycetaceae bacterium (assembly GCA_964495375.1). GTDB lineage: Bacteria > Planctomycetota > Planctomycetia > Pirellulales > JAEUIK01 > JAIESQ01. Next base: position 75,991 of record CAZBWM010000019.1, on the reverse strand, counting down.
GGGAGCATCCGCGAGAGAACAATGCGGTTCTCCAGAGCATAGCCGGCGCCGGACGGGCATTGCGTGCGGTCGCCCAACACCCACAGGTTGCCTTCGGTGTCGCGGCCGATGTTCGAAGCGAACAGGTGCAGGTTGCGGCCGCCGGGCAACTGAATGCCGTGACAAGCGCGCAAAAAAGCGGGATTGCCGAAGACCAGCTCCGGCGGAATGAGCCCCGCGGTGAGCGTGTGCTGCGGGCCGTAAAGATCGGCCAGAATCGCTTCCAACAAGCGGCCGCGCTGGACGAGGCCCGCCTCGATCGTGCGGGCGTCGTCGGCGGCAATCAACTGCGGAATGGGATCGAGACGCCAGGGGCGATGCATGCCGCGGGCGTCGTCGTAGACGTTGTAGGTGACGCCGTTCTCACGGATCAGCCGTTGGGCCTCGTTCCAGCGATGCCCGAATTGCGTCCGCCCGAGTCCGCGGAGCGAATCGAAGAGGACGCGCCAATGCGGGCGCGGCTCGCTGCCCGCTTCGAGCGCTTCGTCGAACGCGTCGCCCGACGGCGAATAGTCGAGCCACGTCTTATCAGCGGACGTAGCTGTCGGCCCGGGCGAGGTCAGTTCCATGTTCCTAGATCGCCGTTCCTCGGTCACCGCCTGTTGGATCGCCGCGTGCCAAGCTTAGCGAAATGTGGAGAGCTCTGCTGAGGCCATTATACCAAATCGCCGAGGTGCGGCGGGAGCCTCCTCGCGGGGCGGCGCGGCGACCGCGGGGGTGGGCGCCGGTGGTTGTCGCAGATCGAGCGTGAATGGAAACTCACCGTGGCGCGGTTCGGTCGAGACGACTTGTTTGCCCGGCGTATGACCGAAGGGAAGGAATCGATTGTAGCGGCGGCTCTCCGCCTCGCGCGAATTGACCGGCAGCACTTCGTACGACAGGCCGCCCGGATGCGCCACGTGATACTGGCAGCCGCCGATCGAGCGCTGGTTCCAGGTGTCGTAAATGTCGAACACCAAGGGCGCGTCGACGCCGATCGTCGGATGCAAGGCCGATGGCGGGCACCAGGCGCGGTAGCGCACGCCGGAGACAAACTCGCCGTTGGTGCCGGTTGGGTGGAGCGGCAAGCGACGACCATTGCACGTGACGACGTGCCGGGTATCGACCAGGCCGCGAACTTTGACTTGCACGCGCTCGACCGACGAATCGACGTAGCGCGAAGTGCCGCTCCCCGTGGCTTCTTCGCCCAAGACGTGCCAGGGCTCCATTGCCTGCCGCAATTCGAGCTGCACTCCTTGTTGAACGATGGCGCCCAACCAAGGAAAGCGGAACTCGAGGTGCGGTGCGAACCACGCGGCTTCGAGCGGGTAACCGGCCGAGCGCATCTCAAACAGCAGGTCGTTGAAATCCTGCTCGACGAAATGAGGGAGCATGAAGCGATCGTGCAGATCGGTTCCCCAGCGCACCAGGCGATGTTCGTAGGGCGCTTTCCAGAACCGCGCGATCATCGCGCGAATGAGCAACTGCTGCACAAGGCTCATTCGCGAATGGGGGGGCATCTCGAACGCCCGCAGCTCGACGAGCCCGCGGCGCCCCTCGGCCGAGTCGGGCGAAAAGAGCTTATCGATGCAGAACTCGGCGCGGTGCGTGTTGCCGGTCACGTCGACCAGGAGGTTGCGGAAGATGCGATCGACGAGCCACGGCGGGCACTTGCCTTGCCCCGGCACTTCGGTAAAGGCCAGCTCCAGTTCGTAGAGCGCATCGTTGCGTGCTTCGTCGACGCGCGGCGCCTGGCTCGTCGGGCCGATGAACATCGACGAAAACAGGTACGACAGCGCGGGATGATTGTGCCAGCAGGCGACCAGGCTCTTCAGCAAGTCGGGGCGGCGCAAGATCGGGCTTAGCGCGGCGGTGGGCCCACCGAGCACGATATGGTTGCCACCACCGGTGCCGGTGTGCCGGCCATCGAGCATGAACTTCTCGGTGCTCAGCCGCGAGAGCCGGGCCTCTTCATAGATGGCCGTGGTGTTATGGACCAGCTCGCGCCAGTTGTGCGCGGGGTGGACGTTGACTTCGATCACGCCGGGGTCGGGCGTGATTTGAAAGTGATTCAGCCGATGATCGCTCGGCGGCTTGTAGCCCTCGAGCATGACGGGCGCCGCGAGCTCGGCAGCCGTGGCTTCAACGGCTGCGACCAGGTCGAGATAGTCTTCCAGGCGATCGACCGGGGGCATAAAGATGTGCAAGCGTCCTTCGCGCGGCTCGATGCACAGGGCCGTGCGGATGACGCCGGAGCGCGTGCGCGAGGCCGGCGCATGAACTCCGTTTTGCGATGCCGGACCACGTAGGCCCGGCGTGATGCCGGCGATCTGTGGTTGCCGGTCGTAGCCGGGGCGCGAAGGGAGCGGCCCGCGCGGCGCGAACGGATCGGGCGCGATCATCTCATCGCGATCCGCCGGCAGTTCCCACGGCAGCGAGTCGAGCGGCAGGCGGAAGCCCATCGGCGAATCGCCCGGGATCAAAAACAAGTGCTCGCGGCGCAACAGCCACTGGCCACTCTCCCAGCGCGGCGTGCCGGCATAGTATTGGCGACGCAGCGGCAAGGTATAGCCGACAATGTGATCGAGCCCTTGCTCGAAGACATGGGCCAGCCGGCGGCGTTCCTCGGCGTCGTCGAGCTTGCTCTTGAGCGGATCGACATTCGACGGCAATCGCCGCTCGCGCCACAGGTAGTACCAGATGTCTTCGTGAGCCGGCAGGCAGAAATCGGGATCGACCCCGAGCCGCTCGGCCAGCGAAATAGCGAACTGTTGCGCGATCTCGCTGTCGTGACCGTAATCGCTTTCGGTGTCGCCGACCAGTGTGGGATCTTCCCAGAGCGCCACGCCATCGCGGCGCCAGTAGCAACCGTAGACCCAGCGCGGCAGTGATTCGCCGGGATACCATTTGCCTTGTCCGTAATGCAGCAGCGCGCCAGGGGCGAAGCGGTCTCGCAAGCGCTTCAAGAGTGTGCCCGCTTGGCGCGTTTTGGCGGGGCCGACTGCTTCGAAGTTCCACTCGGGCGCGTCGCGATCGTCGATCGACACAAAAGTCGGCTCACCTCCCATGGTCAGGTTGACGTCGCCACGGCGCAGCTCTTCGTCAATGCGATTGCCCAGCGCGTCGATCGCCTGCCACTGCGCGTCGGTGTACGGCAACGTGACGCGAGGCGTTTCGAGCACGCGCGTGACCGACATGTGGAAGTCGAACTTCTCGTCGATTTTTTCATCTTGAATGCCACCCGCCGAGGGGAGCCAGTGGTAGCTACCGGCGATTGCCGCGGCGGAAATCGGGTGGGCGGCGCAGGCCAACGGAATGTGCCCCTCGCCGGCCACGAGCCCCGATGTGGCGTCGAAGCCGATCCAGCCGGCGCCGGGCAAATAGACTTCGGTCCAAGCATGCAGGTCGGTGAAGTCATGTTCCGGGCCCGAGGGACCGTCGAGCGACTTCTCATCGGCCGTCAATTGAATCAGGTAGCCCGACACAAAGCGGGCCGCGAACCCCAACTGCCGCAGCACCTGCACGAATAGCCAGGCCGTGTCTCGGCACGAGCCACTGGCCAGAGTCAGCGTTTCTTCGCAGGTTTGCACGCCGGGATCGAGCCGAATGCCGTAGCGAATCGCCCGTTGCAAATACTGATTGATCTCGACGAGGTAGTCGACCGTGCGGAGGTCCGAGCGGCGCAGCTCCGACACGAGCTTATCGAGTCGCGGGCCAACCGGTTCGCATTCGCGATACGGCGCCAGCTCGGCGGCGACGGCCGAGTCGTACGTAAAGGGATACTTCTCGACTTCCGGCGCGATGAAGAAATCGAACGGGTTGATCGAGACCATCTCGGCCACGAGATCAACCGTGACCTTAAACTCGCTGGCCGGCTCTGGGAACACGAGCCGCGCCTGGTAGTTGTTGTATGGATCTTGCTGCCAGTTGAGAAAGTGCGGCTCGGGCGACACGCGCAGCGAGTAGCTGACGATCGGCGTGCGGCAGTGTGGCGCGGGACGCAGCCGGATCACATGCGGATCGAAGATCACCGGGCGGTCGTACTGGTAGCTGGTTGTGTGGTTGAGGGCAACCCGGATCGGCATCGGTAGTTCTCTTGGCTGTGAATCCCTGCGGGGGAGGGATTCTCACACGACCCAGCGCCGCGGCGACGGTATGCCGGCGAGTCGTGTCACCCGTCAAAGTTCAAAAGGTCTGTCTGGTCTCGGAATCGTTGGGAAGGAATAACTCTAGCTCTTAGCAGCGGCAGCTTGGCGACATTAGCCGGTATTCTTCAAACCGGCCGCGATGCCGTTGATGCTCTCCAGCACGCTGGCCAACAACTCGGGACTTGGCTCGGCCTGATCGCCGCTGCTGGCGTCGCGCAATCGTTTCAACAACACCAACTGAATGAAGCTCAAGGCGTCGACATACGGATTGCGAAGCTGAATCGAGCGCTTGAGCACCGGCATCTGTTCGAGCAACTCGCTCTTGCCGGTGATCAGGCCGATGGCCTCGACGGTGCGCTGGTACTCGGTGGAAATGTTTTCGAACACGCGGCCGGCCAACTCCTGGTCGGGCACCAGGTCGGCGTACAGCCGGGCGATCGTCAGGTCGGCTTTCGCCAGGATCATCTGAGCATTGTCGATCAGCGTACGCCAGAAGGGCCACCGCTCGTACATCACGCTGAGCGTCTCACGCTCCTCGGGCTGTTCGGCCAAAAAGTCGAACACGGCGCTGCCAAAACCATACCAGCCGGGGAGCGTGTGGCGGCTCTGCATCCAGCTAAAAACCCAGGGAATCGCCCGCAACTGGTCAATACTGGCATACGGCTGGCCGGCCGCCTGGCCGCGACGGGGCGGCCGCGAGGCGATCTTCAACTGCCCGATTTCGGCGATCGGCGTGGCCTCGGCGAAGTAGGTCAAAAACTCCGGCGTCTCGTAGACGAGCGTGCGGTAGTGCTTGCCGGCCCGCTCGGCGAGGCGCTCGATCAGCCGTTCCCACTCGGGGGGAGGTGGCGCGGCGTCGATGCCAAAGCTGCTGCGCAACACGGCGTTGATGATCTGATCGAGATGCCGTTCGGCGACACCCGGCGCACCGTAGCGATCGGCGATCATCTCTCCTTGTTCGGTGAAGCGCAAGCGGCCCGCCACGGTGCCGGCAGGTTGCCCCAAGATGGCGCGGTTGGCGGGTCCACCGCCGCGACCGATCGCGCCGCCGCGACCGTGGAACAACTGGATCGTCACACCCATCCGCCGCCCGGTGTCGACCAGCGCGCGCTGCGCCTGGTAGAGCGCCCAGGCGGATTGCAAAAAGCCGGCGTCCTTGTTGCTGTCGGAATAGCCGAGCATGATTTCCTGCACGTTGCCGCGCAGTTTCAAGTGCTCGCGATAGATCGGCAAGTGGAGTAGTCGCTGCACGATCGTGGCGCTGTGGCGCAGCGGTTCAAGCGCTTCGAATAGCGGCACCACGTTCAGGCGGCTGACGCCCTCGGCCGGCAGGAACAACCGCGCTTCGCGCGCCAGCAGCAGCACCGTCAGCACGTCGGCCGGCTCGGTGGCGCCGCTGATGATGTAGTTTTCGATCGCCTCGGGGGCCTGCTGCTCGAGAATCGCGGCCACGGTGCGGAAGGTCTGCACCACTTCGCGCGTCTCGGGCGAGAAGGGCAAGTGGATCGGCACCAGCGGGCGCGTGGCGGCCAGCTCTTTGACCAGCAGCTCGAAGCGCTCGTTGGCGGGGAGTTTTTGATATTCCGCACAAACGCCTGCCGCGGCGAAGATCTCTTCGACCGCGCGCCGCAAGCGGCCGCTGTGCTCGCGAATGTCGAGCGTCAACATGTGCAGGCCGAAGCTGTCGACCAGGCGGCGCAAGTCGTGCAGCAACCCGCCCGCCGAGGCCGCGGCGCCGGCCGCCTGCAGTTCGGCGTCCATGACATTCAGGTCGGCGAGCAAGTCGGCCCGCCGCAGATAGACGGCCTCCGGTGGCTGATGCTCGTCAGCGGTCCAGAGCAGTTCGTGCCCGCGCACGTACTCGAGCGTGCGCCGCAGCCTGGCGGCGATCGCCTGGCACTTCGCGCGAAACGGTTCGTGATCGTCGACGTGCGACAGTTCGGGGAGCAGCTCTCGGTCGCGAGTGAGCGACTGCCGAAACGCATCCGAGGCCGGCAGCACCAGGCTCGAGTGACTCAGCCGGCGGCCTAGCTCTTCGATGTTCTTCAAGTACTGCTTGAGCATCACCTCTTGCTGCAGCTTGATCGTCGAGGCCGTGACGCGGTGCGTAACGTTGGGGTTGCCGTCGCGATCGCCGCCCGTCCAGGAGCCGAATCGCAAGAAGCTGGCGAGCGGCGCGGCGTTGCCCTCGGGCGTCGCGCGGCGCAAATACAATTCCAGCTCGCGATAGATATGCGGGGCGACGTCGAACAGGCAGGACACCATGCTGAGCCCTTGGCGCACTTCGTCGAGCACCGTGGGGCGCTTGGAGCGCACGAGCTCGGAGAGCCAGAGCCCTTCGACTTCTTCGTGAATCGCGACGACGGCCGACTCTTGCTCGCGCGGCAGCAGTTCGCGGTATTCGAGCCGATCGAGTTGCCGGGCGATGACGTCGAGCTTTTCCAACAGCGTGCGGCGCCGCGCTTCGCTGGGGTGGGCCGTGAAGACGGGGGCAACCAGCGCCTGATCCAAGAGCGTCGTGATTTCACTAGCCGTCACGCCGCGCTGGCTCAACTGCTCGAGCGCGGCTTCGAGACTCTCGGGCAGGGCGCGTTCCTGTTGGGCGCGCCACCGCAGCGTACGTAGCCGGGCCCGTTGTTCGGCCAGGTTCGTGAGATCGAAGTAGATGCTGAAGGCGCGGATCAGCGTGCGTAGCTCCTTCAGGTCGAGCTTACCCAGGCGGTCTCGCAACTGGCGTGCAGCGTCGAGCGCGGGGGACTGGCGAATATCTTTGGTGGCGGCGCGCACTTCTTCGACGAGCGTCAAGGCGGGGGGACCGGCGAGCCGGCCGATCGTTTCGCCGAGCAAGTTGCCGAGCAAATGGATGTCGGCGCTTAAGGCGCGCTGGATGGCGTCGGCCTCGCCTGCTTCGCTGGTCGGTCGCTGGGCAGGTGGTTCGGTCGCCATAACCGTGGATTCGAGCCGTTCGAGAGCGGACAACTTTCTCAATCCCTTCGCCGAGGGCCAGGCGGAACTATCGTCCGGCCACTGGCTCCTAGTCCAAGAAGCAGATGCGCTTGTTGATATCCAGGTTGATCGAGCGGTAGGGTTGCGTAAGGTTGCCGGGGTGAAACAACTGGGTCCGGATATAGTCCAGATCGTCCATCCCCACGGCATTGGTGAAGATCGGGGTCAGATAATTGACGCCCATCTGCGACAATTGCAGGGCTTCTCGGTCGTAGAACGACGGATGTACCTGCCGTGCATGGATCAGTCCGTAACGGTCGCGAAAATCGTTCGCGTTGACCCCGTCGATATAGAACCCGCGGGCACGGTCCCACTGCAAAATGGCCACCCCATTGGCGTGCCCCTCGGTCAAGAGATCGACCGCGTGCCCCCCCAGTTGCAACCCGTAAAATCGATCGAAATACACCGGTCGGCCCCCGCGCTGCGTATGTCCGACTTTGCGGGTGAAGATCGCGGCGCGGGCCGATTCGTTGCGGCGTTTGGTGGTGAAGTAACTGTCACCCAGACGCTCGATCAGCAATTGCCGCACGGCGTCGGCCGCGCCCGAGAGGACCTTGTTGCCGGCCGGATCGGTCGAGGCGGTTTCAAAGCCGAGCTCGCGCCCACTTTCGTCGACGATCCCTTCGCCGCAAACGATCACCACGTTTTTCTGCAAGTCATAAACGTCGAGCACGCGCTCCACCAGGCGGTCGACGTTCAGCGGCGCCTCGGGCAACAGCACGATGTCGGGCTGACCGTAGGCCGCGCCCATCGCCAGATAGCCGGAGTGACGCCCCATGACTTCGATGATGGCGATCCGTCGATGGCTCTCGGCCGTGGTGCGAATGCGCTCGACGCCCGAGGCCGAAACATACACCGCCGTGGCGAACCCGGGCGTGACGTAGTTGACCATGTGGTCGAGATCGAAGCGCCCGCGCGCCGGGCCGCGCGTGTATTGGTAGCCGGGCGCGGAGTCGCACGGTTCGCGCACCCATTCGTCGGGCTCTTGGCGGTAGTTCAGTCCCAGGTCGTTGTCGATGGTTTTGGGGGCCAGCACGGTCGGCAGGTATTCGGAGAGCGCTTGCATGCCGTTGAGGGTGCCATCGCCGCCAATGCAGATCAGCCCGTCGACTTTCAGGCGCCGCAGGCGATCGACGACTTCGGCCAGCATCGCCTTGTCGTTGGGGTCGACATAATCGCGCGAGGCGCCGATGAGCGTGCCGCCTCGCATCGGATCGAGCTCGGGGATCGGGCTGAAGAGCGGGTTCAAGCGCACGTGCGGCACACGCGGATTGAACAGGCTGCTGAACCCCTTAATGAATCCCAACACCTCGATCCGCCGTTGACTGGCACGCAGCACCGCCCCTTGCAGCGTGGCGTTGAGGGCGGGTGTGTCTCCGCCCGCGGTGAGGATGCCGATGCGATTCATAGGGGAGGTGCAAGGGGCTAGAGGTCAGGTGTCAGGGACAAAGTGCTGCGGGTGGTGATCGGTGTTACTGGCCGCGGCGCCGCTGCCGAAGGGGTGTCGCCCGAAGCTCACCTCGGCGCAGCCACATAACAGGGGCAATCGCTATGCCGTGGCGAGCAGGGCACACGAATTGCGCGGGGCTGCAGAACCAAATTTCTCCGCTCGTTTCCGCGGGATTTCGCAACCTATAATTGCCCAAGCAGTTGCGCGACCAAACGGCGATTCGATCGGGCGTCCGCGAGCACAAAGCCGGTGTCCGCGCTCGCTATGATTCGAGCTGTTGCGAGCGGGTCCGCTGCCTAAGGGCGCGGCACGCTCTGGCCGACGGCGTCGCAACGCCCCCGGCGCTACGACACGATGCGGCCAGCGTTACCGCGCTGTCCACCGGGCGCTTGACCGCACCCCCCCACTGGTTTTTGAGAAGTACCGATGAAGACGTATCACTGTTCGTGCGGACAAACGATTTTTTACGAGAACAGCCTCTGCCTGGCCTGCGGATCAGAGTTGGGCTTCTGCCCGACCTGCCGGAACATGGTTTCGCTCGTGGCCGGCGACGACGGCCAGTTCCGCTGCGGCAACGCCAAGTGCGGGGCCACGCTCGTCAAGTGCGCCAACTACACCGAACACGACGTCTGCAATCGCTGCGTGGCGACACCCAGCGAGGAGACCCTTTGCGATTGCTGCCGGTTCAACGACACCATTCCCGACCTGACCGTGGCGGGCAATAAGGCGAAGTGGTTTCGCCTCGAGGCGGCCAAGCGTCGACTGTTCTACGACTTGGGCGAACTGGGGCTACCCTATGGCACCGAGGCCGACGGTATCGAACCGCCGCTGCGCTTCGACTTCAAGGCCGACGGTATTCCGCAGTTCATTCTCTGGCGGCGCGTCGGTAACGCCGAGCGCGTCTACACGGGGCACGCCGCGGGCCGAATCACGATCAACATTCGCGAAGTCGACAGTGTCGAACGGGAGAAGCTACGCGTCGACTTGGGCGAAGCGCACCGCACGCTGATCGGCCACTTCCGGCACGAGATCGGCCATTTCTACTGGGATGTACTCGTCAAAGGACGCCGCGAGGAAGAGTGCATCGCGGTCTTCGGCGATCACAACACCCCGACCTATTCCGAGGCGCTCGAACGGCACTACAAGGAAGGCGCCCCGGCGAACTGGCCGGAACACTACATCAGCGGTTATGCCACGATGCACCCTTGGGAGGACTTCGCCGAGACCTGGGCCGCTTACCTCGACATGGTGAGCGTGCTCGACACGGCTGAGCATGCCGGCTTCGGCGGCGCCACCCGAATGGTGTATGCCGACATTGATCCGATGATCGCGCGCTACAAAGAGCTGGGGATCGTGCTCAACGAATTCAACCGCGGGATGGGGCTACTCGACGTCGTGCCCGAGGTGTTTGTCCCCGCGGTGGTAGAAAAGCTGCGTTACATCCATCGGCTGGTGCGATTAGGTCGCGGTGAAAACCGCGCGATTTATCCCGACGGCCCGCCACCTGCGTTGGCCGAGCCGTCGGGACTTGAATCGCAACAGGCATCCAGTGCCGCACCGCCGGCGGCGGTGGCACTGGCGACCTAAGCACTACTTGATGAACAGCATTTCCTGGTAGGTCGGCAATGGCCAGATGTCGTCGGCGACCATCCCTTCGAGCTCGTCGGCGTACTTGCGCACCTCGGCCATGGCGGGGACCACCTCTTCGCAGAAGTGGCGTGCCTCGGCTTCAAGCCCGTCGGCATCGTGGTGCGTCAGCGTCTTGTCGAGCACGCCGATCGAATCCTGCAAGTTCTTCACCAGCTCGACGATCTTGTCGAGCGTGTCGGTGTCGAACTCGTAACCGACGAGTTTGAGGTTCGCGCAGGTGCCCGCCAGCTCGTTCTGGTAACGGATCGCCGCCGGGAAGATCAGCGTGCGAGCCATTTCCAGCGTCTGCAGGCCCTCGACACGCACCGTCTTGCAGTACTGCTCGAGGTAGATGTCCAGCCGGCTTTGCAACTCGCGAGTCGACAGCACCTCGTACTTGTTGAACAAGGCGTTAATCTCGGGAGCGGCCAACTGCGGCAGCGCGTCGGTCGTCGTCTTCAGGTTCAAGAGTCCGCGATCGGCGGCCTCTTTGTGCCAGGCGGCCGAGTAACCGTCGCCGTTGAAGATGATCGGCTCGCACTCGTTGATGATTTCGGACAGCAGCTTTTGCACCGCGGCGTGCAAGTTCTCAGGCTTGCCAGCCGTGGCTTTTTCGAGCTGCGTGGCGCAATAGTCGAGCGACTCGCAGACGATGGTATTCATCGCCACGAGTGGCCCGGCAATCGACTGGTTGGCGCCGACCGCCCGGAACTCGAAGCGGTTGCCAGTGAAGGCAAACGGGCTGGTGCGGTTACGATCGCCGGCATCCTTCGGCAAGGGGGGCAACACGTCGACTCCGACGGTCATCATGCCTTTGCTGAGCGAAGAACTGGCGCCGCCCGACTTCTTGATCTGTTGGAAAACGTCGGACAGTTGATCGCCGAGGAAGATCGAGATGATGGCCGGCGGGGCTTCGTTGGCTCCCAGGCGGTGATCGTTGCCGGCTGTCGCCACGACGGCCCGCAACAAGCCTTGGAACTTGTAAACCGCGCGAATCACCGCGGCACAAAAAACCAGGAACTGCGCGTTGGTGTGGGGCGTATCACCGGGGTCGAGCAGGTTGCCTTGCGACTTGCTCCCCAGCGACCAGTTGACGTGCTTGCCCGAGCCGTTGACGCCCGCGAATGGCTTCTCGTGCGTCAGGCAGGCCATGCCGTATTTTTCGGCTACGCGCTTGAGCGTGGTCATGATCAATTGCTGATGATCGGTTGCCAGGTTGGCCGACTCGAATACCGGGGCGATCTCGTACTGGCCCGGAGCCACCTCGTTGTGGCGCGTCTTGACTGGGATGCCGAGCTTGTACAGCTCGCGCTCGACCTCCAGCATGAAGGCCAGCACGCGCTCGGGGATGGCGCCGAAGTAATGATCTTCAAACTCCTGACCCTTCGGCGGCTTGGCGCCGAACAGCGTGCGGCCGCAGGTGAACAGGTCGGGCCGCGCGAAGTAGAAGTGCCGATCGACCAGGAAGTACTCCTGCTCGGGGCCCGCCGTCGAGGCGACAAATGCTTCGTCGGCATGGCCAAACAGCTTGAGGATACGCTGGGCCTGCTTGTTGAGCGCCTGCATGGAGCGCAACACGGGCGTCTTCTTGTCGAGCGCTTCGCCCGTCCACGAGACGAACGCCGTGGGGATGCAGAGGGTCGTGCCGTTGGGGTTTTCGAGAATGTAGGCGGGGCTGGTCACGTCCCAGATGGTGTAACCGCGGGCTTCGAATGTCGCCCGGATACCACCGGTCGGGAAGCTCGAGCCGTCGGGCTCACCCTGGATGAGCTGCTTGCCGCTGAACTCGGCGATCGCCCCGCCGTCACCGTCGGGCGAAAGGAAGCTGTCGTGCTTTTCGGCGGTCAGGCCGGTGAGGGGATAAAAGACGTGGGCATAGTGCGTGGCACCCTTTTCGATCGCCCAATCCTTCATGGCCGAGGCGACCATGTCGGCGAGCGAGGGATCGAGCTTGGCTCCCGACTCGATCGTCTTCATGACCGACTTGTAGACCGGTTTGGGCAACCGGGCCTTCATGACCGCGGGGCCGAAGACGTTGGAGCTGAAAATCTCGTGGGCCGGCGTTTCGTTGAAGTTCAGAGGGGGCGAAATCGGTCGCCAGTTGGTCACGGCCGAAATGGCCGCCATGCGCGCCGACATGCTCGTGCCTGCGCTGCGGCTTCCCCCGGCCGCTGCTCCGTTGGTTGATCCAATGCCTGTCGAAAAGCTCGTGCTCACGGTGTTTCCCTCACTTATGCAAAGACGTAGGACGGTCGGAATTCCTGGCCCAGGAAGGGCCCATCGGTGGGATTTGACTTGTGGATCGGGGCTGGACGAGATGCGCAGACCGGATCGTGGGTTCCCCAGAGAGCAACCGGCGTGCCGCGCCCGGCTGCAATCCGCTCCGGTCGCTCACTCCCGGTCGTAACTTGAGTTCATCTGCCAATGTTGGGCAACTTTCGACTTTCGGACAGTCGGCCTGCGACCGCCGCGGTCCGAGGGCGTGTCGCATCTTTGTGCGATCGCTGCTGAACCCTGGGGCAACCTCGCTCGGAGGGTTGCTGGCCTCAGACCCCCCTCGATGGGGCCACGCACGACTATAGGGCACCGCGGGCCGCAGCGGTATCTCCCCGGCCCCCAGCAGTGGTGTCACGGGATTGAAACCGGGCCGGTCCGCCGACCGGTGTGGAATTTGCAACGAAATCATGGCCGCTTCTGCTGGCCCGTGCCTTTCACACGGATCGCCGCGGGCGCGCCTGCCATTTGCCCTACCCCCCCAATGAACAGCTCCTGGCGCCGAATCATCATCGGAGGCGTCTTTTTCGGGCTCACCTGTGTGGCCGCGATTGGCGGTTACATGCTGGCCGGCTGGCACCTGTTGGACGCCATCTACATGGTGGTCATCACGGTGTTTGGCGTCGGCTATGGCGAAACCAAGCCGCTCGACAGCCCGGCGCTAAAGATCTTCACCATGAGCGTGATCGTGGCGGGCTGTTCGTCGGGCATTTACGTCGTCGGCGGCTTCGTGCAGATGATCGCCGAAGGGGAAATCAACCGAGTTTTAGGAACCCGCCGGATGTCCAAGGGTATCGAGCAACTTAAAGGTCACGCCCTGATTTGCGGCTTTGGACGCGTCGGGCAAATGCTGGCTCACGACCTGCACGAAGCCGGCTTTCCCTTCGTGGTCATCGAATCGAGCGAAGAACGTATGCAGAAGGCGCAGGCGGCGGGCTACCTAGCCGTGTTGGGAAGTGCCGCCGACGAACCGATCCTCGAAGCGGCGGGCATCGACCGAGCGCGCGTGTTGGCCTCGGTGTTGCCCGAAGACTCGGCCAATGTCTTCGTGACGCTGACCGCACGAGAACTCAACCCCACGATTGAAATCATCGCCCGGGCCGAGTCCCCCTCGACCGAAAAGAAGCTGCGCCGCTCGGGCGCCACGCGGATCGTCATGCCGGCGCTGATCGGCGCGACCAAAATGGCCAACATGATCGTGCGCCCCTCGGCCGAGGAACTGCTGCTTGACGCCACGGGCAAGTCGCTGTTGCACGAAGAGCTCAAAGCGATCGGGTTGACGATGACCGAGATCGAGCTGCCGGCCGATTCGCCGCTGGCCGGTCAAACCGTGGCCGAAGTGGAGCTCGGCGGCGGCTTTGTCGTGGTTGGCATCAAAAAGGCCGACGGCTCCTTCGTGCAGCGTCCCGAGCCCGGCACGTCGTTGGAGATCGGCGATGTGTTTCTGATCCTCGGCCACCAGGAAGCCGTGCCGCAACTTGCCCGCCGTGCCAAGGTGCAGGCGATGAAGTACCGCGGGGCCTCGGTCTGAGGCGGCTTGGGGTGCAAACGAAAGCGGCGGTCGCGAGCAAGTCGCGACCGCCGCTAGGGTGGCTAGTGTGGACGTTACTAGCGGGAACTGCCGGCTTCGAAGATGTAGCCTTCTTCGCCGTGCTGGTTGAGGTCGAGCCCCTCGAACTCCTGCTCTTCGGTGACACGCAGGCCGATCGCGGCGTCGATCAACTTCAGGAGGATGAACGAGACGACGGCCGCCCCGACCCACGAAATCGCCGTGGCGATGACTTGCGCCGTGAGTACATTTCCTCCTTCGAGGATCCCCAGCGGCTTGCCGGCGCCGATGTCCCAGACTGCCCGGCTGGCAAACACGCCGGTGAGGATGGCCCCCAGCGTGCCACCCAGGCCGTGCTTTTGAGAAAGACCGTGGTGCCCGTATCAAAGGCCGTCGGTTGCCGATTAAAATGCGATCTCTCCGGCCCTGTCGTTTGTTGCCGACGGTGATACCGATGCGAGGACTTCTGCGATCGGTTCGAAAGGTCGCCCCGGCGGTTGCCGCGCCGCGAGCGTGCTTGTTGGCGCTGGTTTTGGCCTCCTCCGGCACGCTGCGAGCCGAGCCCGCCGACAGCTCCAGCGAAGCGTTTTTCGAACGGAGCGTTCGCCCCGTTTTGGCCGGCACCTGCTTTCGCTGCCACGGTGGCGACAAAGTCAGCGGTGGGCTGCGAGTTGATACTCGGGAAGTCCTGCTGGCCGGCGGAGACTCGGGCCCGGCGATAGTCCCCGGCGACTCCGACGGAAGCCTGCTGATCCGCGCGGTTCGACGGCTCGATGACGTGTCGGCGATGCCTCCCGACGCACCTTTGACGCCTCAACAAATCGAACATCTCGCGGCCTGGGTCAAGGAGGGCGCACCCTGGCCTGCGGCGGCGTCCAAGTTCACCGCGGCTCGGCATTGGTCCCTCGAGCCGGTCAAGCAAATCGACCCGCCGAGCGTCCAAGATGCCAACTGGCCGCAGACGAGCGTCGACCTTTTCATTCTGGCGAAGCTCGAAGCCGCCGGCCTGCGGCCGTCGCCGCCGGCCGATCGCCGAGCACTCTTGCGCCGCGTGACCTACGATCTGACGGGCCTGCCTCCCACGGCGGCAGAGGGTGCTGCCTTTGAAAGCGACGCGTCGCCCGATGCTCTCACCAAGGTGATCGAGCGGCTGTTGGCCTCGCCGCGCTATGGCGAGCATTGGGGGCGCCATTGGCTCGACGTTGTTCGTTATGCCGACACGGCGGGCGAAAACACTGACCATCCGCTGCCGCACGCCTGGCGCTATCGGAATTGGGTGATCGGCGCGCTGAACGCAGATCAGCCTTACGACGAGTTCATTCGCCAGCAGGTGGCCGGCGATCTGCTGGCCGCCACCGGACCGCCAGACGACTACGCCAATCGCGTAGTAGCGACCGGCTTTCTCGCCATCGCCCGCCGGTTCGGCCACGATATCGACAAGGACGTTCACCTGACTTACGAAGACGCGCTTGACACGCTCGGCAAGTCGGTGCTGGGCCTGTCGATCGGCTGCTGCCGCTGTCACGACCACAAGTACGATCCGCTCACCGCCCGCGACTACTACGGTCTGTACGGCATTCTGGCCAGCACGCGGTTGGCCTTCCCCGGGTGCGAGCCCAGCCAGCAGCCGCGCGATCTCGTGCCGCTGCTGCCGCCGACGGAGATCGAACAGCGCATTGCGCCACTGCGCGAACAACTCGCGGCCGTCGACGCCGAGATCGAGCGATTGAAGGCCGATCGTGCGCCGCAAGCCCGTCAGTTCAAAGAACTGGCCGCCGGTGTCGCACGCGTCCTCTCCGCCGGAGATCTCGACAATGGCGAGTCGGCCGAGCTTGCCCGCGGGCAGCGTCAACCGCTCGATCGCGTTGCCGTGCGGCGCGGCGAGATTCTGCAATTGTCGATCGCACCGCGTGCCAATCACGGCGCCGATACCACGCTCGTGGCTTTCGAAATCGCTGAGGTCGGCGGCCAAGCGCGGCGCTGGAACGTGGCCGAGTTGGTCGACGACCTGGCGGCGGGCAATCCGCACGCCGACAATCGCGGCAATCCGGCCGTCTGGTGCTTTCTCGATCTGCGCGAGGGGCCGGCGCTGTTGACCGAACGCCTGACGGCGATCAATGGTCGCACCGAGCTGAAATGCTGGCGCGCGGGGGAGACTCCCTCTGTGTTCTGCAATGCGTCGGATCGGCCCGTCGACGTCTGGACGACCTTGCCCGCGCGCGGGTTCTTTATGCATCCGGGTCCGCAGGGGCCCGTGGCCTTGGCCTGGCTCTCGCCGATCGATGGCACGGTGACGATCTCGGGTCGACTGGTCGATTCTCATCCGGCAGGGGGCGACGGTGTCGCCTGGTCGCTCGAGCATCTGGCCGACGGCCGTCTGGCCGGTGAGTTGGTTTCGCTGGGTCAGGCGACCGATCGAATGGCGGAAGCCGCTCAGCGCCGCGTGAAAATCGCCGCGCGCATGCCAGTCATCGACCTGGCCTACGCGGCAACCGAAGGGACGCCGACGAACGCCCGCATTCATCTGCGGGGCGATCCGGCCACGCTCGGCGACGAGGTGCCGCGCAAGTTCCCCGATGTGTTGGGAGGGCAAACGCTGCAGAATCCGGCGGCGAGCGGCCGACTCGAGTTGGCAGACTGGTTGACCGATCGGGCGAACCCGCTGACCGCCCGCGTGGTCGTCAACCGCGTCTGGCAGTGGCATTTCGGCACAGGGCTCGTCAAAACGCCGAACGATTTTGGTCTGCGCGGAGCGGCGCCGACGCACCCCGAGTTGCTCGATCACCTGGCGGCCGAGTTCATGGCCAGTGGTTGGCGCATCAAGCACCTGCACCGATTGATCCTGCATAGCGCCACCTACCAGCAGCGGGCCGCCAACCACGATTCGCCGGCCGCCGCGCAGTATGCCGCCTTTGGGCGTCGCCGGCTCTCGGCCGAAGAGCTGCGCGACACGCTGTTGGCGCTCAGCGGCGAGCTGGACGTTGTGCCGGGCGAGGCACACCCGTTCCCGGCCGAAAGTACCTGGACGTTCACGCAGCACACGCCGTTTGCCGCGGAGTACGAAACCGCCAAGCGGAGCGTGTACGTCATGCAGAAGCGGAATCGGCGAACGCGGTTCTTCGCGCTCTTCGACGGTGCCGACCCCAACGCCAGCACACCGGTGCGCGACCTGACAACGGTGCCGACGCAGGCGTTGTTCTTTCTCAACGATCCGTTTTTGCACGACCGCGCCGACAAGTGTGCCGAGCTAGTGCTGGCCGGGGCGGCCGACGACGCGGGGCGCTTGGAGTTCGCGCTGCGGCGATTCTTCGGACGTGCGCCTACGGCCGAGGAGCGCGACGAGGCGGGTAAGTTTCTCGGAACGTACGAGGTGGCGCTGAACGAACAGCCGGCGGCCGAACGGCACCGCGCTGCCTGGCAAGCTTTGGTGCGCGTGCTCCTCTCCAGTAACGAACTTTTGCACGTTGAATGACCGGATGATCTGCGGCGACCACACACAAGCGCCTTGGATGTGAGACCGACGATGCGACACGGTAACTGCTCCTGCAATCGACGCGATGTATTGCGTTCGTGCGTCGCCGGTTCGCTCTTGTTCCCGGGCCTGGTACACGAGCTGTTGGCCGCCGACACGGCGTCGGCAAGTCCGATAGAACCGGCAGACGCACTCGCCCCGCGTGCGCCTCACTTCGCCGGTCGGGCGAAACACGTCATCTTCTTGTTCATGACCGGCGGCGTCTCGCACGTTGATACATTCGATCACAAGCCCCGGTTGGCCGCCGACGTCGGCCGTGAAGTCAAACTTGACCATCCGGAGATTCAGAATCGGCCGGGCTACGAGCGGATTTTTCTCAAGCGGCCGCAGTGGGAGTTCCACCGGCATGGCCAGTGCGGCACCGAGGTCAGCACGCTGTTTCCGCACGTGGCCGGCAAGGTCGACGAGCTGGCGGTGATTCGTTCGCTGCATACCGACCACTCAAATCATTACAACGCCACGCTGGGGATGCACACCGGTTCGTTCAATTTCGCTCGGCCGAGTCTTGGCGCGTGGGTAAGCTACGGACTGGGGACGGAGAATCGTAATCTGCCGTCGTTCATCGCGATCGCGCCGGCCCAGACGTACGCCGGATCGCAGGTCTATGCGAGCGACTTTCTGCCCGGCGCGCATCAGGGGACGGTCGTCGTGCCCTCGGCCGAGCCGGTGGCGAACATCGCCCCGCGCGTCGGCCGATCGCGACAAGAACTCGAGTTGGCTGCGCTCGAGCGGTTCAACCAACGCCACCTCGCTCAGCACGAGGCCGATCCCCTGCTGGCCGCCCGGGTCCGTTCGTTCGAGACCGCCTTCGGCATGCAGATGGCGGTGCCCGATGCGTTTGATTTGTCGCGCGAAACCGACGGCACGCTGCGGATGTATGGACTCCAACGCGACAGCACGCAGGGGTTCGCCTGGCAGTGCCTGGCCGCGCGGCGGCTGGTCGAGCGCGGCGTGCGGTTCGTCGAATTGATCGACACCGGTTCTTCGAACAACTGGGACTCGCACGGCGACATGCAGGACCACGCCCGACTGGCCAAGAACGTCGATCAACCGATCGCCGCGCTTTTGGCCGATCTCAAGCAGCGCGGGCTGTTGGACGAAACGCTTGTCGTGTGGACGACGGAGTTCGGCCGCACGCCGTTCAACAATTCGGCCGATGCCAAGGGGCGCGAGCATCACAACTGGGCCTTCAGCTCCTGGCTGGCCGGCGCCGGCGTGAAGGCGGGCACGGTCTACGGCGAGACCGACGAGTATGGGATGCGCGTCGCCCACGATCCGGTCCACGTACACGACTTTCATGCCACGATCTTGCACCTGATGGGCCTCGACCACGAGCGGCTGACCTACCGCCATAGCGGCCGCGACTACCGATTGACCGACGTGGCCGGCAACGTGGTACACGGGGTGTTAGGGTAATGGCTCACCGCAGGTCGAACATAATCCCCGAGCCATTTGGCATTGCTACCCCGCAGGCCATCGCGTGGCATTCGAGCACCGCTGGAAATCCCGGCGCCGCGGGCTTCGCACGCGGTATGACCATGCTTCGCACCTCCCTCAGCCAGTCAGCCGCATGACCTCGCAACGCCCGTCAAAGTCGCGAGTTCCCCGATCGATGGAGCTTTTCCATCGCGCGCTCGAAATCCTGCCCGGCGGCACGCAGTTGATCAGCCGCCGCCCGACGCGGTTTGCCTGCGGAGTATCGCCCGTCTACGCGGCGCGGGCCCAAGGCGCCCGTTTCTGGGATGTCGACGGCTACGAGTACATCGACTGGGTCAGCGGTATCGGCGCCATTGTGCTCGGTTATGCCGATCCGGTGGTTGACGACGCAGTCCGCCAGCAGATCAGCCTCGGCACGATGTATTCGATCAACCATCCGCTGGAGCTCGAGCTGGCCGAAGAACTGTGCCGTATGTTGCCCTGCGCCGAGATGGTGCGCTACGCCAAGACGGGCGGCGAGGCCTGCGCCATGGCCGTGCGGATCGCCCGCGGAGTGGTCGGCCGCGACAAGGTGCTCGTCTGCGGGTACCACGGCTGGCACGACTGGTACCTGGCGGCCAATCTCGCGGCCGAATCGAACCTCAATGCGCATCTCTTCCCTGGCATCGAACCGATCGGCGTGCCGGCGGCGCTGGCAGGCACGACGATTCCTTTTCCATACGGCGACGTCGCGGCGCTCGGCCACTTGCTCGACGACAATCGCGGCCAGGTCGCGGCCGTGATGATGGAACCGCTGCGCTCCGAAGCACCGCCGCCCGGATATCTCGCGGCAGTCGCGCGGCTAGCGCGCGAACACGGCGCGATCCTGATCTTCGACGAGGTCTCGACCGGCTTTCGCTACGGTCTGGCCGGCGCACAAGGTTATGTCGGCGTCACCCCTGATATGGCGGTGCTGGCCAAATCGATCTCCAACGGCTACCCGATGGCGGTTGTCGCCGGCCTGCGCGACGTGATGGAGCCCTCCGCCCGCATGTTCGTTTCGAGCACCTACTGGAGCGACACGATTGGCCTGCGCGCGGCGCTCACCACGCTGGCCGAGATCAAGCTCCGCGATGTGCCCGCGGGGCTATGGAAGTTCGGCGCGCGGCTGCAATCGCGACTCAACGCGGTCGCCGCCGAAGTAGGGCTCGACGTCGACTGTGGCGGGCTGGCCATTCATCCGCATTTGCATTTCGGCGAGACCAACGAAGCCACGCGCCGCAAGCTGGCGACCCTCTTTATTCAAGAGATGGCCAAGCGTGGCTGCCACGGTTACGCGTCGTTCTACTTGAACGCCGCCCAGCAAGACGCGGAACTCGAACAGACGGTCGCCGCCGCCCGCGAGACGTTCGCGATCTTGGCCCGCGGCCTGGCCGATCGCGCGCTCGACGAGTTGTTAGAATGCGACGTGCAGCTGGAACACTTTCGCCGTTTGGTGCGATAGAAACTTCCCAATGAGCGACCACATGACTCACGACCCTAATTGGCATGCTGCCAAGGACGCTTTCGATCGCGATGGCTTCGTGATCGTGCGACAGTTCTTAAGCGGCGACGAACTGGCCGCTCTCGGCAGCGAGCTCGATCGTTACATTCGTGATGTCGTTCCCGGCTTGCCCGAGACCTCGGCCTTCTATCAAGATCGCGCGCGGCCCGAGACGCTCAAGCAGATGCAGCACATGGGGGTCGATCCGTTCTTTCGCGACTACGCCAGGCATCCCAAGTGGACATCGCTGGCCGCAGCGCTCGTTGGCGAGTCGGCCACCTGCGAGCAGCCCGAGTGGTTCAACAAGCCCCCTGGCGTGGTGCATCCCACGCCGCCGCATCAAGACAACTACTACTTCTGCTTGAAGCCGCCCAACGTGGTGACGATTTGGCTGGCGCTCGACGCGGTCGGTGAAGAGAACGGTTGCCTGCGCTACGTGCGCGGTTCGCACGCCGCGGGCCTCCGACCGCACGCGCGGTCGGCGGTACTCGGCTTTTCGCAGGCGATCAGCGACTACAGTCCCGCGGACGAAGCGCGCGAAGTCCCAATCCATTTGCAGCCGGGGGATGTCGTCGCCCATCATGGCGAGGCGATCCATCGCGCCGAGCCAAATCGCTCGCACGACCAGCAGCGCCGGGCGTTCGCGATGGTCTTCCGTGGCGCGAGCTGCCGGCGCGACGAGGAGGCATTCGCCCGCTACCAGGCTGCTGTCAAACGGCAACACGAGTCGCTGGGTGTGGGGAGTTGAAGCGCCCGCTTCGCCAAGTTGTCTGGAACCGCCGAGTGTGCGACCTGGATCTTGCGTGACGCGCATCGAGGTGGTTCATGACACCCTCGGCAGCGTGTCGCGGCAGGGCAGAAGGTGTCAGGAACCAACTCGGCACGCGTTAGACACGTAATGTCTCTCACGCTCGTCGGTTCCAGACACCTACCAACCCACATACCTCGGCTCACGGGTCCGTCAAATCGGGCGCCCACGTCGCCGGGCGGATCGGCGGAATTTCACCCGACGGCGGTAGCGAGGTCTTCACCGCGTCGCGCAGTTGCGTCGAAAGCTCGGCGACCGTCGTGGCCAGCGCCGGGTCTTCGGCCAGGTTCTTGAGCTCCTTGGCATCGGCGTCGTGATCGTACAGCTCGCGCCCTTCGCGCCCCTCGTCCCACTCGGTAAAGCGCCAGCGCGGCGTCCGCAGGCTGTAGCCATAAAACGGTTCTTGATCGGCACCAGCGCGCCGCGCTCGTCGTCCGCCACGCGTCACCTGGGTCAGCGCCCAGCCGCGCCCCGCAGCCGCTGGGTCGCGCAGCATCGGCGCCAGGCTTTGCCCCGGCAGATTGTCAGGCGTTTTCACCGCGCACAATTCAGCCAGCGTCGGGAACAGATCGATCTGCGAGACGGGCGTCGAAACCACCGTCCCGTTGCCCAGGCCCGGCGCTGCGATCAACAGCGGCACGCGCGAGCTCTCCTCGAACAGGCTCATCTTTTGCCACAGCCCGTGTTCGCCCATGTGATAACCGTGGTCGCTCGTGAAGACGATGATCGTGTTGTCGGCCAAACCGAGCCGATCGAGCGCGTCGAGCACGCGGCCGACCTGCGCGTCCATGAAGCTGATCGCCGCGTTATAGGCTTGCCGTACTTCGCGCCGCTGATCGTCGGTCATGCGATCCTGCTCAGGCTTGCCGCTCGCCAGGCCCGCAGGCGGAATATCGGCGCGGTCCTCGGCAATCCCTTGCACCACCGGCATGTCGCTCGTCGGGTGCTGGTCGAAGTACGCTTGCGGCGCCACGTACGGCGTGTGCGGTCGAAAGAAACCGACCGCCAGAAAGAACGGCCGATCTTTCCGCTTCGCGCAGCGCTCCAGCACCCAGGCGGCGTCCTCGGCGTTGAGCGCATCGGTGTGCAGGTCGTCCTTTTGGGGCGACGCGTACCAGCTCAGCGTTCCGCCGAAATTGCCCGGCGTGAACGTGAAAATCTTCGACTCTTCTTGCAGTCGGTCAACGCCGGCCGGGTTCAGCTCCAGTTCCCACGAGCCGGGATCGTCGTGCCCGTTGGTGCCGATCGAGCGCGGCACGTTGTAATGGTAAAGCTTGCCGACGCGGCCGGCGAAGTAGCCCGACAACCGAAACGCCTGCGGCATGCTGTGCTGCTTGGGAATCGTCTGACGAAACACGACGCCGTTGGTGTGGATGCCTGTGCTGTTGGGATACAAGCCGGTGAGAAACGAGTTGCGGCTCGGCCCACAGAGGGGGAAGGCGCAGTAGGCGCGATCGAAGCGCGCCCCGCGCGCGGCCAGGCGATCGATGTTCGGTGTCTTGGCCAGCGGATCGCCGTAGCAGCCCAGCAAGTTGTTGAGATCATCGGCGATCAGAAACAACACGTTGGGGCGTGTGTTGGCCTGCGGCGCGTCGGCGCCCCGGGCCGCTGCACTTAGCGAAACGACAGCGAGCAAACTCGCGACGATCAGGTATCGAAGCAAAGTGATCATGGCATCCGCCTGAGTTGTGGTTTTCTTGTGTATGAATCGGCACGCGCCCCGGCTGTGTTGTCGTCCTATCATGCCCCGTGCTGGCACGCGGTTCAAACAGAAATTAGGTAACGGGTCAGTCTGGATGAATTGATTTCACACCGTGTGCCACGGGCTCCGCCCCTGTCGTGGTTTACGGCGTGCCGAGGGAGCACGAGCAGAACCCGTGGCTCACGCTTTTCAATCGGACGCACTGTCTAAAGAAGCGGCCCACATGACCCGCGACGGCGACCGACTTCTGTATGCGAAGGCGGCGCCCCGTCGCCCCGCGATCGACCCACTCGCCAGCTTGCCGGAGCGGATGCCCACGCGTTCGGCCACGAAAACCAAGAATCTGGATCGCGAACCGGTTGTCGATCCACGCCTCAAACTGTCCAATTACTCTGCAACATTGGAGAGACCTCGCCCGAGTTCCGCCGGAGAATCATACTCATGCAAACGATCTGGACTGCCGCCCTGTTGGCCGGGGGGCTGCTCGGGCACCCCGATCATCACGAAGATCGTCTCCTCTACCACTTCGCCGTGGGCACCCACCCGATTCGCAATGGCGCCTGGGAAGATGTCTCGCACCAGGCCACTGCGATTCTCGTCGGCAAGCCCGAGGTGACCCAGCATGGCCCGACCGAATGCCTGCGATTCGCCGGCGCCGAGCGGCTGAGCCTGTCGCGATCGATGGACGAAGCCCGCACCATTCTGCCGACGGGCGAATTCTCGGTCTCCGCGTGGGTCAGCCTGGCAAAAACCGGTGAGCACGGTGGCCTCGTCGGCTGCTTCCAGAACAACGATGGCGCCCAGCAGGGTTGGCTATTAGGCTTTGATCGCGAGCACTTCTCGTTTTCGCTTTCCACTACCGGCGCGGACGACGGTGACGGTCGATTTACCACGCTCACGAGCGGCTCGGCCATTCGCACGGGTGGCTGGCACTACGTCGTCGGCACCTACGACGGCGCCACGATGAAGCTCTACGTCGACGGGCTACTGTCGACCGAATCGGCCGAACAGTCGGGCGATATTCTCTACCCGCCGGAAGCCGAGTACGCGATCGGCGCTTACATCGACCGCGACGAAAACCATCCTCTCAAGGGCGCGCTGTTTGAAACCAAGGCCTATCGCCGCGCCCTTTCGGCCGACGAAATTGACAAGATCGCCGACAAGAACCGCAACCTGCTGGCCTGGCTGCCGGCCGAGGAAGAGTTGTCGTTCTTGGTGCGCCCCTACCTGCAGTTTGGCACGCTCGATTCGATGACCATTCTCTGCGAGACCTCGCGGCCGACGAAAATGGAAGTCCGCTACGCCGAGGTTCAGCCCCTGGAGAAAACCGCGACCACGGCCGAATCCAAGTTGATCAGCGAGTTGACCCTGGCCGAGCTCAAGCCTCACACGCGCTACTTTTACCAGGTCGTCTGCACCGATGAGGCGGGCGTGAAAGTCGAGAGCGAGATCTACTCGTTTCAAACCGCGCCGCCGGCCGACCGCCCTTTTGCATTCGCCATCATCGGCGACACGCAGCGCAACCCCGAGGTGACGCGCAAGTGTGCCGAAGGGGCGTATGCCTTGCGGCCGAACTTTCTACTGCACTGCGGCGACGTGGTCGACGACGGGTTCGCCAAGAACCAGTGGCTCAAAGATTTGTTCGAACCGTGCGCCCGGTTGATGGCTCACGTGCCAACCTTTCCGGTGATCGGCAACCACGAGAAGGACTCGCACTGGTACTACGACTACTTCTCGATGCCCAAGCCAGAGTACTGGTACACGTTCCGCTACGGCAACGCGCAGTTCTTCATGCTCGACACCAATCGCCCGCTGGGCCCCGACAGCGAGCAATTCAAGTGGCTCGAAAAAGAGCTGGCCGCCTCGACCGCGGCCTGGAAGTTCGCCGCGCACCATCATCCCTGCTTCAGTTCGGACGAAGACGACTACGGCGACCACATCCGCGGCAACCCCAAGCGTGGCCCGTACACCTTCGGCTATCCCAACGCCCAGCACGCGATCCCGTTGTACGAAAAATACGGCGTCGACATCGTCTTCAATGGGCACATCCACGTCTACGAGCGGACCTGGCCGATTCTGGCCATGGCGATCAACCAGGACAAGGGCATCCGCTACATCACCAGCGGTGGCGGCGGCGGACGGCTCGAGCACCCCGCGCCGCAACGCACCTGGTTTAGCCTGCACGTGCAGCGGGCGTTCCATCACTGCCAGGCGGCGATCCACGACCGCACGATCGTCTTCAAGGCCTACGACATCGAAGGCCGCATGTTTGACTCGTTCGAGCTGACCAAACCGGCCAAGGCCAGCAGCGGCGAGCAGGCGGCGGCGGCCAGTGGCCAAGCGGACGGCGACGCGGCGACGGCGACAAACTAACGGTCACCTCCTCCCCCCCCAGCGACCTCTCCATCGTGCGACGGAGCGCTCCAGAAATGCGTCTTGCCAAGCGGTGTCAGGGGCAGTTCTCTCGTGCCGATTGGGCGAAAGGCCGCGAGTATCACCACACGCGGCGCGTGTCGACGATCGAGGCCATGTTCGATCGATATGAAGCCGAGGTACGCGGCTCCCGGCCGCAACCCTATGAGGTGCTACTTGATTGGACCACGGCGCGCGAAGGCGTTCTCGCGGTCAATTGCTCTTGTCCGCGGTTTGCCGACGTGGGTGTGTGCAAACACGTGGCGGCAGCGATCCTCACGGCCGACAGTGAAGGATTCACAGAGGAAATCCCTGGCACTGGGGTTCTATACCTGGAGCCGCTCGACGAGGAACCTTACTCCGGCGAAGTCGACGCCGACGTCGAGGACTATGTCGAGATCGCCCAGCAAGTCGCGCAAGTTGCCAATCGAGCGGGCATGTCTGCCGACGAAGTAAGGCGAATGGCCGCCGTGCAGGGCCACGCACTGCAGATGGCCGGGGCGCAGGCGAAACGGCAAGGGCGCACGCCGCGCGGGCGCTCGCCAGATTGGCAGCGCCGCCTGGCCGGCATCCGCGCCGCCCAAGCCCATCGGATCTCGGCACAAGTGCGTGCCCCGGATGAGGCCGCCGGCTCGCGGCAATATTGGTACGCACTGCTGCTCCGCGAAACTCGCGAACAGGGAATGCCGCGCATTTCCTTGTATCAGCGCAAGCGCAAGAAAAACGGCCAATTCGGCAAGCTGGTCTTGGCCAAACTCTCGCGCGACGAGATCGACGACATCGCCGATCGCGAGGATCGCCGCCTGATCGGTATGTTGGCCGGAAGCGCCGTGCGCGAAACCTATGGCTATGCGTACGGCGGCTACTACACCAGCAGTCAACTGACCGATTTTGAGCTGCGCCCCGCCTTGTTCGATGCCGTGCTGCCGGCGCTCTGCGCGTCGGGGCGCTTCGGCTGGCTCGACGGCGATGGCGCCAATCGAGAATTTGCGCTGCATCCGCTCGCGTGGGACGACGCTCCCGCTTATCGCTTCCAACTCACCGTGCAAAAGTCGGACGATGCTCAGGCCTGGCAGTTCGCCGGCACATTACACCGCGGCGACGAAATCGTCGGCCTCGACCGCCCACTGCTGCTCTTGGCACACGGCCTGGTGATCTTCAGCGACCGGATTGCCCGACTGGAATGCGCGGCCGATTTTTCCTGGATCGTGGCGCTGCGGAACGAGCCGCTGAGCGTGCCCGTCAAAGACCAGTCGCAGCTCATCGAGCAATTGGCGACGCTCCCGGCGCCGGTGGTCGATTTGCCGACCGAGCTCACCTGGCAAGAGCAATCGGTCACGCCGGTCCCCTGCCTGAAGGTCATCAAACCCAAAGAGAAATGGAAATGGCAACTGGTGTGCCACGTTAGTTTTCAATACGGCGACCAGGTGGCCCACCCCGACAGCCCGCTGGCCTGGTTCGATAGCGCGTCGCGCAGCGTGGTGCGGCGCGATTTGAATGCCGAAGCCACGGCGCTCGTGCAGCTACAGCGCGTGGGCGTAGAAGACGGGCAGCACTACGGCTACGAGGCCGAGTTCCTGTTGGCGCCGTCGGCATTGAACAAGGCCGTGCTCGAGCTATCCCGCGCCGGCTGGCAGGTTGAAGCCGAAGGGCGCACCGTGCGCCGCCCCGGCGCGTTTCAGCTCAGCGTCACCAGCGGCGTCGACTGGTTCGATCTGACCGCCGACTGCGATTTCGGCGGGGTCAAGGCCAGCTTGCCCCAGTTGCTCAAGGCCATCGACGAGGGGCAGCAGTACGTGCAGCTCGATGACGGTTCGCACGGCCTGCTGCCCGACGAATGGCTCAAACGTTTCGCCCCCTTAGCGGAGATGGGCAAGTCCGAGGGAGACGCGCTGCGCTTCGTGCCGACACAAGCGGCGTTGCTCGACGCGCTCTTGGCCGCCCAAGAGACCGATCACGTGCAAGTCGATCGGCAGTTCGCCAAACTGCGTGAGCGGCTCCGCTCCTTCGACGGTATCCAGCCGCGCGAAGAGCCCGCGTCGTTCGTCGGCGAGTTGCGTCCTTACCAGCGCGCCGGCCTGGGCTGGCTCCATTTTCTCGATGAGTTCGGCTTCGGCGGTTGCCTGGCCGACGACATGGGCCTGGGCAAAACTGTGCAGATCCTGGCCTGGCTCGAACAACGCCGCCACCAGCGCCTGGACAAACGCGGTCGCCAGCGCCGCAACGCCCGGCCCGCCACGTCGATCGTCGTGGTCCCGCGCAGTCTCGTTTTCAACTGGCTCGAAGAAGCCAAGCGGTTCACGCCCGAGCTACGGGTATTGAACTACACCGGGCTCGAGCGCCGCAGCGCCATGGAGCAACTGGGCAATCACGATCTCGTGGTCACAACCTACGGCACGCTACGGCGCGACATCGGCAAGCTGCGTGAATTCGAGTTCGATTGCGCCATCCTGGACGAAGCTCAAGCGATCAAGAATGCCGCCTCTCAAGCGGCCAAGGCTTGTCGATTGCTGCGGGCTCAGCGCCGCCTGGCTGTCACGGGCACGCCCGTCGAGAATCACTTAGGCGAGCTCTGGTCGCTGTTCGAGTTTCTCAATCCTGGCATGCTGGGCCGCCACGATAAACTCAGCAACTTGCTCGCCTCGGGGCGCAACGGCAAGCGTCCTGATGCCAGCGACACGCGCGAAGACGTCGCGCTGTTGGCCCGCGCGCTGCGCCCCTTCATGCTGCGGCGCACCAAAGGGCAGGTCCTTACCGAGCTGCCGCCGAAGTCCGAGCAAACGCTCTACTGCGAGCTCGAAGGAGACCAGCGCGCCAAGTACGACGAGTTGCGCGAGCACTACCGCCAGACTTTGCTCGCCCGCGTCAGCAATGTGGGCGTCAACAAATCGAAAATCCACGTGCTCGAAGCCCTGCTGCGTCTACGCCAGGCTGCATGCCATCCCGGCTTGCTCGACAAGAAGCTCGCCCCAGGCTCCAGCGCCAAGCTCGAAACACTCCTCGAACAACTCGACGAAGTCCTGGCCGAGGGGCACAAAGCGCTGGTCTTCTCGCAGTTCACCAGCTTGCTGGCGATCGTCCGCGAGCACCTGGATCGCCGCGGCATCGTCTACGAATATCTCGACGGCCGCACCGTCAAACGCCAGGCCAAAGTCGAGCGATTTCAATCCGACCCCGACTGCCCGCTGTTTCTCATCAGCCTGAAAGCGGGGGGACAAGGTCTGAACCTCACGGCCGCCGATTACGTGTTCATTCTCGATCCCTGGTGGAATCCTGCCGTCGAGGCCCAGGCCGTCGATCGGGCCCACCGCATCGGCCAGGATCGCCACGTGTTTGCCTATCGACTGATCGCCCGCGATACCGTCGAGGAGAAGATTCTGGAGCTCCAGAGCCACAAGCGCGACCTCGCCGAGGCGATCATCACGGCCGACAACAGCCTGCTGCGCAATCTCACGGCAGAAGACTTGCAGTTGCTGTTAAGTTAGGAACTGCCGAGAAATTACTTCTCGTTGTTCCCCTCTCCCCTTGCAGGAGAGGGCAGGGTGAGGGGGCCAGGAGATTTGGGAGCTATTTCTCGGTCGTTCCTTGTGCGGTCGAGTTGTTGCCGTGATCGATGTCCGAACAGCTACTACTCGAGCCGCCAGCCCGACGGGTCGACGCTCACGGCCGTGTGCCCGCGGTAACGGTCGTACGTCTTGTGCATCTCGTCGATCGAGTCGAAGTAGCCGACAATGTGGGCCGCGCTAAACGATTGCCCCGCCCGGATCGGTCGGCCGTACACTTCCTCGATCATTACGATGATGCCGCCGGGGCGCTGGCTGCACCACGCTTCGTAGACGATTGATGGATCGAGCGTCAGCCCGGCCAACCAGGGGCCATCCTTGCCCGTCTCCTTGTCGCGCAGGTGATACGCGCGAATAAAGCTCTCGGGCAGTTGGTGCGTGTCGCGGCGGTACCCGAACTTCAAGTCGGGCGGAAACGGCGCGAAGAATTCGTTCGACGGTATCCGCAAGCCCTGGGGGCCGCTCAAGTAGCTCAGATACATCTCGCTGAACGTGTCTCCTTGATCGTGCCGCACGCAGCCCGGTGTGTCGTTGCGCAAGAACATCTCTTTTGAATCATTGACGCTGTCGATCTTGTCCATCAGCACGAAGAAGCGCTGTCCCTTGGGGAACACCACGAGCTGCGTCCATTTCGAGCCCGCCTTGCGCCCCGGCGCGGCATACTCGAATTGATACGTCGTCTTGATCGCAACATAGTCCTTGCCGCGAATGACCTCCGGCTTGACCGGCTTCATGCGATGGCAAAGCTGCGGGCCTTCGACCATCCGCTTGCGATGGCTCGTGCCGTGCGCCATGCGCGTGTATTCGCGCCGTGCCGGATCGGTTTCGTTCTCGAACCAACTATAGCGGCCCACCCCGTTACCGTCGGGCGTGAACACCTGCTCGCTCCACTCGGCATCGCTGCCGGCTTCCATCAGCCAATCGACAACCATCAGCCCGTCGCCGACTTCGTGGAAGCCCGTCGCTTTGTCGACGAACGAGTGTTTCTCAATACCGGTCATCCACTGCTTGGGATCGCGTTTGGGGATCACGGCGGCCAACTCCGCGGTGTCGATCTTGATGGCGCGCTCGTCCTCGGTGACCGTGGCCCACGAGTCGTCGCTGCCTGCCGGGTCGGCACACGCTGCTCTGTTGGTGGCCAGATGGATCGTCAAGGCGACCAGGGCCAATTGGCCGGCTAGCAAAACTTGCCGTTGCATTTTTTCACCCTCGGTTGCTCGCACGTTTCAAATCTCAATCGACCATCCCGCGTTGTGCCTAGGAACGGCCGAGACATAACTTTTCCCGTTTCCCCTCTCCCCTCGCGGGAGAGGGTAGGGTGAGGGGGCAGAAATAAGGGAAACAGGAACAGGAAGTTATGTCTCGGCCGTTCCCTACCATCGTGGTTGCTGAAGCGGATATACCGTATCACGGCCCCGCCGGGTGTTCCACTCGCGGGCCACTGCCCGTCATCGCCCGCGCACATGGCATACACTTGCGCTGCGAGCCGGCCGAATTCGCCTGAGCAATACGGGGTTGCTCGGCGCCGCTTGCCGCACGACCCGCAGGGAGCAGAATCATGCCAAAACTTATTGTCGCGCTGGTGGCGGGCGCCGCCCTCTTGGGGCTCACCTGTTACGAAATGACCGGCGAAGCCAGCGGCCCGCTCCCCGATGAATACAAGCAAGGCTTCGAAGCGCTCTCCTGGCTGCGGGCGAGCGAAAACGAATCGGCCCTGGCGTCGAACCGGTTTCTGGAGACGCCCAACGCCGTGCGCTTCGTCGAGCAGCTCTATCGTGCGGGGGCCCGGCGCGTCATCGTCCCGCGGCCCGTGATCACCGACGATGGCGTCGAAATCTATGCCGATGGGCTGGTCGTCACGCTGCCGACTGATGCCGGCAAGCGGGAGCGCGTTTGGAAAATCTGCGCCGAAGAATTACGCCGCGAAGGAGCGAACCCGCCCGCGACCTCCACCGAAGACGACGTGCTGCTGTGGTGGGACTGAGCCGCGGGGCTCAAGGGCGGTTTCGGCTGCAGCGCAAATAGCAGCTTGCAGGCTCGATTGGGTGCCACTGCTGGCTTGTCCAGCAGTGCTCAGCGCGAGATGGCACTGCTGATCGGGCAAGCAGCAGCATTTGGAGCCGATTCAGTTTCGGCATTGAACTCACGTTAGCCTTTGCCGGCCGGCACCAGCGGGCTTTTGGCGAGCACGAATTTCTTCTTGCCCGCCTCGGCCGCCGCAAATTGCACGGTCGCTACGCGCCCGCCGCCGCTGCCGGACAGGGCCACGATCTTTCCCGGCCCGTAATGCGGGTGCGTCACGATCATATCCTGCACGAACAACTCAACCGGCACGCGCGGCGCCGCGAGCGCGGCCTCGGCGGCGGCTTTGCCCGACTGCCGGGCGGCCAACTCGGCCGCTGTCGACATGCTTCCGAGATTGGGAACCTCGCCCGCACGATTGGTTGCCGCGGCGGCCCCCGCGGCGCGCCAATCTTTGCGCGGCCGCATCACCGGCTCGTCTTCGAAGGCCGATGAAACATCGACCGCCTCGATTGCCTCGCGAGGCGCGGCCGCCTGGCCAGCAGTTGGTTTTGCGGCCGGCTTAACCGTTCTCTCCAGCTCGTGAATATCGAACGCGATGTCGTCGTCCGCGGCGTGTGCCGCGTCATCGATCCCGGCCTGCCCACCATCTTCGAATTGCACGTCACCAAAGTCACCAAACTCATCCGACGCGCTCCCCGCGCTGGCCGGCGTGCCGCGCCAGCCAAAATCCTCCAACTCCATCTCGTCGCGCGGAAACTCCAGCATGAAGGGGCTGGGGATCGTCAGCCGTCGCTGACCGCGGAAATCGCGATAGCGGGCCCAGCTCAGGTGCAGCTCTTCTTTCGCCCGCGTGATGCCCACGAACAACAGCCGCCGCTCCTCTTCGTACTCCTGCGGCGAATCGGTGCTGCGCTGGTGCGGGATCAAACCCTCCTCGAGCGCGACGACGAACACGACTGGGAACTCGAGCCCCTTCGAAGCGTGCAGCGTCATCAGCGTCACCGCGTCATCGTTCTCACTCCAGGCGTCGGTGTCGTTCACCAGCGCCGCTTCTTCCAAGAACTGCTCCAGCGCCCCGTCGCCGAAAAAGTTCTCGTCGAACTGCCGCGCCGCGGTCAGCAATTCTTCGATGTTGGCCAGCCGCTGCTCGTCTTCTTCGGTCCCCGAGTCTTGCAGGTACTCGCGGTAACCGCTGCGGGCGAGCACGGTGCCGAGGATCTCTTCAACCGGACCGGCCGCCAGCGAGGCCAGCTCGTCGTACATCGAAACGAATTTGGCAACCGCCACGGCCGCGCGCTTGGGGAGCCCTGCGATCAGGCCGCTTTCGCGAGCGGCAGCCAAGGGCGCCATCCGGCGCGAGGCTGCATGTCCCAAAATGCGGCCGACCGTCGACTTGCCGATCCCCCGCGGCGGCGTGTTGATCACGCGCAAAAACGAAACTTCGTTCCGCGGATTGTTCAGCAAGTCGAGATAGCCCAGCAGATCCTTCACTTCGCGCCGCTGGTAGAACTCGACGCCGTGTACCATCTGGTAGCGCAGCCCGCGCTCGCGCAGTGCATGCTCGAGAGCACGGCTCAAAGCGTTGGTGCGATAGAACACGGCATAGTCGCTCAAGCGCCGCCGTCCGGCTCGCACGTCGGCAGCAATCCGCGCGGCGATGTCGTCGGCCTCGTCGCGCTGCGTGCCGAAGGCGGTGAGCCGCACCCGCGCCCCTTCGGCGTTCTCGGTGAACAGCGCCTTCTCTTTCCGCTGGCGATTAAACGAAATCAGCCGCGCCGCCACGCTCAAGATGCGCTGCGTGCTGCGATAGTTCTGTTCGAGCCGCACCACGCGCACGTCGGGATAGTCGCGCTCGAAATCGAGGATATTCCCTAGATTGGCCCCGCGCCAGGAGTAGATCGACTGATCGGGATCGCCCGTCACCGCCAGGTTCGGGTGAATGATCGACAGCGCCCGCACCAGCGCGTACTGGGCGGTGTTCGTGTCCTGGTACTCGTCGACCATGATGAACTTGTGACGCTCGTCGCGACGGGCCCGCAGCTCGGGGTTGTCGCGCACTAGCAGCGCCGAGTACATCAGCAGGTCGTCGAAGTCGACCACGTTGGCCGCCTGCAAATGAGCCTGATATGCCGGGTATGCTTTGGCCACCAAATGCGCGACGGGCGAGCCTTGCCAGCCGTCGTAGTCTTCGGGGCGCACCAGCCGGTTCTTGGCATTGCTGATCTCGTGGGCGACGCGCTCCGGCGGAAACAGCGACAGGTCGAGCCGGATGTTCTCCATCGCGCGGCGCAGCGCCTTGCGGCTGTCGTCGGCGTCGAGAATCGTAAAGTTCTCTTCCAGCCCCACCAGCCGGGCGTGATCGCGCAACAGCCGCGCACAGAACCGGTGGAACGTGCTCGTCCACACGACCGCGCCGGGGGCCAGCGCGGCCACGCGGTGCTGCATCTCGGCGGCCGCTTTGTTCGTGAACGTCAGCGCCAGAATCTGGTGCGGCGACACCCCCTGCTCGAGCAGCCAGGCGATACGGTGCGTGATCACGCGCGTCTTGCCGCTGCCAGGGCCGGCCAGAATCAACAGCGGTCCCTCGAGATGGGTGACCGCTTCACGCTGGGGCTCGGTGAGTCTGTCGAGAAGCTTGGACATGTACGGACAATTATAGCAAATCTGGTGGACAGATGTACCCGTCGGCGTCCGATCGGTGTCAGGAACCGATTCAAGGGGCACCGCACCCATTTGTTGTGCGGCAGTGAAATCGGTTCCTGACACCGTTCGGGGCTCGGCGAGCCTCATCCGCGCGCGGGTCACTTTGATCGAGCCGCTTTGGCCAGAGTCTGTTAGCCGCGGAGTTTACTCCGCGCGCTAGCGTGTGCGACGCGTTGTCGATCACGCTCTTATCGAAGCTGCACCGCACGAGCTAGCGCGCGGGACAAGTCCCGCGGCTAACTTCGCCGCGACGCGGGTGTGCACGTTCACGTGCTAGCACTGCTGGCGCTAGCAGTGAATCATTCCCGAGAAAATCGCCCGCTGCTGGCGCGCTTCTGCCAGTATCGCGATATATTCGGCGACGCGCCCGACCGACGATCGATCGGGATTTTTGGCATTCCGGTTTTTGGTATTTCCAGGGAGGGGACCATGACCCGCATTCCATTGAGCACTGCCGACACCCGCGCCCAGCAGATGCAAGATCGGCTCGCCATGAGCACGGCCGAAATCGGCCTTTCGGTCCGCACGACTAACTGCCTCGAAGAGCGAGGCATCTTCACGGTCAGCGATCTGCTGCAATGCACCCGCGACGACCTGCTGTCGATCTCGAACTTCGGCGAGAAGACGCTCGACGAGGTTTACAAATCGCTGGAAGGAATTGGCTTCTACCGCCAGAACGCGATGCCCCGGCTGGCCGCCTTCTCGCGCTAGTTGTCGAGTAGTGCCGGCTCCCGCGCATTTGTTAGCCGCGGAGTTTACTCCGCGCGCTAGCGAGCGCGACGTCGGATCGAACAAGTAGTCGCGCGATGTTTAGCCGAACGAGCTAGCGCGCGGGACAAGTCCCGCAGCTAACTTGTTCAGCCTTTGTAGGGTGTGCGCAGCACACCAGTTTCTTGTGCGCTTCGTAGCGATACGCTGCGCAGCGCGGAAATCCCTGGTGCGTTGCACGCACCCTACAAAGATCTGGCATCCGCTGGTGTGCCAGTTTGCCGGCAGCTCGGCAACGAAGCTGCAAACAACGAATCGCCGGCAAGCAGTGCTAAGCCGTCGCGCGCGACGTGGCACTGCTTGTTCGTCGGCGGCCAACTCGAAGGCTGTCATCACGCATCGGCGCGCCGACTGCCAAGCAGTGGCACACCTCGACAACTGCTGGTGCGTTGCACGCACCCGACAAAGCTCGAAACGCGCTAACCCGAGCTGAAATCGCCCGTGCCGTCGATCTGTTTGCCATCGAGCGAAAGCGACACGCGGTCGGAGATGTCTTCGACTTCGTTGCGCCCTTTAACCAGCCAGCCGGCCAGGCGATCACGGGTCACGCGCACGACGCCGCTCGTCTTCGAGCCGACCGTCAGCTCGAGCCGCCGGCCGTAGAACTCGATGAGTTTCTGGTAGCTGCCGGCCACGTCGAAGTTGAAAAAGAAAATGAAGTAGTCGTCGCCGTTGCGATAAACGTGTGCTCGCAGGTCGGGGCTCGTCCGCACGTTCGACTCGATGCCGGCCGCAGCTAACCGCTCGGCGAAGCGACCGTCGGCGAACAGATTCTCTTTCTGATAGACCACTTCGGCCGCCTTGCGCTTTAGCGCCCCTTCGACCGCGTCCTTCAAGCGCGTGCAGGGCTGCCAGGTGAGATCGACGTTTGGCAGCTCGCCCGAGATGAACAACCGCCCGCCGCGCTCAATGAACTTAGCCAACCGTTCCTGACTCTCGGCATCCATGAAGAATGCTGACTGAATGGCCAACGCCCGCGGCTTATCAAAATACTCGTCAGGCGCTGCGTCGAGCTCGAACATTGCCGGCGCGTAGCCCGCCTGTTGCAAAGAGCGCGAAAACTCCTCGAAGCCCTCGCGTCCGCAGCGCGGGATGCCCGACTCCTTCAGCTTCCAGTAGCGCTCGTCGGGAATCCACGACGACACGGCCGCATACGGCGCGTAGAGCAGATAAGCGCAATCGAACTCGACCTCGGCCTTAAGGAAATCGTCGCCATGCTTCGCGAACCAGCCATTGAGCATCGTAGCCGTGTCATACATCGGGTGACATACGCCATGCTCGTCGATCGGCGCGTGCGATGGAAACGTGTTGCACTGCAGTTTTGTGATGCGGTCGAGCGTCGGGTCCCAGTACTCGGTGTTCACGCAGGTGAAGATCACGTAGCCCGTCGCGCCGCCGGCTACCGAGGCCAGCGTCTGAAAGAACGGCACCACGGGGTAACGGCTGCGATGGTCGTACAACGTGCCGAAGCCCCAGTTCTCCTCCATGTTGATACCGCGTGCCCGCCGGGCCGTGTTGATGTAACGATCGAACACATCGCGATCGTAAGCCGCCACGCCCAGCCAACTGATCATGCCGTAATGGCAATCGGCCGCGTCGCGCTCGATGCGGTTCATGGCGAACCACCACTCGGGATACTGCGGCGCCAGGTCGGCCGGAATCTTCTCGCTGGCGTGATCCTTGTGATCCGGCACGTTCTCGACAATCGGCGGCGTGATGCCCGCGTAGTTCGTCAGATACGGCAGATCGATGTCGAGATATTCCTTGTAGCGCACGTAGATGTCGCGCCGCAGCCGCCACTGATATTCGGCCCAATCGACATAGCGCAGCACGTCTTCGCGCTTGGCAACTGCGCTTTGCTCGGCCGGGGCCAACCTCGGCGGCTGCGCAAACTCCAGCGCCGCGTGCTCGGTGCCGTGCAACCGGTTGTACGTGGCGATGTCGCCGTAACGCTCGGCCAAAAGCTGCTGATGGTAGCGCACACCCGACGGCTCGTAGCCGATCTGCCACGGCGGATCGTTCGACGTGCAGTAGAGCGTCTCGTCGTTCGGCTGTAGCGCAATCACGGGTCCGCCCGGCCGCACGAAGGGGCGAATCACGTCGCGCACCGTTTCGAGCCACTCGCGCGCCAGGTCGTCGAACTTCGGCTCGAGCGCCGCCGGCAAAATGCTGGCGTCGTAACTCCAGTAGGCCGGACCCCCATGATGCCTTCGCGCAGCCGACATGCCCGGGTTGAAGCTTGGCGAGACCAGGTCGGGCAGCCCGCCGATGTTCAGCTCCGAATGAATGAACGGCCCCGGTTTGACGATCATGTACAGCCCGAGCGCTTCGATCCGCTGCATGTAGCCGATGACGTCGCGGCTGTCCTTGGTGCCGCCGGTGAAGTCGTAGAAGCGGCCTCCGGCCTTGTCGAAGCGCAGATGATGCCGCCACGGGATGTAGAACGTGATCGTGTTGACGCCGGCGGCTTTCTGCTTCTCGAGGCGATCCTGCCAGTTGTCGCGGCGGTCGCGGAAGTACGGATAGTCGGCGGCGATCAAGAAAAACGGCTGGCCATCGCGCCAGAAGCGTCCGTCGCGATAAGTGATCTCGGGCATGATGTAAAAACCGTGTGTCGAAGTGACCGGAACGTTAGCCGCGGAGTTTACTCCGCGCGCTAGCTGGTGCGATGCGATTACCAGAGCGTTAGCCGCGGGACTTGTCCCGCGCGCTAGCTCTAGCGGCGCCTTGATTGGCTGCCAGCGCCGCCAGGAGGGCTCGTTTGAGTTGCGGGCCGGCTCGCGATCCCGTGACCGCATCGAGCAATGCGGCGTCCAGCATACCGGCCCAGCGACGGAAATAGTAGGCCCAGTAAGGGTAGTAAACCAGCTCGATTCGCGGCGGTTCGGCGAGCGCCAGGCGCTCGCGCGGACGGGTCACCGCCAGCGCCGCGCGTTGCACGCGCAGCTGCGCGGCGTGCAGGGCCTCGTCGGCCGAAAGCGCCGGCGCAAAGAGCTCGTCCGGCCCGCGATCGGCGTATTTCACACCGGCCAAATCGAAGATATCGACCTCCCCTTCGTACGCACCAACGAGGGCCGCCGCATACATACCACCAGGCGAGCTGGGTGCCACTGCTGGCTTGCCTAGGAGTGCCGCGTCGGAGTCAACATGATCCGTCGCGCCGGCGGTTGTGCCCGTGTTGACGTCCGATCCCTGCGCTACGGCCGGTGCCAGCGCAATCTGATAGCGCGGCAGATAAACTAGTTCGAGATGCGTCTCGCGGGATCGGCGAACGAAGATCGACCACCAGCCGCGCCGCGTCAGCCGGCGCAGCGCTTCCTCGCGCGAAACGGCCGGCGCGAGCGCCGTCATGAGCGCGGCGAGTCGCTCTGCTCGCCCGACGGATTATCAAGCGCCCGCCGCCTTGCCCTTGCGCCCAGCGCCAACATCCCCAGCCCAATCCCCAGCAGAATCGATCCGGCCGCGAGATTGACCACCATCGCGTGCATCCGCTCGAGCGTCCAGAACGTGCCGACCAGCACCAGCGATCCCATTACGGCGAAGAACGTGCCCAGCATCAAGAACGACGCGGCATCCCGCTGGCGATAGTCGGTCTGGTCCATCGTTAACTACCTTCCCAACCACCAGTAGACCACGATATACGGCAGCAAGAGCGCGATCGACCACAATCGCAGATCGCGCCACCGCGACTTGCTCGGCGATCCCAAGAACACGAAGTCGCGCGACAGTGTCATCACCCACAGCCCGGCGACCACGAACAGCCCGATCGCGCAGATCTGCGCCACCCACATCGGCAGGCTGTCGAGCCAGTTGTCGAGCGGTTGATGCGCGGCGCGCAGTGGCGCGGCGATCGCCAAGCGTAAGTCTTCCAGGCGATCGGCCCAACTCACTTCCACCAGTTGGGGCTCGCCCGAGGTTTGCAAGGCGTCAGCCATCGGTCGACCGCATCCTTTCCGCGAGCAACGCCTGAGCGGCTGGGTCGCGCAAAACTTCGCCGTAAACGAGCCCGCGCAGTTTCTCCGGCGGCTCAGGCTTCGTCAGCAGGCTGACAACAATCGTCACTGCCAGCGTACACCAGAACGACCAGAACGAAACGAACAAGAAGGGTCGCTCCGACGGGAACACATCACCGCCAAGCCACGACAAAACCATCGTCAAGAACACGCCCGTCACCAGGCCGACGAGGCCGCCCCAACCAGTCGCCCGCCGCCACAAAATGCCCAGCAGCAGAATCGCCAGCGTCGGCCCTTGAAAGAACGAGAGAATCGTCTGCAGCGCCACGTAGATTGTCTCGAACTTGCCGATCACCGGGGCGAAGAGCGATGCTGCTACCAACAGCACGCCGGTCAACCAGCGGCTGAGCACCAGCGCGTGATGATCGTCTAGCGGCCGCCTCGCTACGCGGCGAAAGAACTTGCTGTACAAGTCGGAGATGAACACCGTGGTCCAGCTATTCAAGTACGAGTCGACGCTCGACATCAAGGCCGCGAAGAAGGCCGCGAACATCAGCCCGCGCAGGCCGGTCGGCATCAGGTCGCGCACCAACGTCGGCACGGCGCTGTCGGGCTTATCCAGATCGGGATAGAGCGCCCGCGCCGCGATCCCGGGCACGAACATCAGCATCGGAATCAAGAGCTTCAAGAACCCGGCAACGATCATCCCCGCCTTGGCGTCCCACTCGCTGCGGGCGCCCAGTGCGCGCTGCAAGATCGCCTGATTGCCGACGAAGTAGGCGGTCGACATCACAATGCCCAGGCCGAAGACGATGCCGGTCCAAGGGTACGGCGTCTTCGCGCCGTGCGGCACCAGCAGCGTGAAGAAGTCGGGCGTGGTCCCCGGCTGCGCGAGAATCGTCTGGCTCATGTTCGACCAGCCGCCGGCATCCCACACGCTGAGCACGACGAGCGCCCCCGCGCCGACGAACATCACCACCACTTGCAGCACGTCGGTCATCACCACGGCCGCCAGGCCGCCAGTGACCGTATACAGCCCGACGAGCACCGCTGTGACCGCAATGGCGACCGGTGGGCTCCAGCCGAGCACGGTGTTCAACACGACCGACGACATCCAGAGCATCAGCGAGACATTGACCGCCATGAAGAGCAGCCAGATCACCGCTTGCAGCCACTGCACGCCGGCGTTGTAGCGGCGCCCCAAGAACTCAGGAATCGTGTAGACCCCGGCCCGCCAGTAGTACGGCAGAAAAACGAAGGCTGCCAACAACACGGCCGGTACTGAGCCGATCCAATCGAAATTGGCCTGAGCCACGCCGTGCCGATAGGCGGCCCCCGAGCCCGTGATTAGGTCGATCGCCCCGATGTCGCTGGCCACGATCGAAATGCCGACCGCCCAAAACGGCAGCGCCTTGCCGGCCAGGAAAAAATCCCCCGCCGAATGGACATAGCGGGCATAGAACATGCCCACCAACTGCATGCCGACCATGTAGGCGACGATGATCGCGATATCGATCGCCGCCAGGCTGCTGGCACTGCCGACACTGACAATTTCCTCGCCCATAGTGGGGGCAATCGTAACACGCCTGGGCCGCAGGCGGGATAGGCACCGGCGGGAGTTGTTCCCGGCTCTCGACGCGTCTGGGGACTGTCCCGTTTTTCGGGGTTCGGTCGTGCGTCAACCAATCGGCGAAGTCCGAAAACACGGGACTGTCCCCCTTGGCCTGTGCGCGACGCCGTCATCCGCTGCCCATCCGGTGCTCTACTCTCTCCTATTCCCCCGCTCTCGTGCCCTTTGCCCCGCCTTGCGTCCTCTCGATCGATAACCGATAAAGGCTAGGTACTTGTCCATCGCATTCGCGCGTTCGGGGGGCTGAGGTTCATCCATGCAAAACTGTCTGGCGCTCGTGCTCGGCGGCGGCCGCGGCACCCGTCTGTTTCCGCTCACCAAGTACCGCTCGAAGCCCGCCGTGCCGGTCGCCGGCAAGTACCGCCTCATCGACATTCCGCTGTCGAACTGCATCCACTGCGGGCTGAACCGCATCTACGTGCTCACGCAGTTCAACTCGGTGAGCCTGCACCGGCACATCCGCCGCGCTTACAACTTCGACGCCTTCAACGGCGGCTTCGTCGAGCTGCTGGCCGCCCAGCAAACAAACGAATCGACCGACTGGTACCAAGGAACCGCCGACGCGGTGCGGCAGAACATCCGCTACCTGCAACAGCCCGGTATCGACTATGTGTTGATCCTCTCAGGCGATCAGCTCTACCACATGGACTTTCAGCACATGCTGGCCTCGCACCAGCAGGCCGGCGCCGATGTCTCGATCGCCACGCTGCCGGTCGATGCCTCGGCCGCCTCGGGGCTGGGCATCATGCGGATCGACAGCACCGGCCGGGTGATCGGCTTTCTCGAAAAACCCAAAACTGAAGCCGAGCTCGCCCACGTCCGCACCGAACCCGCCTGGCTCGACCAGCATGGCATCGAAAGCCGCGGCCGCGACTGCCTGGCCAGCATGGGCATTTACCTGTTCAACCGCAGCACCTTGATCGACGTGCTGACGAAGACCGATTACCACGATTTCGGCAAAGAGGTCTTCCCCGCGTCGATCCGCGCCCGTCGCGTGCAGGCCTACTTGTTCGACGGTTACTGGGAAGACATCGGCACCATCAGCTCTTTCTACAAGACGAACTTGGCGCTCGCCTCGGCCGATCCGCCGTTCCGGCTCGACCTGCCCAATCAGCCGGTCTACACGCGGGCCCGCTTCCTGCCGCCGGCGCGCATCGAAGGTGCCACCATCAAGCGCAGCCTGATCTCCGACGGCTGCCAGATCGACAGCGGCGCCGTGATCGAAAACAGCGTCATCGGGCTGCGCTGCCGCATCGGCCGTGGCGTGACCATCCGCGACTCAATCCTGATGGGGGCCGACGAGTTCCAAACACCCGAAGAGATCGAGGCCGATCGCCGCGCGGGGCGCCCGCCGGTCGGCATCGGCGAAGGCTCGGTGATCGAAGGGGCCATCATCGACAAGAACTGCCGCATCGGCCGCAACGTGCGGGTGACCAACGATCGCCGGCTGCTGGCTTCGACCGAAGAGAGCGCGGCCATGATCGTCGATGGTGTCGTCGTCGTGCAGAAAGACGCCGTGCTGTTCGATGGCTGGCATGCGGCCTCCCCCGCCGCGGCCGGGTAGAGTGACGCGCGCCGGGGACTGGATCATCTTGTAGGGTGCGTGAAACGCACCAAGGCGCAGCATTTTCAAATTGCACGAGCGCTGTGCTGCGCACACCCTACAAATCTTGAACGCGACAACCTTGCCCACCCCTGAAGATCCGCCGCACTGGGATGTCGTCGTCGTGGGGGCCGGCGCCGCAGGCCTCGTCGCCGCCGAACGCGCCGCCTCGCGCGGCCGTCGCACGCTCCTCTTGGAAAAGAATCGCCGCCCCGGCATCAAGATCCTCATGTCGGGCGGAACCCGCTGCAATCTCACGCACGCCACCGACGAGCGCGGCATTGTGGCCGCTTACGGCCCACCTGGCCGGTTCCTCCACTCCGCGCTCGCCGCGCTCGGCCCGCAGGATCTTGTCGCCCTCGTCGAAGGGGAAGGGGTCAAAACCAAGATCGAAGAGACGGGAAAAATCTTCCCCGCAAGCAATCGCGCCGCCGATATCCTGGCCGCCTTCACGGCCCGACTTTCGCGCACCGATTGCGAGTTGGCGCTCGAAGAGCCGCTGGTCGAGATCGCGCGCACAGAGTCAGGCAACTTTCAACTCGTCACGGCCAAGCGAACCCTCACCGCCGAGCATGTCATCGTCACCACCGGTGGACAGTCGTACCCCGGCAGCGGAACAACCGGTGACGGTTACCGCTGGGCCACGGCGCTCGGTCACACGCTCGTCCCTCCGCGACCGGCGCTCGTGCCGCTAACGACTTCGGCCCTGTGGGTGCAGTCGCTCAAAGGGGTGACCGTGCCCGACGCGCAGTTGCGCGTGATCGAACCTGTCGCGAACGAAGTCCAGCCCACCGAAAAACCGCGCGTGCTCGACACCCGCCGTGGCTCGCTGCTGTTCGCCCACTTCGGCCTCACCGGCCCCGTGGCGCTCGATATCAGCCGCGTTGTCAGTGGTCATCCAAGGCCGCACACGCTGCGCCTGGAATTCGACTTCCTGCCTGGCGTCAAAGCCGACGCGCTCGACGAGCAGTTGAAGAGCGCGGCAGCCGCGGCCGGCAAGCGGCAAGTGCTCGCGCTGCTGCCTGACGAAGTGCCCAATCGACTCGCCGAAGCGCTCCTCGGGCAAGCCGGCCTCGACGGTCAGCAGCGGGCCGCCGAACTGAGCAAGACTGCCCGCGCGGCGCTTGTGCGCGCGATCAAGCAAACGTCGATCGCGCTCACCGGCACGCGTGGCTTCGGCAAAGCCGAGGTGACCGCCGGCGGTATCCCGCTCATGGAAGTCGATTCGCGCACGATGGAAAGCCGCCTCGTGCCCGGCCTGTACCTGGCCGGCGAGGTGCTGGACCTCGACGGCCCGATCGGCGGCTTTAATTTTCAGGCCGCCTTCAGCACCGGCTGGCTCGCGGGGTTGAATGCTTAGCGACCGTTGCCGTACGCCACTCGATCCGACGTCGGGTGCCACTGCAGTGTAGTCGTCACGCTCCGCGTGACGGAATTTCATCACGCGGAGCGTGATGACTACACTGGCGTGAGACGTTGTCTGAACCAGCACACGCCGG
Source organism: uncultured Planctomycetaceae bacterium (assembly GCA_964495375.1). Taxonomy (GTDB): domain Bacteria; phylum Planctomycetota; class Planctomycetia; order Pirellulales; family JAEUIK01; genus JAIESQ01. Next base: position 32,760 of record CAZBWM010000019.1, on the reverse strand, counting down.
CCGAAAACATGTACCTGTCCCCCTCGGCCCCTCACCGAGAAACCACGACGCAGAAATGTTGCGCGGTGTGCCACTGCTTGGCAGTCGGCGAAGTACGCGTCGCAAATGCAATGATTCGCGTCGCCGACGAACAAGCAGTGCGGGGTCATTCGCGCGAGCTCAGCACTGCTTGCCGGGCATCTGCCGACTAGCGGGACGCACCGTTCGCGGGCCGGCAAACTGGCACAAAAGCGAACAAAATCGCTCTTCCCCTCTACTCCTTCCGCTTCAGCTTGGCGTCGTTCTCCTTCAGGAACTCGCGGACCTGATCGCCGAAGTCCAAGAGCCGCTCCCACTGCTCGACGTACAGCGTAACCGGCATCCGCTGCAAACCGTAGACGCTCACGGCCCCCTTCTCGCTCACCTTGCAGTAGAGCTGCCCGCGCTTCGGCTCGCTGGCTGCCAACAGCTTCGAGGCTTCTTCGACCGCCAGTTCGCCGGCCGCCAACTTCTTGAGAATCTCGTCCTTGTTCATGGCAACTCCTTCATGATCCGTGGCGTAGATGATTGTGCTCTGGAATCCCGGCAGCTTACGCGGTTGCCGCCGGCCTAGCCAGCCCTGCTCGCGACCTTGCGATCGATCTCGTCATCAGCCCGCGGGTGCTGGCTCGCGCTCGCCTCCAAACAGCGCGAGCAATGGCCGCACGGCTCGCTGCGCGTTTCGCCAAAGTGACGGCACAGCGCCACCACCTGGCAGCCCGGCGCGTCGGCCAGCGACAGCACCTGGCCCAACCGCGCGATCTCCTGCTGTTCGCGATCGACCAATTGTTTGTGCAACTGCCTGGCCAGCGCCGTGGGATCGTCCGGCGATTTCAGCCGCTGATACTGATTGCGCGTACCGGTCGCTTGCAGCTCGAGCCAGCCGCGCTCGGCCAGATAGTCGAGTGCGCGGACCACGCGGTCGCGCGTCGCGTCGAGCGCCCGGGCCGCACGATCGACGTCGATCTGCACCCAGGTTTTGGCCTTCTTCGTCTGGCGAAACATCCCTTCGAGAAACTGCCGCCGCTCCCCGTCGAACTCGGCTAATATCTGCGCGCTCGGTGCCCGCGGCTTGAACTTGTACGTCGCGTAGTACGGCGTGCCCCCCGCCAGATAACCGTCGAGCTCCAGATAGGTCATGATCGTCCGCACGACCAGCAGGCGGATGTCGCACGACTTCGACAGCTCCGCATAGCTGACGTCGACGCGATCTCCTTGGCCGAACAGCTCGGCCACGAGCCGCTCGACCGCCTCGCGCTGCGGGGTGTCGCCATACGCGAAGGCTTCCAGTTGCCGCAAGTCGTCGGTACAAACGAACATCTCGCAAGTGCTCGGCGCGCCGTCGCGCCCCGCGCGGCCAATCTCCTGCGAAAAATTCTCCAGGCTCTTCGACAGGTTGTAGTGATAGACGTAGCGGATGTCCGACTTGTCGATCCCCATGCCGAACGCGATCGTCGCCACGACGATGCCGGCCGCCGACTGCATGAACTCGTCCTGCACCCGGGCACGATCCTCATCTTCCATGCCGGCGTGATAAGCGGCCGCTGCAAAACCTGCCGCCGATAGTCGCTCGGCAACTTCTTCGGCCGTCCGCTGCAAGGTGACGTAAACGATCGTTGGCCCGCGCTCGCGCGAGCGCAACCGCTCGACCAACAGCGTATCGCGCGAAGCCGCATCGATCGGCGTCGTCAGCACGGTCAGATTCGGCCGGTAGCAACTATTGCGCACGGCCGCCGCCGGCGAAATCTCGAACGCCCGGCAGATATCGTCCATCACCTTGGGCGTGGCTGTGGCCGTAAGCGCCAACAACCGCTCGGCCTTCGTACGCCGGGCGAACTGCACCAGCTTCAAATAGTCGGGCCGAAAGTTATGCCCCCATTCCGAAATGCAGTGCGCCTCGTCGACCGCGAACAGCGACACCTGCGTATGCTCGAGCACTTCGCGAAAGCGTTCGTTCTGAAAACGCTCGGGCGCGACGTACAGCAGTCGCAACTTGCCATTGCGCACGCGCCGCATCACGTCGCGATACTGGTCGAGCGACAAGGTCGAATCGAGCCGGGCCGCCGCGATGCCGCGCGCCGTCAAGGCATCAATCTGATCCTTCATCAGCGCGATCAAGGGGGAGACGACCAGCGTGACCCCGTCCAGCAGCAAGGCCGGCAATTGAAAGCAGAGCGACTTGCCAGCCCCCGTCGGGAAGACCGCCACGGCCGAGCGCCCGGCCAGCAGGTGCTCGATCACTTCACGTTGGCCGGGCAAAAATTGCTCGAAGCCGAAATGGCTCCGCAAGGCGTCCGTCAATTCGTCAGGCATGGTTGTCACGTCAAAGAGAAACGGGCGCCGCGCCACACCTTGCCCAAAGGCGCGAGTAAGCGGCTTACGATCAACCGGCCTGCGAAACCGTGCGAAGCTTTAGAGACGATAGAACTTCTGAATGACTCCGAGAGATTGTAAGGCAATCAGAGGCGAGTCAACAGTGTCGCCGACTCGGGAAGGTGGTGTATGGTCGCGCGCTGTCCTCTGTCTTGCGGCAGGGCCGCTTCTCTCAGCACAGGGCGTGAGCCCTGTGTCGCGAGCTTTTCCACAAATCGCATTCGGCCCTACAGGGGCCGTTCATGCTGGGCGTTCTCGGCGGCGCCGCCGTCGACCACGGCCCACGCGGCTTTCCAAGCGAGGAAGGCGGTTAGGGCGGCAACGGGTCCTAGCAACGCCCATCGCAATTGAATGTGCCAAAAGACGCGGTAGCAAGTACCGTTTTCCGCAAACACAAATACGTGAAAATGGACGCTCGATGGTACGTGCGGGGGCGGATATGGTCGTCGCGTGAATTCTATTCCTGGCAGTTGCAACGCCATCCCCCACGCCGCAATCGCGGTCAGAATCAGCACCGTCGAGAGCCGAAAGCGGAACCAGCGTCGCTTGGCTTGCCGTCTCTCGGTTTGCTGAATCTCGGGCTGCTCGTCCATGCCGTTCAGGATAGCCGTGTGCGCAACCGCTGGCGATTTCACGCCGATCGCCAAGTCGATCCAGGCAACACCCAGCCACGCCCTGAGGGCGGCGCAAACGCCTAAAAAGATACAAAATTTTGTTCTAAAACATCTTGACGAGTGGACCACTCGCCCCTAGAATGAATCAGAGTCGCGGCAAGTATTGCCGATAGTGGCCCTCATGGCCGAGTTCGCTCCCTGTTGAGTATTGTGCCGGATTGTGGGCAATTCCCTATGAATCGCCACCCATCCGGTTCCTCCGGGTTTCAGCGATCCTGGTGTTGAGTGGCCCGCCTTCGGCACGCGGTGACGATGCACGCCGCGCCGAGGACTGGAGTCGTTCCGGTTCTCGACACGGTTCTCGAAAACGTTCGCGGTTCCAGCGCCGCCCGGAAGGACTTCTGTCCGCCTGGGTGTCGCGCGACCGCCTTCGTAGGATCGTCGTCAGCCGCGCAGGCGGCGAAGAGCAGCGGGGGGGAGTGGTGCGTACTTCGGAGTGCGACGCCGTGTCGATCGGCGCGCACCGGCCGAGAGCAGGTGCCAGTCCCCCTCGGTAGTTCGTGCGCCATTGCTCGTATGCCGTGGCTCGTGCGCCGTGGCGCCCGATCCAGGATCTTGAAAACCAATTTCGCGCCCAAGCTGTCGCGAGCCAATCGCCGTGTGCGCAGGCCGCACCAGGTCGGCACAACCAACCGCCTGCGGCCTGTGCGCGCACTGCAAAGACCGTTCGCACGATTACACGACTACACCATTAGACGATTACACAGTTGCACAGTTGCACGATTACACAGTTGCACCGCGGCACGCCCGCTCGCGGTGCGCCCCGGGGGCTGGAGTCGTTTCCGACGAGCTACCGGCAAGTTGCCAGAAAGCGCCGATCGGAGGTGTACTGCTTATTCCCTGAGGACCGAGACGCCTGCTGCGACGAAGCCAGCCAAGGGTTTGGGCTCCGCCTGGCACATGGCGGGTGAGAAATGAGGGCTTGCCGAAGCGCTGCGAGGGGAGGTGAATTCGTCCCCTTCGCGGCCCAGGACACACGAACATTCGCGTCAGCCAGAGCAGCGGTGAAGACTCGTACTACCAAGCGGGCACGGTCGTGCAGGGTCTGCCCGCCGTCGCCAGGCTAACTTCGAACGAATCAAATGGTATTACCACCGCAGTGGCGTGGCCGTTGCGAGAGACCTGCGCCAGGTGGTACGATGCGCGAGCGGTAACATGGGCAGAACAGGACGGGCAGATCCAACCGCTGCAAACGCGGTCGCTAGCCACTCGACCTCAGGCAGGCTAACCTGCGGGAGGTTGTCGGCCGGGCGATTCGGTTCGCAAGCATGCAGGTCGCCGCCGCCAGCCGCCAACGCCCGCCCATTGCCCACCCCGCTTTGAACCGAGCAAGCGCCGAATTGAATGGCCGCCCATGAGCGAGCTGCCTGAGGATCATGGCATTCGAGTCGTTATCGAAGAGCAGGCGCTGAGCCTGTTTATCGACTACGACCGCCCACGCCTGGAGATGCTCTCGAACGCGGGCAAGTTCGAGTATTTCCGCCGCCGTTACGACTTTGTAGTGCTCGAGCCGCTGGCCATCCTGTTGGACGAGCACGACTCGCCCAAGCATCAGGCCCACCGCGAGGCCTCGGTGCTCATCCTGTGGGGTAACTCGTTGATGTGCGCCATGGAGGCGCTGGGGCATTTTCTCACGTCGTCGATGGTTACCAACGCGCAAGCCTTCCACACCTTTGTTACCGGCTTCATGGATCGCTCGTGGGCCGATCGACCGCAGAACCCGCCGGCCGGCGTCGATACCTATTCGCGCTGGATGTGGCACTCGTTCCGCAACGGCCTGGCGCACGGCGCGTACGTCAAGCACGGCGGCTTCGAGAAGCTGGGAGACCGGCTCTATACCGAAACGGCGGCCGGCCTGAAGGTCGATCCGTGGGCGCTCGACGTCGACTTTCGCTCGGCGGTCAAACGGATGCACCGCACGGTGTCGCAGCCTGACAACCATTTCCACCGCACGTTCATCGAGCGCTTCGATTGGACGTACATCAAGGGAGAAGCGTAGACGCTGGCCTGGCGATCCGTTTCAGCGGACCAGCTCGAGCGTACCCCAGGTGCTGGGGTCGTCGTCGTAGGGGAACTCACCGCCGCTGGCGAAGGTTTGTGTCCCCAGTTCGTGATCGAAAACCGCGTAGGTAAAGCCGAGCCGGGGGTGTTCGGCCGGGTCGAAACCTCCCAGCGCCGTCGCCGGCAAAAACAACTCGACCAGGTAGCCGTCGACGCGGCGCTCGCTGCGGGCTTTGAGCTCGCCGGGGCGCACGCGACGGGCGTCTTCGCGTGCGCGGTTGATCATCAACTGCTCGATGACCGGCTCGTCGCGGCGCTGCCCACCACCGGTCGGCAATACATAGAAGCGATGGCAGAAGCGGCTCGCCCGATGGACGTCGTAAGTATGGCGCGTATCAATCCAGAAATGCACGGCGTCGCTCTGCAGGTAGCGTCCTTCGTCGCAGCGAACTGGCGTCCGTTTGCCCGACACGCGCACCGTGAAGGCCAGCCCGGCCTCGCTCCAGGCGGCGCGCACTTCGGCCATGGCCCGGCCACCGTCGAGCGTTTCGAAGTCGGGCAGACGAAAGGCCTCGTCGAGCGGGGCTTTTTCGAGCGGCCAGGGGGGATTGCGGTAACGGCACACGGCCGCCAGGCGGAACAAGAAGCGGGGTGGAATGAGCGGGTCGTTCATGGTTGGCACAAGAGCATCCTGATGACGCAAGATTTACGTGTGCCGGCGAAACTGCGCCGGAATATCGCGTGCTCCGTGCATGATCTGCACGACCTCGATCCCGTCGGTGCGCGGGAGGTAAAGCGCGACGTATCGTCCGAGGCGAAAGGAACGCAGATCGCGCGCGAGATCGGGTCGGAGTTCTCCCAGGTCGGGCTGCTGAGCGTAGGCTTGGGCCGTGTCATCGAGCGAATCGATCAATTTGTCGGCCACGTCGTAGCTACCGGATCGCTCGGCAACGTACTTCCAGATTTGTTTGAGATCGGCTCTCGCGGCCGGCAAGTAAACGACACAAGGCATCGCTGTGGGTTAACCTCGTCCTTGCTCGCTACGTACTTCACGTTTGAACGCGTCGCGATCGAGGGGCTGGGACGAAGGGCCACCGGCCGTTGCCACTCGCCGCCCGATCTCCTCGCGAAGTTCGTCGGCTCGTCGCTCGATGTGTTCAAGTGCCGTAAGCGCGTCGACCAAGAGGGCATCTTCCGACTCGTAGTTTCCCAGAGCCATGCGCTCGTTGACCAGCCGCAGTAGGTCGGGTGGAAACGGGTAACTCATCGGGATGCCTCGCTTAGCTAGTGGATGTCGCACGTGGCGGCTTCCCAATAAGTTACCATACAGCCCGATTATGCTGAAAGCGGGGGAAAATCGGCCCCGACTACCGCCAACAATTCCACCTTAAGTCTTGGCGAAGCCCTGACGCTTGGGTAGGCTGGAACACTGCTGGCTGGCCCGCGCTCACAAGCTCTCGCGGGGCTGGGCTGGTTGGCCGCTCGCAGGCCACTTCTCCTTAGATCGACACATCTGAAATTGACTCAGCGCAGTTCGAGAAGCGTTTCAATTCGAGTTCGATACCGGCAATGGTGCTGCCCGCGAGCCGTTGCTTTTGTGTTTGTTTCTGAGAACTCTTGACGGTCAAAGCGTGACGCAAGTACCCGCGAAACCGCCGTTTCGCGCCGCGGTGCTGACCAGCGGTCTGGTGAGCCAGGCGCAGTTGGATGAAGTGACCGCCCAATTGGCGGCCGCCGCGGCTGGCGGTGTGCCCGGTGAGGGGCAGCCCAGCGACGCGTCGGCCCCTCATTCTGACAAAGCCGACAAGCAACTGGCCACCGCCCTGGTCGAGCGCGGCTGGCTCAATCGCTGGCAGGCCGATCAATTGCTCTTGGGCAGGGCACGCTTCTCGCTCGGGCCGTATCGTGTCATCGATTCGATAGGGCAGGGGGGGATGGGCCAGGTTTTTAAGGCCGAACACTTGCTCATGGGGCGCGTCGTCGCTGTCAAGGTGTTGCCGCGACACAAGTCGACGCCCGAAGCCATCGCCAGTTTCATGCGCGAGATTCGCGCTCAGGCGCAGTTGGATCACGAGAACCTCGTGCGAGCACTCGATGCAGGGCACGACGGCAACGTCCATTATTTGGTAACCGAATACGTCCCCGGCACCGATTTGCGCCGCCTGGTGCGCCGGCACGGGCGGCTCGACATGCAAACCGCCGCCGGCATCATCGCGCAAGCGGCCCGCGGTTTGGCGCACGCCCACTCACGGGGCTTGATTCATCGCGACGTGAAGCCGGGGAACATCCTCGTCACGCCCGATGGCCGCGCGAAAGTTTCGGATCTGGGGCTCGTCGACTTTCTCGATGCCGAGATGGAAAGCGACGGGCGGCGCGGCCGGATCGTCGGCACCGCCGACTATCTCTCGCCCGAGCAGGTCCGCACGCCCGATCAGCTCACGCCCGCCAGCGATGTCTACGGGCTGGGTTGTACGCTCTACTACGCGGTGACTGGCAAGGTGCCCTTCCCCGGGGGCACCACGCGCGACAAATTGCACCACCATCTCAATCAGCAGCCAATCGATCCGCGGCGTTTGAACCCCGACCTGGCCGATCCGTTTGTCGACGTGATCGCCGACATGATGGCCAAGGATGTCGCCGAACGCATCCCCACGGCCGATGCCGTGGCCGAGCGACTCCAGCCCTGGCTCGATGCCTCGAGCGTGCGCGTGCGGGCTTCTGTCGCCACGCTGTTGCCGCCACCACTGCCGCGAGCCACGCCGGTTGCGACGACCCCTGCGCGGGCAGCGCCGATTGGTCCGCCGCCGGTGGGGCCACCGGTCGGCGTTGCACCCCGTTATGCCACTCCGCCACCGGTTGCGGTGTTGCCCGACACGCAGCCATCGTTCGATTTCTTGGCGCCGAATGAGCAGCCGCCGGGGGAGAGCCCGAGCCAATTATCGCAATCGACGGTGCCGATCGCGTCGGCCTCGGAAGAAACGCGACCGTTGTTCGACTCGCGCGAGATCTTCAGCCGCGTGCAGCGGCTGTCGCGAAAATCGATGTCGTCGCTGGGGGAGATCCAGCGCAAATCGGGTTTGCCGCCGGTACTGTTGGGACTCGCCGTGCTGGCTGCCGCCGGCGCGATCGGTTGCCTGATCCTGATTCTCAGCAGAATGCAGTAACAAGCCGCTCGGTAGTGAAACGGTGCAAACTTCGTAGAACCCGCGCATCGCTGGCGCCCGAGATGCCGCACTTACGATGAACTTGCAGTCGGTGCCGGCGCTGGTGGTGAACTTGGCGCCGCAGCGGGTGGCGCCGTGGCAGGCGCTGCCGGCGTCGCCGTGGGGGCCGGCGCGGCCGAGCCGAGCGCTTTGGCCAGCTCGCGTTGGGCCGCGTCGATCTCGTTGGCATCGAGATAGCGCACGATCGCTTCGCGCGTGTCGGCGAACAGTTTGCGAATCTTGGCCGCGCTCACCGGGTCGGCAGCCACGGTCGAGCGCTCGCGACTGGCCAACTCGTTGAGGAAACGCTCCGGAGTATCGAGCTTGCGCAGTTCGTCCATTAAGGGTTGCGCGTCGACGGCGCGCCCCGACTCGATTCGCGCCCGCAATCGGGCCAGCAGAATTTTGCGGCGCACAATCGTATCGACGAGCTGCTCCTGCATGCCGATCACGAAGCCCTCGACTGCCATGCGCAGGTCGTCGTCGATGACCGGAGCACGCTGCTGGGGGAGCAAGCCGGGCACGATCGGCAGCCTGGCAAGAAACTCCTGGCCATGCTTCACGATCAGGATCAACAGGGGGTCGGTCGCTTTAGCTTCGATCCGCAACCGGCCCCGGCCGTCGGTTCGCCCGAGGAAACGCGTGGTCGGCGAGTCGGGAGTATGTGCGTAAACTTCGTAACCAGCGAGCGGACGATCGGCCTGTGTGCGCGAACAGAGCTCCAGCCAGGTGGCGCCGCCCGGAGGACGCACGACGAGCGCCAATTGCTCGATCTTGCCGCGACGACGGCGCCCCAGCGGGGAGCGCAAACCGGAGAGCAGCGTGCCGCGCGCCAGCGAACCGTCGGCTGCGTCGAGACGCACGAAGGTCCAGTCGAGCGGCTGCACGCGCCGTGTTTGGCCGGCGCGATCGAACTCGCGCATCACGGGTAACAGCAAGTCGCCCGGTCGCACGAGTTGTAGCGAGGCGTCGCGCGGGGGCAACTTGCCGGCGCGCCAGGCGAGCTGGACGGTCTTGCCTTCGACGCCATCGATGCGCGCTAGCGGAGCAAAGCAATCGAGCAGCGCGCGGAAGGCCGCTTCGACCAGTTGCGAGCGCTGCGCGATTTGCTGCCGCGCCACGCGACCCGTCAGGCCGCTGGCGCTGTCGAGCTCGCGGGCAGCCAATTGCCAGCCGCTGGCGTTCTCCGCAACGACAAGCACGATCTGCTTGTCGACCGGTGCGGAGGGAGCAGGCGGTTGCTCGGCTGTCGCGACGGCGCTGCTCTCGACCGGAGGTGAAGCCGTGGCTGGCGAGGGCGCGGCAGTCGCCGGTGTGGTATCCGTCGGCGAAGCAGTTGCGGGCCACGCATCGGTTGAGAGCTGATCGATACTGGCCAGCACCGCGGCAGCCAAGGTCGCTGGCGCCGTGCGCACTTGCGCGTCCCAGACGCCGCCGACGATGCGATCGATTTGCGTGGGCAAAGTGCTGGCCAATTCAGCGAGTAGTGCTTCGCGATTGCCGGCCGCCGGATCGACCGCCAGCCAGACATCGACGCGATAGGGCGCGTACTCCCAAACCGAGGTAGTCTCCACAGCGCTCGCCGCACGCGCGAGCGCCGCGGCCCATAGCCCCACGACGGCCAGTATCAGCAGCGAAAAATGGTTGATTAGGCGTGGCATGAAATCATTTACCCACGACGGGCGACGTGCGCCAGTTTTCCACGTCTTGGTAAAGCGTGGCGGGCCGGGCCCCGACCCCCGACAGCTCGCGGCGATAAGCGCAGTGCTCGGTGAGCTGCCAAAGGGGGATCAGCGCCGCGTCGTCGGCCGACAGCGCGTGCAGCTCCCACAGCGTTTCGCGGGCCTGGTTCCAATCGGTGGCCAGCCGCAATCGCTCCAAGGCGCTCTCGACGTGCGGGCTGTTGCCGGAGACCAATCCGTGGGGGCCAAACAAACGCTCGGCGTCGACCAACGGCTCCCACAATTGCAGTTCGACGTAGGCCAGATCGTAGTCCTCCGGCAGTTGCGGAGCGCCCGGTTCGAGCGCGACGAGTTTGACCGGAATCTTGATGAGGGCCAATTGCCGCTCGATGGCGCGGCAGGCCAAGCGCGCGACTTCATCGGCCGGATGCACGAGCATCAGCTCGGGAAACTTGGACGGCGCGGCGGTTTCCGGCGGAGTCGTGGGTGCAGCGGTGGGTGCAGCCGCTGGTGCCGCGTCGCCTGGCGGTGCAGCGGCCGCGGGATCGGCTGGAGTCGCGGCAGCGGGGGCCGGCGCGGCGGCCGGCGCAGCAGCCGGCGCGGCTTCCGTCGGCTTCCCATCGGTAGGCTTCGTGCTATCGGCCGATGCGACTTGCTCTTCGGCGGCTTTGGCAACTTCGAGCTCTCTCAGTCCGATTTCGGTCAGGAGCATCGCCAGGCGCGGTTCATAGCCGCGCATCGCCACCCGCTCGTTGTAGGCGTAGCCGCGCGGAAACGGCCCGCTCGTTGTCTGACAGCCAGGCACGACTTTGCCGCGCAGCAACTGCGTGGCGAGGATCGCTTCGCGATGCAAAGCGTAGGTCAGCCCGCGACGGAAAATGCGCTGGCCCAAGAGCGGCTTCCGCTGATTGACAACCAGGCAGTGCACGGTGGGAACCGCGTACGGTTCGACGACGATTCCTTCGATCGCTTGCAGGCGCGGCAGATCCCACGGATTGACCCGGTCGAGCGCCGAGACTTCGCCGCGCTCGAGTGCTTCGACCGCGCCGCTCGATTTGGCGAACGCGCGTTCGACGATTTCGCGCGGAGACGTTGGCTGTGCCGCAAAGTAACCCTCGATCGACAGGAATTGCCTGCGCTCGGCCTCGGATTTGCCAAGCCGATAACCGGCCAGGGGCTGCGGCTCGCTCGCGCGGTTTCGGCCAGCTTGCAGGCGCGGCACGAGCGGCACGCCAAGCAATGCGGCCGGGCGCAGATGCGTGTATCGCAAGTCGGCTTGCACGTTCAGGGTGTCGAGCACCGTGACGCGGGCCAACAAGTCGGCCCAAGTGAGATCGGCGCCAGACTGCCGAGCGTTGGCCCGTGCCAACAGCAGCGGAGCAATGTCGAAGGCGTCGAGCGCGCCACCGCCCGCAGGCCAGCGCACACCAGGCCGAACTTGCACGACGAACTGCTTGCCGAGCTCGCGCGCTTCGAAGGTGCCGACCGGACAGAGATACTCGCCGCCGTCGGCGCCCGGCCCGCGGAATTCGGCCAGCTCGCGCGCCAACAAACGGCGCGTGCGCCGCGCGGCCCATTCGTCGGCCAAAGGCGCGGCGGCAGACGCAGCCGACGCTTTGCTGATGGACGCCGGCGTCGATTGCAGCACACCGACGACCACCAACGGATAGCGGCCGGCCAGTTCGGCCAGCACGCCATGCGCACTGTCGGCAGCGGGCCAGACGACCGCTGCGCGGCGAGCCAGATCGTTCGCTTCCGGAAAGTGGTTGGCCGCCAACTCGGTTTGTGCTTGGGCGGCGAGTGCGTCGGCCTGCTTTGTCAGTTCCTGCTGCCAACGCGCGACCACCTCGTGCCCCGGGAAGCGCCGCTCGAGCGCCGCCAAAGCGGCGTGCGCAGCGCGATAGTCTTGCTGTTCGAGATCGCGGGCGACGATGCGATCGACCAACTGACCGAGCGCTTCCGAAAGCCCCGGGGCCTGGGAGTTGCGTCCCGCCAGCTCGTTGAACAGCACGAGCGCGTAATCGAGATTGCCGCGCTCGACTTCACGCGTGGCGTCCGCCAGCAAGAATCGCTGATACGAGGCGGACAGCGGCGGAAAACTGGCGTAGTTACGCTCGAGATAATCGTAGAAATCGTAGGCCGAGTCGATCTCGCCGGCAGCCAGCAAGCGCTCGGCCTCGGCGAGCACGAGTTGCTCGAAGAACTTCACTTCGACCACTTCGCGCCATGGGACTTCGTAAAGTTGGTCCGGTTCGCTGATGAGCCGCAGTCGCAGCTTCTCGCCGGGGCGCGGGTTCGAGGGCATGCGCCGTTCGGGCAAGTCCAATGGGCGAGCTTCGACACTCGAACCGTCTTTGAGCACCAGCACGTCAAACGGATCCCGCTCGAACAGACGCTGCTCGGGCTTCGCCTCGTCAGCGGGAGCCGCGGCCGATTGTTGAGCGACGCCCGGGGCGATTGCCGACATCGCCAGGCAAAAGACCAGAGCGCATTGGCAATGCCGGATCCACGTCGAAGTAAGCAGTTGGCCGCGCGACATCGGTCCACCCCGCTTACTTGCCAACGAGATAGAGTGAACCGTCGCTGCCTGCGACCACGATGCGGTCGTTCCACTGCAGTGGACTACCGCTCAAGGGAACGCCGAGTTCGACCGTTCTGGAGGTCTTGCCCGAATCGGCCGCGACCGTCCACACCCGGCCCGCAGTCGAAGCGCACAAGTACTGCGCCTGACCTTGCTCGGTGGCGCTGCTGGGCACACCTGCCAGCGATGCGCCGTCGAGCGGAGCAGTCCAGCGCAGCTTCGCCTGATTGTCGAAACAGAGGAGCGCGTCGGCCGTGGCTAGCAAAAGCTGCTCGCCGACGACTCTTGGCCCCCAGGCGAGGGCGCCCGGTAGTGCGAACGGCTCGCCCGCCTCGAGCCCTGGCAAGCGGTACGACAGTAAACGCCCCGTGGCATCGACAGCGAAGGCCAAATCACCCATCACGGCCCAGGCGCTGGCAATTGCGGCCGGAGCTTCCACTTCGCGCGCGACGGTCAGGCGGGGCGTCGGTTGTGGTTCGACGGCCAGCAGATAAACGTGCGACCCTTGATCGCTGAGCACGGCGCGATCAGCGCCCCAAGGTGCTGGATCGCGCCACTTGGCCTGTGTGCCGGCTTCGAGCGGCGGCTGGAACGGCGTGCCCTTTTCCTGCCCTTGCCGTGGATCGACCAACAGCACGCGCCCGGCCACGTTCGGGACCAGCAAGTTGGTGCCCAACACGGCAGGAACGGCTGCCGCGGGTTCGGGGAGCGACAGCCAGATCAGACGCTGTGCGCCGTCGCGAGTTGCGCCGCCGATCAACACACGGCCATCGGCGCCGCCGGCGCTATAGAGTCGCAGTTGCTTGCCGATGGGCAGCACCCTAGTGCCGCGCGCCAGCGGAGGAGTGGCAGCGGCCGCCGTGGCCGGCGTCGTCAGTACGCGCGCGCCGGCGGCAAGATCCGCGGGTTTGATCTGAAACAGCTCGCCGCCGGTCGTCAGGGCGAGCAGATCGCCTGCGGCGTCAACGACCGGCTCGCCTGCCAACGGGATCGCCACGCGCGTATCCCAAATTGTCTTGCCCGAGTCGGTATCGATCGCGGCGATCGCAAGGCCGGCGCGCCCGGCGGGGCGCCGCACGCTGACGAGTACATTGCCGTGCAACCGTAGCGGCGCGATGAACGTGTCGTTTTCCAGTTGCACCAGGCCGGGAGTCTGCCGGCCGCGGGCGAGTTGCAAGTCCCAGCGCGTCAATCGATCCGAGCCGATCCAAAGTTGACCGGGGCGAACGGCGAACTGCCGCACAAGATGCGCGCTTTCGGTGGCGGCAGTTTCCGCCAGCTTGGTGAGCGCGGTCGGCTGATCGGGCGGATTGACTTCAAACGTATAAACCGCGCCGCGATCGGTCACCATCAGGCAGGCGCGATCGACGATCACCGGCGGCACGTGCACGTGACCCATCAGCGGGAGCTGCTGCACTTCCTTGGGGTTGGCTCCCTGCTCATCGACCAGAAAGACGCGCAGCACCCCGTCGTCGAGGCGATTGTTCTCGGCAATCAGCAGGTAGCGGCTCACCAACACCGGCGGCGTGCTGATCGCGCCGGGCTCGTGCCCGAGATACATCACCTGGTCGCAAGTGCCGGCGTCAGCGGAGAGGACATATAAGTTCGAGTGGTCGCCGATCTGGTACAGGCGCTTGCCGGTTCGATCGACGGCCGGGGGCGTGGCGAGCGGTTGCGGCAGATCGAACTGACGGGCGAGGGCGCCGGTTTCGACATCAATTCCCAGGATGTGACCCTCGCGAGTGGAGAGCCAGGCGGTCGGCCCGGCCAACTGCGGCGCGGCGATGGCCGAACCACCGAGCGACTGCCGCCAGCGCAATTGACCATCGGCCGCGGCCAGTCGAGCCAGCTCGTTGTGAGCCGCGTCCACTACAAGCCAGTCGGCGTCGGGCTCCGACGATACCGGCTGCGGCGAAGCGGCGTTATCGATGCCGACCGGATGACGCCAGCGGACGGCGCCTGTCGCGGCGTCGAGTGCGTAGACACTATCGGCCGCCAGCACGGCGACGGTTACGCTCGCGGCCCCCGCGGCGGCAGCCGGAGTCGACGCTCCCGGTACGACCAGTGTTGCCGAAGCAGCCCACGGCAACTCGAGCGCGGCGGTTTCGGCAGGCTTGCTCTCGGTTTTGAAAATGACGGCCTTTTGCTGGGCAGTCGACACGGCCATGAGCGCTTCGACGAGCGCCGCTTCACTGACCGCGTCGGGATACGTCTTGAGCAACTGCCGGCGTTTGTCATAGGCCGTGGCGGCCTCCCCCTTATCGGCGGCGGCGCGCATGTCGGCGACCGCCTGCGCGAGCGCGGCGCCGCGAGCGATCTGGCGGCTCGTGAGCTCGAGCGACGCGTTGATCTCGGCCAACCGCTGACCGGGCTGCTGAGCCTTGGCCACATGTTCTTTGACGAGGATAAGCGACTCTTTCGTCGCTTCGACCAATTCCGTGCTCTGTTGCTGCTGCGCCGCGGCGGCTAGTCGCTCGGCCAGATCGGGGAGAATGCCTGCCAACTCCTCGCGCGCTTCGGGGAGCGCGTCTTCGCTGAGGAGTTCTTTGAGGATCTGGCTGGCTGAGGTGACAGTCGCCTTACCGTCGGCGACCGACGCGGTGGCCATGCGCAAACGCGCGAGCGCCGACCAGACGCGCGCACGCGACGCACGCTTGTCATCGGCTGCTACCGCCTTGAGGAGCTCGCCGTAACTTTCGACCGCGGCCGGATAATTCCCGCCGCGATACTTGGCCATCGCGGCTTCGAGCATCGCGTCGGTGTCACGTCGCCCCACCAACCAATAAAGCGCAGCGCCAGCGATCAACAGAAACACAAGCAGGCCGCCGGCACCCAATAGCAGCGGCGAATCCCAGACGTTGTCGGGGCGCTTCTTGCGCTTGGGCAACGCAGCGCTGGCCCCCGCCAGCAGCGCATCGCCCGCTGATCCAGAAAGCGAACCGCCTGGCGACCCCAGCCCGTCGTCGAGCAATCCTCCGCCGAGGGGGCCCAAATCGTCAAGATCGGGGATCGGCGCCGCGCGATCTTGCGAAGTGGAACGCTTCGACTTGGACTTCTTATCGCCGGACGCATGCGCTTTCTCGGCAGGCAATTTTTCGGCGGAGGATGTCGCGCCCGACGAACTGCCGGTTGTGGTCGCGGGTTTGCTGGCGGCCGCGGGCTGCGCAGCCGCAACTTGCCGAGCGAGCCGATTATCGTCTTCGATCGGCGCGAGCTCGAGATCCTCGTCGGAAGTGCTCGATGGTCGTGCCGCGGGTATCGCCCCCGGGGGCGCAGCAGCCGGCGCCCCCTGCGCCGGGCGCTCGCCCGGTGTGATCTCTTCGCGCACGGGCGCCGCCGTGCAGTCGAGAAAGAACTCGGCCAGCGTCGTGTCGGCATCGGGCTCGAGGTCGGCGAGTGCCACGGGCGCGTTCTTGCCGGGCGGCGTGCGCAGGAACTCGACCGCGGCCGCTTGTCCATTGCTCAGTGCCGCAAAGGGAGTGAGCGCGGCGATCACCTCGGCGGGCGTTTGAAAGCGCTCGGCCGGATCGCGGGCGAGCAGCTTGGCCAGCACCAGCGAGAGTTCGGCAGGCGCTGTCGGACAAACCGCCGACAGCGGCGGCGCGTCGTTCTTAGCCCGCGCGAGTAGTTTTTCCATCGTGTTGCTGCCGCCGAAAGGTAACCGGCCGGTCAACAACTTGAAGAGCGTGCAGCCCAGGCTGAACAAGTCGGCCCGGATGTCGGCGCCTTTGAAGTTCTCGGCGGCCTCCGGGGCGATGTAATCGGGGGTGCCGATTGTTTGCCCGATGCGAGTCAGCCCGCCATCTTCGGTTGACTCACTGGCAAAGCGTGCGAGCCCCATGTCGAGGACTTTGACCACCGGGCGCTCGGACTCTTGATTCCAGGTAACGAGCAGATTGACCGGTTTGATGTCGCGATGAACCATGCCTTGCCGCCAGGCGTGGTTGAGCCCCTCGGCGGCTTGTCGCACGCACTCGCAAGCGGCCGCGGCGTCGAACGGGCCGTGGGCCCGCAGCCATTGATTGAGATCACAGCCTTCGGCAAATTCCATCGCCAGAAAGTGTGTGTTGCCCACCGCGTCGGCATCGTAGGCGGCGATGATGTTGGGGTGATGCAGCGCGGCGGCGGTTTTCACTTCACGATTGAAGCGCGCGACGGCCTGCGGGTTGCTCAAGAGTGCGCGGTTGAGCACCTTGACCGCCACGACGCGATCCATCACGGCGTGTTGCGCTTTGAAGACGACCCCCATGCCCCCCTGGCCGATGCGATCGACCAGTTTGTAGCGCCCCAGGAAGAACGCGCGGCGACCGGCCAACAACTGGTTGACTTGCCAGATGGTGAGCTGCCCGCGATCGATCAGGTACTTGGCGACGGTGCGCGGGTCGACGGCCGTGCGAGCACCGGCCACGCGCTCGCGGAGCTTCGCGACCAGCGCAGCAGGCGCCAACTGGCTGGCTTCGAGATGGTCGAGAAACTCTTCAATCGTGGGCATGCACTACTCGTTTTCGTCCAACGCACCGAGGCGCACTTGCGCCATGCCCGCTTCGCTGCCGGCGTCGAGCACGGCGACGACGGTATCGTGACGGGCGTCGCCGGCGGCCAGCACCAGCAGGTTCGAGGGGGGATGGGCCCCGGCGGCGTCGCGCAGTTCTTTCAAACGCGGCACGACCTCCATTCTAGTGGCCTCGCGACCGTCGACCCAAATGGTGTTGTCTTCGTCGATCTGGACCACAACGTAATCGTCGTCTTCTTCGAGGTCGGAGAGCGAACGGCTCTGCGCCGCCTGCTGCGAGGGATCGGGGACAGGCACCTCGATCGACTTGGAAAGCCCGGCCGCCATCGTCAGCATGAAGAAGATCAGGAGTTGAAAGGTGACGTCGACCATCGGCGTCAGATCGAGCTCTTCGTCGGTAGCGACCGCGGCGCGGAAACGTACGGGAGGCTCGGCGTCGGCATCGGCCCCCAGTTCCGCGAATGCGCCGCCCTCGGCACGGCTCAAGGGCCCCGCGGCGGCGAGCATTTCGGATGGACGTAGCGGTAGCGGCGTGCGGGTGTTCTCCTGATCGGGCACCACCAGCGACTTGCCACAGCGCGGACAATTCACGTGGCGACCGGCGTGCTCGTCGGCCACCTTAAGACGCTTCTGGCAGTGAGGGCAGGCGAAGCGGAGCGTCATTCGGGATCCGAAACGGCAAAGTGAAGCTGTACGCCGTCAATCTGGCCCACGGCCGCGGCCACGCGGGCCACGTCGCGGTAGTGCACGGCGCGATCGGCCTTGATCAGCACGTGCTGGCGATTCGAGGCGAGCGCCGTCTCCACGTGTTCGGCAATCTCGGCGGCCTGGCGGGCGTGATCGTCGGAGAGCGGTTGCGTCTCGTCGTCGCCGAGATACACACGCGGCTCGGATTGCCCGGGCAGCCGCACGAGCGAAAAGATGATGCTCTCATCCTTGCCGACGGCGCCGCCGTGGCGTGCTTCGGGTAGCTCCACGAGTTTCGATTCGCTGGCTTTGAAGGTTACCAGAAAGAAGATCAATAGCAGGAACGTCATGTCGATCATCGGCGTCATGTCGGCCTCACCATCGCCGACCAGGCGGCGGCGTGGCAGCACTGGGCCGAGGTCTTCGTCGACTGCGTCGATAGTGGTGGGAGCGCTGATCATGACCAATTGCTAACGCGATAACTGCGGCTCCCGTTCGACAGCTTCTTTGTACACGTCGAAGAACTGCGTGAGCCCCAGGCCGACGAGGTCTTCCATTTTGCGGATGCGAACGTTGATCGCCGCCACGGCCACGATCAGCGGGATGGCGATCACCAGCCCCAGAAACGTCGTGATGAGCGCCACGCTGATGTCGCTGGCCAACTTGTCCGGCGCGACCTGATTGGCGGAAGCGAGCTTGCTGAACGCGCCGATCATGCCGACAACCGTGCCCAATAGGCCGAGCATCGGCGCGCTCTTGATCACAGTTTGCACCCAAGTGACGCGATATTCGAGATCGGCCAGCACGTCGCGCTGAAAGCGGTCGGCCACCAGGTGGCGAAGTTTGTTTAGCCCAAGATGGCGCTGCGTCAGGGCCAGGCCAACTAGTTGTGGCACAGCGCGGGTGTCGTCGGCGCACAGCGCGGCAGCGGCTTCGAGATCGCCCGCCTCGAGGTTCTCGTGAAGCTGCGCCAGGAAGGCGTTCTGGTCGCGCTCGTTGCGAAACCGCACTTGCGCCACGCGGCGCCAGGTGATGATGACCATGAAGGCGCCCCAGAGCGCCACGATCGCCAACGCCAGGTAGCACAACTGGCCGGCGATATCGGTCAACTTGCCCAGCGCGTCTCCACCCATGATTGCTATTCTTTCTCTTCGTGGCGATGCCGATCGCAGGCCGGCGCGGTCGCCCAAGGTGTCGTTCAGAGCGGAAGCTGTTCGATCACGTAAAAACTGTAAACCTGGTTTTCCGACTTGATGCCGAAGCGCGTCTTGCGGATTTGCCCCTGCGTGCGCCCGGCGAAGGCACCTTCGAGCTGCACAAGCTTGTTCTCGAGATCGGTTGGGTAGAATTGCAACACGACCCGCCCGCCGACACTTAGGCCGGCGCGGCGCAAGAGCTCGGCGTCGGCGGCTTTCAGATTGCCTTGCCGCCAGGCCATCCACAAGCGGCTCTCAGCGTCGCGCGGACCGGTGCGGCGCTGGGGAGTCGGCTGGCTCAAATTCGACGCATACTCGACCAGGTTGCCCGGTGCCGTCACTCCTAGTTCGATCTTGAAGTAATCGAGTTGGCGAGCGTATTCCTCTAAAGTGCTGCCGTCGGCGAAGTAGACCTCCCAGCGTTTCCAACGGGGCATGCCGGGCTCACCCGAACCGTGCCCATAGGCGACTTGTCGACCGTCACCCGTGAGCTTGCCTTGGGCACCCCCTTCAAGGATTTCGGCCAGTTGGGGATCGTCAAGCTCAGCCTCATGCGCGGCCAGAGCTTCGGTCACCAGTGCCAGGGCCGTGGGAGCTTGCGGCGGCGCGAGATCGGTTTCGCGGATGATCTCCTCCGCGTCGGGGGCATCGAGCTGCATGCTCTCGCCGACGACTCCGTCTTCGCGACCGCCACCGACGTCGGCCAGCACGACGGGCACCGCTTCCACCGGCGCAAAAACGCGGTTGCCCAACCAGAGCGCGAACAGCACGACGACGCCGCTGGCCACGAGAATCAATAGAGCCAAGATCAGGCTGGTGACGTTCTCAAAGGCCGAAACGCTCAGTCCCGACGGTGCGCCGGATTCGCCGCGCGGTGGATTTCGATCGGTGCTCGACGTGGTGCTGGCCATGCTCACTCGTCCCATACTACGTCGGGACGGAGCGTGCGGTACCAGCCTTTCCAGAATTCGATCGCGGCGCGGCGGCTGCCGTCGTCGGTGATGACGGTGCCGGGCGATTTCGGCGGCTTGCGGCTCAAGTAACGCAATGCCTCGACCGCCGCCTGCACGACCTCGCCCTCGGGATCGCTCAAGGCGTAGATCAGCGTCGGCACCTGGGAGATATCGCGCGTGCGCCCCAGAGCACGCACCGCGGTGACGCGGGCTTCAGGGCGGGGGCTGCCGGCCAACTCACGCAGGCGGCGCGCGTGCTTGTTGAGGGTTTCTTCGTCGGCCTCGCGGGCCAATTCGGCGAAGCCTTCGACGGCGCTCAAGTACTCGGGGTTGTCAGCGTCTTCCATCAAGGTCAGCAGATGTTCGGCCGGACCGACGAGCGGCTTGGCGACAACTTCGCCCCCCTGGGTCTGCACGAGATCACCATCTCGCGGCAGCCCCCGGCCGGCCAGCAAGGCGCCATCGCCCAACAGCCCGGCGCGAATCAGGCTCTTGCGCGTCGAGCGCACGAGAAACAGAATGCCGAAGGCAGTGTCGCACGACTTGCCACATTCGCCCACCCAGCCGCCATCGCTTTGTTGGTTTTCGAGCAGGTAGGTTGCGCCATCGTCGTACCAAGGTTTTTTCTCGGGCGGTCCTCCCAGGGCCTCGCGAAAACTCTGGTAGCGCTCCAGGGCGTACATGTAGTAATGGGTATATCCGGCTGGAGGTTCGATGGTGTAGTTGGCCTCGAACCAGGCATTGCCTAATTGCTGGGCCGCGGCGAGTCGCTGCGTTTCGACATTCGCGCCGCGCCGGCGGGTGACGACGCCGCGCTGCTCGATGCGACGCAAGCTGGCCGGTGCCGCGCCGCGCTGCGACTGGCGGTCCCCCAAGCCCAAATGATCCTGGCAGATATACAGGCAGCCGCTGCCGGCCGCCGCGAGGCTATGTCGAACGCCCACTTGCTTGACGCGCTCGAAGCTCTGCGGGTCTTCTCCTTGATAGCCAAAGGCGCCGCTCGGGTCTTGCGTGCGCAGCAACCAATTGCAGACGCGCTCCCAGGCATCGTCGGGGACCGCGAAGCCGGCGCGCGAGGCTTCCCACATCGCGAGCACTCCGTACTGCGTCATCGACGTGTCGCCCGTCGGACGAACCAGGTATCCCCAGCCGCCGTGCGGCTTCTGGCACTTGAGCAACCGATCGAGCAGGTTCTTGATTTGTTCGCCGTATTGCTGCGGATCGAGCTGCGTGAGAAAGATGATCGACAGGCCGAGCGTGTAGACGATGTTGCCTTCGTCGAGCCCTCGGCCCGTGGCGACGGCGTTGGCCAGTTCGTCGGCGGCCTCGCGGATCTTGGCGTCGTTGTGGTCCACCCCGGCCTTGACGAGGGCCAGCCCCATCAGGGCTTTGCCTCCCAAGCGGTTTTCGACTTTGTCCTGCTGCAGAAACTTGACGGCGCGCTGGACCGCGGCTTCAATCTCGGGACTTTCAGGCGAGTATTTGCCCCCGACAGCGTCGGCACGGCTGGGTGCCGCCAAGGCGAATGTCAGGCACACCGCGGCGACCAGCGATCGCGCGACGAGGTCTTGCGCGAAGTAGCATCGCGCGACCGTACTCCCAGCGCAGCCGCTCGCCGTGCGCAGAATCACGCTGGGTACCTCAGGACGCTAGAATCGTGCGATCGAGAATTCTCTATTCCGCCGAGCAAAGCAACTCCGCCAAGCGGTCTCCCATGCAATCGATCCTAATAGCGGCGGAGGGGGGGTGTCAAGTTTCGCCGCTGATGCTGAAGTTCTTGCGCCGCAAACCCTTGGATACGCCGGGTGCCACATGTCGCCGTGATGCCATCGTGGCGTTTGCGGCGACCAGTGCTACGCAACGCGTTGGTTTATTGTTGCCCCGGTGGGGCGGCCGGTGCGGGATCTTCCCCACGCGGAAAGACGAACATCATGGCGGCGATCATCATCTCCTCGTTCGTCTGCCAGCCGTAGCGCACCTCGGCAGTAGGATCGGGATTGTCGAGATTGTGCGCGGAGTTGTCCCAGCGCGCGACCGCCCGCAGTGAACTTCCTAGTGGAAGCTCCAAGGGATTCTTGAACCAATACATGGTTTGCCAATTGAAATCGTAGCGCGGTACGGAGAGTAACGTCTCGCGAGTGCCGTCGGGGAGTATACTCTCGACGCGGAACGATTTACCGCGCACGTGCATGTGAGGGTAGAGCCCGACGAGGCGCGTGTCGTGGCGCCCCTGGATCTTGAAGGTGTACTCGCCGCGCGCGTGCTGGTCGCCCGGCGCGATGCGGAACGAGGTGTTCTCGTGCGTCCGCATGGCGACTTCCCACTTGGGCGGTTCAGCGGCGAACTTGAGGGCCAAGGTCGGGCGATCGCGTACTGCCCGGCCGTTCGGCGTGTAATGAATGTTGAAGATCAGCCGGGCCCGAGCGGGGATGCGCATCGCCGTGCCAGGAGGGAACACGAACGACGGGTCGCCGGGCGCCCACATCGCCACGATCCGCGAACCGGCAAAGCTGTGCGGCGGCCCCGGGTGATCACCTTCGACTGAAAAGGCCATGATGTGATGCACGACGCCAGGCTGCGCAGGTCGCAACTCGGCTGCCTGCAGCCAGCGCGTCTCGGGGAACAGCTCGTCGGTCTTGCTGCGCGGCGCCGGGCTGAAGATGTAATCGGCTTGGCCGTCGGCAGGAACTTGAAAAGAGCGCTCGGTGGTGATCGTGGCGTCGGGCTCGAACGAATACGCTCGCGACGAGCGCGCCGGCTCGACATGGCTCACCTGCACAGCGTGCGCCGCGGCGATGGCCACGACTTTACCGCGCGGCGAGCCGGTATCGATCCAGGTGACCAGCCGCTTGATTTCGGCGTCGGTCAGCCGGCGATCGTTGGCGAAGTGGCCAAAGCGGGCGTCGGCGTGCCAGGGGGGCATGCGCCGCTGGACCACGACTTCGCGAATCATGGCCGACCAGCGGACCGCGTCTTCGTAGGTTGCCAGCGCGAAGGGGGCCGCGCTCTCGTCACGATGGCAAGTCTGGCAGCGGCCAGCGAGCAGCGGCGCGATGTGTTGTTCGTAGGTCAGGCGAGGCTCGGGCGCGTCGCCGTTCTGGGTTTTGCGTGTGCGATCCAGCAGGCAGCCTTCGATCTCAGTTTCGGCGACACGGACGTCGTCGCCATGCAGGACGTCGTCAATGGCCAGGGCCAGGTCTTCGCGCGAGGCTTCGCGGCGACGACCACCGCCGATCGCGCACTGATCGTTGATGTGGCCGCGATAGCGCAGCTCGAGATCGTGATCCAACACGCAGAAGGTTGGCGTGCGCTCGACTTCCAACACGTCGGCAAGCTCTTGATGCAGATCCTTGAGCACGGGGAACGGCAAGTCAAAATCGACCGCATGCGCGGAGATCAGATCGAGCGATTCGTGTTCGTGCGGATAGATGGCCAGAAACCGCACCGGCTTGTCGGCGTACTTCTTGGCAAGCTCCAGGAGACGCGGCACCTGGCGATTCGCCAGCGGACAATCGGTTCCCAGGAAGCAGAGGACTAGCGCCCCGCAACAATCGAATTCGGCGACGGTGCGCTGGCGGCCTAGGATATCGCGAAGCGACTGGGGATCGTGCTCGAGCCGCGCCAAGCTGCTATGCGCCGGCTTGTCGGACATGGGCTCGTTTGGAGCTGCCTTACTTTGCGCCGGCTTCATTTGCACAGGTTCGGCGGCCGCCAGGGGCTGCTTGATGACGGCGCACCAGAACAGGGCCGCGAGCAGCAAGGGGAGCGCGCAAATAGAAACTGTGCGCAGACACACCATCGCGGCGCGCTGCGGGCATCGCCAAGGCATTCGTTTGTTCCGACTGTTCCGAGTGAGAAGGGATGCGAGACGTGAGGCGAAAGCTCGCAAGCGGAGGAGTTTACCGACGCGCTCGCCACTCGGCCAGTGGAATTCGCCCTGCAATCCCTAGTTTCGCAGACTGCCTAAGCTCGCGATACCCTGCCTTTGATTTTGACAGCGATAATTGGCATCTCGGCAGCGCGGCGAATTGACTGCTCGGATTGCCCGGTGCTAGCTGACGTGGGCCGTGGCAGGCCGCACATTGCCCAACACGCGCACCGTCGCCGGTGAGCGATTGAGCACATAGAAGTGGACCCCGGGCACGCCGGCGTCGAGCAATTCCTGCACCTGGCGGGTAGCGAAATCGACGCCGACTTCAAACTGGGCATCGGCCGCGTCGCCGCAGGATTCGAGATCGGAGACGAGCCGCGCCGGCAGCTTCGCACCGCACAGGCTCGTGATCCGGCGAATTTGCGCGAGATTGGTGATCGGCAACACCCCGGGCACAATTGGCACGCTGATACCGCGGGCGGCGCAGCGATCTCGAAAGCGAAAGAAGTCGGCGTTGCCGTAGAACAACTGCGTGACGACGATATCGGCGCCGGCAGCTACCTTACGCACCAGGTTTTCGAGATCGACCTCGGGGCTAGGTGCCTCGAGATGGGTTTCGGGATAACCGGCCACGGCGATGCCGAACTGTGGGAACTCGGCTCGCAGCATGGCGACCAATTCGTTCGCGTAACTCAGGCCGTCGACCGCCGCGCGAAATGCGGTCTCTCCCTTTGGCGGATCGCCCCGCAGCGCGACGATGTTCTCGACCCCGCGCTTGTGGGCTTCGCGCAAGAAGCTGCGGAGCTCGTCGCGCGACGAGCCGACGCAGGTGAGATGCGCGGCGACCGACGTGCCAAATCGCTGGCGGACGCCGGACACGACATCGAGCGTTTTGCTGCGTGTGGAGCCGGCCGCGCCGTAGGTGCAAGTGACGAACGCCGGCTCGAAGCGCATCAACTCGGTGAGGTGGCGATCGAGCTCTTCTTCGCCAGCCGGGGACTTCGGCGGGAACAACTCGAAGGAGAGTCCGAACTTGCCCGGTCCATATGCTTCCGCGATGCGCATACTCGACGATCTCAGCGATTCCAGAATCCGCCTGCGTGGTCGCCCACTGAACTTGCTAGATTATAGCGGCCGGACGAGGCGTCCGCAGGCCGTCAGGGCAGGGTAAGAGCCGAGTTCAAACGCCGATGCCCGGCCAAGGTCCGGCGCGTGAGCCGCCTAGAAAGCAGGAAACAATCTCCCATGTCGTTTTGGCATTTGGTCGGCCGGAGCCTTGTGCACCATTGGCGGATGAATGCCGCCATTGCTCTCGGCGTGGCCGTGGGGACGGCGATCCTGACCGGCGCCTTGCTGGTCGGCGATTCGGTCCGCGGCAGCCTGCGTGCGGTGGCGCTCGATCGGCTGGGACGCATCGATGCGGTGCTGGCGCGGCCGTCGTTCTTTCGCGAAGCGCTTGTCGATGAGCTCTACGAGCAAGGGATCAAGGGTCGCGGGATTATGGTCGCGCCGGTCGTGCTTGTCCAGGGAACGCTGGAACAGCCTGATAGCCATCGCCGGGCGATGCAGGTCACCATCATCGGTAGCGACGAGCAGTTCTGGAGGCTCGATAATCGCCCTGCGAGTGATCGCGCACTGAAAGCTGGCGAGGTGATTCTTACCGAGCCCTTGGCGCGCGAATTGGGAATCGAAGTTGCTGACAAACCTGCCGCCGACAAGGCGCCCGCGGTGATCATGCGATTGCCCAGCCCTGGCGAAGTGCCGGCCGACAGTCCGTTGGGCCGCAAGACTGAAACGGTGCGCAACGTGCGTTTGACCGTGGCGCGGGTGGTTCCGGCCGAGGGGCTCGCGCGTTTCAGTTTAAACCCTTCGCAGCGCACTTCGCTCAACGCCTTTGTATCGACCGAGACCTTGCAGCGCGCACTCGATCAGCCAGGGAAGGTCAACGCGATCGTCTACAGCGGAAACGTGGACGATCCCAATGAACCCGTTGGGGCGCACTCGGTCGACGTCCATAATCTCGACTCCTATCTTCATCCTCGACTAGAAGACTACGGTTTGCGAATCGAGCAGACACCGCGCGGCTACTTCGATCTGTCGAGTGAGCGGATGATTCTGGAGCCGGAGGTGGTGCGCGAGGCGCGCAAGAGCTTTGCGCCTTGGCCCACCCAGGTGGCGTTCACCTACCTGGCCAACACGATCGCCGCGAACGGACGTGAGCTTCCTTATTCGACGATCACCGGCATCGACCCGGTGGCAGAGCCGCCGCTGGGGCCATTTGTCACCGAGACGGGCGAACCGCTGGCGCCGCTTGACGACGCCGAGATCGCGCTCAATCGCTGGGCCGCCGAACAATTGGGCGCGAAGGTCGGCGACGAGGTCGAGGTTGTTTACTTTAAGCCCGAAAGCACGCATGGCCGGGTGGAAGAAGATCGCCACAAGTTTCGCCTGGCGCAGATCGTGAAACTCGAAGGGGCGGCCGCCGATCGCTTGCTCACGCCGAAGCTCAAGGGAGTGACCGACCAGGTTTCGATGGCCGATTGGAATCCGCCCTTTCCGTTCGATGGCAAACGTATCCGTAGCGAAGATGAGGCCTATTGGGATGATCATGGCCCGACGCCGAAGGCGTTCGTTTCGCTGAAGACGAGCCAGAAACTGTGGGGGAGCCGCTTCGGCGACGCGACGTCGGTGCGCGTGGCGCCGCCGGCCGGCGACGACATGGTCGAGAAAGTGGTCGCGCGATTGCATCTCGACCCGGCCGAGTTGGGCTTTCGCTTTCAGCCGGTCCGTGCGATGGCCTTAAGCGCCGCGACTGGCACCACGCCCTTCAACGGACTGTTTCTCGGTTTCAGCTTTTTCCTGATTGCCGCGGCGGTGATGCTGGTGTCGCTGTTGTTTCGGCTGGCCGTTGACGGTCGGGCCGAACAGATCGGGCTGCTGGTGGCGCTCGGCTGGTCGATGCGGCAGGTGCGTCGGCTGTGGGCCGTCGAAGGGTTGGCCATTGCCATGGTGGGCGGGATCGCGGGCATGATTCTGGGCGTTGGCTACGCGGCTCTGATGATTGTGGGCTTGCGCACGTGGTGGGTCGCCGCGATCACCAGTCCGTTCGTTGACTTACACTTCACGCTTACGAGCCTGCTGATCGGCTACGCGAGCGGCGTGATCGTCGCCTGGCTGGCGATTGTGCTGTCGCTGCGACGCCTCGGCAAACGCGACGCGCGGGCGCTGTTGGCCGGCAAGGTGGAAGCCACCGCAGTTGCCAGGCGCGGCGCGCGAGCGTCGGTCGCGCGAATCATTGGCGGCGCTTCGCTCGTTGGCGGCGCCGTGCTGGCCGCTGCGGCGCTGTCACTTTCGGGCGAGGCCCAGGCCGGCGCATTTTTTGGTTCTGGCGCGCTCGTGCTAACTGGCTTGCTCACACTGCTGTGGAGCCGGCTGCGGAGCGGTGAGACAGGCCCGCTGGTCACCGGCGGCGGTGGGGCGCTCGCGCGGCTGGCGCTGCGCAACGCGGCGCGCCATCCGGGGCGCAGCGTGTTGACGATCGGCCTGGTGGCGGCTGCCAGCTTTTTGATCGTCGCTGTGAGCGCGTTTCGGTTAGACACGCCCGACGATCCCACGGTTCGCCAGTCGGGCACCGGGGGCTTCGCGCTCGTCGCCGAAAGCGGTCAGCCGATCTATCAAGACCTCGCCGCGCCCGAGACATTGAACCTGACGCCGGCGGAAGCGGCCACGATGGCCGACGCGACGATCTATCCCGTCCGCGTGCGTCAAGGAGACGATGCGAGCTGCTTGAACCTCTATCAGCCGCAGCAACCGCGCGTGCTGGGGTTGCCACGTGAGTTACTCGAGCGCGGCGGATTTCAGTGGGGCGCCACGCTGGCGGAAACCACTGCCGAACAGGCGAATCCGTGGCTGCTGTTGGAGCGCGACTGGGGCCGTGCGGACGATGGCTCGCCGCTTGTGCCCGTGGTGCTCGACGCCGCGACCGCGACGTACAGCCTACACCTGGCAGGCGTCGGTGCGCGGTACGAGCTGCCGCGCTGGGACAGCGGTGCCACGGCGACCGATGCGTCGAGTTCAACGGTGGTGACGGTCCCCAAAGTCCACTGTCTGGTTGTCGGCCTCCTGAAGAACAGCATCTTGCAGGGGGATATTCTGATGAGCGACCGGGCGCTTGCGACACAATTCCCCGATGTCAGCGGCTACGAGTTCTTCTTGATCGATTGCCCGATGGCGAAGCGCGCGGCGGTGGAGACGGCGCTGGAAAAGTCGCTGGGGGATTATGGCTTCGATGCGCAAGGGTCCGGCGATCGGCTGGCGACTTTTCTCGTCGTGCAGAACACGTATCTTTCGACGTTCCAGAGCCTCGGCGGTTTGGGGCTGCTGTTGGGAACCTTGGGTCTGGTGGTTGTCGAGCTGCGCAACGTGCTCGAGCGCCGCGGCGAGCTGGCACTGTTGCGAGCGGTTGGCTTTCGCACCGGCACCTTGGCCTGGCTGGTGCTCGGCGAAAACGCCGTGCTGCTTGTCGGAGGTTTGGCGATCGGCTTGATTTCGGCGCTCGTGGCCGTGGCGCCACACCTGGTCGATCGTTCGGCGGCGATTCCGTGGCTCTCGCTGGCCGGCACGCTCACGCTGGTGCTCGTCGTCGGGCTATCCGCGGGTTGGCTGGCGGTGCGCGCGAGCCTGGCCGCGCCGCTGCTGCCGGCACTGAGGGGAGAATGAATGGCAAAGCCAACAACGAACGGTCCGACAAGCAACCTGCTATTCGCGACGGTCACAACTCGGTTAGCCGCGGGATTTATCCCGTGCTCTAGTTCGCGCGGTGGGAACCGCGCCGTCGAGTTGCAAGCGTCGATCGGATTGCATTGCGGCACAGCGCCGACCGCGCTAGCGCGCGGAGCAAGCTCCGCGGCTAACAGATTGCGATGAACTACTGACTCGTGCTCAAGATGCGGGCGCCGCGTGGGCGGCTGCCGTGGCCAGCGCGCTCGAGTAACCGGCGCTGGCCCGATTGATCGCGTCCAGGAACGCCCGGGCGCTCGCTTCGAGGCTGTCGGTCGAGACCCCGCGACCACGAAACGTATTGCCAAGGTATTCGACTTCAACCGTCACTTCGGCTTGGGCATCTTTGCCGACCGAAACGCTGTGCACCTGGAAGTCGCGCACGCGCACCTCGACGCCGGTGATCTGTTCGACGGCCAGAAACATGGCGTCGATCGGCCCATCGCCGCGAGCCATTTCGCAGGTGACGTCTTCGTCGCCGCGGCGCAGCGTGAGCGTCACCGTAGGCGTTTGATCGGTGCCGGCGGCCGACGTATAGCGATCGAAGGTCCATTGCTCAGGGACTTCACGAATTTGCTGTTCGACGAGCGCGGCCAGATCGCTGTCGTAGAGCTCTTTCTTTTTGTCGGCCAGGATTTTGAACTGCTCGAAGACGCGGACGAGTTGTTCGGACTCGAGGTGGTAGCCCAGCGCGCGGGCCCGATCGGCCAGCGCCGCCCGGCCGCTGTGCTTGCCCAACACCAGGTCGGTCTTGGCGAAGCCGACGTCTTCGGGGCGCATGATCTCGTAGGTGGTCCGCTCCTTGAGGAAGCCGTCCTGGTGAATGCCGGCTTCGTGAGCGAAGGCGTTGCGCCCGACGATCGCCTTGTTGCGCTGTACCTGCATACCGGTGATGTTCGACACCAGCCGGCTGGTGGGGACCAGCCGCGGCGTGACGATGCGAGTGTCCGCTTTGTAATAGTCTTGGCGAGTTTTGAGCGCCATGACGACTTCTTCCAGCGAGCAGTTGCCCGCCCGCTCGCCGATGCCGTTGATGGTGCACTCGATCTGGCCCGCGCCGACTTCGACGGCAGCCAGGCTATTGGCCACGGCCATCCCCAGATCGTCGTGGCAGTGAACGCTGACCACCGCGCGATCGATGTTCGGCACGCGCTGGATCAGCGAGCGGATCACGCCTGCGTAGTGCGAAGGCGTGGCGTAACCGACTGTGTCGGGAATGTTGACCGTGGTGGCGCCGGCGGCGATGGCCGCTTCCACTACCCGGCACAAGAAGTCGATCTCGGTGCGGGCGGCATCCTCGGGCGAGAACTCGATGTCGTCGACGTAGCCTTTGGCGCGCTTGACGCCGGCGACCGCCCTAGCGATGCACTCCTCCTGCGTCATCTTGAGCTTGAACTCGCGATGGATGGCGCTAGTGGCCAGAAAGACGTGGATCCGCGGCTGCTCGGCGTCGCGGAGGGCTTCGGCCGCGCGATCGATGTCGTCGTCGTTGGCGCGGGCCAGGCCGCAGATGGTCACGCCGCGGATGGCGCCGGCGATCTGGCGAACCGCCTCGAAGTCGCCTGGCGAAGCGATCGGAAAACCGGCTTCGACAATGTCGACTTGCAGATCGGCCAGCGCCTGGGCGATCTCCAGCTTCTCGGCGATGTTCATGCTGCAGCCGGGCGATTGCTCGCCGTCGCGCAGCGTGGTGTCGAAGATGCGAATGGGTCGCGATGGAGACATGGCTTGGTAGGACCTTCTAAGGTTCAAAACCGCCGCACCTGCAAGGTAACTCGCCGCGCCTGATCAGGATAGCGCCCCGGGGGGCAGGGCAGGGGGGAGCGGTGCAATGTGCCGGCAGATCAATGATAGGAGAAATCACAAAGTGCGTTCACGACGGAAGCGGCCGACCCCTGGTCGGCGCGCGTAGCACCAGTCGGGCTCTACCCCGGCGCGGGAGGCGCTCGGCGGATTGGTTGGGCTGGGCGTGGCTCATGATTGATTGGGCTGACGTTTGCGGCCGGCGATTGGTTCGCTCGAAGGCTGCGGGTGGTGTCCGATTGCTCGTGAGTATTGGTGGTGACGACTGCGGGTTCAGACTATTCAGCAGACACAAAAAAAGAACCCCAAGGCGACCGGGTGCCTTGGGGTTCGCGATGCTCGATTGACTTTTTGAGTCGGCGAATAATCCCCTAGCGCCCGGCCACGGTAAGGCCGAGTAGTCGCAGGCCTTGTAGTAGGACGAGCCGTAACATGGGGTTCACCGAAACAACCTTGAGCGGAAAAACGGGTGCTGGCAGTCGCTAGCGTCGGTGCGGATTGCACGCGAAGTAGCGTTCTTACTGTAGTTTTCGCCAAAGGTCGGGTCAAGCGCGTTCCTTGGCCAGAACCATCGTACTATCCGCGCCGAAACGACTTGCGGCCGATGGCCCCAACCATCCGCCACGACCGCCCGCAAAGTTTCTCTAAACTCTTGCCCCCCGGCTGCCGATCTAGTCCAGCGCCCTCGCGCCGTCACTTCCCCAAGCGAGGTCCATGGTCAGGCGGCCATGGTCGATCTGCACAATACAACCCAGGCACGAGACTTCTTTATGCTGCTTGGTTCGACGTTAACCGACCGACCCGCGGTTGACACCCCCGTTGTCGAGACGCGTCGCGCGTATCGCGTGCTCGTGTTGCAAGAACCGGACTGGCAGCCGTACGCCGTGTTCACCTTCCGCGCGCAGGCCGATGCCTGCTGCGAGAAGCTGCTGTCAGCCGGGCATCAGGCGCGGATCGTCGAGCTAAGGCTCTCGGCGCCGCATGCCACGGCGGTTGGTTCCAACTAACGCGATATCTCCCATTGCGCGCCGCCACTGCGCGGCGCGTATTCTTCGCGGCAGTCTTTGCTGCGCGACAATCATCCACGCTGCGCGCTCGGCTACAACGCCACGAAGCGCACGCAGACCGGCGAGCCGACTTTGATCTCGCTGCCAGTCGCCGCGAGCCGACCCGTGTGCTCGTCAACCTTAAAGACGACGACGTTGCCTGAGTCTTGATTGGCGGCCAGCAGCCAGCGGCCGCTCGGATCGAGATTGAAATTGCGCGGCACTTTTCCGCGCGTCGATTCATGCCCGATGGGCGTCAGTTGCCCCGTCTCTCTGTCGATCGCGAACATGGCGATACTGTCGTGCCCGCGATTCGAGACGTAGACGAACTTACCGCTGGGGTGCACGCGCACTTCGGCCGTGCTGTTCTCACCGGCAAAGTCTTTCGGCAAGGTGCTCGTCGTTTGCAGCACGGTGAAGGCGCCGCGGGCCGCGTCGTACTTGAGCGCCGAAACCGTCGACGTCATCTCGTTATTGCAATAAGCCCAAACGCCATCGGGGTGAAACGCGAAGTGTCGCGGTCCGCCCCCTGAAGGGAGCGAGACACTCGGCGGATCGTTCGGCGTCAGCTTGCCGTGCTCGGCATCGAGCCGATAGACGAGCAGCTTGTCGAGCCCCAGGTCGGCGGCGATTGCGAAGCGATTGTCGGCCGAGACATTGATCGAGTGGGCGTGCGGGCCTGCCTGTCGCTGGGGATCGACGCTCGAGCCTTCGTGCTGCACGAAGGAGCCGGCCGGTGCGAGGCGACCATCGTCGCCAATCGGGAAGCAAGCGACGCTGCCGCCACCGTAGTTGGCCACTAGCGCGTTCTTGCCGAGCCGATCAACACAGACGTGGCAGGGGCCTCCCCCGCCCGACGGTTGGCCATTGAGCAGCGTGAGCTGGCCGGTTTTCGGATCGAGCTTGTAGGCGCTGATGCCGCCAGTCTTCTTGCCGCCGAGTTCACTGACTTCGCCAACGGCATACACCCACTGGCGATTCGGATGAATCTCGAGGAACGACGGATTCACGGCTTCGGCCGCCAGCTTCGGCGGCGACAAGTTGCCGGTCGCCGCGTCGAGCTCGCTGACGTAGATGCCCTGGCTTTGCCCGCCGCCGGTGTAGGTGCCGATGTAGACGCGCTGATTGGGCATGTTGGTCTTGTCCGTTTTCGCGTCGTTCTGAGGTTCAGCCGCGTGTACCGACGCAGTTAGCAGGCCGAAGAGCAGCAAGGAGATCGCTTTCATCGTAGTGAATTCTCTAGGGAGAAACGAAAGTTGCCGACAAGCCAAACTGCACACCGGTGGCCGCGCGCGGCATTCTAAGTGCGCCGCGTGGGCGAGTCCAATCAGGGGCTAGTGGGGCGTCGTTCACTTTGAAGAACAACTGAGTGTATATCGT
>CAZBWM010000018.1:0-93415 GCA_964495375.1 uncultured Planctomycetaceae bacterium | reverse complement strand
AGGCGGCGGACTCATTGCCGTGGCTTGTCGCTCTCCCTGAGGTTTCAATCGGGCGCTGCGGCGATCGACCGTCGGCACGCCTGCGGTTGGCTGCTCGCGTGTCGAACGCCCTGCCAGACGCTGCGGACCGCGATTGAGCAGCTCACCCTGTAAAAAGACGATGCGACGCTGCTGCTCGGCGATCTTGGCGACATGATCGGCCAATCGCGTTTGCAGGTATTCAATGGTGCGATGTCCGGCGGCGCTCTGCAGCGCCAGTGTCGTGGTGCGGGCCAAGGCGATGAGAAAATTCTGATCTTCCGGCGAGTATGCCGAATCGTCGGCTTTGTCGCCTAAGACCAGCAACCCCACGACGCGGCCTTCGAGCTCGAGCGGCACCGCAAGTTCGACATCGAACTCGCGCATCTGCAATTGTCCCGGCGTGGGAAGCGACGTGAGCGCGCTGCGCGACGAAAGGACACCATCGACGCGAGCCTCAGCAACCAGGGGCGCCGATGCCGGTAGCGCTGCGGGCGCCGTCGGCCAACCGATATGCGCCGAGAGCTCGAAGCGGGGCGCAACCTTGTCTCGCACGTAAACTGCCCCACGCTGCGCGCCGACACAATCGCGGGCTGCTTGGAGCATTTGCCCCGCAAGCTGGTCGGCCTCGACCAGTCGATCGACCGCGGCGGCCAGGCGGCGCAGCGCTTTGTCGAGCTGGTACTTCTGACGCAGAAATCGTCGATCGACCGCGGTCTGCAAACGGACGCGCAGCCAGCCGAAGACGGCGACCATGGTCATGGCGGTCAGGCCGGCGGCCAGGGCGTTCTCCCACTGCAAGTAATAGCGGCCGACAACGGCCGTGCCGAGCCCCACCAACAAGCAAAAAATACCCGTCGCCGCGAGGCTGATGCCCACATAGACCAATCCCTGATTAACGAGCCGCCCGCCCAAAAGAAACCGAACCCGCAGCACACTAGCGGCCAGGCCCGCGGCAAAAATAAGTTGCGCGAGGAATACCAGCACCCGGGGCCCCGTGGCAAATACCAGCAGGGCCGGGGTGAGCAATGCGGATGTCGCCAACCAGATGGCAAGGGGCGCCGCCAGGAGCATGGCAGCCAAAACCCAGCGGGCCTGATTTCGCCGAGCCCGGCTTCGTGCGCCAACAAAAACGATTGCGGCCCGCGCCAACCCCACGAGGAGCAAACCACATGATAGTTCGAGGTAAGCGATTGCCAATTTCGTCAGGCGATCGAGCCACAGCGTGGCGGCGGCGGCCGTTTCCGCGCGGCTCCCGAAACGCTCAACTTGCACGGCACAAACGGCCGCCGCCAGCAGACCAAGAATTGGCAGCACGTAGATCGCAACAAGTCCCCACCGTGGCCGTCCGCTCAGAAATCGCGAGGGACGAGGGACGAGGGCCAACAAATGCACGGCCAGCGGGGCCACCAATGCTCCGCAGCCAATGAATAGCCAACCAAGCCAGCGCTCGGCGATTACGCCTTGCCAGTCGAATAGCCCGACGAAGGCCACAGCGCTGGTGGCGCAAAGAGCAAAATAGAGAATCGCAGCCGGATCGGCACGACGGCGCCAGATCAGCCACGCTCCC
Organism: uncultured Planctomycetaceae bacterium; assembly: GCA_964495375.1. GTDB lineage: Bacteria > Planctomycetota > Planctomycetia > Pirellulales > JAEUIK01 > JAIESQ01. Next base: position 91,827 of record CAZBWM010000018.1, on the reverse strand, counting down.
AGACCCACCAGTGTCATTTCGGCCAGGAACCACGCGAGCGCCAGGCCGACCGTGGGCCAAGACAAACCACGCAGCCGGACCCACGTGTCGATTGGCTCGGCTGCACCAGGGCGGAGCAATTCCAGCTTAATCCAGCGTTCGTTGGCGAGATCAATCACCGGGCTGGTTGCGCTGCGCAGTGAATCCAGCCCTGGTTTGCCCGCATGGTCAGGGTTCAATGGCAGGAGCCTGGGCTGCGCTTGGTTGAGCCTAGTTGCGACTCGCGATGCATCGAGCCAATGCCTAACGGGTAAGCCACCCGCCTTGATAAGTCGATCGCCAACCTCGGGACAAAAGCCAATGTAGTCGATCCCATCAGCAAGCCTTGGGACGAAAGCTACCCCGGCGCCGGACGGGCTCGAAGTGCCTGCCGCTAGCGTTGCAGTCGGCACTCGAATGCCGCAAGCGAACGGCAAATCGACTCGGCGCCCGACTTGGTAGAGCATTGCCGCGGAACTCAATCCGACTGCAATGACGACGACTTCGACAAAGTACTTCTTGCTGCTAGTCATTCGGCTTGGTCCGTTGAAGAGACCGAACCGGCGCCGAATGCTCAGGATTTCGGCGCCGACAACCGGCGCCGAAACAGTTTAGGCGCCGAATTCCGCTATTCTTGCCGATCTCGAGAGCAACTTCAACCAAAAGCTACAGGTCACAAAATACCAATGTCAAATAGTTTGTGGCCAACTGCTGGGAGATTGGTGTACATGGCTGCGAAATCCGGTACATGACTTGCTGTGAGTGGGCAGGCCACGGGTTGAGTTCGTCTTCAGATGACGCAACCGCCGTGTCTAGGATAGCTATTCCATCTACCCAGCCTGTCCGCAGGCGGTAAGCGCAACGGATTTGGGACAGTTTCAGTATCGCCCCAGAATCTCCTGGGATAAGCTGAGCTTGTGCCGCCAGAGCGCTTGCCGCCTGCGGCTGCTTTTTGGGAATTCGCCCGATTCCACGACCGTCAAAGTTCGCGGTGCCGGCGTCCAGCGAGCTCTCCTCTTCACGACGATCCGCCCGCAGGCGTCTAGCGTGTTGTGCCCGTGATCCGGTCTCTCCCGGCGAGTTGTGTCTCCCGCCGCCGCCATTCCTTTACTTCGGGGCGCCGCTGCCCCTTGGTGGGTGCTCTCTCCCGCCGCATAATTGATGCGTTCCCGAGTGGAGTTTGAATTGACGGCGGAGCAGAACCTCCGAAGTTCTTTGGCTGAGCACAAATCCGACGATATCGAGTACCGCGCTGTCAGCCCGTGGGCGGTGCTCGCGTTGGTTCTGGGAGTCGCGTCGCCGCTTGCCTGGGTTCATCCTTTGTTGTGGGCAATTCCCGGGCTGGCCGTCATCGTTGGCTCCGGCGCGCTCGTGCAGATCAACCGTTACTCCACAAGTCTGATTGGGCGTAAATCGGCGTGGCTTGGCCTATTGATCGGCGTCGTATGCGGGGTGGCAGCTCCGGTCTCCCACGCCGCGCACCAAATGATCGCGGAACGCGAAGCTCGCCGAGTCGGGCTGCTATGGCTCGACTACCTGTGCCAGAAAGAACCGCACAAGGCGCAGCAGTTACTCGAACACCCGCGCCGACGGCTCCCGGCCGATCGAGACATCTGGGCCGAATACCGCGAAGATATTGGGCTGCGTGAGCGGTTCGACAAGTTCGTGAGTCGCCCCCTGGTGCGCTCTCTATTGGCACTCGACGGTGCGAAGGCGCGGTTTTACGAGTCCGAAGGAAGTCAGGTTGGCAAGCGGCTGGAGGTCTTTTACGAGCGCTACGCCGTTACCTGGAGCGATGCCGATCAACGACGCCGAACCCTCTTGATTAAGCTTGAGTTACATCGTGTCACCGATCGCCTGACAGGCGAAATCGGCTGGTACATCAGCCCCAGCTACGATGTGTCGAACGGCGTGAAGCCACCAGCCGAGGCACCAATGCCACCGCCACTTAACGGCGCGCCGGACCGAACTCAGCCAGTGCCAACCAACAACTTGAGCAGTTAGATTTCAACTTGAGCATTGCCAGCGGAGACCTGTGCTTCGCCGCACCAGACCAGATTGCGATGGCCGCATGATCGAACTACCCCCGGTGGAGCGATTCGAATCCAATAGCGGGGCGCGCATTTACCGCATGCCTTGCGAAGCTTTTCCTGGTTTCATCGTTTACGCCTACCTGGTGCTCGAAGCCGGGCCGCCGACGTTAATCGATACGGGGAGTGGCTACGGCCATTCCAACGATCACCTTTTGGCCGGTCTGGCCAAGGTCCGCAGCGAGTTCGGCGAACCCGCCGCTCCCGCTGATATCGGACGCATTATTCTGACGCACGGCCATATCGATCATTTCGGGGGCCTGCCCCGGATGCTCGAATTGAGCAAGGCCGACGTCGGCATCCACGTGCTCGATCGCCGCGTGCTGGCCGCTTACGAGGAGCGCGTGATCGTGGCCACCAAGGCCTTGCGCGTCTACTTGCAGCGGGCCGGGGTCGAACCAGAATTCCAACGCAAGCTGATGGAGTACTACGGCTTCTCGAAGAAGCACGTCCGCAGCGTGCGCGTCGACTTTACACTGACCGACGGCCAACAGCTCGACGGCATGCGATTCATTCACACGCCAGGCCACTGCCCAGGGCAGGTATGCATTGAGCTGGGCAATGTGTTGATCAGCGCCGACCACATTCTGGAGCGCACCACGCCGCATCAGTCGCCTGAGAGCATCACCAACTACATGGGGCTCGGGCACTATCTCGAATCGCTCGAAAAAGTGCAGCAGCACGCAGGTTTCGAGCTTGCACTCGGTGGACACGAAGGGCCGATCCATGACGTCTATAAGCGAATCGACCAGATCCGCGAAAGTCACAACCGCAAGCTCGATCGCGTGCTCGAGATCATCGGCGCGGCCGAGCGCCCAATCACGATCAGCGATATCTCCAAGACGATGTACGCCACGGTTCGCGGCTTCAACGTGCTCTTGGCGCTCGAGGAGGTTGGTGCGCACGTCGAATACCTCGATCAATGCGGTCAGTTGGCCGTGACGAACCTCGACGAAGTCGAACGCGAAGACAATCCCGCGCTGCGCTACCGCGTAGCGTAGGTGCGAAGGCGGTCGTCGCGACTTTCCCGGCCGCCTGGCTGCGCGTCGCACCCACCTTTGCTGGCATTCGCGAGGGTTGCTGCGTTCTCTTCCGCTGCACGCAGAGTTAATCCAGCCCCGCGCGGCGCTGCTGGTTGCAATCGCCAAGGCGTCGAGACGACAATCAGGCTGCTGTGTCCGGACGGTTACTGCCATCGCGCTGGCATGCGAAGGTGAACGTGTCCAGAATCATTTCAATTGGGTTGCTCGCGCTTGCACAGTTTTGGGCGGCGACGCTCGGCGCCGCCGGATTGAACATCGTCGTCACCGGCGATTCCAATGCCACGGCCGTCGGGCCGTCGCGGCTCACCTGGGCCATGCAAGCACAATCCGTGGCGGGCAAGGCTACGGCAATCGCCTCGGGCGGCTCGAACGCGCCCCTCTACGCCGGCCTGTTGCTCGACGTCAATCACCATCCCGATCCGGCATTTCACAACCAGGCCGTGGAGGCGCTTAACGGCCCCGTTTATGGTTACAGCTCGATCTATCTTTATGGATCGGTCATTGATCCCAATCCTGACCCCGATGCCGTGATTATCATGCTCGGCACCATCGACGCTTACGTCGCGCCGCTCGTCCCGGCCGTCTGGCCAATTTATCAGTCGATCATGACCCAGGTTTACGACTACCTCACGACCACCCCGACGCCGAGTGGGAAATACCCGGACATCTTCGTCGCTGCGCCGCTGCCGATTCTGAGCAGTCCGATCACCTCGTTGAATGCCGACGCCGATGCCTTTCTAACATCGACGATGATTCCCTGGATGGAGTCCACAGTCGCAGAGTTCCAAGATCAGGGGCGCAAAATTCATTTTGTCGACGTGAACGCTGCGATTCGCCAGCAGCCAAACTGGCAAAACTGGTACTCGGAGAACGGACAGACCCCTGGTTACTTCCACCTCTGGGGGCAGAACGCCGTCGGTTACACCTGGCTGACGAATTATCTGCTCAACTCGATTCTCGACGTCCATGCCGGCGATGCCAACCTCGATGGGCTTATCGATGGGATCGACTACGTCGCCTGGGCCGACCACTTCAGCGCGCCAGGCAATTGGTCGCAGGGGGATTTCAATCACGACGGATTGGTGGACGGCGTCGACTACATTATCTGGGCCGATCAATTCGCTGCGGCAAACGCGCTCGCGCCCCTTGCGACTTCCGGCACGCACATTCCAGCAGCTTTTGGCCCCAGCACCGTGACCGTCCCAGAGCCAGGGACCGCCACCTTAGGTCTGCTGACGATCGCAACGGCGGTCCTGTTTAGGCGCCTGAAATCGGGCCGCCCATCTCGACGCACGCTGCGATCGGCGCTAACTCGCAAGCCGTAAACTTGTGCCCCGCTGCGGTGCCCCGTATTCTAACCATGGTATAAATCCGGCCCGGGATGGGGCGTTAGGAGCCAGCTCCCCTCGGCACCGATCTACTATTCACTTCGTTGGCCGATCGTCAAACCTGCATGAAGCGACGCCACCAAGAGGTTCGAGCACCATCCGCGGGCGCGGTCGCTCGACGCGAGTTTCTGCGCATCGGTTTGGGGGGCTTGGGAAGTCTCCCGTTGCCACAGCTTTGGCAACTGCGTGCCCGGGCCGAGCAAGCGCCCGCGCCGGCAGACGCGAATCGTCCAGGCACGGCCGTGATCGTCGTTTGGTTGCGCGGCGGCGCCAGCCATCTCGAGACCTTTGACCCGAAGCCCAACGCGTCGAGCGACTATCGCGGGCCATTTTCGCCGATCGCGACGAACAACAGCGCCCTGCAGGTCTGTGAATTACTGCCCAGGCACGCCCGCATTGCCGACAAGTTCGCCATTCTGCGCTCGATGGCGCATACCGGCGGCGGCCATCCGTCCGGCTCGCTGCAGTTGCTCTCGGGCGATCCCGACGTGCAGGACAAGCCGGAGCCGGTCCTGCCCGATTTGATGACCGTCGCAAACTACCTGCGGCGGGGATCACGGCGTGCGCTTCCCAACTATGTGGGTGTCAACGCGATCACCCGCTACGACTCATTCACGATCGCCGGTCCTGCGTACTTGGGCCCGGCGTACGAACCTTTCAAGCTCAGCGGAGATCCGAGCGATCCCCGCTTTGAAGTCCCCAATATCGGCCTGAAAAGCGCGGCGCAAACCGCTCGGCTCCACGAGCGTGTCGCTCTGCGGCGAAACCTGGACGGCTTGCGGCGCGACGTCGATCAATCGGGCGTGATGGACGCGGTCGATTCGTTCGAGGCGCAAGCATTGAATCTGTTGACCAGCACCGAGGCGGCCCGGGCCTTCGATCTATCGCAGGAAGAACCGAAACTGCGGGAGCGCTACGGCCTGAATCAATGGGGCCAGCAGTGCCTGATGGCGCGACGCCTCGTCGAAGCGGGCGTTGAGCTGATTACCACGACGTTTGATGGCCCCTTGTGTGGGCGGGTCGCCAACTGGGACGACCACGCGGTCAACCATCACGTCTTTGATGCCCTGCAGTTCCGCTTGCCGGTCTTCGATCAAGCAATCACAGCGCTGATCGAGGACCTGTACGACCGCGGGCTCGATCGCAGGGTGCTGCTCGTGGTCACTGGCGAGTTCGGTCGCACGCCGCGCATCTCGTATGTGGCCAGCAGCGGCAGCGGTGTGGCTAGCGCCGCGCAAGGGATTGTGCAACCAGGGCGTGATCATTGGCCCAACGCCAATTCGATGCTGTTCGCCGGCGGCGGGATACAAACCGGGCAGGTGATCGGGGCCACCGACAGCCGAGGCGAAGAAGTCACCGAGCGCCGCGTCGGCCCTGGCGACTTTTTAGCCACAATCTATCGCCATCTGGGCATCGATGCCCAGCATGTCGCGTTGCCAGACCTGGCGGGTCGCCCCGTGCCAATTCTGCGCGAAGGCCAGCCAATTGCCGAATTGGCCCGCATGTATAGTTAGCGGCAGCTCGCGCCTAAAGTAGGCGCGCGTGGGCAATCGTGTGGAAATTTCGCCAGCACTTATCAATGCAGCAATGCGCGCGGAGCAACGTCGATGACAGCCATTCGACATGCGAACCACTCGGATAGCGTCGACACCAAACTCCGCCTGCTGAAGTCGGCTTACGACTCGGGCCGGCTCGATCTGGCGATGTCGCTGGCCGAGTCGATTAAGGACACGCTCAAGTTCGAACGCCAAACGCTCGTCGCGGGCGACGAGCCCCAACTAAAAGCCACCGCAGCGGTGCCCGTCGAAAGACTCCCCGCGGCGCTAGCACAATGGGCGCGGGGTTGGTCGTTCTGCAAGCCGGTTTCACTTTACGAAACGGTTGGCATCGCGCGCACGGCCGAGCCGATCGACCTCAGCGTGGAATTCTCGGTCGATCAGGTAGTCGATACGTACCGTGAAGTGCGCGTGGCTTATTGGGACGAAGCGCAGCAGCAGCTTCGCGAAGTTCGCAGCCAGATCAATGGCCTGACACGCGTTGGCAAAGTCTTTCGTGGGCGGCTGGTCTTTCAGGCTGACATCGCAGCGCACGAGTCGGCGGAGTACCTCGTTTTCTTTGGCAATCCCAACGCGGAGCTGCCCGACTACGCAAGTGGTTTGCGCGTGAGCGGCGAAGGCTACGGGCTCGATATCCAGAACGAACACTACCTGGCGCGGCTCTCGCAGCAGACCGGGCAGCTCGAGCGGCTCACCTCGACGCGTGAGCACGGGCTGGAACTTTACGCCGGCGGCAAGGGGCATGGCGAGCCCCCTGACATCGACTGGGGGCACGACTATGTCGACGCAGGGCACTTTCAAAAACTGCGCGTGCGCAATTGGGCCCAGTGCCCCAACTTTGAGGTGATCCGCGGCCCGCTCTCGGTGCAAGTGCGGCGCTGGGGTTTCCCGCATAGCCCCGTGCATCCCTTGTTCACGCCGAGCCGCATGCACATGGACATTACGTACACGTTTTACGCCGGGCAGCCGTATTTCGTGAAGCAGGGACGCATGGACATGGTGCAGGACTTTCCGATCGAAGCCATGCGCGACGACGAATGGGTGTTCTCGGGCTACTCGTTCACCGACCTGGTGTGGATCGACGCCAGCGGCCGTCTGCACGAGGGTGAGGTTCCACCGGAGCAGGCCAATTCGCTGTGGGGCGTCGGCTTTTACAACCGCGTGAGTCGCGATGCCTTCGTGGCCCTGCGACTCGAGCACGCGGCCAGTGGGTTCGACCAATTGCCACATGGCGGCGCACCGACACTCCACTACGCGGGGCATGGCCAGCTTTGGAGCCGCTACCCGGCCGAACGCACGAGCCTGAAGGCAGGCGCCGCGGTCTGGCAGAAGAATGCTTATCTGCTGTCGCCTTTTCCTGAGCAAGACGCGGCAGCGCAGATCGAACAGACGCGGCATCGCCTGCTTAACCCGCCAGAAGTTCGCGAGCAACTGCCGGCCTGGCCGCAGGGGGCGACCGCCGCCGGCCCTGCGTTGGCACGGCGCGGTGAGACCGCGGAAACCGCGGCGCTTAAACCGGCGATCTGGCAAGCACTCCGCGAAGTGCGCGACGAACAGCTCTATCACGCCGAAGCGAATATCGTCGACTTGGGCTATGTCTACGACGTCCGCGAGCGCGACGGCGTCGTTCGCGTAGTGGTTACGATGCCCCATCGAGGTCGGCCCGTCTACCAGTTCCTGGTCACGCAGGGGGGTGGTCGCGTCAAGGAAGGGATTCGCGATCGATTGTTGCGAATCGTAGGAGTGCGCGACGTCGTCGTCGACTTTACTTGGGAGCCAGCGTGGAGCGTGGCGCGGCTGAGCGAGCGCGGGCGCCAAGCGATGGGGCTGAGCACGTGACGCACTTCGTCGCCGCGACCGCTGGCAACCAATTCACTTCAGTCTTTGATCGCAACCCAGATTTCCATACCGCCCAGGCCGGTGCGCGGGTCGAATCGCTCGTCGTAACGCTCGAAGCAGGGAGTTCCCGCGGGCTGGCAGCCAGATGCCGGAAGCCATTTCGACCATATGGCATTGATCGTGTTGGCGATCGACGAAACATGACCATCGTGCGCAAATATCGCGTAGCTTTGAGCCGGGATCTCCACGTGACTGAAGTCGCCGGGAAGCTGTGCCGAGTCGCCAACTTCGACGCCGGTCAGGTAGTCGAACTCGCAGTTGTCGCCGTTGTTGAAGCAGACACCATAGGACGTTGCGCCAATCTGCCCCGGAACGTTGCCCAGGTGCGGCGCGAAACGCTCCCATTGCGCGGGGATTTTCACGCGCGTCTGATCGTTGTAACGGTGCTTGAGGCCGGCAATGGTTCTCGCCGAACCAGTTTCGATCCGCGGTGGCCGCAACCCGGCCGCGACGGCAGCCTGCGCCGAGGCGGCCAACCGCTCCGTCTGGGCTCGCAATCGATCTTCTTGCTCACGCAACTCGGGAGTCAACGCGTCACCAAAATCCTCGGGGCCAAAGACCGGCCGGATTTCGATCTCCGATTCGGTCAACATCGGATTCGGGCAGCGTTTGACCCACTCGATTGCCTCGTCGAGCGATTTGACTTGCCACATCCAGAACCCAGCCACGAGCTCCTTGGTTTCGGCGAATGGACCGTCGATCACCGCGCGATCCTGCCCAGAGAAGCGCACGCGTGCCCCCTTCGAGCTGGGGTGCAGTCCTTCGCCAGCCAGCATAATGCCGGCATTGACGAGCTGCTCATTGAAGTTGCCCATCTCGGTCAGCAGTTGTTCGCTGGGCATCACGCCCGCTTCGGAGTCAGCGGTTGCCTTGACCATCACCATAACTCTCACGGCTCGAAGTCCTCACGCCTGGTGTTTTCGGTTCTCAAAATTCGCAGCAGAAAAACTGCCGATCGCGGTCTGGTCAAAGCGCTTACCGGGCGACGACTGGCTCGACGGGCAGACCGGCCAGTTCCAGCACAGGCCGCACTTCGACCGTCCCCTTGCGAGCCCCGGGAATGCGCCCGGCGATGTCGAGCGCTTCGTCGAGATCGCGGGCCTCCACCAGAAAGTAGCCACCAAGTTGCTCGCGCGTTTCGGCAAAGGGGCCGTCGGTCACCATCCGCTTACCGTCGCGGACCCGCACGCTGGTGGCCGCCGCGACGGGATGCAAAGGCGACGCCGCCAGGTATTGCCCATTGGCGTGCAGAGTCTGCGTGAGTTGAATCGACTCGGCGAAGCAGGCTTCGCGTTCGCTGTCGGTCCAGACGTTCTCGTCGGTGTAGATGAGGAGCATGTATTTCATGAAGTTCGTCCTGTCTGAGGTTTGAAATCGTTTTTCGCGGATGGCCCAAGCCCACGGCGACTACCACCAAGTGAGGTTACGTGAACGGTTATTCGGCTCGATAGTAGTGGGCCGTCATGAAGTGATTCCAGGTGCCGTCGGCCTGCTGAACCTGCGACCCGAGAATGCGGTGATCGTCGTCGACGAATTCGATCAAATCCTGATAGCGGGCCAGGCCATCGCCGGTAAAGTTTGGACCTTCGGAGTCGAGTGTCAGTAGTTTGCCGGCGGCGTCGAGCTTGCCATCGTAGATCCACAGATGCGACATCATCGAGCCGATGAAAGTGCCCACGAAGCGCTGTTTGGCCGGATCGTATCCCAGTGTCATGATCGATTTGTGGATACCGCCGTCGGGCACTGCCCCCTGTCCCTCGCCGATGGTCCACAAACCACCCAACGAGCGCACGACTTCGGTACCCGTGGATTTAATGGGGCCTTCGCCGGGCGCCATGACGGCCTCGTTCTCGTAGGTCCAGTTGCCGACAAGCTTTTCGAGCCAACGGTGCTCGCTCTGGGGTTCGACATTCATCAAGGAATCTCCTGTTCGTTGGGGCAGGGCACTGCGAAGAACTCGGCCCTCACCAAGTAGTCGATGCCGCCAGATAGGAATCGACAATGACTCCACGAATTTTATCAATTCAGTTCCCGCAGCCGCATTTCGAGAAACCGGCGCTCCGGTTCCTGGCGGGCCAGTTCCAAGGCCCGCCGATAGGCAGCCCGGGCCTCGTCTACCCGGCCCAGCCGCCGGCAGAGGTCGGCTCGCGCGGCATGTGCCAGATGATAGTCGGACAACTCCCCCCGTGTGAGGATGGCATCGATCAGGGTCAGGCCCATCTCCGGCCCATCGCGCATTGCGACCGCGACGGCGCGATTCAACTCGATGATCGGCGAGGCCTCGATCCGCAACAGCGCGTCGTACAGCCCGACGATCTGCCGCCAATCGGTGGCAGCCGCGGTGGGGGCCGTAGCGTGTGTCGCAGCGATGGCGGCCTGCACGGTGTAGGGGCCAAACCGTCGCGAGGCGATCGCGCGTTCAACCAGTGCATGCCCCTCTTGGATCAAGTGCTGTTGCCACAGCGAGCGGTCTTGATTCTCCAGAAGCACCACATCTCCGGTAGACGAGGTTCGCGCGATGCGTCGCGACTCGTGCAACAGCATCAGCGCCAACAGGCCAAGCGCTTCGGGGTCGGGAAGCAACTCGACAAGCAAGCGCCCCAGGCGAATCGCTTCGCCGGTAAGGTCGGCTCGCGTGATCGACTGACCCGACGAAGCCGAGTAGCCCTCGTTGAATACCAGGTAAATTACCGCCAGCACCGACTCGAGTCGCATCGGCAAGTCAGCGAACGCAGGAACCTGATAGGGAATTTTCGCGTCGCGAAACTTGGCTTTGCCGCGCACGATGCGCTGTGCGATCGTGGCCGGCGCGGTCAGAAAGGCGCTGGCGATCTCCTCGGTGGTCAGTCCGCAGACTTCACGCAGCGTCATGGCAACCTGCGTGTGGGGCGCGAACGCCGGGTGGCAACACGTGAAGATCAGTCGCAGCCGATCGTCTTCGACATCGTCGTCCGTGCCGTCGGCCACAACGCCCGTCGACTGATCGTAGCGACCAGCGAGCTCCTCGAGCGAAGCGTCGAAGCGGGCGCGACGCCGCAGGGCATCGATCGCCTTGAAGCGGCCTGCCGACACCAACCAGGCGCGCGGATTTGCCGGCACTCCCTCGCGCGACCATTGCTCCACGGCCGCCGCGAAGGCATCGTGCAGAGCTTCTTCGGCGCGGTCGAAGTCTCCCAACAGGCGGATCAGAGTGGCCAACACGCGGCGCGACTCGCGGCGATAGACTTCGTCTACCAGCGCTCGCGTCTCGTCGACATCCCCTGGGGCCATTGCTCGAAATCCCACGCGCGTAAAATGCAGTTCACATCGCTACCAGCCTACCAACCGACGTCGGTGTGTCGAGGTGTTGGCTGCCACGAGTCGAAGGCCTCGCGACTGAGAGGAACTACGAGCTGCAAAGTCTGGCGATGATCCCCCAGAGGTGGCGGGTTCAAGGAGCCCGCAGGGAATTACCGCGGCGGCTCGGTTGCCATCAGGTAAGCAATCAAGTCGCGCCGCTCGTCCGCCGATAGCACATCGAGCAGGCCGTCGGGCATCAGCGAACGATCGGTCTCGGCCGCGTCATCGATGTCGGCGACGGCGATCACTTCACGCTTGCTTTCGGTTTGCACTTCCCACGTTTCGGCCGTTTTCGTGAGCACGACGCCGCTGATCACGCGGCCATCCGTCAGCGCGATGGTCGACATGCGGAAGCTGGGGGCCAAGGTTGCGCTGGGATCGACGATGTTCTCCAGCAAGTAATCGAGATTGCCGCGCTGCGAGCCCGTCAAATCGGGCCCGATTTTGCCACCTTCGCCGAAGAGCGTGTGACACTTGGCGCAAGATTTTTCCCAGACAACCTTACCCGCCTTGAGATCGGCGTGCCGCAGCGCGTCCGGCTTGAGTTGCCCGGCGATCTCGGCAATGCGCACCTTTTTGTCCGCCGCGATCGGGCGCAGGTCGGGCCAGAGCGAGGTCACCCGTTGTTGTACATCGTGGTCGTCGATCGCCTGCATTTGCCGAATCTGGAACACCGACAGCTCGCCGCGCTTGATCGCCCCGTTTTCGACACCATCGAGCAACGCGACGACGAACGACGGTCGCGAGACGAGTGTTTCGAGCGCTGCCACGCGGGCCGGAGGGACCATGCCGCTGAATCGTTCGACTAGGAAGCGAGCATTGGCCAGGTCGTCAAAGGCGGCCAGTCCGCGCGCTGCATCGGCGCCGAGATCAAGATCCGTGAGCAACGACCGCAGTAAGGGAACGCAATCCGTGCGTTGCGCGCCAGCCAGCGACCGAATCGCGGCGCGGCGCGTTTGCGTGTCGGCATCAGCCGAGCCCGCAACTTCCAACAATTGCTCGAGCGCTACACCATCGCCAAAGACGGCAGACAATTCACGCGTCAACTGCAATACCGCGGGATCGCCGGTCGAAGTCAGCTCTTCGTTGGCCGCAGACCACGATTGCGGCGCCGTCGCCCGATGCACGCCGCGCAGCGCTTCGGCCATGCCAGAGAGCAAATCGCGGGCAAGCGATCGATCGTTGGTCGCCACGAGCGCTTCCACGAGCACGTCAAGCCCTGCCGGTTCGTCGGCGTGCAACTGGGTGATGCGCCGCGCGATGAACCGCCGCACGAGCGGCATCTTGGCCGCGGTTGCCAAGGGTACGGCAGCGGCCGGCTGGCGCGCGACATATGGCTCGACTCCATACCAGATTCGTAGTGGCAGATTGGGATCTTCGGCGAATTCGCTGTGCTCGCACAAGGCCGCGGCTAACGCGGCTCGCTCGTCAGCCGGGATGTGTTGCAGCGCGGATGCTAAATAGGTGAGTACCAGGCCCGACGTTTCGTGCTTTGCTTGCTCGACGAGCACTGCTTGCGCTGACTTTGAAATCTGGTTGTCGGCAAGCAGACGCACAGCCCAAGTTCGCAAGTGTTCATCGGGATGTTCGAGTTGCTTGAGCAGCCAGCTCTCGTCGCAATCGCCCGTCGCGTGCAGGCACCAAAGCACGCGGAGCTTAACGACTACGTTAGTCTCTTGCGCGTAGAGATCGTGCAACGCCTTATTGATCGAGGTCATGTCGCCGCCGGCCGCGGTCCGCTCTTGCAGCACGCGCCGCGCTTGTCGCGAGAACCAGACGTTATCGTGACTCAAGTATTGCAGTAGTGCCTTGTCGTCGGCTTTGGCCAAATCTTCATGCGTCACTCCGTTAGGCGTTCCATAAGTCAGCTTGACAATGCGTCCCGAGTTGCGATGCACGCCGTCGGTCTCATGGCATTCTCCAACGTCGGACCAATCGGCCACGTAGACGCCACCATCGGGCCCGGTGAGCAGATCGATGCCGCGGAACCAGGGATCGGCGAAGAAGAAACAATCCTGACCGTGATGCGCGACATAACCGGCGCCGCTGCGCTGGAGCGAATCGCGGTTCAGCCGGCGTCCATGCAAATTGATGGCAAACACACTGCCGCGATATTCGCGAGGCCAGTTATCCCCCTGGTAGATCATGAGCCCCGAGTGAGCATGTCCGCCACCGGCCTCCGCCGTCGTGGCGCTTGTTCCCTGGCGGATATCTTGCCAGCGCTCGCGGGTGTCCCAATGAAAGTGATCGGCCGTCTGCTCCATAAGTTGATAGACGTACGGATTGGGATCGGCGCCGAACATCCGCCGAAAATGCGATCCCGGCACAGCGTGCCACAAGTGCCCGATCACCGTATTGATGAAGAACAGCTCGCCGTGCTCGTCCCAATCGTGCCCCCACGGGTTCGTGGTCCCGTGCGCGACCATTTCAAATTGGTGCGTGACGGGATGGAATCGCCACATACCAGGACCAACGACGACGCGTTGCTCCGGCGGCGTGGTGGGTGTGCCGACGCGGCCTACGTGCGTGATGCCGTTGCGCCCGTAGAGCCAGCCATCGGGCCCCCACTTCAGTCCGTTAGCGAAGTTGTGGTGGTTGGCTGGCACCAGATCAAAGCCATCGAGCATCACGACTGCTTCGCCGTCGGGCCGATCATCGCCGTCGCGGTCGGGCAGAAACAGCAGCTTCGGGGGGCAGAGCGCCCAGACGCCACCAAAACCGACTTCGACACTCGTCAACTCGCGCCCCTGATCCCAAAAGACGAAGCGCCGATCGGCGCGACCGTCGTGATCGCTGTCTTCAAGACAAATAATGCGATCGCGCAGGTCGTCGGCCAGGGTCCGCGGCGCTTCGGCGTACGTGTAGTTTTCGGCAACCCACAGGCGTCCGCGCGCGTCCATCGTCATGGAGATCGGCTGCCGAACATCGGGCTCGGCAGCGAACAGGCCCACCGAGAAGCCGTCCGGTGCTCGCACGCTAGAAATCGCGTCGCCAGTTTTCGTCAATTCCGGCGCCTCGACCTGCGTGTCGGGCACGAGTGGCTCTTCGGCACTGATGGTCAAAGGCCAGACCATGCACAACAGCACGACGGGTAAACTCCTCAAGCGCATCGAGAATTGTCCTCCTGAAAGCACGTGAACCCAATCCGCTTCTCGATCCGAGTTCTTGTAGACTGCTGCCGCGCGACGGGCAGACAGGCCAGACGACGGTTTCAAAGTCTCCCATCCGTCTGCCTCGCACGCCAGGGAGCCGGCCGCAATGGCATCTAGCCGATGCCGCCGGTGCGCGGGATTGGACGGTAGCGTGGCATCCCCCGGGCGCCGCAGACGAAGCGATTCCAGGAACCGAGATTCCCCCCCGCGCCGGCACGACCCTTCAATTCAGCCCAAGATTTAGTGCCTGGCGCGGCTACGCGCACCTTAACGCAAAGCTTCGCACCGGTTTGCGTTGCGCATTAAGTTGACCAGTCGGAAATCGGCCGATAGGATTGCTCGTGGCGGAAAAATCGGATCGCGGCCCGTTGACCAATGCTGCGCGTGGCAGCCTTGGTTAGCCGCGATTTGGTCCCCTGTTCCCCGGTCGATTCGTCGCCCAGGTCGAAACGTCGCCAGGTCGAACGTCATGGTGCTCACCTACTTCAAGCGCTACCGCATGGAGATGAGCCTTACGGCGCCTCCCGCGGAGCCGCAATTGCCCCCCGGCTATCGTTTTATTCCCTGGGATCACGCGCTCTTAGCGGTTCATGCCGAGACCAAGTATCAAAGCTTCCGCACGGAGATCGACGCCAACGTCTTTCCATGCTTGGGAGATGCCGACGGCTGCTACCGACTTATGAAAGAGATTGTTCGCAAGGAAGGTTTCCTGCCGGCGGCCACCTGGCTCGTGGCGTTCGATCATGGTTGCCGTCAGTGGGACTATTGTGGCACGGTGCAAGGCATTCGCGATCGGAGCGGCTATGGCGCCGTGCAGAACCTGGGGATCACGCCCGAGCATCGTGGCCGCGGTTTGGGGAGCTGTTTGTTGATGCAAGCCATGTGCGGTTTTCGCCGGTCTGGCCTGACGCGCGCGTTCCTCGAAGTGACTGCGCAGAACGAGGGGGCGATCCGCCTGTATCGGCGGCTTGGCTTCCGGAAATCGCGCACCGTCTTCAAGGCGGTGGAAGTGGCCTACTCGTGAAGCAGTCAATCTACTCGCATCGCTACGACAACGGCCTGGTGCTCGTGGCTGAAGCGATCAATTCGCTCGAATCGGCCGCCTTCACATTCATCGCGCCGGCCGGTTGCGCTTACGATCCACCGGGCCGAGCGGGGTTGGCGAGCCTGACTTGCGACTTGGCTCTGCGCGGCTCGGGCGACTTGGACAATCGCCAGTTCATCGAGATGCTCGACAATCTCGGCGTCGAACGGAGCGAAGGCGTTTCCGACGCGCACACCAGCTATAGCGGCGCAATGCTGGCGGGCGACCTTCCCCGCGCGCTGGGGTTGTACGCCAACCTATTGCGACATGCACGTCTGCCCGAGGACGAATTTGACGCTTGCCAGCAAGTCATTCTGCAAGAATTGCAGAGTATTGAGGACGACCCGCACTCGAAAACGATGATCGAGTTGCGTCGTCGGCACGTGCCTCCGCCTTGGGGCCGCTCGAGCCACGGCACGCGCGAAACGGTCGAGGCGGCCACGATCGACGACGTACGTGCCAACTACGCGCGGCTCTATCGCCCGAACGGCTGCATCCTCGGCGTAGCCGGGCGCATCGAATGGGAGCCACTGCGCGACCAGGTCGGTAAGCTGCTGGCCGATTGGAAGCCGCTTCCTGAAATCGAGCTGAAAGCCGGGCAGACCGGCCCACGCATCGATCATGTGACGTACGAAGGGCAGCAGACCCACATCGGCATCGCGTACGACAGCGTGCCGTATCGCGATCCCAAGTACTTTCAGGCCTGGGGGGCCGTCGGCGCGCTCAGCGGCGGTATGAGCTCTCGATTCTTCACCGAAGTGCGTGAGAAACGCGGGCTCTGCTACACGGTCTATGCGTCGTACAACACCTTGCGCGACCGCGGCAGCGTCGTTTGTTACGCCGGCACCAGCGCCGATCGCGCACAAGAAACGCTCGACGTGATGCTGTTTGAGCTGCGTCGCCTGGCCAAGGGAATCGAAGCTCACGAGATTGATCGCCTTAAGGCGCGCATCAAGAGCTCGCTGATCATGCAGCAAGAATCGAGCGCGGCTCGCAGTTCGGCGATCGCCCGCGACTGGTATCATCTGGAGCGCGTGCGGCCGCTCGACGAAGTCAGCCGACTGGTCGATGAGCTGTCGTGCGAATCGATCAACGCGTACCTGGCCGAGAGCCCGCCCGACAATTTCACGGTGCTGACGCTGGGGCCCGAGCCACTGAAGGTTGCGACATAACCTCGACTGCGGAATTGCTTTTCCACACTCCCCTCTCCCCTCGCGGGAGAGGGTTGGGTGAGGGGGTTGGAAAAGCGAAAGCAATTCCGCAGTCGCACCTAGGAGACTCACTGAGTGTTTCGAGAAGCTCGCCTGCCCAACGGTTTGGAAATCGTGGCCGAGTGCAACGACGACGTGCATTCGAGTGCCGTGGGTTTTTTCGTCCGCACGGGCGCCCGCGACGAATCCGACGAGGTGGCGGGCGTCAGTCACTTCCTCGAACACATGATGTTCAAGGGGACTCCGTCGCGATCGGCCGCCGACGTGAACCGGGAGTTCGACGAGCTGGGGGCCCACTACAACGCCTTTACGAGCGAAGAGAACACGGTCTACTACGCGGCCGTATTGCCCGAGTATCAGGGTCGCGCGGTGGCGCTGTTGGGCGATATCCTTCGACCTTCGCTGCGGCCCGACGATTTCGATACTGAGAAGCAGGTGATCCTCGAAGAAATCAAGATGTACGAGGATCAGCCGCCGTACGGCGCAGACGAAAAAGTAAAGGCCGCCTACTTCGGCTCGCATCCGCTGGGTCGCAGCGTGTTGGGCTCGCTGGCCAGCGTCGGAGCGCTGTCGGCCGAACAGATGCGCACCTACTTCGATCGTCGCTACAGCCCTGGCAATATCACGCTGGCGGCCACGGGGCGAATCGACTTCGACGCGCTGGTCGAAACCGCCGGGAACGCCTGTGGCCATTGGAAGCCGGTGCCGGCAGCCCGCAACGTGGAGCCGGCCACTCCCCACCCTGGCTTCGGCTGTCTGGAAAAACCATCCGCTGCTCAAGAATATGCCCTGCAGTTGGCCGCCGCGCCGGCCGCTGCCGACGCCGATCGCTATGCCGCCAAACTGCTGACGGTGATCCTGGGCGATGACTCGGGCAGCCGCTTGTATTGGGAGCTGACCGATCCTGGCCGCGCTGAGCACGTCAGCCTGAGCCACTACGATTACATGGGCGCCGGGTTGTTCATGACCTACCTGGCGTGCGACCCGCAGTCGGCCGCGGACAATCTGGCCAGAATCGAGAAGATCTATCGCGAGATTGAGACCAACGGCCCCACCGACGACGAGCTCGAGAAAGCCAAGCGCAAGATCAATTCGCGCGTGGTGCTGGGGAGCGAGAAACCCCGCTCGCGTCTGTTCAGCGTCGGCATGAACTGGGTGCAACGTGGCGAGTACCGCACGGTGAAGGAAGACCTCGACGCTGTGGCGCGGCTTACGCGCGCCGACCTGATCGACGTATTGAAACGCTACCCGCTGACGCGCAATCGCACGCTGGCGGTCGGGCCGCTGGAGAAGCTCGCTTAGATGCGCGAAACGCGCGACCTTTGCTGCGTTTCCAATTTGGAGTTGCGCACCACACTTGCGAACGTCATCGCGCGAGCTGGCTCGATGCCTTGGCCGAAGCTTGTCCAGAACCTACGGGCAACGCGAGACACGGAGCTGGCCGAACAGTACCCGATTCAAGTCGTGTGCGAGTGGATCGGCAACAGCCAAGCCGTGGCCAAGCGGCATTACCTGCAAGTAACCGAATCGCACTTTGCCAAAGCGATTAGCGAATCAATCACCGCCGGAAATAACGCCGACGAGGCATCGCGCAAAACGACGCGCTCAGCAGCCTTTTCGAGTGACCAGGAGAAACCTGGCGTTTCAAAATCATCGGAAAATGTGCAATTCACCGATGAACAGGGGGTGGCAAATGGGCGGCACAGGACTCGAACCTGTGACTTCCACCGTGTGAGGATGGCGCTCTAACCAACTGAGCTAGCCGCCCGTGCGCGTTGCGCGTGCTAGTTTCTACCAGCCAGACTACTTCAGGACAAGCGGCACTCTCGCCAAGGTTTGCGCGGCATCATCGCTCAGAATGCGAACCGCTTGATTATCGGCCCATTGCCCGTTCGGCTCGAGAAGGTCGCCGGGGTCACCGGCTGCTAACCAGGCTGGTTGCTCAGGCCGCTTCCGTGCCGGACGAGGCGTCGGATTCCGGGCGGGGCTCGCTTCGCGGGGGCTCGAACTTGGGAGCCGTCGGTTCGTCCCGCTCGTCCAACTCCTGGTAACGGGGAGTTGATGTTCGCGAACTGGTGCCTGTGCTCGAAATGTTGCCGGCGTTGCGGATTTCGTCCTCGATACCGGCCATCCCCTTCTTGAATTCCATCAAGCTCTTGCCAAGTGAACGGCCGACCTCTGGCAAACGCTTGCCGAACAACAGCACAGCCACGACGCCAATGATGAGCCACTCGCTGGTGCCGACGCCGCCAACAAACGGCAAAAAGGCCAGCGGTACGCTAAGAGCAAGCGAGAACATGACAATCTACTCCCGTCAATTTGACGTGCCGTCGCTCGTGACCACAGTAGCAGCGCCTGTGGTTGATGCAGCCACGCTAAGAACGCATTTCGCGCTCGCGCGGTTATTCGTCGCGGGGCACTTTCTCTTTTTCGCGGTCGAGCTTGCGAGTTTCGACCGAATCGTTGTTTTCCTCTTCGACCCCTTGAATCCCCTTCTTAAATTCAGTGATCCCCAGGCCCAATGACCGCATCACGCCTGGCAGTCGATTGCCAAAGAGCAGCAGCACGATCACGCCGACGATCATGAGCTCCATGCCGCCGACGCCAAAGGCAAGGACTGGTGTGAACATGGCTTTTTTCTTTCCAGGTTGGCGAGCCGAAGCGCGCACCATCGAAGGCTGCATGAGGAGACGGAAACCGAACCGATGGTAACAAAGCTCTGGGTAGACCGATTCCCGCTCCCGACAATTTCATTCTAGTGACGGCCCGGGGGGTGGTCAAACCGCCAAACACCAGGCCGCCGATCGCCCTGGTCGCGTCAAACTCTCTGGCTCGTAACGCCTTGCGGAGTTGTAATGACCGATGCAACTAGCGGTCGCACCCACTGCCGCGTCACTTCATACCAAGCGAATCGGCCTGTCCCCAGGGCATGGGCATGGTCGGCCGTGTGGCGTGGTTTTCCTTACGCTTGGGGGCTGGCACGGCATGCCACTCGGTAATGAACTCGCACAGCCGGCTGACCGCTTCGTCAAACGCCCGGCGACCTTTCTCGGCCGTCGCTAGCGCCGCCCCGCCCATGACGCCCGTGTCGGTGTAGCTGGCGGTCCAGCTCGTCACATCGACCGGGCCGCTGCCGAACAGGTCGACATAGCGGAACTTCGATTTCTCCGCGTGAAACAAGTACTGTCCCGAGCGGATGCGATCCGTTCTCACGTCGTCGGGGGCCAGGTGCAGATAGACGCTCGTCTCCAGCTCGCAGGCGTGCGCGATGCCGCCAGGGAACTCGCTCTCACGCCAACTCGGCATAAACTCCGGGTCGACTGTCAGAAACCGCCACCAGCCGGTGAAGCCACACTCGGCGTCGGTTTCCAAGTTCAAGCGCCGCGCCACCAGGTCAAGGTTCGGCATGTTCGAGCCGTGGCCGTTCAAGAGCAACATCTTTTTGAAGCCGTGGTACGCCAGGCTCTTGCAGACGTCGAGCGTGTGTTCGATGAAATGCGTGTAATGGATGTTGATCGTGCCGGGGAAATCCATTACGTGCCCTGTGTAGCCGTACGAAAGCGGCGGCAGCACCAGCGCCTTGTCGGCCACGCGCTGGCCGGCGGCCAAAGCCACGCTCGTCGACAGCAGCATGTCGACATCCAGCGGCAAGTGCGGGCCGTGCTGCTCGATGGCGCCGACGGGGATGATCGGGATCTTGCCCGCTTCGATTGCCAGGTTGATCTCAGGCCAGGTGAGCTTCTCGTAGCGGTGTTCGCGCAGGCTTTCACGCGAGGGAGCAGGCACGGCGTCGGGCGTCATGGGGTAGGTTCTCCAGGTACACAAAAATCAATCGGCCGGCGCCCACAACGCGTTCAGGCGACGCGGCACAGGTTACGCGGCACTGGGAACAGGTCACCGAGAACAGCCGCTCGACCACAAGGCACAGGCGCAGGCTCTGGTCGCGATTAGATACTTGGCATCGTCAGAAGCAAGCCACCTGGCATAAAATGCTGGCCAACTCGGGAGGGATGTCGATGATCACGGATGAAGCGGGCGCGGAACCGGTATCAGCGACCAAGGGCGACATCCCGGCCCAGGTCCGCAGCTGCATTGCCGGCGGCGGCCCGGCCGGCATGATGCTTGGCGTGCTGTTGGCGCGGGCCGGCGTCGAAGTGCTCGTGCTCGAGAAACACGCGGACTTTCTTCGCGACTTTCGCGGCGACACCATCCACCCCTCAACGCTCGAATTGATGCACGAATTGGGCTGGCTCGATGAGCTGCTCAAGTTGCCGCATCAGGAAGTTACGCAAGTCCGCGGACAGATCGGCGACGAGACGCTGATTGTGGGCGACTTTACCCACCTGCCCACGCACGCCAAGTTCATCGCGTTCATGCCGCAGTGGGATTTTCTGAGCTTTCTCGCGAGCAAAGGGGCGCAGTACCCGACGTTTCACTTGCGGATGCAAGCCGAAGTGACCGGCCTCGTCGAGCGTGGCGGCCGCGTCGTCGGTCTGCAGGTCAAGACGCCGACAGGTTCGCACGACGTACAGGCGGAGCTGGTCGTGGGGGCCGACGGGCGTGGCTCAATTGTACGCCAACGCGCGGGGCTCGAAATCGAGAATCTTGGCGCGCCGATCGATGTGCTCTGGTTAAGGTTGCCGCGCCGCCACGACGATCCTTACACGCCGCTTGGCCGCTTTGATCGCGGTCGCGTCTTCGTGCTGTTGAATCGCGACGAATACTGGCAATGCGGATACGTGATTGCCAAAGGGAGCGAAGCCTCGCTACGGGCCGGCGGTATTGAGGCCTTTCGCGCAGCGATCGCCGAACTCGTCCCCTGGATGGCCGATCGCGTCCACACGCTCGAAAGCTGGGACGACGTTCACCTGCTCACGGTGCGCGTCGATCGTCTGAAGACCTGGTATCGGCCCGGGCTGTTGTGCATCGGCGACTCGGCGCATGCGATGTCGCCGGTTGGCGGAGTCGGCATCAACCTGGCGATTCAGGACGCCGTGGCCGCGGCCAACCTGCTTTACGCGCCGCTGTTGGGCGGCCGCGTTGTCGAGGGGGACTTGCAGCGCGTGCAACAGCGCCGCGAGTGGCCCACGCGCGTCACGCAGCGCGTGCAGCTCTTCATCCAAGATCGCGCGATCTACGGCGCACTGTCGAGCAAGGGGCCTCTGACGCCCCCTTGGCCGGTGAAACTGCTGGGGCGATTTCCTTACCTGCGACGCTTCCCCGCGCGGTTGATGGGCATGGGCGCTCGGCCCGAACACATCCACACGCCCGATGCGTTCGCCGGTAAGTAACCGCGCCGGCCAATTGAGCTGCTGCTAGTTCTCGACGAAAACCCGCCGCAGGTGCTCGTTCAAGAATCGTCCGGCCGGGTCGAATCGCCGACGCACCCCCAGGGCGGCGTCCCACTGCGGATAAAGCGGCCGCAGTTGCTGGCCGGTCAGCGTGTGAAGTTTCCCCCAATGCGGTCGACCGTTGTAACGGCGAAAAACCGCTTCGACCGCATCAAAGAACTTCGCGAACGGCCGCGCGGCGTCTTCGTGAACCGAGAGCGTGACCGTCTCGCGACCAAATGCCGGGCTCAGCCAGACGTCGTCGGCCGACAGCGTGCGATACTCGACTGGAAACGTGACCTCAGCAAACTCGTCGCGCAACAGCCGCCGGATCTCAGCGAAGCATTCCGGCCCAGCGGCCGCCGGCAGCGCGTACTCGATTTCGTTGAAGCGTCGCTCCCGCACCGTCGGAAAGATACGTCCACTGAAGTCAATGCGTTCGCCTGGCCGATCTGCGACCGCCGCCGGCTCTTCGTCGGTGGGGTCGAGCGCCTTCATGTGGGCCAGGTCGGTGGTCGGGTACCAGAAGAACTCAAAATGCCGGTGCGCCGCAATCTGCGCCGGCAGTTCGGCCAGGCACTCCTCGATAGGCACTTGCCACAATCGCTCGTGCAGTCGATACGCCGGCAGCACACGCAACGTGACGGCGGTGATCACTCCGAGCATGCCGAGCGAGACCTGCGCGGTGCGAAACGTCTCAGCATCGGCGGCCAGCGAGCAATCGATCGTCCGGCCCGCAGACGTGGCAATCCGCAAGCCCGCGACCTGAGTCGATAGACTGCCGAGCCGCGGACCGGTGCCGTGCGTGCCGGTCGAAATGGCGCCGGCCAGCGACTGCACGTCGACGTCCCCTTGGTTTTCTAGCGACCATCCATGCTCGAGCAACAGCTCGGTCGCGCTTGCGATCTTGGTGCCAGCCCATAGCGTGGCAGTCGAGCTCGAAGAATCAATCTCGATCAACCCCTGCAGGTTGTCGAGTGAAACGAGCACGTCGTCGGTCGCACACAGAGGAGTGAATGAGTGGCCAGTGCCGGTGACTCGAAGCGTGCGATCAGCGTCCGCCGCCGCGGTGATCAACTCGATCACGGCCGTTTCGTTCGTCGGGCGCGCAATTTCGCGAGGATGGCAGACGACCGAGCCCGACCAATTGGACCAGGTTGAAGGCATAGGCAATCAAGGCAAAGGCGTGGATTCTGCGTTGAGAGACCGGCGCAATGAATTCAGAGCTCGATAACTCGCGCCGTAGTGGGCATGGGCAGCATGGGCCAAATCCGGCGCGTGATTATAGCCGCGAGGCGGGCTCTGTCGCCGCAACTGCCGAGTGGTTTGCTCGACGCGAGGTCTGATCCAGGTCGCTGGGATACGCCCGACCCTTCCAAACCGCCGCGCCGCCCCAAAAACCTCGCAGGAAAGCCTGCCACTGGATAGTCAGCAGCAAGACGACGCCCAGCGGATGAAGTACCGCGCCAAGCCAACTCTGCCGAAATCGGGCCGCGGCGCAGAGTCGCGGCCAATAGGCCAGGGCCGCCGCCAAGATTGACAATACGACCACCAGTAACGATGCGGCGCTATCAGAAGACAACAATGAACGGAGATTGACAACCGCTGCTGCCACCCACGCGACCAACAGCACCGGGCCGAGCACCTGTCCGCCCAACAGCACAATCGTCCATGGCATGATCGCGCCGCGAGTCGCCATTCCTTCGCGGGCGTTCTTGCCCAACCCGCGCCACACTTCGCCAGCATTACGGTACATCCGACACTTCGCCAGATCGGTCGCATCGAACAAGTCGGTCCTCCAACCGGCCGCGCGGATCGCACGCGGCAATTTCAAACCATCGTGCAGCGACGCGCGTACGGCCCCGTGCCCGCCGGCAGCGGCGTAAGCCGATCGAGTGACGAGAATTAATTGTCCACAGGCCGCGCCGTACATCGGGTGCCTACTGGCGCGCATGCGGCCGATCGGCAGAAAGCCAAGCAGCAGAAAGTGCATCAAGGGGAGCAGCAGCCGTTCAAGCCAGGTGACGGTCTCCTGTCGGGGGAAGCCACTTACGAGCCCCGCGCCGCTGCGGTCGAGCACTTCGCACATGCGTGCCAGCGAGTCGTCGGCGAGCCGTACGTCGGCGTCGACAAATAGCAATCGCTCGAAGCGCGCCGCGGTCGCCCCCACAGCACAAGCGTGTTGTTTACCGCACCATCCCTCAGGCAACGATGGGGCTGCGATTAGCCGTACGCGACTGTCCGCCACGACAAACCCGCGAACAATCGCGGCCGTGCGATCGCTCGAGTGATCGTCGACGACAATTACTTCCAGCTCGGCCGCGCGGTTGGCCAACACTGCTTGCAGCGCCGCGGGAAGCGATTGCTCTTCATTGCGCGCGGGAACAATCACCGATACCATCGGTCTCGTTCCCGAGCATTCAGAATGCCGCGGCGCAGCTCGATATTGCCGAAGGTTCGCCGTGAACAAGGCGGCCGGCAGAAGCGCCAACAATACGGCGATGAACATTAGCGCTAGCACGACTACCATCGACATCCGCTGGCCCCCTCACCGCGAAGCCGCGGCGTGTTCACTCTGGAATGTCTCGCCGCGCCATCGTGCCCGCACGCGCTGCCAGCGTTCGTACACTCCGCCGACGCCAGCGCGCCCGCTCGTCAAGGTCTCGAAGTTCGCCGCGTTCCGGGGGATTGACTCGCGCGCCAAGGCATCTTGCGTGGCTTCGAGCCGCACCGCGAGACGTGCCTGCCACTGATCGGCGTCGAGCCGCGGAGCACATTCGTCGAGATCGAGATCGATCGGCTCACCAAATCGCACCAGCACCTCCGGAAATCGCTCCTGCCAGAACGTGTATTCGAGCGCCAGCGGCACGATCACTCCGCGTTGCTCCCGCGCGGCAAGATGTGCCAGACCGCGCCGTAACTCCACGGGCCGAGCCCGGCAATCGGTGAACTGGCCTTGCGCGGTCACCCACAGGTTCGTGTTGCTCTTGGCCAGCACGCCCGCGCCAATCGACAAGAATCGCCGTGCTCCGCCGAGCGTTCCCGGCTCGATGCCGAAGAACCCGATCCGCTCGAAAAACCGGTATCGCCCCAGGGCCGCGGCATCGATCGCCGCGTAGTGCGCGCGCTTCGGCCAAAAACGGGTCGCCAGGTACAAGCCGACGAGCGGATCCCACCAACTTGGATGATTCAGATAGATCACGGCCGGCCGGTCGCCGAGTTGCGGAGCCGGGCCAGTCCGCGAAATTCGCACGGCGTGTACGTTGCGTCGGAGATAGCCGGCCGAGTACTTCGCGAACAGGTCGAACTGCCAGCGCGAGATGCGTGGCAGTTCCGTGGCCGCCACAGGGCGTGTTCGTGCGACATCACGCTTCACGCCGGCACCACGTCGGACAAAGTCGGAGTTGCCCCCTCGCCCCGCCTTTCTTCAGGCTGCGCGACGGCGTCTTGATCCAACGCCTCGGCCGCCAACCACCCCGAGAGCAGCACCAGCGGCATGCCGGGCCCAGGATGTGCGGCGCCCCCCGCCAGATACAAACCGCGTAACTGCTTGCTGCGGTTTCCGGGCTTGAAGGCGCCGAAAAATCGTCCGTGACTCGACAGCCCGTAAATCGCGCCGTTGAGAACTCCGTAGCGATCGTGAATGTCCTGCGGCGTTAGTGCCTGTTCGACCACGATGCGCCGCTCGAGGTCGACCAGCCCGGCGTCGTCGGCCAGCTTCCGCAGGATCGTCCGTCGATATTCGGGAAACATGGCTCGCCAATCGTCGCCGGGTCTCAAGTAGGGCGTATGCACCAGCACGTAAAGCGCTTCACCCCCGGGCGGGGCAACGTCGGGGTCCGTGGCTGCTGGCGCACAGACATAGCAGGTCGGATCGGCGGCCGGACGCCCGCGTCGGTAGATGTCGTCGAATTCCACGTCGGCATCACGCGAGAACACGAAGTTGTGATGCAGCAAATGCTCGTAGCGACGATCGAGCCCCAAATAGAGCACCACGCCCGAGCAAGCGGGCTCGTACGCGCGGCGGCGCTCGAAGGCCCGGGCGGCCGGCGTACCCCGCAACAGTTCTCGATGAGTGCGCACCGCGTCGGCGTTGCTCACCACGGCTGCAAGTGGCACGCGTTGGCCATCTTCAGTAACTACGCCACGCACGGCGCCGCCAACAGTGACAATCTCGCGCACGCCAACATCGGTTTGAAACTCCACTCCCAGATCGCGAGCCAAGCGTTCGAGCGCCCGCGGCACCACGCCAATGCCGCCAAGCGGGTACCAAACTCCTTCGGATGTCTGCATGTGGGCAATGCCGCAGAGCACGGCTGGCGATTGATCGGGTGCACTACCGACATACTGCGTGAAGTGATCGAGCATCTGAGCAACGCGCGGATCCTGCACTTGGGAGCGCACCGTGCCCGCAACCGTGCGCCCGGGCCGCAGGGCCAGCACGTCACCAAGCGTCGACGGCTGAAGCATGCTGCCGGCCTGAAACATGTCGACCAGTGAATCCACCGGCCGCGAAAAAAAGTACCGGTTCGAAACGTCGTGCATTCGTTGCGAGAGCGTCAAGAAGCGACCGTATCCGGCCGCCATCGATTGCACCGCCGGAGCCGTGGCGGCAGCGAACCGGTCGAGCTCGCGCGACATGCCGGACGGATCGGCCAGCAGGTCGAGCGTCGAGCCGTCCGCAAAAAACGAGCGCCACTGCGGATCGAGTCGCACCAAATCAACATAGTCGTCGAGTTGCCGACCAGCAGCGGCAAAAATCCGCCGCAGCATACCCGGTAGGGTCAGAATCGTCGGCCCCATATCGAAGCGAAAACCGGCCTCGCTGAGCACGGCGGCCTTACCCCCCAACTCCGTGCGACGCTCGAAAACCACCACCTGGTAGCCTCGCGCGGCGAGTGTGCAAGCGGCAGCCAACCCGCCCAGGCCGGCGCCGATCACACCCACTCGGTTTGAAGCGTGCTCGTCCATTGGTCTACTCCTGAACGTCCGCGGCCAACAGCACCGCTTGTTCGATTCGTTCTGCGAACTGTTCGGAGGCTCGTGAACGCACTAGCGCCGCCAGCGGCTGACGTCGCGGCACGGCGCTCGGCTCACGGACCCCCAGATCGGCCATGAGCAACCGTGCACTGATCCTGGCCGATTCGAAAATCACCGGCAGCCCACTCCCCGGATGCGTTCCGCCGCCAACCAGATACACGCCGTCCAGCTCGTCAAAACGATTGCGTGGCCGCATATGCAGCATCTGCCCGAACGTATGAGCGAGATTGAACGTAGCCCCGCGGAAGATCTCGAAGTCCTGCTCCCAGTCGGCGGGGGTGATTACGCGCTCGAAGCGGATGCGTCGTTCAACATCCTGCAGACCAACATGGCGCAATTGCCGGAGCACTAACTCGCGAAACCGTGGTCGCTCGCGCGCCCAATCGACGCGCGAATGCTGATGCGTGACCGGCACCAGGACATACAGCGTGCTGTGCCCTGGCGGCGCGAGCGCGGGATCGGTCGCACAGGCGTTCTGCACGTAGAACGACGGATCGGCCGACAACGTGTGGCGGTCTTCGATATCGGCCAGATTTCGTCGATAGTCTTCGGCTAGATAAACCGTATGGTGAGCGAGATCGTCGTTGCGACCTTCCAGGCCGAGGTACATCATGAACGTCGAACAACTAAATCGCTTGCGATCGATCTGTTCATCGGTCCAGCGCCGCCGCAGTTTGTTCGGCACGAGCCGCGTCATCGCGCGGGCGAAGTCGGCGTTAATTACCACCGCGTCGGCTAGGTAGTCGCCGGCCGCGGTGCGTGCACCGATCGCGCGTTGCCCTGCGAAGAGGATCTCCTGCACCGGCTCGCCGAGCTGGATCTGCACGCCCATCGAACGGGCCAGCCGGGCCATTGTCTCGGTCACTTGACCGCAGCCCCCCAGCGGGTGCCACACGCCGTACTCGTATTCGAGAAACGAGAGAATCGAAAACAGGCTAGGGCACTTGAGCGGTGACATGCCGAGATACTTCGACTGGAACGAAAACGCCAGCCGCACGCGTGGATCGCGAAAGTATCTGCGCAGCTCGCCGTCGAGCGAGCGCCAAGGTGCCAACAGTGGCAACAAGCCGATCGTCGAAGGCTTCAACAGATCGCGCCAGCCCTGGCATTCGCGTTCCAGCACCGGCCGAAACCTCGCAAACTTATCGCGGTTTTCCGCGAGAAACCGAGGCACCTGCGCGGCGTCGGCTGGCGACAACGCGGCGACCGCCTGCATCATCCGCGGCACATCGCTCGTGGCGTCGAGTTGACCACCGGCGCCGAAAACCAGCCGGTACTGCGGATCGAGCCGCACCATCGGCACTTCGTCGTACAAGTTGCAGCCCGCCGCGCTGAAGATTTCTTCGAGCACCCGCGGATAGAGAAAGAAGGTTGGCCCCAGGTCGAAGCGATAGCCGTCGGCCTCGAGTGACGCCGTTCGTCCGCCGACGCGCTGGCCTTTCTCCAGAACGGTAACGTCGATGCCGGCCGCAGCTAATAGCATGGCCGTCGCCAACCCACCTGGCCCGGCGCCGACGATTACGACCCGCGCGCTCACGCTAAGTCCCTCGACCGCTGACTTTGATTCCCACCTGGTACGTCCAGGCGCGGTGGAAGTATAGCCAGCGTGCCAAGGCTGACGACTGCGCGAAAGCGAGATTGCGCGTCGCGGTGTTGGAAATTCGCTGAGCGTTAGTGGGTCTTCGTCGTGAGGACGCGCGCAGAGTGACCGGCGCACCGATCGTCCAAGCCATGCTCAACTAGGCTACGAACGACTCAATCGATCAACCCGATGCTGACGCTAGGGCGGCCGGATCGGGCGTCAACGTGTGGGCGAAGCCCAGCAAGTGCCGCAGGTTGTCGCCGTAGGCCGAGAAGAGCAGGTCTCGGCGCACCTCTTCGGTTAGCGCGCGACCACCGATCACAAGCGCCGCCCCGCAGCGCGTGGCCGCTGCCGAGATCGGCGCAAACGCTTCGATAAAGCTCTCGCGGGTCGCCCATTCCGAAACGCTGAGCCAGAACAAGCGCGGACGCACCGCTTCAATGGCCGCCACGAGAGTGTCAGACGGCAGCCCGACGCCGTATGACTCGGCCTGCCACCCCGCGTCGCGCAGGACCAGTTCGACCATCGAGGTCGCCAGCTTGTAAGGATCGTCGGCCAGTGTGCCGCCGATGGCCACAGGCGCCGCGCACGGGGGGGTGGGGAGCAGCGACCGCAACTCAAAGATCAGTCGCTGGCAGATTTCGACCGCGCGCCGCTCCTGGTAAACGGCCAACTTGCCCGACTCCCAGCCGTGGCCGATCTTCGCAAACGCCGGCGCGAGCAAGCGATCGCACAGCTCGGCCAGCGATTCGCCCGCCAGATATAGGCCCAGCACGACCCGCCGCAGCACCTCCTCGTCCCCGTTCACCAGCGCGTCGAACAGCGACTCAGCCGCTTTCGCCGACGGCAATGGCTGTCCGCTTTGAGCCGGCAGACCGAGCAACTCAGGGCGGACAAGTTTTTGCCCCGTGGCACGCAGAAACTGAGCGACGGCGTCGGCCGAAATGCGTCGATGCCCGCCGGCGGTTCGCTGCATCTGCAGCAAGCCCTTGTCGCACCAGCGTTTGAGCGAAGACTCGCTGACGCCAATCGCTTGGGCGACCTGCTTGGGGGTCAGTTGCTTCGACATAGACTATCCGCGGCCCAAAGATGAACGATCTGAATGATCTTATGCCGCGTTTTGCCAATTGTCCACTGTAGCGCACTGTCCGCCCAGCGTTCTATTCTCAGTTCGTTATCGCAATTATTTCCAAGAGTCCGGAGGTTTTCCCGCTTGACCTGCATGCAGCCACGGCTAGGATGACATGACCGTTTTGAACGATTTTAGACCGAGTTCGAGCCCAAGGAGGATCGCTGCCATGCCTACTACCGCGCAAGGCCCGGCTCTCGTCCAGCCCAGGCGGCCCCGCAGGAACCCCATCCGCGTGAAGCGTACTCCACGCAACCACCGACGGGCCGACCTCCAACGCCAGCGTGTTGAACGCCTGCTCAATTTGGTGATCGAATTCGTCCCCCATCCCGATTTCGAGCAGCAGGCAGCGATTGCCACGTCCGACAGCCGCAAAGGCGAAATCGAAACCCTTGAGCCGGCAGCACCGCTTGCCCAGCGCCCGGCTGGAGCCCGCGGCTATATGGCGAGTCTTTACGACACACCGCTGCTGTCCCGCGACGACGAGGCTACGTTGTTTCGGCGGCTGAACTATGTGAAGTATCGCGCGACGGTGCTGCGTGCCGCGCTGGATCCGGCCCGCCCAGACATTCCACTGATCGATGACATTGAGCTGCTGCTGGCCGAAGCCGATCGCACGCGCAACCAGATTTGGCGCGCCAACTTGAGGCTCGTCGTCTCCATCGCCAAGCGCTACGTCAACCCCGAGAACAGCTTCGAAGACCTGGTCAGCGACGGCAATATGTCGCTACTGCGGGCAATCGAATGCTTCGATATCTCGCGCGGCTACCGCTTCAGCACTTATGCAACCTGGGCAATCCGTAAGAACTTTCATCGTGCGATCACGAAGCGCCACCGAGATCGCACCCGGTTCGCGACGGTCGACGAAGCGCTCTTGGTAGCGGCTCCCGATCGCGCCGTACCGGCCAGCTCGCCACAGCAGGCCGGCGCTACGCGCCATGCTTTAGCGCGCTTGCTCGATCGACTGCCCGATCGCGAGCGGTTGGTGGTATCGGCGCGATTTGGTTTTGATGCCGGCGAGCATCCGCAAACGTTGCAGCAAATCGCTGACCGCCTGGGAGTCTGCAAGGAACGCAGCCGGCAACTGCTGTTGCGGGCGCTCGGTCGGCTGCAGAAACTGGCCGAAGAAACCGGTCTCGAACCACTCGACCCCTAGAGTATCCCCGAAGGCACCTCGCGATGTTCACCCGGTTTGTTTTCCATCGGTATTGAGCATGACGACCGCGCGCCCGGCAATCGTCTGGTTTCGCCAAGATCTGCGCTTGCATGACAATCCTGCACTGGATGCCGCCGTCGCGCACGGCGGGGCCGTCGTACCAGTCTTTGTGGATGCCGCAGCGGAATCTGGGCGCTGGCCGCTGGGAGGCGCTGCTCGCTGGTGGTTGCATCAATCGCTGGCAAGGCTGGCCGAAACCCTGGCCGACCGCGGATCCAGCTTGATCCTGCGTCAGGGCGACTCGCTGGCCGAACTGCGGCAGATCGTCAACGCCACGGGGGCCGATGCCATTTTTTGGAATCGTCGTTTCGAGCCGGCAGCCGCCGCACGCGATCGCGATGTCGCCGCGGCCCTGGAGGGCGACGGCCTGAAAGTCGGTATCGAAAACGGAAATTTGCTCTGGGCCCCCGAAGCGGTGCTCAACCGGGCAGGGCAACCCTTTCGCGTCTTCACGCCCTTCTACCGCGCCTGCCTCGCGGCAAGCGAACAACGAGAGCCATTGCCTGCCCCCGCGAGCTTGCCCACTCCCACTGCCTGGCCGAAGTCACTGCCGCTCGCAACGTTCGATCTTGAACCGCGGATCGATTGGGCTGCCGGTATGCGCGCGGCATGGCAACCGGGCGAAGCCGGCGCACAAGCACAACTCAATCGTTTCGCCGCCGAGGCCGTTGCCCAATATGCCCAGCAGCGCGACCTGCCAGGCACGCCTGGCACCTCGCAGCTCTCCCCGCATTTGCACTGGGGAGAGATCAGTCCGCGACAGGTTTGGCACGCGATCGAGAAAATGCACCCGGCAAATCGGAGCGACGCGGCGCGCCGCGATGGCAGCCCCAAGCCGGCGGCGTCACCGCAGGAGTCGGGCGCCGCCGAAGCCTATCTCCGGCAACTTGTCTGGCGAGAATTCGCGCACCATTTATTGTGGCACTTTCCCGATACGGCGGAGCGACCGCTACGAAGCGAATTCTCCAACTTCCCATCCGAGGAGGATCCCAACGCGCTGCGGGCCTGGCAGCGCGGCCGCACGGGATATCCCTTGGTCGATGCCGGCATGCGACAACTTTGGTCGACTGGCTGGATGCACAATCGTGTCCGCATGGTCGTGGCGTCATTCCTGGTGAAGCACTTGCTAGTGCCCTGGCAGCGCGGGGCCGAGTGGTTTTGGGATACGCTCGTCGATGCCGATCTGGCGAACAACACGCTGGGCTGGCAATGGGTGGCCGGCTGCGGCGCCGATGCCGCGCCGTACTTTCGCATTTTCAATCCCGTGACGCAGTCCGAACGATTTGACCCGGCCGGCGATTACATCCGTCAGTGGGTGCCTGAGTTGAGCGGGCTGTCCGACACCCAGATTCACGCACCCTGGCAAGTCACGCCCGACTTATTGCAGGAGGCCGGCGTGACGCTGGGGAAGACCTATCCGCGGCCGATCGTGGGACATACCGAAGCACGCAGCCGCGCGCTCGCCGCACTGGCCACCATGAAACACTCGCCACGGGAGGCTGGCTTGCGGTCACGCAGCAAGTTACGCTTGTGACCGTTCGCCGCCTGAATTCCCGTTCGCGAGGTCCGTTGCATGAAGATCACCGTGTTTTGCCGAACTCTCGTAGTCTTCATCGGTCTGCCGTTCTGTGGCACCCATCTGCTTGCAGCCGAACCGGTCGCCGATGCAGAGACCACCGTTCCTGCGCCTCGTGCGCTGGTCGATGGCACTGCCCCCGGCTTCCGCGATTTGACCGAGGCTGACTTCACCAACGTCAATTGCGCAGCGGACACCTGGACCTGGAAAGCCGGCACGCTCCACTGCACGGGGCAACCAGTTGGCGTGCTCCGTTCCAAAGAACCGATCACCAACTTCGAGCTCGTCACCCAGTGGCGACACCTCAAGCCGGCCGGCAACTCTGGCATCTTCGTTTGGACGATCAAGGATTCGCTCGACGCCCTCAAGGGGCCCGGCCTACCCCACGGCATCGAAGTCCAGGTACTCGACCTCGGCTACACCGAGCAGTACGAAAAGCAGTCGGGCAAGAAGGCCGACTGGTTCACGGCCCATGGCGACGTCTTTCCCGTTGGTAAATCGACGATGAAGCCCTTCCCACCGGTCGCGCCCGATGGCCGGCGCAGCTTTCCGACCAAACACCTCAGCAAGGGGGTCGGCGAGTGGAATCACTACTACGTCCGCGCCATCAATGGCGAGCTGCGACTATGGGTCAACGGCGAGGAAGTCTCAGGCGGCACCAACTGCGAGCCGCGCACCGGCTATTTATGCCTGGAGTCGGAAGGTTCGCCGGTGGAATTCCGCGGACTCCGCATTCGCGAGCTGCCGTAGTACGGCGACGCTTGCTCGTCTGACCACGACCACTTCGCCTCGCTGGCAGACTTCTGGTAGTCGATTGATGGGGGAGCGACGCCCAAGGGGGAAGGCAACAGCACGCATTCGGGCAGTAAGTTCTTCATGAGCGTTGGACGCTCTTGCCGCCGACGAAGTTCCCCACGTCCTGGCTCACTCAATCCTGGATGAGGGGCGGCTGCGGCGACCGCTGGTTTCCGTGGCGATCGCGCGCGGACCACGTGGCTCAAAATGACCCTTGACAAATGGTCAGTATTTTGTATATATTAACACGAACGACTGCCACGGTCTTGCCCGAGTATTGCGCAATAGTGTACTGCTTGTCGAGTCGCGTGGTCTGCCGTAGCCGGCACCCGCCGAGCCATTCCGTGCAATTTAACTGACACAACGGAGTCGTAAGCGCCCGCGCACAGGGCACGCGGACTCGAACCGCCCGCAACCACGCCTCTCCCTAAGGGCCCCGCGCGAACCTGATCGCGTCGGGCGGACCGGACCGAGAGTCGTCTGGCGGTGCGCGCAGAACGAGAGCAGCCGCGACAGGTCGCCGCTCCCCAAGGATCCCACGAGTCACTCGCGAAGGGATCGGGTGGAGCGCCCGTACGCGGTGCGCGCAGAACGAGAACAGCCGCGACAGGTCGCTGCTCCCCCAAGGATCCCACGAGTCACTCGCGAAGGGATCGGGTGGAGCGCCCGTACGCGGTGCGCGCAGAACGAGAACAGCCGCGACAGGTCGCTGCTCCCCCAAGGATCCCACGAGTCACTCGCGAAGGGATCGGGAGGAGCGCCCGTACGCGGTGCGCGCAGTGCTCCAGCGCTGCACAGAATCGCTCGCAAATAGGCCGAGCGAGTTCTCCTAATTTCAAAAAACGACCCGTCCATGACTCTGCCTGTTCGCTTCGATGTTCCCGCCTCGTGGTGTTCCCAGTGACCTGGGCATCTCCTCAATGCGGCTGCAAGTGGTTTCTTCAACCTCGTGCGATCGTTGCTCTCGGCAGACCCTTGGGCGGGTCTGTTGAACCAGTAGTGCAAGCGACATGCCGAAACAGCCTTGCCAGCGCGGGAGTCGAACCTACCGGTACTTTTCCCGATGCGCAGCCCGTGGTTGGCCGGTAGTCGCTCATCGAGTTGGCGCCGAAGCGGCCCTGGCGACCTGACGACGATCAGAAAGAAACCCAATGCGAGCACGGTACTACCATCTTCGGATGGCGCCGCGCCAAAACACGCGTCTGAGCTGGCCGCCTTGCATCTGGCCAGCCGAAGCGCGAGAATCACGAATTCAACCGCTGGCAATTCTGTCACAACCGCGTCGCGACGGTGGTACGACATGAACAAGGATGAATTGTTCGCTGACGGAACGCATCAGCGGATCTTTTTGTTCACCGACGTCGTCGATTCCGTCAGCTTCAAAACCAAGTTCGGCAACGCGGCTTACAAAGTCGAGTACGGCTGGATCGACGAGATTCTGCAGAAAACGGTCGAGCTCATACCGGGGGCCAAGATCCTCCAGGATTTCGGCGACGGGCGGCTCTGCACCTTCGGCACCAGTAGTAGCGCCGTGCAGGCGGCCCTGATTCTGCAATATCGCCTGGCCAATCGCACCTGGTTGTTTGAGCCGCTCTCGGTGCGTGTCGGTGTCCACGCCGGCGAAGTCAACCGCGGCGAGTCGGGGTCATTTTCCGGGCTGGCGATCGACACCGCGGCGCGGGTGATGGGTCTGGCCGGGGCACGCCAAATCCTCATGACCCGCACGATCTACGACGACGCCAGGGCCTATGTGCTGCGGCATCCGTCGATTGACGGGCAAGAGGTCGATATCCCGTTGCGCTGGGCCTCTCACGGTGAGTACGTCCTCAAGGGGCTCGGCAAGCCGCACGAAATCTTCGAGATCTTCGCCGAAGGGATCGGTCCCGGGCAGCCTCCACCCAACAGTGAGAAAGCTCGCCGCGTCGATTCCGACAATCTCTCCTGGCGGCCAAGACCCGGTGAACCGATTCCTTTCAAGACGCCAACCTGGACGCTCAAGCAATCAATCGGCGCCGGCAGTTTTGGCGAAGTCTGGTTGGCCGAACGAGGCACCACGCAAAACGTTTTCAAATTCTGTTTCGATGCCGAGCGGCTCGTTGCTCTGCGGCGCGAAGTCGATCTCTTTGGCCGCATGCACACCATGCTGGGGGATCGCACCGACATTCAACACGTGCTCGATTATCACTTCGACGACGCGCCCCCCTACTACGTGCAATACGAGTACGCCGCTGGCGGTTCGCTCGCCGACTGGCTGCAATCGCAGGGGGGGATCGACCAGGTTCCGCTCGAAGAACGGCTCGACATCGTTCGCCAGGTTGCCTTGGGGCTCGATGCCGCTCACGCCGCGGGCGTGCTGCATCTTGATATCAAGCCCGCCAACATCCTGATGCGCAAGGACGGGCACGGCGGGTGGCAGCCCGTGTTGGCCGACTTCGGCATGGGTAAGGTCAATAGCGAGGTTCTGGCTCAACAGAAATCGCAGACGATGAGCAAGGCCATCGCCGTTGGTGCGCTCGACACTTCGGGCGGCACGTTGGCGTACATGGCCCCGGAGCTAATCGACCTCAAGCCCGCCACGACGCGATCGGACATCTACTCGCTCGGCGTGCTGCTCTATCAGATGACTGTCGGCAGCATCAAGGCGCTGGCGCCGGGCTGGGAATACGACGTCCAAGACCCGCTCTTGCAGCACGACATTGCGAACTGCGTGGCAGGCGATCCCGAGCGACGGCTGCGTTCAGCGCACGAGTTAGCCGATCGCCTGGCCAGTCTGCCGAAGCGCCGTCGCCGGCAAGCTCGCCGGCGGATTCGCAATTGGGCGTCGGTGGGAATCTTGATTCTCGCCGCGGGTGTGATTGCCGTGTTGCTCCAGCGTTCGTACGAGCGCGAGCGCAGGCTCAAACAAGCCGCTAGCGAACTGTTCAAGGAATCGGTCGGTACGATGCGAACCGTTTTCAACGAGGCGCTCAGCGACGAGCTGCGCGACTTGCCCGAATCGGTTCACTTGCGGCAAAGCCTGATCAAGTACTGCCAAACCTTTGCCACGCAGCATCAATCCTACCTGGCCGAGTTTCCCGATTACGACACGCTGTTTGAGGAGTTCGGCGACGACATTCGCGCCTTCGATCCGAAGATGGCCGCCACGCTCTACGAGCGCGCGATCGAGCATCAAGAACAAGTCCGTGCGCAGGGGCGTAAGATTCCCCCGGCGCGCATTCCCGAACTGCATATCAAGCGTGGTGAGGTTCGCACCGAGCTCGGAGATCGCGGTGCCCAGGCCGAACTCGAAGGAGCCGCGGAAGCGCTCGCCACGTTGCTGGTCAACGAACCCGAAAGTGCGCCGTTTCGCTTTTTGCTCGGGCAGTGCTACCACAACCTGGCCGACAACTATCACGCGCTCGACGCCAAATACAAAGAAGCCCTGGAATACTATCGGCTTAGTGAGCGCGAATTCAGTGAGCTTGTCAGCAGGTTTTGCGGCGATGAAGCGGACCCGGCCCCCCCGGCTGACCCTGCAACTTCACGAAATTGCGCCCGCTTTCAGCAAGCTCTAGCTCGCAGCCACGGTTATCAGGGAGATCTCTACCTCGAGCAGGGCGACCTGGAGAAGGCCAAGCTGGAGTATGACGCCGCCTTAGAGATCCGCGATCGGCTCGTCAAACAGGAACCTACCAACGATCAGCGTCGTTTCGAATTGGCGCGCAGTTACCAGAATTCAGGACGTCTCGCTTCGCGGTTGGACGAGGACGGCGTGGCCCAAAGCGCCTTTGAAAAGGCCCGCGACATGCAACTCGAGCTGCATAAGGAAAAGGGCTCGGTGCTTAAGTACAAGACCGATTTGGTATACACCTGCCGCAACATCGCCGAGCTGTGCCTGGATAACGATAATCTCCCATCCGCCAAACAAGCTGCCGAGCTAGCGGCCAGGCTCAGCGCCGAGATCCCCGATTCTTACGACGGCATCGAGGCCTCCTCGAG
Organism: uncultured Planctomycetaceae bacterium; assembly: GCA_964495375.1. Taxonomy (GTDB): domain Bacteria; phylum Planctomycetota; class Planctomycetia; order Pirellulales; family JAEUIK01; genus JAIESQ01. The sequence goes on along the minus strand of CAZBWM010000018.1, from coordinate 54,401 downwards.
CGTGGCCCTGTTGCTGGCGCGGCTGGGCGTGCAGGAGAATTCGCCCGAGGCTACCCAGCTTGTCAGCGAGGCCCGTCGCCATTTGCTGCAATTCGTCGAACAAAGCATTGGCCCCACGACAAACGCCGCCCCCGTCGACGAGCAGATCGTCGACTGCGAACAGTTATATGATTTGGCCGTGGTCGAAGCGCTGGCCGCTGCAAGCTCGGCCAGTGAGCGCGATCCTAAGAGCCGGGAGGCCATCCGCTTGTTAGGCAACGCGATAAAGAGGGGCTATCGCGATGTCGCGCGATTCGAGCGCGACAAAGCCTTCAATGTGCTCAGCGTTGACGAGCGCGACAAGATCGCCAAAGAAATGCGCTCGCCACCTTCGCTCGCGCAGCGTGGTGAAAACGCCGCTCCCGTTCCATCCGCTTCCGGCCAATCGGACCACTAGCCGCTGCTGCCAGCACTCGTCGCTGGCACGCCCACCTTGCGCGGAGCCCTATAGATGTCGCAGTATTACGTCGATAAAAAGGATTGTACCCAACACACCATCTTCCCCGGTGTCGAGATCTTCACGGCCTGCGGAGAACAAATGATGTTCTCACTCGTGGAGATGCAGCCGCATGCCGTTGTCGAAGAGCATAGCCATCCGCACGAGCAGATGGGGATCATGCTCTCCGGATCTGCCGAGTTCGTCGTTGGCGGAGAGCGCCAAGTCGTTTCGGCGGGTGGCATCTGGCGAATACCGGGCGGGGTGCCGCACAAAGTCATCGCCGGCAACGAGCCGGTGCGTGCCCTCGACGTTTTTCATCCGATCCGCGAAGACTACCGCTAGCCATTCCGCGATCGCGCCGCTAGGAACCCGCCGGCGGCGCGACTCGTAATGTTCCGCCTTCCCACCCGCCGGTTGACCCATCCATGCACGTATCTCACCGCTCGCTTGCGCGCACGATTGCGCGCCAGCGCATCCACCGCGCTGCGCGCTGGACCTGCTTTTTGGCGCTCGCGCCGCTGGCCGCCTGCAGTTCGATGACGCGCGGACCGCTCGTGGCGATCGACAAAACTGCGGGTTCGTATAGCGAAGTGAATCTCGTGTACGAAGTGCCCTTCGGCAAAGTGGGGCTCGGGCCAGTGGTGCCGCGATACGAAGGGCAGGTCGTCTCCTATCAACCGTTGCCGACGCCCCCGCAGGGAACTCGTTGCGGTGCGAAACTCATTGTCGATTATCCGCACCCCGACGGCCGCAAGGATGTGGGACGCGTACAGGTGACAATCCGCACGGCCCGCACGCGCGGCGGCGCAGCAACTGCGGCGGAGCCTGCCGCGACTGCGACAGCCGCGACTCCCGCTGTGGCCCCCGCCAGTGTGGCCAAGCCGCAAGGTTTCTCGTTTACCGAAACGATGGAATCGATTCCGGTCGTTGGCGACATGCTGGTCACCGGGCCAAAATCCGAAGAACGCTGGGAGTGGGACGCTCCCAAGTCGGAGATCGATCGACTGCTGACCGACCTGGCCTATCACGGCTACTTCGATCGGCTGGACCTGCCCGATATGGTCGCCGACGTCGATGCCCGCGTCGACGGACGGCGCGTCACCCGCAGTTGGCAGCGCATCCCCAGCTTCGAAGCGTTCATGCAGGCCGCACGGCAACAGGGCCGGCTTGTGGCCTACAAAAGCTCCGATGAATCGCCGGTACCGGGAGTCGACGGTTCGACCGCCGTCGTGGCGCTCAACCGCCAGATCAACACGCGAGCCGGTGGCCGAACTGTATTGCCGCCAGGCGTGGCGCCGGGCACGTCACAAGCCATCGCCACGATGGTTCCAGCTCAGGCGCCAGACGCTGCGCCGGCTTCGTACGTGAATCCGAGCAGCTACCCAAGCACTTCGCCCACTACGTATCCACCACAGCCGGCCGGTTACGCAGCGGCCCCGCCGGCCTACGGAACTCCGCCGGCGAATTACGGTGCGATGCCGCCGAACTATGGTATTCCGCCAACCTACGGAACTCCGCCGGCGCCCAGTGTGGTGCAACAGCCGTACGGCGCGCCGACCATGCGCTAAAGGAGCAGAGCGCTGATCGAGCAGTCCCGTATTTCGCAAACTGGCGCATGAACTCGCGTCATTCGCACAAGCGACTCACGGCGGATCGTCGCCACCAGCCGAAAGTGGATTGCAGCGACAGACGCGCCATACTCCTTTGGCGGCGCCGCGCCACGGACCGTACTTCTGCACTGCCAGAATGAAATACTTGCTGCAACTCGGCTCAAAGCGGCAGTGCCCCCCCAAGATCGGGCTGAGCGTGATCTGGTAAGCACGCACTGCGACAATCAGCAGCCACGCGGCGGTGACCCGAATCGCTCGACGGATCGCAGTGAGAAATTCCATCGCGAGCTATTTGCCCAATTGGTTTGATTTGCCGGAGCGCCTGAGCTTATCGGCGACACGCCCCGCCAGCTTTGGCAAGGTCTCGAGCAACTCGGCAAGCGTCGGCGGGACCGCAGCCGGCCGGGGGCTGACCACCAGGTCAATGCCAGCCGGTAGCCGCGTCCGCGACAAGCGAAACGCCTCGCGCACGAGCCGCTTCCAGCGGTTCCGCTCGATTGCGCCGCCCACCTTGCGCGAAACGCTCAGCCCCAACCGCGGGTGATCAAGCCCATTCTCCACGCCGAACAGTACGAAGCGTTCGGAGGCGACCGAACAGCGCCGCTGGTAAACGCGACGGAACTCGGCCCCGTGGCGCAGTCGATGGCAGCGGCGAAAGCGAGTATCCCCCATCGGTCCATCATAGCGTGGCGCGGGCCGTCGGGCCGGCTTTTTAGAGCCACTCACTGTGGATCGTTGGGCGCAGGAGGACGATCGTCGCCGCTGTTCAACTCGGTGTCGGCACTTCCAAGCCCCCCCGGCGGACGTTCTGTCGTAGCGAGCGGCGCTTTGTACCAGCGATCGTCGCCAGGTTGTGTCGGTCGCATAGCGCGGCGGGCTTCGCGCCGCGTCCAACGTGCCCAGCTTCGCACCAAGACCAATAGCAACAGCCCGAGGAGAATCAGCCCCAACAACGCCATCAGAACTTTGGCTCGCGACACGGGATCGAGCCGCCACAACAGCGGCTGCGTCTGGGGCGGTACCGCTTGGGCGAGCAAATGAAGTAGCACTCTAGCTCCGGGGTCGCAGACTCCGGCCCCAGGTTTACGCTCGCTGCGAGCTACCAGCGCAGCTCAGCGCGCGGGTTCAGCGGATGCCGCTCGCTGAACTTGCGAATCCACTCGGCCTCTTCCCCTTCGGGCTCGATCCCCCTAGGAAGCACGATCTGCACTTCGGCGAACAAGTCGCCGCGCCCTTCGGCCGACGGCACTCCTTGCCCCCGGATGCGGAGCTTCTGGCCACTCGACGTGCCCGGCGGAATTCTCACAGCCACAGTTCCATCCGGCGCAGGCAGATCGATCTTGGCCCCCAGCGCCGCTTCTTCCAGGGTGATCGGCAGCCGCACGTGCAGATCGCGGCCGCGGCGTTGAAAATGCGGATGTTCGGCGATCTTGATCGCCAAGTAGAGATCGCCGTTGCCGTCGGCTCCCGGCTGTCCTCGCCCCTTTAAGCGAATTCGTTTCCCTTCTTCGATCCCGGCGGGGATTTTGACCGAGATGGTCTGTTCCTTGCCCGAAGCATCACGCACTCCGAGGCGGACCTCGCCTCCTTGCACGGCGGTTTGCAGCGGTATGCCGACCTCCTGAACGATGTCGGCTCCGACGTCGGCTGCCCGCGCTCGGCGACCTCGCCCGCCGCGTCCTCCGCCGCCACCCCCGCCGCGAAAGCGTTTCAGTAGGTCTTCGAAGCCGCCGCCAGCCGCTTCGCCAGCGCCGGGCTGTTCGCCAAAGATCGAGGAGAAGTCGAAGTCCTCGAAGCCCGCTCCCGGGCCGCTCGACCAGGTGTAGTTGCCGCCGCCAGGGCCACCCGGTCCGCCCGCGCCCCCCCCCGCGGGACCGCCCGCCATTTGCTCGAACGAGCTGCCGTAGCGGTCGTACAGTTCGCGCTTGCTTGTGTCGTTAAGCACCTCGAACGCGACCTGCACCTGCTGAAACTTCTCCTTGGCCGTTTTGTCATCCGGGTTCATGTCCGGATGGTATTTACGAGCCAACTCGCGATAGGCCTTCTGAATGTCAGCCTGCGAGGCGCTCCGCGCGACTCCGAGCACTTTGTAGTAGTCCTGGTCCATCACGCGAAATTCTAGGTGGCACTACGCCTCGGCATCAAGCCGCCGTCACCGCAGGATCAATCGATTCAATTGGTCCACGGTCGACCGCCGGCGGGGTTTGCCCGAAAAGATCGCTAACCGGCGCGGCCACAATGGCTTGCCAGTTGTCCGCCGGCCGGTTGACCGGGCCCCTGCGGGGGACTAGGTTCCCCACGGGCCTGGGAAATTGGGCGTTTTCGAGACCACGCCAATTTCCTCAGATTTGATTTGGTTCACATCGAGGACTGGCAGCATGAGCCATCGCGCCAAAGCGGCAAGAACCTGGACATTCGCGGCAGCGGCGCTCATGGCAATCGGCACGCCGGCGTCAGCCCAGCCGGCCCTGGAAGGCTACAGCGACTACACCACGTTTGCCTCGCAAGTCGAAGGACTGGCAAAACCAGCGGCCGTCGGTAAGGCAACCGTGCAGGCCCGTTCGCTCGGCGAAACGCTCGGCGGCCGCTCGGTCTGGCTGCTCACGCTGGGGGAAGGACTTCGCGACGGCAACGACCCGGCGACGACGGCCGCGGAGGCTAAACCGGCGATCCTGATCCTTGGCAATGTCGACGCTCCGCATCTGGTCGGGTCCGAGCTTGCCCTGCGGATCGCCAAACTGCTCGCGGAGAAAGCCGAGAACGATCAGGCCGTCAAGCAACTGCTACTGCGCCATACCGTCTATATTGTTCCGCGACCGAGTCCCGACGCCAGCGAGGCCTTTTTCCGTCGACCCCAAGCCGAGCGTGCGGGGAACGATCGCCCCAGCGACGACGATCGCGACTTCGCGACGGGCGAAGACCCGCCCGAGGATCTCAACGGTGACGGCCTGATCACGCAGATGCGCGTCGAAGATCCCACCGGCACGCTGGTGCCGCATCCCGACGACCCGCGCTTGCTCGTGACCGCCGACGCCAACAAGAACGAGCGCGGCCGCTACCGCGTCTACACCGAAGGACGCGACAACGACGGCGATGAGCAATTCAACGAAGATCCCTCGGGGGGCGTCGACTTCAACCGCAACTTTACGTTCAAGTATCCGTACTTCGAGCGCGGGGCCGGTCCGCACCAGGTTTCCGAGATCGAGACTCGCGCTGTCGCCAACTTTGCTTTCGACCATCCGAACATCGCGCTGGTCTTCTCGTTTTCGCCCGACGACAACCTGATGCACCCTTGGAAGCCGAACCCTGCGGCCGAGAATCAGCGGATCAAAACCGCGGTGCTGGGGGCCGACGCGCCCGTGCTCGATTCGCTGGCAACCAAATACCGTGAGCTTCATGGCGGCAAAGACGCGCCTGATTCGCCGCCGCCGGCCGGCTCGTTCGCCCATTGGGCGTACTTCCACTTCGGGCGCTGGTCCCTCTCTGCCCGGGCGTGGTGGATTCCCGAGGTCAAAGCTGCACCCGCGGCCGACGTCAAGCCGGTGCCTGACGCCAAGCCAGAGGACTCGACGAAACCCGCGGAAGAATCGAAGCCAGATGACGCCGCCAAGCCAGATGCACCTGCTACGCCGGACCCGGCCCCGAAGCCTGAGAATAGCGCGAAACCTGATGACACCGCGATGCCCGAGGACATGGTGAAGCCCGACGATACTGCCAAGCCCGTGGGGCCGGCCGTCAAATCGAAAAAGCCCGAAGACAATCGCAGCGCGACCGATCGTAATGCCCTGCGGTGGTTCGACCGCGAAAAAATCGCCGGCTTTGCTCCTTGGACCGCGATTGAGCATCCTGATTTCCCGGGCCGCAAAGTCGAAGTCGGCGGGTTCGTGCCATACTTGCGCAACAATCCGCCGGCCAGCGAACTCGACGCGCTCGCGGAAAAGCATTTGCTGTTCTTGCTAGCGGTCGCCGAGCGCTTGCCGCGGTTGGCGATCGAGACCACCAAAGTTGAGTCGCTCGGTGCCGGCGTCTATCGACTGACCGTGGCGGTCTCCAACGAAGGTCAAATGCCCACCATGCCGCAGATGGGGCGCGTGAGTGGGCAGCAGTATCCCGTACAATTAAAGATCGACGTGCCGGAGGGCGTTCGCCTAACTCCCGATGTGGCACGCGTGCGTGTCGAAGTGTTGGCTCCGCGCGGCGGCCGGCACGAGCAAACCTGGCTCATCTACACGACCGAGGGGACAACCGTCGAAGTCAAGTTCACCGCCTGGGCGCCGGCAGTCGGCCGCGCGACGCACACCGTGGAGTTGAAACCGTGATTCGCAACGCACTGCTGACTGCCACTCGATCGATCGCCTGCCTGCTCGCTGCGGGGGCCATCGTCTGCGCCGCCGACGCACCGGCGCCTCCGGCCGTCGTCTATCAACCCGCTGGCGCGCCAGCCGATCCCAAGGTGCCGGCGCAGTGGAATCGCTATCACACGCACGCCGAAATCACGGCCTTCGTGCAGCAATTGGCCGCCGCGCATCCCGAGCATTGCCAGTTGCAAAGCCTGGGCAAATCGTACGGCGATCGCGATATGTGGCTGTTGACCATCAGCAACTTCAAACACGGTGACGTTGCCGACAAGCCAACCTTTTGGATCGATGGTGGCATTCACGCCAACGAGATTCAATCTGTCGAAGTCGTCCTTTACACGGCCTGGTACCTGCTCGAGGCGTACGGCCGCAATCCGCTCGTCACCAGATTGCTCGACGAACGGGCGTTTTTCCTGCTGCCGATGCTCAGCCCCGACTCGCGCGACGCCCACTTGCAGCGTCCCAACACCACGCATTCGCCACGCAGTGGGCAGCGACCGGTCGATGACGACCGCGACGGCCTGGTCGACGAAGATGGCGCCGACGACCTCGACGGCGACGGCAGCATTACCATGATGCGTATCCGCGACCCCAACGGTCGGTTAATCCCCCATCCGAAGTATCCGAATTTGATGATCGACGCGCCCCCCGATGAACCGGGCCAGTATGTCGCCCTTGGTCAGGAGGGAATAGACAACGACGGCGATGGCCGCGTGAACGAAGACTCCGACGGCTACTACGATCCCAACCGCGACTGGCCCTGGAACTGGCAACCCGCGTATGTGCAGCCCGGCGCGTCGAAGTATCCGTTGGCGATTCTCGAGAATCGGATGGTCGCCGATTTCATCATGGCGCATCCGCAGATCGCCGGCGCGCAGTCGTATCACAACGCCGGCGGCATGATCCTTCGCGGGCCAGGTGCCAAAGACGATCGCTACGACCGGGCCGATATCGCGGTGCTCGACATCATCGGCAAGCGTGGCGCCGAGATTCTGCCGGGCTATCGCTACATCAACATCGCCGACGATCTTTACGAAGTGTATGGGGGCGAAGTCGACTGGTTCTACGCCATGCAAGGAGTCTTCACGTTCACGAACGAGCTGTTCACCGGCTTCAACTTTTTTCGCAAGGCATCTGAAGGGTTCTTCGGAAGCGACGAGGATCTGCACACCTTCGACCGCTACCTGCTGTTTGGCGGCGGTATGGTTCCCTGGCACGAAGTCGATCATCCTCTGTTCGGCAAGGTGGAAGTCGGCGGCATGACCAAAAACTGGGTGCGGCAGCCCCCGTCGTTCTTGTTGGAAGAAGAATGCCATCGCAACATGGCCTTCACGCTCTACCACGCCGACCAGATGCCGCAAGTCGAAGTGCAGTCGATTGAAGCCAAACCGCTCCCCGGCGGGCTGACCGAAGTAACCGCGGTGATCGCCAATCACAAGGTGATTCCCACGCACGCCGCGGCCGACGTTCAGCACCGCATTACGCCCCCCGATCGCGTGACCATTACCGGGCCGGCAATTGATGTCGTGCTCGGGCTTAAATCGAACGACCGCTTCTTTCGCAGCTCGGACGAGCAAAAGCGGCAACCGGCCACGCTCGAGTTCCGTTCCATCCCTGGCATGCAGGCGGTCTACGGTCGCTGGATCGTGCGCGGAACGGGCCCTTACACGGTGACCGTGGTTTCGCCGAAAGGTGGTCGGGCCGAGCGCACGAGCGAACCGCCGAAGTAGAACTCGCGCGATTTACGTTCTGTCGCGATCACGGCATGAACGGTGGAATTTCAGCCACACGCGTGCCATCGAGCATCCCTCGCATGTAGCGCTCCACGCCCGCGACGCACAACTCCAGCAAGCGTTCGCCCGTGGCCGCGGTCGATAGCGAGGGGGCCTGGTCCGGCTGATCGGCCCACACCGCGGTGCGCACATTTTCGGGAAAGGCCGCCAGGGCGATCGCGGTTTCAAATTCCTGAGCGTGACCCGGCACGTCCGGCGTGCGCATGGCCTTCCGTGCTTCGTCGTGAGCGATCGTGTCCCAGTACGACACGAAGTGCAGGTTGATTTCGTTGTACTGCAAGAACTGCCCCCACGTCCCCTCGCACGGCGCAACGTTTCCTCCGTGACCGTTGAGCACCAGGATGTTCTTAAAACCGGCCCGGGCGAGGCTCTCGATCAGATCGGCAACAACCGCCAGAAAGCTCCCCGGCCGTAGCGACAAGGTGCCGGGGTGCCGCATGTGATGCTCGCTGATACCGGCCATCAAGCCCTGGGCCACGAGCACGCGTGGAACGAGCCGCCGCGCGACTTCTGCCGCTACAACGTTCACGCTGCGCCAGTCGTGCTCCATGGCCATGTGTTCGAGATGCTGCTCGATGGCGGCCACCGGCAGAATGGCGGCCTGCAACTCGCCGCTGTTCATGCGCTCGCGAAACTCGCGGCGTGTCAGTTTGCCGAGCAGGATCTCATTGTTGTGTGCGGGCATGTTTGTTCTTACTCATTGGTTCGTCGGCTGCGGAACCGCTCGACATCCAGCGGCTCGAGCTTCGGCAGAATTCGCTTGCCGCAATCGGTATCGAAGGCCTGATCGCCCGACACCCAGAATACCTGCTCGAGCGTGGCGGGCCTCCCCGCCATCATGCCGGCGGTATCGACACCACGAATCCACAAGTCGACGAACGTGCGCTCGGCGTCGGGCTCAATCGCGGTAGCCCCACCCCCAGCCGGCACCGCGTACCACGCCCGCACGATCAAATCGTCGTTGTCGACCACTTCGAGCACGTCGACCGTTTGCTCGCGCGCTGGGTCGGCATACGAGGCCGCGGGCAGCGCGCCGACTTCGTCACGCTTTGTCGGCAGAGGAATCGGCAGCAGCGGCGCCGGCTCGACGCGGAGCACTTCGATCCACTTGCGCAGCGTCGCGAGTCGTTGCTTTGCTTCGTCGCTGGCATCGTTACGCGCGGCCTGTGCGTCGATTCTCTCGGTTAGTGACTTGAGTTCCGCCGCGCGAGCCGCCTCACAGCGCTGCAGATACGCCTGCACGCGCTGGGGCACTTTGACCGCGAAAGGCGCCGCCGCAGCAGGCGGTTGCATCAGTGCGGTCGTCGCGATCAGCAGCACAGTCATCATGGACGGGGCTCCTTGTCCACCGCGGCAGCCGCCGGACCCGCCCAACGCACCGTATTCAGCGCGAAGTACAGATGCACAAAGGGCGGCGCTGTCCGGCTGGCATACCAATAGCGAAAGCTGCCGTCGAGCAGCCGCATCACGCAACCGGTGCCGACGTAGTTCGATTCCCACGCCTTGGCCGGATCGGGCCGCAGCACGGGATTATTGGGATGCTTCTGCCAATGGACACCGTCGCTGCTAACCGCGAAGCCCACGGCCGTGGTCTCGCGTCGTACCGCGTTGTCGTAGCTGCCGTACCACATCAGGTAGACGCCATCAACTTTGAGCACCGTCGGGTAGACGAGCACTTCGGCTTCCCATGGCTGGCTCAACCGCAGCACCGGCCCTGGCGTGACATTCCAATGCGTGCCGTCGCTGCTCGTAGCATGCCGCAGCAACCAAGGCCGGCTGCTGACGTCGCTGAACCACATCTCGTAACCGCGTTCGGTTTTGAGCACGCTAGGGCAGTAAAGATTCTCCAACAGCGGCGCCGAAAGCTCGGCCCAGTGGATGCCATCTTCGCTGGTGGTCTCGTGCAGCGTGTGCATGCCGCGCTTACCGAGGGCAGCAGCACTCGTCCACATCCGCAGCTTGCCGTTCTCGCGCAGTACCTGCCCGTTGCCGTCGCGCAGCAGCGTCGGCGTGAGGACCGAGTGCACGCCGTCGGCGAACTCAAGCACCGGGTTGCGCTCATACCGGGCGAATTGGCGGCCGTCGTCGCTCGTGGCCAGCCCGAGCCGAAACACGCGGCGCCCCGCCGAGCCGCGCGAACCGCAGTACCACATCCGGAACTGATCGTTCTCAAGTGCGACGGCCGGCGCAAAGATGTGCATGTCGTCGAACTGGCCGCGCTCCCCTAGCGAGACGATCGGTTCGTCGACGTCGCGCTCCCATTGCTGGGGGCCGAACCAGCGAGCGAACTCCGCAGGTGGATCGGCAGCACGCGCGGTGTACGCGATCACCAGGCAGACGACGACCAAGGGGCACTTCGTCGCACGAGATCGAAACATCATGATCACACCGTCTTCCAATTCAGCCGCAGCAGAGCGTCGCTGGGGCATAAGCTAAGCCCCGTCGGCGGTTGACGCCAGCAGCTAGCGCGGCCATTCTGCTCGATACTTGAGATGGTGTGAAGATTTGCGGCATGTGCGATCAACGCCGAGCGTTAAGTCGGTCGAGACGACGGCGCCTTTTAGGGGCGGCCTCTACCGCCGCCCCGCTTCTGCACGATCGAGCACGGCCTCGCGCGACGGGCCGCCATCGATCGCGGCAGGCGATTGTTCCGCGATGCGCGTCAGCTTCCCGGCTGCGGCCGACTCGCGCAACTGATCGATCGTCACTTGCATCAGCGCTTCGGCGGCGGCCGGCGTGAAGTGATGCCGGTCGTAGTTCTGAATGACCGACAATCGACCGTCGTAGAACAAACACGTCAGGCTAGTGTGCGTATGCGGCCGCACGGGGGGGGCCGACTCAATCGCTTCGAGCACCAGATCGCCCGCGACGAGGCGGCCGTTTTGCCAAGGGTTCGGCGTTTCGACCAGCACGCGCCCCAGGTTGCTCAGCACGCTCGTCGCATAGCACCGGCTGCCCGAGGCCATGAACTCGATACCGCCGGGAATCCAACCGAAGAATGTGATGCAACGAATGAACGCCAGCCCGAAACGAAAGTACTGCAAGAACCGCGTTTCGAGCCGGATCGTGGTTAACAGCAGCCGCGGATTCTTGTACATCGTGAGATTGCGATCGAGATTGACCATCGCCACGATGTTAGCCGCTGGTGTCAGCTCGTCGGCCGCTACGCGCAAGCTCACGGGCATCATGATCCGCAAGTTACCGCCACCGGCGCGCGGGTCGTTCATCGCGTTCCAGCGGCTCATCGCGCGGAACAACTCGCACAGCAGCAGATCGTTCATCGTCGCGCCGGCCGCTTTCGCGACGTCGCGCAGGCGGCGCGAGGTTTCGGCGTCGAATTTGAAGGCCGGATAGTCCAAGAGTGTCAGCCCATCGTCGCTGCCGGGGGCGGGTCGCTCGCTGGTCTTGAGCGGTCGTGGCCGCACGATCAAAAATACGGCCAACCCGACCACCGCGCCCCAAATCTCAGCCGGCAACCGCAGCAGCAGCTTCCACCAACTGAGTCCATAGTCGGCCCGGCGCGCCAAGGCTTCGCTATTTAGCGGCCGAAGCGGCTGGTGTTCGCCGGGGACCACCTCGCGGTGATAGCAGGCCAGCGTGTCTTCAATAAACCGGTACGCCCCCAGTCCATCGCAGCAGGAATGATGGAACTGAAAACGCATCTCGGTTTTCTGAGCACCGTCGTGATCGGCCCCCGTACGGACCCAAATGCGTAGTCCGTTCGCATTCCGCAGATCAATCTGCTCTGCGCCGGGAAACCGCAACGGCGCGTCGAGCGGCGCGACATCGAGATACGGCCTGGGATCGGGCGAAGCGACCCAGGTGAAATCAGCGGGGCGCTCTCCCTCAAGCCGCGCACGCAGCAGCGGATGCCGCTCGACCGCCTGGAGCACCCCCCGCTCGAACGCCGGGGCGTCGAACGGGCCGGCGAACTTCAGCCGGATCGTGAACGTCATCGGGTGGCTCGCGCGATCGTCGCGGAGCATGTAACGCTCGAACGGCGAAAAGCGGAGCGGCAACGTCATGGCGAAGGTTCTCAAAATCCGCGGCAAAGGCGATCAATCGGCCCCCAGCACGCGGCCGGGGGCGTGATACGATTCTTCGGGCAGACAAACGTGCCGATGCACTCGTTCTGGAAGGAGACCGCGACCGTGGCACCAAGCACGCGACTTAGTTTAACAATTATGCGGGCGCTGGCGATTCTAGCGGCTTCGGCCGGGGGAAGCAGGCTCGCGAATGGCCCCCCGCCGGCGACCGCCGGCGAGCCGGATGGCACGACCGCCGCGGCCCCGACGCTCGATGACCTGGCCGGCGGGCAGGTCACGATTGTCGACCTCAGCTACCCGCTCAATGCCAAAAGCGCGTACTGGCCAGGAGACAATTACAAGCCGTTCGACTTGCAGACGATCGCCACCTTGGAACGTGACGGCGTGCTGTCGAAGAGCTTCTCAACCCCGGAGCATTTAGGAACGCACCTCGACGCGCCGAGTCACTTCGAGCGTACCGGCAAGAGCGTCGACCAGCTCGATCCGCGCGAGTTGTTCGCCGCCGGCGTGGTGATTGATGTCACCGGGGGCGTGGCCCTGTCGCCCGACTACCGACTTTCGCCGGACGACATCAAACGTTGGGAAACAGAAAATGGCGAAATCCCGCGGCGCGCGATCGTGCTCTTGCGCACCGGTTGGGGCCGCTTCTGGAACGAACGGGCGCGCTATCAGAATCACGACCTGCAAGGGCGGATGCACTTCCCGGGCTTCTCGGCCGAGGCGGTCGAGTTCCTCTTGAAGGAGCGGCAGGTACGCGGCGTCGGGCTCGACACCATGAGCGTCGACTACGGGCTGTCGCGTGACTTCGCGGTGCATCACGTGCTCGGCAAAGCAGGCGCGTTTGGCTTGGAAAATCTCGCCCGGCTCGACGAGCTGCCAGCGCGCGGCTTCTGGCTCAGCGTAGCGCCGATCAAGATCGAGACCGGCACCGGCGGCCCCGCACGAGTCTTTGCGCTATTGCCGGAAAAGAAACGATAGATACGCTCGGTGCCACTGCTGGCTTGCCCAGCAGTGCAGCAATGTGGAGGCGCGTTCGTACGATTCGACGCTTGCCTTAGCTCGGCTTGACTGGTTCAAACAGCGCCACGCTAGCCGTGAAGCCGTGCAGAAAGTTCTTGCCGCCGATCGGGCCCGCCTCACCCTGGGCGAAGAAGCCGGCGACCGGCACATCCCCCAGCGCGCTTTGTAGCGCCCCCGCGTCATGATGCGGCGCATCGAACAGGCGCGTGCCACGACCGTTGCAGGTGAACAACAGCGCTCCGCGCGAGCCAGCCGAAGTGTCGGCGTCCGGCGCAGCTTCACTCAGCAGTTCACGCAGGTCTTCGTCGGCCGAGGCTGCATCACGCAAATGAAACTGCACGGTTTGCCCGGCGCGCACGAAGTCGCCGATCGCGATCGCCCCGGTCGAGCTATCGACCCCCAGCACGTTGCGCACGAGGAAGTCGCCGCGACGGAATTCGTCCTGGTATTCGTTGATCACGCGCCCTACGTGCAGGCCACTTCGGGCAAGCTGCTGCTCGGCCGGGGACAACGTCTGAAAAATTTCGGACAACTGCTTGAGCGCCGGCTGGCCGCTGAGCTCGAAAATCACGTTGCGCTCGGCCTTGGTGACGACGAAGTGCCGCCCGATTGGTCGGCAGCCTTGCGAGACGACCGAACGCAGGCGAATCGCACCGTGCAGCCAGATGGCCACGGCGCCGCTGTCGAACAGATTGTCGTGCACTTCGTCGTTGAGAAACAGGCGATTCTGGCCGGCCGTCCAACCGCCGCTTGCCATGCCCCCCATGACTGGCACGCCAGGCTGATCTTCGTTCAACCGCTCGAGCAGCAAATCGGCGGGAAAACTGAACGGTTCGCCCAATAACAGCATGCCGCTCTCGGCCGGCCAGCGCGCCGGCAATCGATCGGACCAGCCGACGATCGTCCCGCCCTCGGGCGTTTGTGCAAGCTCAAGGTGCATCGGCACGATGTCGACACCCGGGAGCCGGGCCAACCACAAGGCCAGCGCCGGTTCTCCTTCAACTTCGCGCGCGCCGCCGACAATCGACTCGCCTGTGCAGCCGGCCACGAGCGCCGCGCCGGTGCGACGCTTGATGTCGGCGCCGAGCCCGGCGAGCGCGTCACCATATTGCGGTGATACGAAGCAGATCGCCAGGTCGGCGGGGCCATCTGCCGCGAGACCTTCGAGCGCAATGCGGCATGCCTCGGCCGTGGCGGTCGACAGTTCGGGACGCGTCGACAGTGCGGATGCAAACTTCGGCGTGCTCGTGCTCATGGCTGCGCCTTCGCGCTGTCGTGCGATACAAGGCGCGGCGCCTCCGGCACGACGACGGCGCAGCAGCCCCCAGCCGTGTCGCCAGGGGGCGGACAACCAAGAGCGCGGGCCAGCGGCGGGTGCGCAGGCCTTAGGCCTTGATGATGTTCTGCAACTTCATCACGTCGCCGATGTTGCCCGACACTTTCAACTGGCCGAGCGTGAAGGCGGTCATCGGGTTAACGGTGCCGGAGACGATCCCCATCCACGTGGCGTCGCTGGTGGTAATCGTGGCCGAAGCCTTGTCGGCCGTCCCTTGAACCACTTCGCACTTGCCGTCGCCGATGTTGACGGTGAAGTTGCCCCCCTTGTCACCCGCGATGTTGAACTGAATTACGGTCTTCCAGTCGCCAGCCGTGGCTGCGTTGAAGCGGTTGGGAAGCTCGTCGAAGATTTGCTTGCAGTTCTCGATGTTCATTGAATCAGTTCTCCCAGCGAGCCCCCAAGGGGGGCACATCCCCAGCGTGTTGAATGAATAACGACTCTGTCGCACGGCTCGTTGGCAAAATGCCGCGAGCCCGCCCAACTAAGAGCAGCCCAAACACGGCAGGTGCCCACGAGCCGGGCGACAGGATCGGTCAGTCTAATCTGTCGCACGTGGGGCCGACAATCGGGTGGACACCAACTTCCGCAAGAACGTGGGGCCGGCGGACACACGCAGTCCGATCCGGCCGATTCGTGGCGTCCGCCCCGCGAATCGCCTTCGGGCGGCCGACCAGCAGGCGATACAATTTCTGATGGTCCTATACGGCCGGAATGAAACCTCGCTGTACAACGCCTCGGCGAAAGGAACCAAGTACCGTGATCCGTCGTGATACAATCGGCTCCCGCGGCGAGGCCGCCTGGATCTTGATCTCGCAGGTCGAGCACGCGCGCGTTTCGGCCGGGCTGGCACGTTCTTGGGGGGCCGGCGGCGTGCAGCCACTCGATCCCAGGGCGGAGCTCTTGGCCACGATCGAGCACCACGACGACGGCTGGGCCGACTGGGAGCGGCGCCCCGAGGTCGATCCGGCCCACGGTCGTCCCTTTGACTTCATGGAGATGCCGCTGGAGCAGGCGCTGCCGATCTGGGATCGCTCGATTTCCGTCGCCCGGTGCGAGGCCGGGCCGCTCGGTGGCTGGCTCGTGGCGAGCCATTTTGCGGCCTTATTGCGTCGTGGTCGTGCGGCGCACCCACACCCGGTGAGCTACGTAGAACTCTCGGACGCCTGGCTCGCGGCGGCCGACGACCATCGCGCCGGGTGGCTGGCCGATTGGCAGCAGTCGAACCCAATGCGGCACACCGCCGAACTGGCCAGCCGCGGACTGGCCCAGTTGCAGTTGTTCGACGCCCTGAGCCTGTGGCTATGTTGTGCTCGTCGCGAAGCGCCTAAACGAATCGCGACACCCGAAGGCCCCCAGTTGCTGCTGACACCCCACGACACGGGCGCCGAGCAAGACCAGTCCATGACAAGCTTTGAGCAACAGACAATTACGGTCGCGCCCTGGCCCTTTGACGTGCCCGTGGTCGAACTGTCGGCCCCCGGGCGGCTCGTGGCGGCCGAGCACTACGCCGGGCCTGCTGAACTGGCCGCCGCGCCGTCGCAGGTTGTGCGGCTGAGTTGGGTTATGAAGCCGGCGTCCTAAAACCCCCGCAGCGGAATCCCGACAACTACCGGCCCCCTTGATTGACCCAACGTCAACTTGCAATTAGGGTTAATGAGATACTCACCATTCATCGAGACGCGCATGAAACGCTCACGAACTTTCCCAGTCGCGCTCACCTTGCTGGCCCTGTTTTCCGGCGTGCTGTCGCTATGCGCATCCCCATTGCGTGCGGCACCCGATGAAGCCGGCGCAGCGTCGGCCGATGCCGCGTCGAGCGGGCCGCTGCGCGAGTTGGCCCCCGGCGTGTTGCGAACCATTCCGCCCGACCAGAAGGTCGACGAGTCGTACAGCCGTCACGATGTGGTCGAGTTGTTGAAGGTCGATCCGAAATTCGATTGGGCGAAAGCTGCCCGCTTCGATCATCCGATCTGGTCGCTGGAGTTCAGCTTCAAACCATTGCGGTTGATCGAAGTGGACGTGCCCGATCCGGCCGGCCGCTTCCAGCGCAAGCTGATCTGGTACCTGGTCTACAAGGTGAAGAACAACGGCAAAGAGCCGGTGCGGTTCTTCCCCTGGTTCCAGTTGGAGAGCGACGACCTCGGCGAACGGAAGGCTTACCCCGATCGGCTGGTGCCGGTGGCGGTCCCTTTCATTCAGCGCCGCGAGGATCCCAACCGCAAGCTGCTGAACACGGTGCAGATTACCGGCGAAATTCCGCCGAGCCCCGAGGGGGTCGACAACAGCGTGTGGGGCGTTGCCACCTGGGAAGACATCGATCCAAGGATCGATAATTTCTCGATTTACGTGCTCGGACTGACCAACTCCTACCGCTGGAAGGACGACCCCAAGCAGGGGCGCAGCTTTACCGATAAGACGCTCGAGCTGAACTTCTGGCGTCCCAGCGACGAATTCGACGAGCACGAGGCCGAAATCCGCTACGGCTCGAAGAAGGGCGTTGACCACCGCTGGATTTACCGGTAAAAAACCCAATTCGGTAGTGGTAACTCGTCGATCAATTGGGGGGCTGTTTCCCCCACGGAATTGCAACCATGGCACATAAGAAGGGTCAAGGCTCCACCCGCAACGGTCGCGATTCGAACGCGCAGCGGCTGGGGGTCAAGCGTTTCGGCGGCGAACAGGTCTGGGCCGGCAACATCCTCATCCGCCAGGTCGGCAACAAGTATCATCCCGGCAAGGGCGTGGGGCAGGGGAGCGATTTCACCCTGTTCGCTCTGGTCGAGGGGGTGGTGAAGTTCGATCGCGGCGGCCGCCGCATCAGCGTCGTCCCTGCCGCCGGTTGATCGTCCCCGGCAGGCTTCCTTCCGTGCGCGCCGCGCATGAGCCTACCCCAATGCCGCTGGCGAGCGGTTCTCGCGTAGGCTCCCCATGTTCGTCGATCGCGTGCAAATCTTCGTCGAAGGAGGAAGCGGCGGCTCCGGCTGCGTCAGCTTTCGTCGCGAGAAATACGTGCCGCGCGGCGGGCCCGATGGCGGCAATGGCGGCCACGGCGGCAGCGTGATCATCGTCGCCGAAGAAGGGGTCGACAGTCTCGCGGCCCTCTCGCAGCGCAAACACTGGCGTGCCGATCCTGGTCGCCCAGGTCAAAGCGGCAACTGCCACGGCCGCTGTGCCGAAGATCTCGTGATCCGGGTTCCGCCCGGCACCATGATTCTCGACGCCGACGAAAAGTTCGTCCTCAAGGATCTTGTCCGCTCTGGCGACCAGGTGATCGTCGCCCAAGGCGGTCGCGGCGGGTTCGGCAACACGCACTACAAGTCGTCGACCAATCGTGCGCCGCGCCAATCGACGCCCGGCGAAGAGGGGCACCGCCGCAATCTCATCCTCGAACTCAAAGCCATCGCCGACGTCGGGCTCGTCGGCAAACCGAACGCCGGCAAGAGCACGCTGCTGAGCCGGCTATCGCGCGCTCGCCCCGAGATTGCCGACTACCCGTTCACCACCAAGTTCCCCAATCTTGGCCGCGTGTCGATCGACGCCGATCACTCGTTTGTGCTGGCCGACATCCCCGGCCTGATCGAGGGCGCCTCCGAGGGACTCGGCCTGGGGCACGAGTTTCTCCGGCACATCGAGCGGGCTGGCATTTTGGTTCATCTCGTCGAACCGGCGCCGATGGATGGCTCCGACCCGATCGAGAACTACGAGACGATCCACCGCGAGCTGGAAACCTACAGCCCGAAGCTGGTCGAACGTCCGGAGATCGTCGTCGTCAGCAAGGCCGAGTTGCCCGAGGCGCCTGACGTGCGGGCGCAGCTCGCCGAGCGGCTGGGCCGCGATGTGCTGGCGATTTCGGCGGTCACGGGGCAGGGGTTGCACGATCTGGTGTTCACTATAACCCGACAACTTGACGCGCAACCCGAAATCGCGGAATAGTTGCCTGTTCGACCGAGATCGAGATCAGAACATCGTGTGCCACGAACTCTGCCCGTGCCGTGGCAGCTTCGTCCGTCGTACACAGGCACGCGATCGAGCTAACTGCAAATGCCTCCCGCCGCGCCACTCATCGCTGTCGACATCGGCAACAGCCGGATGAAGTTCGGACTGTTCGCCGACACCGCGCGCGGCAAGCACTCCACGGCACTCGCGGAGCCGAGCCTCACGCACCATCTCGCCCAGGGAGATGGCGACCTCGACGAGTTGATCGACTGGCTTGCCGATCGCGACGTGGCCGCCGTCGATTGGTGGATCGCCAGCGTCAACCGCCCGGCCGCCACGCGGCTGATCGACTGGCTGCGCGAGCGCGGGGCCGCGCCCCGTACGCGGTTGCTCTACTCGGGCGATCTACCGCTTGTGATTGAACTGCCGCGCCCCGACATGGTGGGGATCGACCGCCTGCTGGGAGCCGTGGCCGCCAACGCCTTGCGCGAACCATCGCGGCCGGCCGCCATTGTCCACTTGGGGAGCGCGATCACCGTCAATCTCGTCTCGGCCAGCGGCGCCTTCCGCGGCGGCGCCATTTTGCCGGGCATTGCCATGTCGGCCCGAGCGCTACACGAATTCACCGACCTGTTACCGCTGGTGGAACTCGAGCATCTGTCCGATCCGCCGTCGGCACTCGGCACATCGACTCCGCACGCCATTGAGTCGGGGGTCTTCTGGGGAGCGATCGGCGCAGCACGCGAGTTGATCGCGCGCTTGGGAGACGATTCGGCCGCCGACCCGCAAGTGTTTCTGACCGGCGGAGCCGCCGCCAGCGTGGCCACTTTGCTCGCGCCGGGGGCTGTCTACTTGCCGCACCTGGTGCTCAGCGGTGTGGCGCTCGCGGTTGGTCAGCTTAGCGCGGCCGAGCGATGAACGCCGGACGAAACGACGATTCGTCGGCGGACACCTCGTTGCCGGCTGACACCACGATCACGGTGTTGACACCTCCGGGGCGCGGGGCGGTCGCATCGCTTGTGATCGAGGGCCCAGGCGCGGCCGGCCATGTCTCTGCACATTTTGCATCGCTCGCAAAATCGTCGGAAGTAAATACCGACAGAGCGCCACCAATAGCCGCTGGCGACTTCGTCGAAAATCGGATCGTCGTGGGCTACTGGCGATCTCACGTCGGTCGCGAGCAAGTTGTCATCGCCCGGCGCGCGAGTGATTGTTTCGAAATTCATTGCCATGGTGGCCGCGCGGCGGTCGAGGCGATCGCCGAGTCGCTCGTGCAAGCAGGAGCCCACCGGCAAGATTGGCAATCCTGGGTCGCGGCGTGCGAATCGGACCCACTGGCAGCCGCTGCCCGTCGCCTATTGGCCGACGCACCCACGCTGCGCACCGCCGGCATTCTGCTCGATCAAGTTCGCGGCGCGCTATCACGCGCGATCGCCAACGTGCGCACGCTGATCGCCCGGCAACAGTGTGCCGCTGCAGTCGAGCAACTGCAAGCGCTGCTCGCTACCGTCAAGCTCGGCGAGCATCTCACCCGTCGATGGCGCGTGGTGCTGGGGGGCCCACCCAATGCCGGTAAAAGCAGTCTGATCAACGCGCTGGTCGGTTACGAACGATCGATTGTCGCCCGGCTCCCCGGCACCACACGCGATGTGCTCACGGTGCGCACCGGGATCGACGGTTGGCCCGTAGAGCTGGCCGACACGGCAGGGCTCTCGAATTGCAGCGATCCGTTGGAGCAGGCCGGCGTCGCGCTGGCACGCTCGCAGATGAGCAGGGCCGACGTCGTGCTGTGGCTGATGCCCTGCGACGTCCGCACATCACCGTTGATCGAGGTTCCAGCACCGATTGCCGACCGTTCGATCCTCGTGCGCTCGAAGTGCGATCTGCTCATGGGCCCACAATTCACGGCCAATGAACCTCCAACCATCGCCACCAGCTCCCACACCGGCGCTGGCATGCCAGAGCTGTTGGCGGCGATCAGCGAGCGACTCGTCCCAAGCCCGCCCGCGTCCGGTTCGGCCGTGATTTTTGCCGTTGATCAACGGCTTGCCTGCGAAATTGCCCTCGCGGAAATCGAACGTGGAAACGGGGCCGAGGCCGATCGCGTGCTAGCAGTGCTATGCCAGCGGCCCGCGGCCGAATAATCCCGGCTAGGGAGTTTTTCCCGGCATCGATATACTCCGCCCGCCGAAATCCTGCGCGCCTGCGCCCGGTAGCCATCAGGCCACTCGATCGCGGTCGCGCTGCAGGCCAGTAGCAGCCCGCGTGGCACGAAGCCGCGCCCGCCGCGACGCCACCCGAAATCAATCGACGCGATCACTTTCGTGTCGCCTTGCGGAGTTCTACGGAGGGAACTCGCCATGAGACGAATTTCCATCGTGCAGACTGAACAAAACCGCGGCTGCCGCGCGACGTTGCGCGGCGATCGTCGACTTCGTCGCGCCATCGCACTGGCGATGATAGTCGCCGCGCTGCTCGTGGCGTTCACCTGCGATCATCGCGTCGCCGCGGATGAACCGGTGCAGATTCCGTCGGGCGCCGTCGCCACCGATCAAGCACCGAGCCACGGCCGTGCAAAACCGTCGCGGGCCCCCGGCTCCAGCGAAACCAGTCTGCGCGTGCGTGGTGAAGAAGTGGACGACACCGGCGTCGCGACCGATTCACCCAGCGAGCCCGCGGCCGACGATCGCGAAGCACCATCCAGCAAGCAGCGCGACTCCCACGATCCGCGCGTCGCGTCTCCCCCGGCCGAAAAACCGGACGACAAGGCGACGAAAGTCGAGATCGAAGTCGCTCAGTTCAATGGCGCCGCGCCCGGTCAAACCACGCGTGCCCAACTGCTCGGCTCCTGGGGCGCGCCGCATGAAACCACCGAAGTCGACGGCGGCGTGCAGCAAGTCTACAAAATCGAGCCTTTTGAAGACGTGGTTGCCACGTTTGCCGGCGACACGCTCGAGAGCATCCTCGTCAACTTGATGCAACCGTTCAAAGCCGACGAGCTCGCCAAAGAGCTCGAGCTCGACGATATCCGCGTCGTGACCGTTTTTGACGAACAGGGCGAGCCGCTAGGGCAGGCCTTCCCCGAGCGCGGCGTTGTCTTTAGTTTTCTGCCCGACGATCCCGAGCACAAGGTCTTCCAGGTGCTCGTCGAACCGGTGGGTCCGCAGGCGTTTGTGCTGCGCGCGGCCGCTTCGCGACAGCGTCGTTACCGCGTGAGTTTGGCCGATCTCGACCTGGCGCTGTCGCTCGATCAGCGCACGGCCGCGGCCCATGCGCTGCGTGCCGAGCTGCTCTCCGATCTGGGACGCTACCCCGAGGCCTTGCGTGCGGCCGAAGAAGCGGTCGCGATTGACGACCAGTCGGCCGAGTACCAGTTGATCCTCGGCCGGCAACTCGAACAGACGGGGCAATTCGACAAGGCGCTCGCGGCGTCGAAAGCCGCTGAGAAATTGGCGACCGAGGCCCCCGAGTGGCGCGCCGCCGCGCTCGTGCAACGGGCCGATCAGCTCGCCGCCGGGCCGCAACGCGATTTCAAGCAGGCCGTGAAACTCTACCAGCAAGCGATGGAACTCGCCGAGCCCTTGGCCGACGATTCACGTACCGCGGTACGGCGCCGAGCGACCGACGTGCTGTTGCGCGCCCATCTTGGCACCGCCCGCTCGATCGCCTGGGGCAACTGGAAGAGCAAAGGCGGAGCCGTCGAAAAATGGCTCGAGCGCTCCGAGATCTGGGCCGAGCGTGTCGACAAAGACGAGCTGACCTTCACCGGCCAGGCGTCGTTTTCCGTCGCCCGCGAGGCGCTCGCCGCGCTCGTCGGGCTGCAAGGGAAGGTCGATCCGCAACAGTGGACCGACGAAGCGCTCGAACATGGCCGCAAACTGATCGAGCAGTCGGCCGATACGCTGATGCGCCGCCGCTGGGAGTGGGAACTGGGCATGGCCCTCTACGACACGTTGCAGGTATTGCACATGCGGCGCGATTTCGACCCCGCGCTGGAGTACGGCACGTTGGCCGTCGCCTACCTCGAGCGCGCCGGCGTCGAGCGCCAGCAACTGCCGGGGCATGCCTACATGATGGGCCGGCTCTACTTCCGCATCGGTTCGATCTACGCCATTCAGCAGCAAGATCATCGCAAGGCGCTTCCCTGGTTCAACAAGGCGGTGCCGCTTTTGGAAGAGCCGATCCCCGACTCCGCACTGGCCGATGTTGGCCGGCAAGGCGAAACGTTCGTGAGCATGGCCGTCTCCTACTGGCAGTCGGACGATCGCAAAGAGGCCCTGCGCTTGTCGAACGAGGGGCTTAAGCTTGTCGAGCAGGCCGTCGAACAAGGGATCCTCGAAGCGAAGGCCCTGGCCGTTCCCTACTCGAACCTGGCCAGCATGCATCGTCAGATGGGGGACGAGACAAAGGCCCGCAAGTACAGCGAGCTGGCCAGCCGCGTCGATAAGTCGACTCGCCGTTAATCGCCTATCGAAGCGCCTCGGCAGACGAAAATCGCCCGGCCTGCTACATTGCCCGCGGAGAGCCCTCGGCGGGCCGTCTCCGCGCACCCCTCGATCACGTGAGTTCTGCGCTATGCAACGCGATTCGTCGAACACGCCAGACCTGGTCATTCCACACGGTTGGACGAACCCCGTGCCCCCGCAGGCGTATCGCGTGCTGGTCATTGGCGGTGGCTGCGCCGCGGTGCGAGCGGCGACCGAAGCGGCCCGTTTGACGGGGCCCGTCGCGCTGGTTGCTCCGCGAATCGTCGCCGAGAACGGTTTGGACGACGCGGCGGCCGTCCGGCTCGATTTCTGGCAAGCAGTTCAAGCCGGCACTCAACAACAAGACCCGGCCGCTCGGTTTGCCCAGTGGACGGCCGACAAGCGCCGCTACGACCCGCGGGCAATTCAAGCTCAGCGTGCCCAGCAGTTGGGCGACCTGGGCATTGAAGTTCATTTTGGTAGCGCCGTCTTTACTGGCGTCAACACGATCGCGGTGCATGGCCGAGAACTATCGTTCGAGCGGGCGATCATCGCGCCGGCTCAAACGACGCTCCCGGCCGAAGCAATCGATCGCGACGCCGGCACGTCGGACGCAGTCCAACCGCTGACCGCCGAAACCTGGCCGCAGCTTGCCGCCCTACCTCGCCGGTTGGCAATTGTCGGTGCCGGAGCCGCGGCCGTCGAGCTAGCCGACCTGTTTGCACAGCTCGGCACCGAAGTGCATCTCGTCACGCCGAGCGGCGAGCTCTTGCCCGGCGAAGATCCCGCGGCCACGGCCATCGTCGCGCGGGGGCTCGAACACGCGGGCGTGCGTGTCCACCGCGGCTGGTCGCTCCGAGAAGTCGAGCAACTGGCCAGCGCCCGTCTGTTGACAATCGAGCACGGCGAAGAACTTCGCAAACTGCTGGCCGACGAATTGCTCTTGCTCGCGTCCGAACCGCGCTGGCAGGCCCCCGGCGGACTGGCCGCCGCACGACTCACAATGAGCGACGCCGGCCTGGTCGTCGACGAGCGGCTGCGTACTTCGAATCCACGCATCTATGCCGCGGGAGTCTGTTGCGCCGCAGCCGCGCCCTTGCCCGATGCCGAAGGTTACGGCCGGCTCGCTGTGCGCAACGCACTCCTCTCAGGCGGAGAGCATTACGCGGCGGTGGTCGTGCCGCGCGTTGTACGGTCGCGTCCGCAATTGGTGCAAATTGGCTGCACCACGCATGAGGCGCCGAGCCTCGGCTTCGAGCTGGACACTTATCGCTGCACGCTCGGCACGCACGCCGACCACTTCGCCCTGATCCACACCAAGCGCGGCACGGGCCGGCTGATCGGCGCGACGCTCGTGGCGACCGATGCCGCCGCGATGGCCCCGCTGCTCGCGCTCATGGTCAAAGAACAGCTCTCGCTCGAAGTGCTGGCCGAGCTGACCGCCGGCCACGTGGCCGGCTTCGAGGCTCTGCGGGCGATCGCTCAGCAATATGCCCGCGGCGGCGTGACCGCGGCCAGCAATTTCCGCCAGGCGAGCGAATTGACCGCGCAGGTCTAGCCATCCTCGCAGGGCGCGGGCAGTGATTATCCAACCGGCCCGCGGATAGCGTAGAATTGAGGAGCCCCGTATCCCCGCTCCGCGTACGCCCCGTTTCACGAACCATGACGCCAGCCCCGCCAGAATTTGCCCAGGTCGAGCTGCTGGCGGAAATCGATACGCTCGTTGCCGATCTGCAGCATTGGGCCGAGCAGGCTCCCGATTGGCCCCCGGCCCGCGGCTGCCGTGCTTTGGTCGGCCGGCTGATCGAGCGAGCCGACGCGCTCCGCGTGCGACTTCAGGCCCCGCTGGTGATCGCCACGCTTGGCGGCACCGGCACCGGCAAAAGCACGCTGGTGAACGCCCTGCTGGGGGCCGAAGTCACCGCCAGCGGGCATGAGCGCCCCACCACGCGCCAACCGGTGCTGATCTGCAAGCCAGGGGTCTCGCCCGCGTCGCTGGGCATCGATCTGGCTGAAGTGCGCGTCGTCGAGCGCGACCTGCCCGCCCTGCGCGACCTGGTGATCATCGACTGCCCCGACCCCGACACGACCGAAGACCCCGAGCAAAGCGGCACAAATCTCTCGCGGTTACGGTCGCTACTGCCGCATTGCGACGTGCTGTTGGTCACCGCCACACAGCAGAAGTATCGCAGCGCCCGCGTGCTCGACGAGTTGGCGGCCGCGGCCCCCGGCGCGCGGTTGGTGTTCGTCGAAACGCATGCTGACAATTCGGACGACGTGCGCGAAGACTGGCGCCGCGCGCTGGAGACTGAGTACCAGGTCGGCGACATGTTCTTCGTCGACTCGCGCACGGCCCTGGCCGACGCTCAGAACGGGATCGAGCCGCGCGGAGATTTTGCCCGACTCGTCGATCTGCTGACGCGCGAACTGGCGGGGCTCGCCGGCCAGCGGATTCGCCGCGCGAATTTTCTCGACCTGATCGAGCATGGCTTGGACGGCTGCCGTCGCCGGTTGGACGCAGGGCTGCCGGCCGTCGAACATGTCGAAGCGGCGCTCGCCGAACAGCGGGCGCGGCTGGCGGCACAGTTCACGCGCGAACTTCGCGACGAGCTTTCGACGAGCCGGCGCCTATGGGAAAACCGCCTGCTGGCCGAAGTGGTGCGCCGCTGGGGATTCAGCCCGTTCTCGATCGTCCTCCGCGCCTATCAAGGGCTGGGGAGCCTGCTGGGGAGCGTGGCCTTGATGCGTGCCCGCACGCCGGCCCAAGTGGCGCTGTGGGGCGTGTGGGAAGGGGGCCGCACGCTACGCCGGATGCGCGACGAACGCCGCGCCCGGGTGACGCCGCACCGCGTGGCCGCCAGTTGGAGCGACGAGCAAGAACTGCGCACCGCCGCGATCATCCTGGATGGCTACGTCGTCGAAGCGGGGCTCAAGACGACCGACACCCAGCCCGCTCAGCTCGAGCAACAAGCCCAGCTCGCGGCTGAAGCGTTCGCCGCCACGGCCGCCATGCAGCTCGACGAAACGATCAGCCGCCAGGCTGCGCGGCACATCGGCCCTGGCGTGCGGGCCTGGTATGAAGTGCTGTTGGGCGCCATGCTCGTGATGCTCCTCTACCGACTCGGCAAGAATTTCTTCTGGGATTCCTGGCTATCGAGCACTCCACAGCCGTTGTTCGGCCTGGAGTTCTTCGTTTCCGCCGCGCTCTGGCTGGTGCTCTGGTGTACCGTGCTGGTGTGGGCGTTCACGCAGCGCTTGCGCCGCGGGCTATCGACCGAGATCGATCAGTTGACCACGCGCTGCATCACGCCGGCCGCCACGAGCGGCGTGTTCGCCGGCATCGAGCAGGAATGCCGCGCGGTGCGCCGCTTCAGCGATCGGCTCGATCGGCTGAAGCTTGACGTGGCAACGCTACGCACCGAGATCGAACAGCCGCAAGACCGGCTCGGGCACCGGTTGGTGTGAGGTTGAATCGCCTCCGCACGCATGTGCCCAAGCCCAGGGCAGACGGCCCCCGGCTCACCATCGCGCCGCATCGTCGCCCGTCTGCCCTGGGTCGTGCGTGGCTAACGAGAGCGTTTCTCAACTGCGGATTCGTCCGACCTGTCTTCCCCCTTCTTTTCCGCCTGCCGGAAGAACAACACGTGCTGCCAGCTTAGCTCGTCGTATTGCTCGGCCAATTCGTAGCCGTTGGGCTCCAGCTCCTTGAGCACTTGCCGCTTGCTCATCTTGTGCTCAGGCTTGATCGGCACCAGCGGGTCTTCGGCCCGAAACTCGACCAACACCAACCGCCCGTCGGGCTTCAAGCCCTTGTGCAGCGCGGCCAGCATCTGTTCGGGATAGCCGAACTCGTGATAGACGTCGACCACTAGAATCAAATCGCAACTGGCCGGCGGCAGCCTGGGGTCGATCGGCGTGCTGGGGATCGGCTCAACGTTCGTGAGGCCTGCCTCCTTCACACGCAAATCGAGCATGTGTAGCATCTCCTGCTGAATGTCGACTGCCAGCACTTTGCCCTTGGGGCCGACCATTCGCGCCAGCTCAAGCGTGTAGTATCCGTTACCGCATCCGAGATCGCAGACCGTCTGACCTGGTTTGATCTTCAGCGCCGCCAGCAGCTTGTCGGTTTGCTCTTCCTGGGCGCGCTCGGGTCGCGTGAGCCAGACGGCGCCGTGCCACGTCATGTAGGGAGCGATCCGCCGACCCTTGTATCGTTTGAGCGGCCTGGGGAGTCCTTCCTCAGCGAGCTCCGCTTCCTCGGGCGTTTGTGCGGCAGCAGCGCCGTCGATTGCGTCATCGCTCGCATCGGCCGCGCGATCGGTGGCCGGCGCAACGTCGGCGCCAGGCTCCTCGGCGACAATCACGGGGCCGCTGCAGCACCAGGCGAGCGCAACGAAGAGCAATGCCGCGCAACTCCAGAGGGGCCGCCAGATTTTCATGCCCGTAACTACCATTGCCGGGATGTGGTGAAGCCACCAGGCTCCCCTCTAGAGTCTCCCATGCGGCTGGGGCAGAACGCAACCGAGCGCTCGCGGGGCTCAAAACTCAAACTGGGCACGCAAACCGTAGAGGTTGCCGGTGCTCGTCCCCGGCACGTCGCGTCGCAGGATCGCGTGGACGTAGTTGAAGTAGACCTTCGTGTACGGATTGGCGTGCCAGTTCAGCCCCAAGGTCAGGTCGACGAGCCGGCCACCTTGAATGTTCTGGTTGCTGACGTCGAGCTCTTCGACCCGAAACGCGAGTTGCCAAGCCCCTAATCCTGCCTGCAGGCCGCGCCGCGTGCGATTGAAGAAGAATGGTTCATACGGCGTCACGCGGTTGAAGATGCCGAACTCCTGCAAGTAAGGGCGGCTCTCACCCGTCAGGAACCAGCCGGTTTCGACATACCAGGCTCCGAACGCGAGATCGGGCCCGCCGATCTGGTTGACCAGCGACGCGGCATACTCGGCCTGCACGTGAACGGGCCCCATGACCAAGGCCCACTCGAGATCGAACAGTTGCACGTCTTCGGTGGGGATGTTGCCGGTGTCGGCCCAGCGCGGCCAGTTGATGTTGTCGAACGAGCCGGGCCGAAAGCCGGGCCAGTAGCCGAAGCGCGACGTCTGCCGGGGAGGCCGCCGATAGCTGAAACAGCCGCCGAGGTGCATGAAGTAGCGCCCGTCGGACGGTTCATCCCAATAGGGGAGTGCCGTCAGTCGGCCCGTGAACGCGGTACCGCCGCGATCGGTTTGCTCTTCGCCATCGTCGTTCGAATCAGCGGCAAAGATGCCCGCTTGCCAGCAACCCCGCATATCGGCATAGGTGCTGAAGGCCGACACGCCCAGGTTACGGCTGGGGGCAAACGCGTCCAAGAGCGGACGTTCCATGAACGTTTGATAGCGATTGGAGGTCAATCGTGAGAGCGAGAACGGCTCGAAGTAGTGGCCGATGCGCACGTTATCGACGATCGCCAGATCGGTGAACTGGCCGTAAACGTCGAGAAACGTTGGCCTTCCCTGCTGCGCGAAATCGAACTCGATGCGATAGATCGTGTTGGTGAAGAGACTGCCGATCGCCCCTAAGCGGGCGCGGCGCAAGTCGTTGAAGTTCTCGAGGTCTCCAAGGACCTCCCGGTTGGCGGCCGATTGCGTCAACATGATCGTGTCGGCCTGGAGCTCACCGGTCCAGGCGACCGTCGGTTTATCGGGGACGGCCCCCGAGGCCCGATTCTCGTCCGCACTCGTTGTGCCGGGAGCGGGGCCCAGGCCCTCGAGCTCGCGAATGCGATTCTCCATGTCGGTGCGGTCATCGGGCGTATTGCGCACGCCGGGGCCTTGGAGCGCCGTCAAGCGACCGAGCCGATTGCGCGACGCAGGCACCGGTTCGGCGATCGCTTGCACGCTGGAATGTGCGGGACGTGGCGCGGAGAGCGGTTGCGGAGCTGGCACGACTTCGACGGGCACGACCACCGGGGCAACACTCGGCGTGACACTTGATGTAGCCGCTGGTGTAACACTTGGCAGCGGCTCTGGCTTCGACTGCGCGCGCGCGACCCCACCGCAGCAAGCGATCGTCAAAAGCATGCTGACGATGCGGTAGCGCAAGATGCCTCGCCTCGCAACTCGATCTGGTTTGCCGGGATTGGCGCGCACGGTCAGCGCAGAACATCCCGGCTCTATCCATCGGGGGTGATGGGTGCGCCGGCTGAGGAAAAAGGCCGCAGAATCGGCAAGGTTCGCCCAACTTCACCAATATCTCACGTCGCTGCTAGCAGCGGCGAACCAGGCAGATGCGCACGCACGGCGCCAGCGGCAACGTCGAAGCGGAACCCATGCCCCGCGATTGGCTCGCCGTCGAGATTGATGTTCAGCGGCGTCTCGGAGTGGATTTCCAGCCAAGGGACCTGCGCACGAACGACCGTTTGCTCGACCGCCGCTAGACCGCCACGCAGCAAGTTGCCCAGCGCCGTCGACAGCTCGGAAAGTTCCACGTCAGGCAGGATGCTCACGTCGAGCAGACCATCGTTGAGCAACGCCCGCGGGCAGAGCACGTGACCGCCCCCCGCCTGGCGTCCATTGCCGACTGCCAGCACCAGAAACTTCCCTTGCCACGCGAAGTCTGGCCCGCGGAAGCTGCCGGCCGAACTATGAATGCTATTGAAGCGCGTCAGCCCCGTCAGCAAGTAAGCAGTTCCGCCCAACAGCCGCTTGAGATCTTCAGACGTCTCGACCGTCACTTGGGTGCCGAACCCGCCCGTGGCGACATTGATGAAGGTGCGCTCCCCCGCGCGGCAGGCGTCGATCCGCGCCGGCTCCGAGTCGACGATCTGCTCAAGCGCAGCCACGGGATCGAGCGGTATACCATTGGCGCGAGCGAAATCGTTGGCAGTACCCAGCGGCAAGATGCCGAGCGCGGGGCCAACCGTTGCAGTCGCTTCGTTATCAAGATTTCGCACTGAAGCAGCGGATTGGTGAGCGATCAGCGCATCGACCACTTCATTGATGGTGCCGTCGCCACCACCGGCGACCACGGTGTCGGCGCGCGAGTCGATCGCTTCGCGCACCATTCGCCGCACGTCGCCCGCTTCCCAAGTGACGCGCACGTCGACCTTGTGCCCCGCCTTTCGCTGCGCGGCCACGGCCTGCCGCACCCGGGCGTTGGCAGCCTGCTTCCCGTGTAAGGCGATGAGTAAAGATCGACTCATAACGCGAAGATTCCTCATGCCGCCGTAAATAGTTCGCAAGCAGGTGTCGTCACCTAGATGTTCGACTATCGTACCAGTCCTTTGTGAACCTCGAACCGATCTCGCACCCCCCGCGTATCACTTCCAGCCCCAGGGACCGGCGCATGACCGACGCAGAAGTTGAAATCGCGCCGCAGTCGCCGCTGCCGGCCCCGCTGCTCGCCGATCAGCACATCGTCCGGCGGAGCATTGACCTGGTTGCCGGGCTCGTCGTGCCGGGCTTGCTGCTGATCTTTCTGTCCTTATCGGAAGTCTTTGGGCCCGAGTGGCAATCGGGCAGCAAGCTCGATATCGGCCTGCTACTTCTCAATGCCAACTCGCTGCTGGCCTTCGCGCCTTTTTTAGCGTTTAGCGCGACTTGCCTGGCGCTGGTGATCGCGGCGCCGCAGCGGTTTGCCCATTACCGGCTGGTGCGTTTCGGCGTCTACAGCGGCTTGCTTACCGTGGGGCCGATCGCCGTGCTGATCGGGCTCTGGCTCTTCTCGCTCTTACGTCAATCACCCTCCGACATCACGCTCATTACCATTCTCAGCCTGAATCTCGTCTGGATGGTCTGGCTGGTTGTGGGACGATTGCGCTGGCCGGCGTGGCCCGCCTTGTTGCTACTAACACTCTGTGTGACGCTGGCCGAAGCAATCCACATCCTGCTGAACACACCCAACGACTTGGTTGGCTTCCTCGCGTTCTTTCCGCTGTTCCAGGGAGCAATGTTGCTGCTGGCCACTCCCTGGATCGCCTTGCTCACGTTCGCGCGCTATAGCCGGCAGCTCGTGCGCTTCACAGGGAGCCGCTGGCAGCTGCGGCTCAGCGAATTGCTTGGCATCACCACTTGGTCAGCCGGCTTCATGGCGGCTTGGCGCCTCGCGTATCATGAAGCGCTCGATCATTACTCCCACTTGCCGACCAGTCCGCCGACGTGCTACATCGCGACGGCCGCCGCGCGTGGGCATCGCCGTTTTGTGGGCGCGCAAGAATGGTTGGCCGAAGACAGTACGCCGCGCGTGGTGAATCGACAGCTCGCGCGGCTCAAAGCAGCCGAGTTGGCGCTACTGACATGGTCGCCAAGGCTGCACGGCGCCGCACGGACGGTCTACGATCGACTCGGGCCGCCGATTGCGCGCCGCCTGCAGAACCGCTGGCTGGCCGACGCGGCCTATCTATCGCTCAAGCCCGCGGAATGGGTGTCGATGTGGCTGTTGCGCCGCGCCGTGCCGGATATCGATCGCCGGATTGCGACGCTCTTTGGCGGCGCAGGCGAAGATGCTTGTTAGCCGCGGAGCTTGCTCCGCGCGCTAGCGCGTTCGACGGAGAACCTCCGATCGCGCGAAGACACTCCACTTGCCATCCGGCACAGGCTGGCGCGCGGGATAAATCCCGCGGCTAACAGGCGTGACATCACCCTGCCAAGGATGCCAGATGCCGAGACATCCACCACGCCACGGCGGTCTTTAATCCCACCACCACTGGCCGTCGGCCAATTCGACTTTGCCTGCCGCGCGAGCCGATTGCACCTGGCTCCCTTCATCGGTCAGCAGGTTCGACGGTTCGAGCGCCCGCTCGGCCTCGACGGTGACGCCGCCCCCCAGCGGAGTCATCAACTGGTTTCCCTTCCAGATCGAAGTCACGGCGGTTTCGACCTGCTCGGGGGCCTGCTGGGTCTCGGTGGCAAACTTCTTTTCGTCGCCGAAGAACTCCATCCGCCAATGGGCCGCCGTGTAGTAGTCCTGATCCTGGATGAAGGCCGCCGCGATCGACATGTCGATCAAATCGCGAAGCTGCGCGTAGATCGGCGCCTTCTCGGCCAACTGCGGGTACTTCTTCGTGAAGGTGGTGACGAAGATCTGGCTCGCCCGATCCTGGGCGCCGGCCACGACGCGCCCGCCCGCGGCGTTGACCACTTCACCTTCGCCGACGAGCTTCACCCCGTCGCCGACCATCTCCATCGCCAGCTTGTCACCGGCCACGCGCACGCACTGATAGTCGGGCACGAAGAACCAGCGTTGCATGGCGTTGCGGGCCACGCCAGCCGGGCTCGCTTTGTCGACGTAGCTGGCCATCTTGATCGGTGGTCGCTCGAGCCCGATGCCGATCAGTTTCATGCGGTAGTCGGCTTCGACGAGCACCTGGGCGAAATGCGTGCGCGGCGAGACGCCCAACACGCTCACCTTCTGCATGCCCATGCTGGTTCGCAGGCCGTTGACGATTGCGTCGGTGTCGGCGGGCGTGGCGTTGGGCCCCACCTGTCGCAGAAACTCCTGCATCTTCGCCAGGCCCTCGGGCGTGGGATCGATCGAGCAACCGATCGTGGGGCCACCCTTCTCGCCGGGCGGATACGCGCGCAGGGCAACCACCAGGTCTTCGAGTTGCAGCACGGGGCGACCCGTTTCGATACTGCACACGCGCCCCGTCAGGTCTTCGGCCCAACCGCCAGCGGGCCCCGCCACGACGATGTCGTTGGTTTCAGGATAAAAGAAGACATATTGCAACCGGGTGATGCCGGCCAGAAAGCGCATGTCGTCGCCCAATCGCAGCCCCTTGGCCAGGCGATCGGCCACGGCGCGCTCGAGCCGCGTAAGCGAGATCTTGCGCAGGGGGCTGGCAACCGCAATCTGCGGATTGAGAGCCGCCTGCGCAGCGGCCACGCGCTCGCGCATCAGCAACCCACCTGGGTCGTCGATCACCTGCATCCGCAGCACGCCATCGGCGTCGATCTTCACGCCGGCCAACTGCTGGGCCGTGGCGCTCGAAACACCGCAGGCCAACAGGCCGGCGACGATCGCTACCAATAAAAACAGACGTTGAAGGCGCATGTGCCGCGATCTCCCAGTCCCGCTATCGAGTAGTCGAAGGTTCTTATCTCGATACTAATTAGGCAATTTGGGCAAGGCAAGAAAGCTGCCGAATGATCCCGGTGAACTGGCCGGAATCCAGCCCCTATGCATCCGCCGTCGGGACAAACAGAAAGCGCCCCCGGGCCGTCACCGGTAGCCACAGCCGCGCGGGGGGGCAGAACAGGCGGCAAATCCGGTCCAATCGGCACGACTACGCGGCGCGCCTACAGAAGCGTGTGCGTTTCGCCCACTTTGGCGCGGTTGATCGAGTCGACGGCCAACACGTACCAGAACCAATTGAAGCCGGTTCCGCCGGTCGATCCCCAGAGGCTGTCTTCTGCGGAGTCAGCCGTTACGTTATCCCCCGCCTGCAGGAATACGCTGCCGTTGTTGCGGTCGCCCGACCCCACTCCCAGGATGTTGTCCACCCTTGCGGAGTACGATCGCGTGCTGGTCCATTCGCTGAGCACGGCCCCCAGATCGGCCAGGCCGAGCGAAGTTTCATCGGCGATCAGGATGCTGCCGCGCCCCTCGGCGCCGTCGGCTGCCTGGTAGTCGTACAGCGTGTCGGCATCGGCGCCCCCGACGATAAGGTTGCGGCCGCCTCCCTCGCCACCGTTGGTCCAATTGCCATAAATTGTGTCCTCGCCATCGCCGCCGAGCAGAAGGTTGTTCCCCCCTTTGCCTTCTGCGCCATTGATTGCGTTGCCGTAGATCGTGTCGTCGCCGGCGCCGCCGACCACGATGTTGCTGCCTTGCTGCCCTTCGGGGCCGTTGACTTTCGGGCCGTAATTCGCGCCGCCGATCAGAATGTCGTTGGCCTCACCGCCATAGAGCGTGTTGTTGCCGGTGCCACCGTCGAGCGTGGCGGCGATCGACGATAACGCCGCCGCGTCGAGCGTGTCGTCACCTTCATTCCCCTTCGCGTCAACGCGACCGGTAACCCCGTTGAAGGTTTCGACGAAGTTCGTGGCCAGGCCGTTTTCCAGTGTGGTGGTGACGCGCACGCTGGTCGGGCTCAATTGCTCGAACTGCACGTGGTCGGCGCCGGCGGTGCCAGTCCAGATCAAATCGCCGCTGCTCACCTGCGCGGCGCTGACGCTCGTGGCCAGCGTCGACTGCGTGCTCACGCCGCTATCCTTATCCGTGGCGGTCACTTTGATCGTGCGTGCGCCGACCGTGCTGAACGTGTGCGCGACGACCGTCCCCGACGGGCCGTTGACGACCTCGACATCCGAACCGTCGCCGTTCCAGTCGATCGTGTAGCTGAAGCCGGCTGCCTGATCGATGCTCGATACGTCGCTCGCCGAAAGCGTGAAATTCTGCGAAACGCCGCGCTGCAATGCGCTCGGCCCGACGACGCCCGCGGTGGGCGCGACGTTTGCAACCGTGACGGTCGTCGTGGCGGTCGAGGTCCCCAAGGGGCCGGTCGCTCGCACGTTGACCGTGAACACCCCGTTGTCGGGCTGTGTGAAACTGACACTCTGGCCCGAGGTTTCGTACGAGCCGTTGTTGTCGAGATCCCAGGCGTACGCGGTGATATCCCCTGTGCCCGAGGCGTTCAGCAATATCGAGGTGCTCTCGGTCGTGTTGTACGATCCGCCGGAACTGACAACCGGTGGCGTAAACACAACCGCCGAAATGGGAATACTGTACTGCGTGCCGGCCACGCCAAAGGCAGCCCCCACGTCAGTCGTGAACGTCAGTGTCGCGTTGTAAGTGCCCGAGGCGGCCCCCACGGCGCTGAACTGTAAAATGTTCGTTTGAAAGTTGCCCGCGGTGATGACGCTGCCGGGCGTAAAGTTGGTAAGCGCGAAGCGGCTGGCATCGGGGCCCGTGATCGCGGCCGAAACGAGCGTGAGGTTCGTGAGATTGCCGAGATTTCCATCGGTCGTCGTGTTGACGACGTTGACCCCTTGCGCGACGACCGACCCGGCCGTCACGGGGCTGAGCGTCACGTCGGGGATCGACGTGAAGGTGGGTCCTACGCCTGTGCCCGAAAGCAACATATTTTGATTGTTGCTCGAGCTGCTGGCGCTCACGATCTGGTTCTGCGCGCCCCCGCCCGTCGGCGTGAACGAATAATTCACCGAGGCCGTGTCGCTCCCCAGCGAAGGATCTTTGAAGAGCGGGTTGAAGCTCTGCCCCCCGCCACCGAACGGCCCGGTCGCCACGCTGAAGGTGAGATCCTTGACCTTGGTGTAGTTCGGTCCGACGTTGCTGGCGGTCGTACCCAACGAGGCCGTGGTGCCGATGCGCACGTTGCCGAACGCCAGGTCGGTAGTATTCAGCGCGAGTGTCGCCGATTGCAACGCCGTGCCAAAGTACTTCTGCACGGCATACAACGACAGGATGTTGTAGCCGGCCGAATTTAAGTGGATGGGATCGGCATTGTTCATCAACGATGGGCGCGTGGGCCAGGCGGGGTACAGTTCCGGCGGGTAGGTGCTGCCGGTGCCGGAGACTGACGGGAAGTAGCCCCCGGCGTAGCCGTTCGTGGTATTCAGGAGGCCAAAGTTGTAGATGTGCGCGACGCGGCTGCTGGCGTTGGCAATCGCGACTTTACCAGCTTCGGCAGCCTTGAGGCCGTCGTTCAGCGCCTGGTTTTGCAGGCCATCGAGTCCGACGTTGCCCGACTTGATGATCCCCAGGTTCGCGCGGATCGTGTCGCCGGCCGAACCCGAGACCATGTCCCAGACGTTGATGTAGTCGTAGCTTTCGATGACCACCTGAATGTCGGGACGAATCGCCAGAATCGAGTCGACGATGAACTGCACGTTCGACTGGATTGAGGCGTAGACCGCCGCGTTATTGGGGTTATTGACATAGAAACCCCCGCCAGCGAGCCCCAGCAGCAGATCGTTTCCCCCCGAGCTAAGCCAGACAATGTCGGCATCGGGATGGGCATTGATGCGATTGATGATGTCGCCGATCTGAGCGGCATGCTGCGCCGCGGTGCCGCCGCCGAATGACTCGTTATAGACCGGCACGCCAGGGAAAAACGCGTTGATCGCGTTCCCCAGGCTGTTGCTGAAACCGGGAGCGGCCGGGGCGGACCCCGGTGCCCCCGCGGCGACTAGCCAGGCCCAGCTATCGCCGATCGTGACCACGCCTGAGAGCACCTCGCGCCGCTCGAGGGCATCGATCGAGAGCACGCGCCGCCGGACGGCCGCGCGAGCAGGTCGCAACGACTGAAGGTTACGACGCTTGGCGCTGCGCCGGCCCGAACCCGTCTTCCGAAACCAACCCATAGTCATGCGCGAACTCCCCTCACTCGGCACACTGCCGAACCGCTGCGGATTCTCCGCCAAACCGCCGCCAAGTTCTCCGACAATCCACTGCCGGCACCTCGTTCCAGGCATCTTGTGACCCGGCCTTGGGTCCGAGGTTCCCGATCCTCCCCAGATGCCCGTGCCGCCCCCCCCGATCGTGCCCCGCGATGTGTAGGTTCCTACCAACAACTTATTCGCTGGGTCGCGACGGGTGTGACCGATTTTTTTGGAATCAACTCGTCGATCGCTCGGCGGCGGCAATCCGCGGCACCGGGGCGCTCCGCCCGCGTCGGCTTTGTCCGGCCGGGCGAGGGCCTGAAGCCCGCACGAATCGATTGGCCGTAACAACGCGCCAATCAATGTCTCGTCGCGATGACTGCACCCAGCCGGCGTAATTACTTACGCCAATGGTGCAAACGGTCGTTTCGCCGACCTGTCAGGGGGATGATTGGCCGCCAACCGTCAACATGCGCTTGCATAAAACTGCCTGCTTCCGGCAGAATCACGGAGTCGTTCTTAAAGGATGCGATCGGCCCAGTGGCCATCGCGAGGGAACGTTGGGTCGGCGGAGAGTTAACTCGCCCGTCGTCGCAGGAGGTCCGCCGCCCCATGAAACTCACGCGGTCTGTCAGCTACGCGGTCGGTGTACTGCTGAGCGTTAGCCATTCGCGCGGCGAGGGGCCCGTCCCCGCCGCGACCATTTCCAAGGCAGGCAAATACCCGCCACGGTTTCTGTATCGCGTGTTGCGGCGCCTGGTCGACGCCAGGCTGCTCACCGGCACGTCGGGCCCCGGCGGCGGCTACTCGCTGGCCCGCCCGGCACGCAAGATCACGCTGTTGGATATCGTGACCGCGGTTGAAGGGAAACCCACCGCCACGAAGCTGTCGGCCGTCAGCCCCGCACATCGACCCGCCCTGACCACGATCAATCGCCTGACCGAACGCTCGGCGCAGCGTTTCCGTCAGGACCTGTCCAGCGTGACCCTGGCCAAGCTGTCGGCCGGAGGGCGAACCAAAAAACCAGGCAAGGGCAAAGCCGCCAGGGGCGCGAGCAAGAAGTAGCCGGCGACCTATAGCCGTTCAGCACCTTGATTTCGCCGAATTAAAACAGCCCCAGGATCGGGCTCCCCTCGGGCAGCAGATCGAACGGGCGCCCCTCACGATCGACGTGCGCCAGGTCGTCGATCCCCAGCGAGTGATAGACCGTCTTGGCGATATCCTCGGGGGCGACAGGCCGATCGGCCGGGAACTCGCCCAGCTTGTCGGTGCTGCCGTAGACTTGCCCGCCGCGCACCCCGCCGCCTGCCATCAGTACGCTCATCGAATGGGTCCAGTGGTCGCGTCCCGCGCCGCCGGCCCCGCCCGAGCGGGGATCGCCGATTTTGGGCGTGCGCCCCATCTCGCTGGTGACGAACACGAGTGTGTCGTCCAACAGCCCGCGCTCCGCCAGGTCGGCCAACAGCGCCGAGAAGCACTGATCGAACTCCGGCAGCAGCCAATCCTTCAGGCACACAAAGTTATTGCCGTGCGTGTCCCAGCCGCCGCCGCTGGCGCAGTGCATGCGATCGGATCGCCCCAGATCCTCCTGCCAGAAGACGCTCACGAACGGCACCTCGGCCTCGACCAGGCGGCGGGCCAACAGCATGCTCATGCCGTTGATGGTTACGCCGTAGCGCTCGCGCACGGCCGCGGACTCACCCGAGACGTCGAACGCTTCCTTGGTGCGCGGCGAACCCAAGAGCGAGAACGCGCGCTCTTGTTGCTTGCTATAGATCGCGGTTTCGAGCGCGGCATCCACCCGCGCGGCTGCCAGGTCGACCTCGTCCAACAAACCGCGGCGCGCACCAAGCCGATCGGTGTTCATGCCGGCCTCGAGCGCCAGAGCCGGCACCGAGAATTCGAGCGGCTTCTCCGCATTGCCGATCACGTACAGCGGATCGTGCTCGACGCCGATCCGGGCCGCGAACTGACCCGGCCGCGTGAACGACGGCGCGCCGGGGATCTGCGGCAGCGTGATCGCGCTAGGCAAGTACGGATGGGGCGGCCGCTTCATGCCCACCACCGAGCCGATAAACGGCCAATCGTCGGGGCGCGGCGTCCGCGCATTCAATAACTGCGGAAAGCTGGGATCGGGATGGTGCCCCGTCAGGTTGTAGTAGTAGCCCGCGTGGTGATCACCGGTACCGCGACCGAAATGACCCAGCGACCGCACGACCGCCAGGTGATGGGCCTGCTGCGCCAACTTCGGCAAGTGTTCGCACATCTCGAGGCCGGCCGCCGTCGTGGCGATCTGCCCGAACGGCCCGCGATACTCGGCCGGCGCCAGCGGCTTCATGTCCCACGTGTCGAGTTGAGACACACCACCCGAGAGCCACACCAGGATGCACGACTTTGCCTTGCGGCGCGATGTCGACGACTGCGCCTCGGCAGCCCGCGCCAAGCGCGCGGCGTCCAGTCCGCAAAAACCAACGCCGCTGGCGACCAGAAACGTGCGGCGATCGAGCCGCGGACCCAAACCACGATGGAGATCGGCGCCAGACATCAGCATCCTCAAACGAAACGGCGCAGCCTCGTCGCTGCGGTTTGACCCACGAAACAGCCAGCAGAATCACGCGCCAGCTCCAAAAGGTCAAGCAGAAAAGCCCCCCATGCCGAGACCCGCGCGATCGCGTTATATTTACAGCCACGTCAAGCTACGTTCGCGCAGGGTGGGAGCACGCCTTTAATGATCCGCGTCGCAGGGCACGAATTAGTTGGCAATCGCTCGTCGGGCCGCGTCGGACAATTAGCCGCCGACGAGCTACTGCCACTCTGGACGCGCATCACCACGACCGTCGTCAAGCGCGGGTTCATCATCGAATATCGCGACCTCGAGCCCCCGCGCACCGGCATCTTCGACGGGCTGCGGATCGTGCTCGATCCCGACGTCGACTTCGAGATGCAGTGCTTCGTGCTGTTGCACCTGTTCGGCCACTCGGTGCAATGGGTGGCGCCGTCGATCGTCGACAAGCTCGACGCCTTGCGGCACACGCACGACAAGGCGCGCTTCATGCAGGCGCTGCACGACTACGAGTACGAAGCCGCCCGCTATGCCCTGACGCTACTGCACGAAGCGGGCGTGACGCATCTGGATCAATGGTTCGCCGATTTTGTGGCGACCGACTGGCGCTACGTCGAGCGCTACTATCAGACCGATCAGATCCCGCCCTGGCACGAATGCCTGCAAAGCGGTTGCGAGCCGATCGAGGCCTGGCCCGTTCCACCGCTCGTGCACCGGCAGGTAGAAGTGCGTTTCGCGTTTTGACGAAGCCTGAACGCCCCCTTTACGCCCTGACCTTCTTCTTCGCCGGCAGCGGTGGTGGCGGGGGCGGCGTCTGCAACAGCGGCGGGATCACTTCGTTCAGCGGTTCCAAACCGGTCGGAAAATTCAACTCGCTCATCGTCCGCTCGGTGTCGCGCATGCTGGCCGCCACCTGATCGACTTGTCCCGCGATGAAGTCGGGCTCTTGCCGGCCGATCGCCAACTCGCCCAACGAGCGGATTTTGTTTTCCAAGCGATCGAGCTCCAACCGCACAAGTTGCAGATTATCGGCGGCCTTTTGCAAGTTGGCCGCCCGTTCGCGACAGGTCGCCAGGTTGTCTTCGAGCGCTTTGCGAATTCTGATGCGCTGCGGATCGTCACCCGCGGGGCCGACCGCTTGCAATTGCTGCTCTAACCGCTCGATTTCGGCGTCAATCTCGCGCTTTTGCGTGCGGCTCAAGAACCGTTCCAGCGAGTGCTCCGTGTATAACAGCCGCAAGAACATCCACAACAACCGGTCGAGCCCGGCAACTTGCAGGTCGTCGAGCGGACTGGTCAGCGACCCGGGCCCCGGGTCTTTGAGCCCGGCCGCAATCTGCCGCAATTCGAGACAACACGAGCGCAGCGCCTGAAATCGCTTAAGCGACTCGGGAGGGAGCGCCGACATCACGCGCTCGAGCGACAGACGCGCGTGTTGCCCTGCGTCGGCCCGGCGCAGCTTGGCCTCGCCGGCGTCAACTGCTTTCTGGAACTTGGGGTGCGTCCCCAGCATGCCCAGGTACGCGACTTCGGCGGCCAGCACCAAGGGCAAAACGACGTCGGCGGCGCCACCGCTCAGCGCGCCGCCGACCACACCGGCGCCGAAGAACAGCAGGTTCCAGTGGTTCAGAAACGCGGCTTTGACGTACCGCAGCGCACCCACGTTTGCCTCACTCCACACGCCAACTTACCCGCTCGGCCGGCCGGGTGACGAATTCGGTCAAGCCTTGGTCCCGGCGGCCTCCAACTGGGCGATCCGATCACGAATATAGCATACCGTGTCGACGAACCGCGGATCGCGCTGCATCTGCTGCGCGGGGCGATCCGCGGGCTCGATCCGCAGTTGCTCCAGCAGCGTGCCGGGGGCCGTCGAAAAAATGTATACCCGGTCCCCCAGAAACACCGCCTCTTCGATCGAATGCGTAACGAAAAACACGGTCGCCTCGACCTCGCGCCACAGCGAGATCAACAAATCCTGCATGTTCATTCGCGTTTGCGGATCGAGTGCGCCGAACGGTTCGTCCATCAAGATGATCCGCGGCCGCAGGATCAACGTGCGGGCGATCGCCACCCGCTGCCGCATGCCCCCCGACAATTCATGGGGATATTTG
This sequence comes from uncultured Planctomycetaceae bacterium, assembly GCA_964495375.1. Taxonomy (GTDB): domain Bacteria; phylum Planctomycetota; class Planctomycetia; order Pirellulales; family JAEUIK01; genus JAIESQ01. Next base: position 13,359 of record CAZBWM010000018.1, on the reverse strand, counting down.
CCGGCATCGGTCTTCACGTTCAGGCCGACGTGAGCGATCCACTCGCGAGCCAGCTCGTAGCGCGACCGGCGCGGCACCCCCTGGCATTCCAGCCCGAAGGCCACGTTGTCCAACACGGTGCGGTTGTCGAAGCTCGTGTAGTCTTGAAAGACCATGCCGCGATCGGCCCCTGGCCGCGCGACCGGCTGGCCGAACACGAGCACCTTGCCGCTGGTGGCCGGATGTTGCGGCGGCAACCCCGCGATCAAGCGCAGCACGGTGCTCTTGCCGCAGCCGCTGGGACCCAGTACGCAGACGAACTCTCCCTTGCCGTGGACGTCTTCGACCGTGAAGCTCACGTCGCGAATCGCCGTGAAGGCGTTCGACTTGCCGGCGTTGTACGTCTTTGTGACGTCGACAAACTCGACGACGTGCGGCCGCTCGGGCGTGGGATGCGGCACCGGGCTCGACGGCAGGATGCGCCCCATGCCGACGACTTCGCCTGGCGGCAGCGGAGCGGTGGCCGTCGCCAGCGCTTGCGGAACGTTCATCGATTGGCCCCCGGTGCCGGGGTTGCGGAGCGCTCCTCGATGGCGGCCTTCGACGAAGGCGTCTGCGCGGCCTTAATGCCCACCATGCGCCACAGCAGGAACTTGATGCTCTCGGTCACGTGCATGATGCCGCGCACCAACTGGTTCAAGATGCCGGCGCCACCGTACTGATGTGGGAACAGCTCGCGCTGCATCCAGTACAGCAGGCGATCGATGGCAAAGGCCACCAAGGGAATGATCAGCAGAATCAAGAAGATGTACTCGCGCGGGCCACGGCGCTGTGCGAGGTTGATGATATTGCCCAATCCGCCGTACTTGCCATCGGAGCGCACCAGTTCGGCCAGCATGATGTAACCGAAGGCCAGGCCAAACAGCACGCGCAACGAATTGAACACGGCCGGCATCGACAACGGCACCAGCACCTTCAGCACAATCTGCCAGCGGCTGGCCCCCAGCGTGTAGGCGGTGTCGACGTACGAGCCGGCCACGTCCTGCACGGCCGTGGCCGTGTCCGAAACGATGAACGCCACGCAGGCGATGAAGATGAACATCACTTTCTGCTCTTCGCCAACGCCGAAGAAGAAGAACGTCAGCCCCGTGAGCGCGGCGATCGGAATGTTCCGCCCGAACAACAGCAGCGGCGCGCAAAACGCCCGGGCCCAGGCAAAGCAACCGCAGAGCACGCCGAGCGGAATGCCGACCAGCACCGCCAGCCCGAAGCCGAGCGCCACGCGCTGGAGCGTGACCAGCAGATTGCGCGTGAGCGCCTGGTCGAACCACAAATGGCTGAACTCTCCGAACGTTTCAGCAGGGCTCGGCAACACGTGTCGAGGGAACATTCGCTCGGTCGCGTCACCATAGGTGACGTACCACCAGGCGGCAAACACGGAGCCGATCCCCAACACCCCGAAGAAGATCGTTTGCAAGAGTGTGGGTGGCTGACGTAGTGCGCGAAACGCCGTCGCCCGGCGTGGCCCGCGATCGGCGACTGGCTGTTCGGCAACCTCCTGAGCGGCGCTCGGCGAGCCCGAGCTGCCCGTCGCTGTCGAGGACGATGCCGTGGGCCGCGCTGTGGACGCGCCAGGGTCCACGGCCGCCGTCAGGCTGGCCTCCGGCGAAGCGGCGGATGGTTGCGGCTCAGTCAAGGCGATCCGTGGTTACTGCTTTTCGGCTGAGTAGACCTTGATTTCAACGCGGCGGTTCTTCTGCTGATTGTCGGGATCCTCGGCATCGGCCGGCACGTCCCAACCTTTGCCCACGGCCACGAACTGATTCGGATTAAGCTCCTTGTATTTGGCCAGCACCGCTTCCTTGACGGCGTTGGCCCGGTTGTTTGAGAGCTCCTTGACGAGCGCCTCGGGGGCACTGCCGCGCAGCGAGCTATCGGTATGGCCTTCGATCACGATGCGAGCCGCGCCGAACTGACCCACCAGTTTGGCGATCTCGGCCAGCACCAGATCGACATTCGGGTCGTAGAGCTCTTCGATGTCCTTATCTCCCTCGCGGTGAACCACCTTCTTGTGCAGTTCCCAACTGTTGGGAAAGAAGTGAATGATCACCGTGTTGGTGAGGATCTGATCCGACTCAGCCTCGATTTCGCTGACCGTCTTGGGGGCCAGCGTCAGGCGATACTCGTCCTTCGACGAGGCGTACTTCGGATCTTTCCCCAGCTTTTCGATCACCGAGAAGTCCATTACCTGGTCGAAGCCGATCGCCTTACGGCGGCGCATGTCGAGGTCGATGCGGCTATACAAGTAGTACGCCTGCTCCCACACGTGCTCGAAGTTCGTGGGGTTGTTCTGGTTCATGAAGAACTGGTAGTTCTCCGCCCAGTTCGTGTTGTGAGCGTCGCCGAACATGTTGATCGTTTCGGTCGCCGGAATGTTGTAGCCGGCCGACATCAATTCGGCGCAGTGCTGCTTTTTCGTCTGATCCTTGAGGTCTTCCATGCCGTCGAAAATACCGCGGACCAGGGCTTCAATGATGCCCGGATGATCCTTGGCAAAGTCGGCTCGGGCGAACCAGACGTCGGCGATCAGCTTGTTGGCGGTCTGCGTGGTGACCAACATGCGGTTGCCCTGGACTTTCTCCAGGTTGTAGATATCGGGAGCCCAGGAGACGGCCCCCGAGACGGAGCGATCGGCGCTGAAAGCCGCGGCCGCCTGAAAGGCATCGTCGGTGAACACCATGTTCACTTCCGACGGTTGCACGCCGCCGGCCACGAGCATGTTGAGTGCGAAGTAGTGCGACGGCGAGTTTTGCGCCAGCACTAGCTTCTTGCCGCGCAGATCAGCGACCGACTTGATGTTTTCGCGCACCACGATGCCGTCACCACCGTTCGACCAGTCGACCTGCTGAAATACGCGCGGCATCACCCGTGTGTCGGTCGGCTTACCGTCTTTGTCAAGAAAGCCCTGGATCAACAGCGGCAACATGTCGAGCGTTGCCCAGCCGATGTGGACGTTGCCTGCCGCGTAGGCGTCACGCATCGCCACGGGGTTGTCGATCAGCACGAGCTCGACCTTGAACTCTTGCCCGTCCGGCGTTTTCCAGACCTTGCCGGCGCTGAACCCTTCGTTGGCCAGAATGATTGGCCCCCAGCCCGCCCACACGTTCAGGGCGAAGCGCACCGTGTTGTCGACCAGCGGCTGATAAGCAGCAGTCCCCTGCACGGGAGGCAGTCGTTCGGCCGGCTTGAAATGGTACTCCTGTACCGTAGTGACGCTGCCAGGCGAGTTGTCGGCCTCGGCCGGCGTTTGCAGCTTCGCGGCGTCGATCGCTTCGGTGCCGTCCCCCGCACCTTGAGGCGCCAACAGCTCGGCGCGCCAGAGCGCGAAGCCGACCAGGCCGGCCACGACCAACAACAACACGATATAGAACGGTGCTTTCGGTGAACCGGCCATAACTTGGGCTTCCCCTTCAAAGGTTGCGTCGGGCTCGCTGTTGGCGCAGCCAGGCGCTGAACCGCGGCAATGCTAGCCGCGAAATTATTACCCGCGGAACTGCGTCTTCGGGCGCGTCGCACTGATCGTTTGCAGGCACTGCATCAAATCGTAAGCCGTCAGCTCGCACAAGAGCTGCGTCACCTGCGCGTGCAGCTCGGGCGACAACTGCGGCTCGACCTGCTTCATCAACGTGACGAGCCGCGCCTCCTGCGCCTCGATCTCGTGGTCGTCGATCTGGCCGTCGGCCATCGCTTCCAGAAACGAATCGAGCCGCCGGGCGTACTGGTCAATCACCGGCTCGTTCGAGCCGTCGAGCCAACTGGTGGGGAGCGCGCTATCCGCGGCACCCGCTTGATTCGCTTTTGCCATGATCGTAATTCCTCGCGACAGCTCGCTGCTAATGAAAGATAATTGTCAGCGCCCTGCGGCGCGTCATTCGTCTGTTAATCACTCGCTCAAAAGTTGTCTCAGGGCCACCATGCGTTCTTGCAGCCTTGTGCGCTCGTTAGGCTGCGCCACGCGCTGGCGCCATACTTGCGGCAAGAATTCCGCGTCGGTGCATTCCAACACGGCGGCCAACTCCTGCATTTCTTTTTCCAGCCCTTGCACCGAGGGAATGAACGACTGCACGGCCGCCTCGAGATCTTCGATGCTGACCGCGTCGCGACCCGCCGCCCGTGCCCGCCGCTTGGCCGACAGCACGACGCTTTCGATGTCGGCGCCGCTGAAGCCCAGTTCGCCAGCGACTGCGGGGAGCGGGCCGGCCGGCAGTGCCACCTTGTTCTTCCGCGCCATGATCTTGAACATCTCGGCCCGCTCGGCGTCGTCCTGTGGATAGAACAGCGGAATGTGTACCTCCGCGCGCCCTTGCCGCTTGAGATCGATCGGCAGCAAGTCGGGCCGGCTGGTGAGTAGCATCCATACGATCCGTCCGCGGTAGCGCGTGTCGCCCATTTGGCTGGCGATCATCGCGAACACGCGAGCTGACGTGCCCGAGTCTCCCTCGGCCTGCCGCGAACCGAGTGCCGCGTCCGCTTCGTCGATGATCACGACGACCGGACCCAAGAACCGCAGCACCCGCAGCATCAATTCGAGATTGCCTTCGGTCTCACCGACATACTTCGAGCGAAAGTTGCGCAGCTTGACGACGGGAATGCCGACCGAGCCGGCATAGCACTCGGCCAGAAACGTCTTGCCGGTGCCGACCGGGCCGCAGATCAGGTAGCCCATCGGCGTGGCGTCGAACTGCCCGCGCCCCAGGCAGGCGGCGTCTTCACTCAGTCGCTGCTTGGCGGCCTCTTGACCGACCAGCAGATCGAGCGTGTGCGTCGGCTCGACGAACTCAACGAGCCCCTGGCATTGCCGCTCGATCATTGACTTCTTGAGCTGGCGGAACGTGGCCGGGTCGACGCGCCCGCCACTGCGCTGCGCCTGGGCGAGCACCACGTTCAAACTCACCAGGCTCAGACCATTTGCCATCTGCGCGGCTTCCGTCGCGGCCGATTCGGCCATTTTGGCGGGAGCCTGTAACTTGGCAGGCGCCTGAGAGTTGGCCGCCACGGCGCTGGTTGGTTCGGCCGCTGACGAAGTTGTCGCCGACACGGACGGCGCGATTGGCGTCGCTGGCGAAATAGCAGGCGTGGCGCTATTGTCCGCGGCTGCCGCGCCCGGCTTGCGAGTGTCGGCAGTTGCCACCGGCTGACCGCCACGCGTGGCCCACCGCGCGAAATGCTCGCGCGAGGCCGCATCGGGGATCGGCACCTCGATCGTCGATACATAAGGGCTTTGCACCAGGCGGTCGTTGATCTCCGACTGCTTGTCGGCCACCAGGCAAAACGCCACATTGATCCGTTTGAGATACGGGTTCTGCGCCCAACTCAAGAAACGCACCAACCGGCTCGCCGTACCGCCGGCCAGCGTGGTCAAGTCGCCCGCCGGCACCAGGTACTGCGCGTGCTCGAAGACGATGCCAATGCTCTTGCGCCGCTCGGGCGCGTCCTCGAGCAACGTGCGTTCCACAAGTCGATCGATCAGAAACAGCACCTGATCGGGATCGCGCGGCCAGGTCGCCGGCTCGCCCCAGCGCGGAATCAGATAGTCGTTCATCGCCTTGAGGCGCTCGGCATCGGGCCCAGCCAATGCGCGCAACCCGCGCCCGACGTCGTAGTGCAGCACGATGTCCCAAGCGCCGAAAACCTGGGTGGCCAAAAACTCCGACAAGTTGGCGTAGTCGTCCCCCTTAGGGCCAGGGCAGGCCAACAGATCGTGTACATTGCCATGCAGCGTGAACAGGCAAGTCGTGCCCGAGAAGTACATCTCGGCCAACTGCCGCGCCCAGGCCGGATACCAGTCGGGCAATTTCTGCGGCGAGGCGGCCAGCGCAGCAGGCTGAGCCGGCGATGGTGGCTGGGCCAACTCGGAAGTCACGGCTCAGCTTTCCGTTTTTTGGGTCACTGCTTTTTGGGTCACTGCGGCCGGCCCGAGCTGCTTGGCCGTCTCGGTGACGCCGACAGTCTCAGGAGTGACCATGCCCAGGCCGATTTCAAAGTCGCGCAGCGCCTGATCGGCCATTGCCTTTTCCATGGCCTGCTCGCGCTTGATGTCGCCGATCCCTTCGCCCGACAGGTCGGCGGCGACGCGCGTCTTGGCGCGGTTCAGGCCGATCTTGTCCTGGATCACTTGTTCGATCTGGCCGAAATCGGTGGTGATGTCGAGATTGAAGCTCGAAACCAGCTTGGCCATCTCCGCTTCAGCGCGCGTCATCTTCAGTTCGGCGTCGTACTTCTGGATCTTCTCGCGCACCTGGGCGAGCTTGCCGCCGGCGTGCTTGACCTTCGTCAGGTTGTTGCCGTAGGCCTCTTCGTGCAGCTTGAGCTGGGCTTCGTTTTCGGTCAGCTCTTGCTTGGCCTTTTGCATTTCGAGCGCGAACTTGGCAGCCGTTTCGCGATCCCCCGCCTGCAAGTAGGCCTTGATCTTGGCCTCGAGGTTGCTCACGTGCGCGCGGGCGTTGGCCACCTGCCGCGACACCCGCTCGACAAGCGCCCGATACTGTTCGAGCCCCTCGCGACCCTCCTTGAGCTGCACGACCGCCAGGTCATATTCGTATTGCATCTGAGCGATCGGGTCGGCGGTCCAAAAGAAGTTGGCCACCTTATTGACCTGGGCCTTCAGCGATCGCCATAACTTCCCCAGGATCATGGTCTCACCTGTTCTACTTGGTTTCGCCGGATCAGATTTCGCGAAAGCGGTTGGCGCTCACAAAGGCACGGCAGCCAGCTATCTGACGCCGGCGCAAAGCCGCCCCCGCAAGCTTACCTGATTGCGGCGCCGAACCGCGGCTGCCGCCTCGCTTCCTGCCGCAAGCTATGCTTTCGTGTCTCTATAGCGTGGCCGCTTACAATCGTCAATCAAACGGCCGCTGCGACCGTGCCATTCGACCCACCGCGCTATCGGTCGCCTAACAGTATTCGCCGAACATTCGAGTTTATTGAAGCGACTAGCGCAGGTCCCCAATTTGCACGAACCGCAAACTCGTTCATAATGCCCGCAGGCGCGGCCGTGCGCGTGGGGGGCCATCGATTGCTAGCTTCTTGAGAAGGATGACACCGGATGCACGACGATCCGCAAGACCTGATTTCAATTTACCGCGCCACGTCACCGGTCGAAGCGTACCTGGTGCGCGATCTGCTCATGGACGAAAACATCGACGCCCAGGTTTCCGAAGCCAATGAGCCCTTGGCCGGCCTGTCGATCGCCGCGGCCGACGTGCTCGTGCGGCGCGGCGATCTGCCGCGCGCCCAGGCCCTCGTCGAAGAGTACGATCGCAAGAAGATCGAGCGGGCGGATCGACCCGAGTGGAAATGCTCCAAGTGCGGCGCCACCGTGATCGGCGCTTACGACGAGTGCGATGTCTGCGGAGCCCTGCGTCCGGGGATCGTGGAATAGCAGTTCGCTCCTCGAGAACTTCCCGCACTAAGGACGACCGCAGTACAACTTCTCCACCAGTTCCTCTCCCCTTGTGGGAGAGGGTGGGGGTGAGGGGTTCCGATATCAGGAAGCTATTCTGCGGTCGATCCTAAGCTACGCCACGATCGGCCAGATCACTTCGCCGCCGGTGATCCGCAGCGGTCGCTCGTTGGGCCCCAGCACTTCGCTCGCCGGTTCAATTCCCAACAGCCAGTAGATCGTCGCGGCCAGATCGTCGAGCCGCACGGGGTCGAGGTCGGGCTTCGCGCCGTCGCGATCCGACGCGCCGTGGATGTACCCGCGCTTCAGCCCGCCACCCGCTAAAAGCACCGTGTAGCAGCCGGGCCAGTGGTCGCGCCCGGCGAACTTGTTGATCTTCGGCGTGCGGCCGAACTCACCCATCCAGACCACCAGCGTTTCGTCCAACAGCCCGCGCTCGTCCAAATCCAAGAGCAAAGTCGGCAGCGTCTGATCGGTGATCGGCAGATGCCAGGCCTTCATGATCGGGTACATCAGCGTGTTGTTGAATCCGTGCGTGTCCCAGCCGCCCGAGTTGTAGCTCTGCCCGCCAATCGTCGGCGAGAAGTAGACGTTGATGAACCGCACGCCCGCCTCGACCAGCCGCCGCGCCAAGAGCAGCCCCTGCCCGTAAGTCGTGCGGCCATATCCGTCGCGCACCTTGTCGGGCTCGGCCGCTAGATTGAACGCGTCGCGCACGCGGGTTGAACCGATCAGTTCGACCGCCCGCTCGTATTCTGCTCCCAGGCCCCGTCCAGCGGCCGTCTCCCACAACCTCGATTGCCCGTCGATCAACTGCTGCAACTGCCGGCGATCGGCCAGGCGATCCGTCGAAATCCCCTCGGGCAACGACAGCTCAGGCAAGCGGAAGTCGGCCGCGTTCGGGTCGGCGCGAAAGAACAACGGATCGTGACGCCGCCCCAAGAAGCTCGCCCGCTGCCCAGGCGTGATCTCGCCGTCGCGTATCGCGTGCGGATAGGCGACAAACGTCGGCAGCTCGCGCGCGACCGGCGCCAACCGATCGACAACCGAGCCGTAGGCCGGATACAAATCGAGCGACTCGCGCAGGCGAATATCATCGACCGGCGGCGCGTGCCCCGACAGTGCGTAGTACGATGCCGGATTGTGATTCTTGAACTCGTGGTGCACGCTCCGCACGAGCGTCACCTTGTCCATTACCGTGGCCAACTGCGGCAGTTGCTCGCACGTTTCCATACCCGGCAGCGTGGTCGCGATGCCGGTCAGCGGCCCGCGAATCTGATCGGGCGCACCGGGCTTGCGATCCAGCAGGTCGACATGGCTTGGCCCGCCGAACTGATAGAGAAAGATCACCGACTTGGCCCGGGCGCGCAATGCCGGACGCATTGATATCGCCGCCGGCGCTATCGATTGCTGTGTCGGCGAACTGGCGTCAGGCCGCAGTTCACCAGCCTCGAGCCGCGGCGAAGCAAGCGCACCGGTCAGTCCCACGCCCAGCAGCCCGCGTCCGCCGGCTTCCAACAGCGCGCGACGCGAGAAGGCGGGCGAGCCACCTTGCGAACCTGCGCCGAACTGCCTGCGGGCCGTCATGCGATCAAATCCGGGGTCGACATCAGCGGCTGGACTTGAAGTCGAAAACATCGTACCCGAAATCGGCATCCGCGCCACGCAATTGCACGCACCAGGGAATCACGGGTAATCTGACGGCGGGCGGCACCGCGGTCGGATTGGGCACCACTGTAGGGCAACCTTCCTATGAACAAGACTCTCGTCATCGTGCTGGCGATCGTCGCCGGCGGCAGCCTGCTCTTGTGCTGTGGCTGCGGCGGTCTTTTGGGCCTGGGCGTCGGCATTTACGCCGTCGAAGGAACCGAGGTGCGCGACAAGTTGCTGACCAACGCGGTGCTCAAGGAGCACGTCGGCGACATCCGCTCGCTCGAGCACCGGCTGTCGCGAACCATGTTGGCCGACGAGGACAATTACTATTTCCGCGTAGCAGGGAGCAAGGCCTCGGGAACGATCACGGTCGCCGACAGCCTGGACCTCGATCTGGAGCATCTCGATGCCACGCTACTGCTGGACTCGGGCGAGGTCGTCCGCTTGACACCGCCGTACGTCGGCGATGACTTGCACACCGAGGTCGAGGCCTTTCTCGAATCGCAGAGAAAGTCCCGAATCGACCCCGAGTCCAAGCCGAAGCGCGTGCCGAAAGCCGAGCGCGATCTCCCAGCCGATGGCGATTTCAATACCGAGCAAGACCGAGCGGATCAGGAAGTGGAGTTGTAACCGGGCGAAGAATGTTGTCCCGCGAACTCAGTCGAGCGATTCTGAAAAGGTGGATTCTTCTGAAATGCTGTCAGGAACCTTTTCCAGATTGAGCGTCGGCCTTCCCACCCGCACAGTGGACAAGGTTCCTGATAGATCCCCGTCCCCTTTAATTGGCTCGAAACAGTCGACATGAATTTACTCGCGCTCTTCGCGGTTGGCGGCGTCATCACTCTGGCAGCCGGATTGGTGGGGACGCTATTCGTCAAGGTATGGACCACACCGGGCCGAGTTCGCTCGCTAGCCGCGAGGCTCGCCCTGACTTGCTTCACCTTGCTGTATACCTGGCTCGCCTTGGACCTGACGCTGTACTGTTTTTACGTTCAGCCCGACGCCATTGATGTAACGCTCAGTTCAAAACGGTGGAACGATCGGTATTGGAAGCCAATCAATTCGCGCGGCTATCGCGATTATGAATTTAGCGCTGCGCAGCTACACGACAGGCAAGACATCGTGGTTGTCGGAGACTCGTTTGCCGCGGGGCACGGGATCGAAAGCATCAACGATCGGTTCTCTGGAGTGCTGCAGCGACTTTGCGGCGACCGAGCCAACGTGCTCACGGTGGCACAGAAGGGCTGGGGGACGAGCGAAGAGATGCAGGGGTTGGTAAAGCTCGTCGGCGAGGGGATCAAGCCTTCGTTGGTCGTCTGGAGCTTCTGCCTGAACGATGTGATTGAAGGGATGCCCGATACGTCGAGCGTGGATCGGCGCGTATTGCCCGGTATGTGGCACAATCCTGTCATCCATTTATCGCCGACAGCCAATTTCGCGTACTGGCGTATCTACCGTTCGCGCAACGTCGATCAATTGTTGAGTGGGTACTGGGAGCTGCTCGACGAGTGCTATACGGACCCGCAGATCTGGGGCAACTACGAGCGACGGTTCAGCGAATATTTGCGACGCACTCAGGACTACGTTCCAGTACTCGTCCTTGTCTTTCCGAATCTGCGAGACATCTCCAAGAGCTTGCCCTACACTACCAAGGTTTGCCAACTACTAGACGCTCACCGGATACCCTATATCGACCTCGCCAAGATTCTCAATGGCCGAGATCCAGATGCGCTGATCTTGAACCGATTCGACGACCATCCAAGCGCGGCGTTGCATGCTGAAATCGGACAACTAATCTACGAGCGGCTAACCAAGCGTTGATCGCGAATCGCAGCAGGGCCGCCCGCGATTCCCGCCAGGCCCATTGGGGCGTCGGCGTTCCGCGTGTACGCATCAACCGGCCGTTTGTTCCACCGAACGAGGCGCGGACTTCGGCAACTTGCGAAAGTGCTGCAACTGATCGATCCAGAATTGGCGATCGGGATGCGGCGGCCCCTGAACCCGATCGAACAGTTCCTGCCACTGCGCCTCAGTGTACGACTCGACCGGAATTATCTGGAAATGGCTGGGTAACTTTCCGTAACTCAAGTTCAAGAAGCTGCTCAATCGTACCGTCACCAAACTCGACAATTTCATATCCGGGATCGCGACGGGTCGGTTTTCCATGCGAGCCTGGTCATTTAGCCAGTTGACCGCCCGAGTCAGCTCCAAGTGCCCGACCAGATTTCGTGACCACCACTCGCCAGCCAAACGCTTCATGCGATTGACGGCCTGGTAACTGGCGTTCCATTCGGCCTCGGTGAGTTCGCTGCAGGGAACCACCTCGATACCCGGAACGCCGTCAGGGTGAACCAGCGCTACATAGGCGGAAAGCGGAAAATGCTCTTCCGTGAGGTTGCTCAGGCTAACCTGAAGTTCGGGGAGCCGCATGGCAGGTTCTCCGGCGAGATAATTCTGCGTGAATCTCTCCAAGACCTCCAAGTACCAACGATTGATAATCATGTCGGTAGAAGCAGCGGCATCGAAACTCTGGCGTCCGTCTTCGGCCACGCGCCATTGATGAACGAGCACGAAGCCGAATGGAACAAAACATAGCACGCCCAGCCGCGCCATGCCGAGGCGAGTCAGCCAGCGGACGAGCGCATCGGTAATCACTCCCAGGCAGGCGCACCAGGGCAACGTGGCATAGTACTTGTAATGAGTGAAACCGCCGGCCTCGGCCAGGCTATTTCCGGTACTGCCAAAGTTAATAAACAGAGTTTGTATAACCGCCATGCCAAACAGCAGACCTAATAGTCCGCGTTGTGAGGTTGTCCCCAGCACACAGCTCGCTAAAAGCAAGCCCACCGCGACGCCCGCGGGGACGAGGAAATCTGCGAGCGTGTCCGTTGAGCTAGCGGACTCGAGGGCCGCTATCCGCGAGTTAAGACCGGCGAAGCGATGCGGGAATTGTTGTAATGTTTCCGCCGGCTCTTGCGGACCAATCGCGTTGTAACAATCGCGGCAGTGATTGAGGCCAAATTCGTCGCGAGCGGCGACCAACGGCAATAGTCGCGGGTAATCGTAGAGTAAGGTCGCGAGCGACGTGATGGCCTGGACTGAGGTTCGCTGCAGTAGCTGTAACGGCGATAAATGTAACGGCCGGCCGCCACTCAATGCGCCAGCAACTAGCAACAGAGCTGGCAGCAACCCGAATAGCGCGCCAGCGCCAAGCACCGCCAACGCCAGGCGGCGCAGCAAGTTGAATGGAACGACAATTCCAGCGAAGCGCTGCAAGGTTAACACCTGCAAAGGCACGACAACCAAGGCGGCCAAGCAGTTCGACCAAGTTAAGAGGGCGGCCCCGATGAGCAGGAAGACTAGCCCAGGCACCAGCAATGGTCGCTGCAACACGTTTGTAATTGCGACCATCGCTCCGAGGATAAATGTCAACGAGAGTGCCCAATGCAAACACATCAACCAGGTGAGTGGGCTATCTAGGCCGCCGATTGCCGCGCCCGACCAGGCGATCGCGCCACATAACGCGCCAACGGCTCCAGCGCCATAGAAACGGAGAAGTTGAAAGAGGAACAAGGCCGAGGCAGCTTGCGTGATCTCCGCGACTAGCCGCCAGTTCGCTGTCGCGAGGCCGAAGCCGTACCATTGCCCAAAGAAGATTAACTTTCCCAGCGGCAGGTAATGCGCGCCGAACTCCGGCGCAAACAAGTAGTCCGAGAACGTCAGCTTGCCTGTTTGCTGCAGACCGATTTCCCTGAGAAACATGATGTCATCGGCCCAGAAGAATGCTTCGCGGTACGGAGCGCGAACGATCAGGCCAACCGACAAGAAGAGCAAGAAGAGCGCGCAAGGCTGAGCCACGAATAGCAGCGCGGTTGACCGCTTGGCTCGGGGTTTACGAGACGGCATTTGCCCACCATCGACCGCGACTGCCCTCCACGCCATGTCGCAGTTCCGAGCGCACGCCAAGGAATCGTCACAAAAATTGACGACGGAACTTGGGGCCGGGTACTCGACAAATCGGTCGGGACGACAAAACCTGCAGTCAGTTCCGCAAAGTAGTGTCGGTAGAATTCCGTGTCAAATCGCCTGGTCGCGACGATCCGGGACGCAGGTGCTTTCGGTTTTGCGTCCAAAAATAAGTCGACTTCACCAAAGCACTTAAGTGTCGTCAGCCGAGTTTTCGGACGGTTTGCACGCAAATTCCCGGAACACCTAGTCCTCAATCAAGCGAAGGCTTTGGGCTTTGTGGCGTCAGCGGCGTCATC
>CAZBWM010000017.1:0-93556 GCA_964495375.1 uncultured Planctomycetaceae bacterium | reverse complement strand
GACTTTGTCGAGCCCTGCGGAGCGGGTCAAAAACCAGGCGCGCACGCGGCCGCGGCTATCGCCTGTGATGAGCGTGCCGCGGCCGGCCAGGGGCACGATGGCCGTCAGTTCGGCTGCGTCATCGTCGACTAGTTCGATGTTCTCTGCGAGGCGCGGTCGTCCCACGCGACTCAAATCGAAGCGCAGCGCGGGCCCGCCGCGCCAGGTCACGCAGACGCTGGACTCGAACAAGACGATGGCAGTCGGCGAATAGCCGGCTGTTGCCGCGGTGGGCAATTCAGCGGTGCTGAGCGTTGTCGCAGTGGCGCCCGGTTCTGGCGACTTCAGCCAGTGCACCAGGGCGCGACCGTCCTCGTTGATCGAGGCCAAGGTCAAACCGGCGCGGCCCGAGTAACAATCGAGGCGACGAATTGCTGTGCTGCTACCGGTTGCCAACGCGGGGCCGAGTTCGAGCTTCACGCGATGACGACGAAACTGACGCTGGGGGAGTCGCACCAGCGTGCCATCCGTCACGGGCAACCAGGCGGGCGCGTCGTCCTGCGTGGCCGCGGGGTTGAGGGCCACCGCCTGGTCGGGCGATAGCATTTCGACTTCAAACCGCAGCGAGCCAATGCGCACGGTTCCATCGGCGTAGCCCACCGCGAGTGTGTCACTACCGGGCGTCTTCACACTCCAGGCGGTCGCGGTCACGCCATCGCGATCGAGCGGTAAGCGCTGAACTTCGTGGCCATCGTCGACTTGAAAAACACCAATGTCTCCCGCGCCGGCAAGTGAAATGCCGAGCACGCGGTGCTCGTCGACTTGCAGTCGCTGCGGGACGGGCTGCCAGGAGGTTTCCACCACTTGCGTGCCGGGGCTGCTGGCGGGCCACATCAAGGGGGCCGCGACCCACAGCAGATAGACGCAAACTCCTAACACGGCCGCGATCGTACTCACCCCGCCGATCGTGATGATCGAGCGCGCGAGCGCATCGGCGAGCTTGACACCGGGGCGAGTGTGCCGGCGTCGCGGGCGGTCGTCGAAGCGTGGCGAATCGTGCATAGCTGTGCAGGGACTGCGTTACCTGGGGAAGTACCTATTTTGCATCCAAGCGCACCTGGTCGCGGACGCGCTGGGCCATCTCGAAACGCAGTGGCAAATAGCCATCTTGGACGACCGCTTGTTGTCCCTCACGACTAAGGACAAACCGCACAAACTCGCGCGATAAGGGGGGCAGTTCGCTGGCCGGCGGACAGTTCACGGTGAGCCACAGGCTACGCCACAGCGGGTACTCGCCGGAATAGGCGAACTGCGGTTCGGCCGGCACGGCTTTCGAGCCGACCTCGCTGGCCAGGGCCAGGGTGCGCACGTCCGCCGTGCGATAACCAATACCGCTATAGCCGATTGCCGACGGATCGCTCCCCACGCCTTGCACGACCGAGGAGCTACCGGGTTGGGCCTTGACGGAATCTTTGAAGTCGCTGCCGCCAAGCACACGGTCCTTGAAGAAGCCGTACGTTCCGCTCGAGGCATTGCGGCCATACAGACTGATGCTGCGCGAGCGCCACGGCCCGGTGAGCCCTAGTTGCCCCCAACTGGTGATGTCGTGAGGGTAGCCAAGTTTGCGGGTCTTCGAGAAGATGGCATCGAGCTCACTCAATGACAGTTCTCGCAGCGAGTTGTCACGGTGAACGTAGACGGCCACCATGTCGATGGCCGTGGCCAGTTGCGTCGGCTTGTAGCCGAAGCGCGCTTCGAACTCGTCAATTTCTTTGGGCTTCAAGTCGCGGCTCATCGGCCCGAAGGTTGCCGCCCCGGCGACGAGCGCCGGGATCGCCGTCGACGAACCCTTGGCTTCGACCTCGAGCTCAACGTTGGGGTAGTACCGCTTGAAACTCTCTGCCCAAAGCGCGAGCAAGTTGTTCATCGAATCCGAGCCGACGAACGTCAAGCGTCCCGTAAGCCCCTGAACGGGCGTGTAACTAGGCAGCGCCGAGTCGATCACGACCGCTGCCACGGGGGACGCTGCTGGCGCTTCGCTCGCTGTGCCCGCGGCAAGTTCGTCCGCCGCCCAAGGAATCGGGGGGCTCACGCCGCAACCCAGCGCCAATGCCAAGAGCGGCAGGCTAAGTGCTCGCCACAGTCGATTTCCGACGGCCATCGTGGCACCTGCTGAAGACAAATTCGCTTCAGCCGAAAGGAAGGCCGAGGTCCGAATCCACCGGCATTCTAGGAATCGCGGGCCGTCATTCTGTGAAGCCTGCGTAAAGGTTTTGCTAGCGTTCGATGAAGATTCGATGAACGCGAGTTACGTCACGCCGTCACATTCGGCGAAATGGCGAAACCGCTTACGGGTAAGGCGCTTGCGAGCCGTTGGGTCTCAGCCAAGTTTGACGTGGCCGAAACGGCCTTCATCAAAATGGGCAGTTGGTGAAGTTTGGGAATCGCCCGGTGAAGCCGGTTATCGATAGCGTCCGTTAGTTTACGTCGAGCACCGATTCGAGTGTCTGGACGCTGGCGGCCGCTGGCGGGTCGATGCCTAGTAATCGCGCGAGTGTTGTGCCCAGGCAGCCAGGGCTGGCCGATTCATCACGTTGGCCCGGTTTGATGCCTGCTCCCCAGAACAAGAGTGGCACGTGGCGGTCGTACTCCCACGGCGTGCCGTGCGAGGCGACGTTCTTGGTCCCTTGCAGCACGTTGGGAACCATCGCGAAGAGGACATCGCCGCTGCGCTTAGGGTGCATCGTGAGCCGGAATTGTTCCGGCAGTCCGGCGCCGCCGACGGGCAGCGCCATCAATTCGTCCTGCGTGTAGGCGACGGCCACCCAAGGATCTTCAATGAGCGCTTGCCGTACACTGCGTCGCGCGGCGAAGAGTCGCTCGCCGAGAAGTTCGGGCTGCGTGTGATCGAGAAAGATCTCGAGCCCTTCGGCTCGCGCGACGAGCGGCTTGCCGGCAGCGGTGATGCCCAGGTCATGCCGGAGTCGCTCTTCGAGTCTGGCGGCCAACTGCGCGGCCTCGCCC
Source organism: uncultured Planctomycetaceae bacterium (assembly GCA_964495375.1). Classification (GTDB taxonomy): domain Bacteria; phylum Planctomycetota; class Planctomycetia; order Pirellulales; family JAEUIK01; genus JAIESQ01. The sequence goes on along the minus strand of CAZBWM010000017.1, from coordinate 90,553 downwards.
AGTGGGTTTCGCGCCGCGCGAAGGTGCAGGGACTGCGCCAACTCAGGGACCGGGCCGACGCCATGATCGGAGCTCAAGGCAATCGTCCAACGTCCCGCGCCGATGCGCTCGTCGAGCCAACGCATGAGCTTGCCCAACTCGCGATCGGTGCGGAAGGTGATGTCCTGCACTTCGAGACTATGAGGACCGAAGGCGTGCCCCACATAGTCATTCGACGAGAGCCCAATGCAGAGGACGTCAGGCACGTCGTCGCCGCCCAGTTGTTCGTGCTCGACGAGCAACCTGGCAACCGCCAAGGTTAGCTCGTTACCGAACGGAGTTACCTCGAGCAGCTTGAAATAGTTGGCGTCTGCCTGCGGGGGCATCGTATGCGGAAACACCCGACCAAGCACCGGGACGTTGGTCTCGTACGGATTGTCATCGGGAAGGTCTCGGTTGTAGGCCTCGGCCGGCGCGATGAGGTCCCACGATTGACCCGCGAAAGCTTCGGCGGCGCTCCCTTCGTTCAGGTTCCGCAAATAGCCGGGGAGGTCTTCGCGATAGTATCGGCTCGTGACCCAATTGCCGGAGTTTTCATCGAACCAGTAGGCGCCGTCGGCGCCGTGCCCCGCCATCAGCACGGCGGAGCGGTCTTTGAGCGAGACTCCGAAGACTTTCGCTTTGCCGTGGGTCGTCAGCTTGAGCGAATCGCCGAGTGTCGGCACCAGGAGGTTGCGCGGGGAGACCCCTTTTTCGAGCGTCGGCGCGCCGACCAGCGGCGCTTGCTCGTCTTCGACGCAACCAAACGTGCCACCCGGTCCGCGGTGATACCAGCCGTTGCTGATGATTCCGTGCACGGCTGGATCGGTGCCGGTCAATAGCGTGGCATGCCCTGGGCCCGTGATCGTGAACGCGTGGCGGTGGTTGCAGTTGGCAAACCAGGCGCCGCTTTGGAAGACGCGCTCGAAGATGCCGTCCTTGTCGAAGCCCGCGCGAAACTGCGTGAGGTAGCGCTGCGGCAACTGGTCGACGCTAACCACGACGATCAACCGCGGCCGCTCGGCCGCGGTTGCCTTGGAAAGGCCCACAACGCACAGTGCGACCAAGATGAAGGCCGCGAATTGAAAACGTTTGCGGACCAAGCGCGCAGCCGATTTTTCGATATTTCGGTAGTGGCTACTCATGCGTGCCACTATAGGGCGCAGAGCCGGCGACCTCAAATGAAGGGCGCGCGAGGATTGTGCGAACATTTCGCGGTCAATATGGCCAATCGCCGGCTCAAATAATGCCGTGCAATGGTCCGCCCGGCGCACCCAATTGATCGACGCGCCGGCTGATCTCGGGATCATCGATCAGCGCCGGGGCGTGATGGGGCTTCGCGCGAGCGTCAATGACTAGCGAGCCGCGGCAACCCCAATGCTTCTGCTCGACGAACGAATCGATGCCGTATGTGTCAGGCGCGGGATTGCTGCGCGTAAAGGTCGTCCACAAAAAATTGCCGAGCGACTCAGCGGTGAAGCGGCTGTCGTCGACGACTACCACGAGCGGAAAGGCGTTGATGGGATGCGCGAGATCCAACTGGTCACAGAAACGCTTCACGGCCCGATCGTCGCGGCCGATTCCCTCCCATCGAGGGGCACGAATTGCCAGCACGCCCGGCAGGCAAATCCGCGGATCGGTGAAGCCCTCGGGCAGGTTTGAACTTGCTGAAAGGGCCGACGGTAGTGTGCTCGGCAGTTCGCGAATTGCAGGCCCCGCGGCGGCGATTACCAGCTTTGAGCCTTCGTTCAGCCCGCTGCCGGAGTAATCGAGGGTGTCGATCGTCGTGCAGGTATGAAAGTGCAGGTCGCGTCGCCAGTCGACGCGGGCCAACACGTGGCGCAGGAACGCCGCGATGTCGTGGATATCGAGGTCGGGCGCGTCCTCGCGCGCAGCGATCAACAGGTACTTGGCCAGCGACATTTGCCCCTGCCCCAGAATGGCGTTGGCAATGGTCAGCAGCTCTTGCGGACGACGACGCTCGGCAAAGGGGACGTAGCGCTCGCTGCCGATCGCTAATAGCAGTGGATGGACGCCTGCCGCATCGACGGCATTGACAGCGTGCAAACCCGGCACAACGGTCGGAATCACCGGCCCCGTGATTTCATGGACCAGTTGGCCAAAGGTGGTGTCCTCCTGCGGAGGCCGACCCACGACCGTGAAAGGCCAGATCGCGCCAGTGCGGTGATAGACATGCTCGACGCGCAGCACCGGAAAGTCGTGCGCCAGGCTGTAGTAACCCAAGTGGTCGCCGAACGGCCCCTCCGGCAGCAGTCGATCAGGATCGACGGTGCCTGAGATGCAGAAATCGGCCTCGGCGACGACGGGCAACTGACTTGGTGGATAGAACAACCCGACGCGCCGTCCGCCGAGCGCGCCGGCAAAACTCAGCTCGGCGAGCCCCTCGGGCAGCGGCATCACGGCCGCGAGCATCAGCGATGGCGGCCCCCCGACGTAGATGTTCACGCGCAGCGGCACCCCGCGGCGCAGGGCCGTGGCGTGGTGCACGCCGATGCCACGATGGATCTGATAGTGTAACCCGATTTCGCGATTGAGCTGGTACTGTCCGCCGGTGAGCTGCACCCGGTACATGCCAAGATTCGAACGCTGCCAGCCGGGACGCTCGACGTCCTCGGTGTATACCGCCGGCAAGGTAACGAAGGCGCCTCCGTCGTCGGGCCAGGACTTGACGGCGGGTAAGCGGTCGATCGTGATCTCGTTGGCCATCACGGGTGCGCTGCGGACGCGTTTTGGCAAGGCGCTCAGGGCGGCTAAGGGAGCGCGACGATAGCGCCAGGGATGCCGCAGGGCCACTGACGGATCGACCTTCAAGTCGACAAGCTGCCGAACGGCGGCCAGCGTATCGCGGAATAGAAACCGGGCCCGATCGATGGTGCCGAACAGATTGCTGACCAGGGGGAACTGGCAGCCGCGGACGCGCTCGTAGTAAATGGCCGGCCCGCCAGCGGCATACACGCGACGCTGGATGGCCGCGACCTCGAGATTGGCGTCCACCTCGGATTTGATCCGCACCAATTGGCCGGTGCGGTCCAGGTCGTCTACACACTCACGCAGGGTTCGATAGCCCATCAAAACTCAACTTGAAATCGCGCACCGCAAATGTCAAAAGGGGCTCGCCCAAAGCCGCGGTAGGTGGGCATACTGTGGATCCAGTTGAATTGTAGGCGCGTGAATTTATTCCACCACCAGTTGAGGGCAAAAGTGGTTTGATTCACGACGCCCGGATTCGGCGCGGGAGGCGGCCCGGGGGAGTTCGAGATCTGATTGGCCGGGTTGATGTTCACGCCCGACAGGTCTTGCCACGACCAGCGGAAAGCGACTTCCCAGGCGCCCCAGCCGCCGAAGCCACGCTTGCGCCCCAGGCCGAAAAAGTCGCTATAGGGCACGACGTTGTAGTCCAACACGCCCGCTTGCTTCAGATACAAGCAGCTTTCGCCGGTGAGGAAGTAACCGCACTGGAAATAGGCCCCCGGATAAAAGATTGCCGGTCCGCCTAGTTGATTCAAAGACGTGGCCATAAATTCGGTTTGAAAGTGGGCGGCCCCCCAGTTGCCGGCGAATTCGGTGTGCCAAAAGTTGAAGCTCGTGGCCGCGATGCGACCGGTATCGACGACCGCGGGCGTGCCATTGGCAGTGAGCAGGCCACCCGACGGATCGCCCACGAAGAACTCGGGGACCGGGCGCGAGTTGTAGGCTTTGGCGTCGGCTCCGGTTCGCCCTTTGCCGCCCAACTCGCTGAAGTTGTAACCGGCGCCCACGTGTAGCAGATAACGGCCATCGGAAGGTTCATCGTAGTAAACGAGTCGCGACGCCCGCGCCGAGAAGGAGACGCCGCCTGAGTCGCCAATTTGCGTGCCGTAGCGGTTGTCGCCGATCGTTGTGTAGGTCGTATCGGCTCCATTGAAGAAGGTGAGGCCGGTGCCATAGACGGCATAGGCCCACTGCATCATTTCATCATCGCTCATCGCGTAGGCCATGATGCCGACACGGCGAAATGGATCTTGCGACTGGAACGGCAGCGAGCGTTCGAGGAATTCCAAGTGACGAATACTCGTCCAGTTATCCATTGTCTCTGGCATGCGAAATTGCCCGACGCGTACCGTGCCAAAGAACGGGAGCTCGGTCTGTTCGCCCCAGACGTCGGCGAAGCTCGGGTGACCAGCGATCGCGAAGTCCATTTCGATCGATAGATTCGTGTGTTCGGTCAACTTGCCGATCGCCTGCAAACGCGTGCGGCGGAAGCCGACGCCGTTCTGGATGTCGCCCAATCGCGCTAGCGAGGCCTGGCTTTGACTGAACAGGCCCTGGTCGAGTTGCGCGAAGCCACTCAACCGAATTAAGGGTAGCGTCGGCTTTCCGGCGTCCTGGAGGCGTTGCTCAACCTGATCGAGGCGGTTGTCGAGGTTACCGATTTGATTGGGATCGAGCACGGGCGAGCCACCGCTGTTGCCGGCGCCGCTCGAGTTGCCGGGATCGATCCGGTTCTGCAGATTGCCAATCTGGTTGGGATCGAGCACGGGGCTGCCCGGCTGCAGGGCGGTGACGAAGGAGCCGTTTTCTTGATAGGCGACGAGCGCCGCTTGCGGCGTGACCGGCGGCAACGGCTCACAGCCGTTCGTCGCGATCGGTTGCACGACTGGCTGCCAAGGCGCTATTGAAGGCGCTGCCGCAGACGCGCCGGGGAACGGATTGGGAACAGCCGGCATGGCGCCCGGGGCGGAGGCCGCCGACGTGGGTTTCACCGGCGGAGAATAAGACACGAGTTGTAGATTGCCCGGTGCGATGCGTGGCCAGCCGGTGCGGGGCCAGCCGGCGGCCTGAATAAACGTCATGCTGCCGTCGCTTGTCTTCACGCTTCCGTCAATTGACGGTGCGACGGGGGCCGATTGCCCCGAGCTGGCGTCAGGCCGCGATTCGACCAAGAGCCCGGCGTTGGCCTCGTCTGGCATTTCCGGCGCAGCGGGCGCCGTGACCGGCATAAAGAACGGGGCCTGCGCCGCGACGGGAGCGTGCAGACATGGGCTCAGGGCGACGACGAGGGCCGCCAGCCACAGTAGCTGTGGATGACTCATCGAGTTAGCTTTTGCGAAATGCGAGTCCCGAACGGGACCAGGGATTTGACAGGCCGTGCAGCGATAAACCGCCGAGCCGAATCCATTGATCGGCCCTAAAATCGGAAAACTTGTTTCAAAGCTCCCAGATTAACGGCAGGTCATGTCGGCAACTTCCACCTCGCGCGTGAGCGTTTAAGGTGGGAAGTCGGGGCGGAACGGAGGAATGCAAGCAGGGGGTGCCGGCATTCGGTTGCCGGCATCAGGCGTCCGCGAGTTGTTACAGCGCTCTGCCCACGAGTCGTCGCGCGCTCCGCGAGCAATGGCGCTTGGAAGTTAAGATGCTTGCCAGCGTCGAGGATCACGAGGAAGTAACTTGGTTACTTGAGAACCGTGTCCCGCGCGCAAGCTTTTGCGGTCGGACCACCGGACTTTGCCAGTCGTTCCGATTCGGCAGGCGACTGCGAGGGCAAATTGCCGACTGCGCAGGCTGCGAAGCGTCAACTCTGCGAAGAAGCAGCCAACAAACTCTTGAACCCAAGGCAATTGTTGATAGAGTCGAATTCTGTGGAGCAAAAAAGCCTCGCTGCGGGGGTGTGCCGCGAGGTGTTTTGGAAACAAAGTTCTTCAGTCGAGTTTGGGAACTGGTGTCGCCTGTTGGCGACGTCAGCAACGTCTTGGTCGTGGCCTGCTCCTGGTGAGCGACGGCCACTTGTTGAGAGTTTTCGCTATGCCTCAGTCCCGCGGATATCCGTCGGACGACGTCGACCAGTTGATGCTCAACGCGCGGCTGCGCGATGAGCTTGAACCCTTCCTCGACGACTCAATTTCGTATTTCAACGAAGCGGGGATGCCGACCGCGATCGAGAACGAGTTTCTGGCGAGCATGCTGGCTTGGGAACGGGCTCCCGCGCTACCGATCTCGCGTTGGTTTGAACCCGAGCTGGTTTTGCCCGCGCCCGATTCGCTCGACGACGCGGCGCTGCACGACAAGCTTTGGGAAGTCGTGCAGCAATTGTTCGACAAGCGTATCGTGCTGGATTTCACCGATCATCTTTCGGATCGCCAGCTTTACACGGTGATCTTCCGCGACATCTTGCCTTGCTACGAGAAGTACCTCGCGGCCGGCGATCACTACCTGCATTGGGATTGCGCCGATCAGGGGGGCGATCCGGAGATTTGGCTCCGCTACTACGCCGACGAGGAAGAGCGAGCCGACTGGTCGAGTCAGTTTGACGATCCGCTACCGCCGCGCGACTGTCTGCCGTTTCCGCGAAATCTTCCCCGGCGACCGCTGTAACGATGGCGGACCTCGACGCCACGATTTGCGAGCGCCGCAGCGTGCGCGGCTTTCTGCCCGATCGGCTGGTGCCTCGCGAACTGTTGCACCAGGCGCTGGAAGTCGCGCAGCACGCCCCTTCGAATTGCAATATCCAACCTTGGCGCACGTTCGTCGCGTCGGGGGAGCGCTGTCAGCAGTTGCGCGCCGCGCTCGTCGCTGCCGCGACCTCGGGCCAAACGCCAGCACCGGAAGACCCCGTCGACGAGTTCCCGGGCGACTATCGCCGCCTGCAAGTCGAATGCGCGATGGCCCTATATCGCGAAATGGGCATCGAGCGGCACGACCATGCGGGCCGGCTGCGAGCGCTGTTGCGCAATTTCGAACTGTTCGATGCCCCGCACGTGGCGATTGTCTGCATGGAGAAGCGGTTCGGCGTCGGTGTCGCGCTCGATGTCGGCATGTACGTGCAGAACCTGCTGTTGGCGCTGTGGGCCCGCGGTGTCGCCTCGTGCGCGCAGGCGAGTCTGCGAATGTACCCCGACGTGATTCGCCGCGAGCTGGGCATTGCCGACGAACTGCGGATTATGTGTGGCGTGTCGTTTGGCTATGAGGATCCGCAAATCCCGGCCAATCGCACTCGCCAGTCGCGCGAGCCGATCTCGGGCAATGTAGTCTTTCTGGACAACGTGCCGTAAATGGCGGTCTCGCGTAAACTGGGGTGAGACGGCCGCTGGCCAGATCGTTTGCGTTGCATATGTGGCGCTCCGGCGACCGCGGGCCGCTGGGGTTGGACCTTTGAGAATTGTTGTTGCATGATGACTGCCAATTCCGCGACTGAACCCAGCTCCCACGCGACTGCACCCACGGCTCCGCCAAGCGATTCGTTCGCGTTCGACGTCGAGGATTTGCGGGCCGATCACGCCCCGCAGTTGGCCGATCTGCACGAGCGCTGCTTCCAGGGCTACTTTTTGACGCTGATGGGCCGCGGCGTGCTCGAGCGTTATTACGCCGAGTTCGCACGCCACTCATTCGACTACGGCTGCGCGGCCCGATCGCGAGCCAGCGGAGAGCTCGTGGCGCTCGCGGTAGGGAGCGCCGACGTGCAGGCGCATACCCGCGCGTTTGTGCGGCGTAACTTCGTCTATTTGAGTTTCGCGGTGCTGTGGCGCACGCTCGTGAATTCGGCCGCCCGAAAAGCGGTGCTCGAGCGAGCCGGGCGGGTTTTAGCGCTCTCGCAGTGGATGCTGCCCTGGCGCAACACGGAAGTGAAACCCGCGCCCGAGCCGCGCCCCGAAGACAACGCGCCGGTGCGCTTTCTTTCGATGGGCATCGACCCGACGTGGCGCCGCTCGCTGGCGTCGATCGCCGTGGTGCGCCGCTTTGAAGATCTGTTGCGCAAGGCCGGGCATCGCCGCTTCGGCTCGTCGATTTTTGCCGACAACGAGCGCGCGATCACTTTCTTTACGCGGATGGGTTACCGCGTCGTCAAGCAAACGCCGGCTGCTTGCTGGTTCGAAAAGGACATCAAAGCGTGACGCTGTTGCGCTACTGGCACACGCTTCGCAATTTGCAACCGGTGCAAATCTACGGCCGCATCGCTCAGCGCTTGCTGCGTCCTCGTCCTGACCATTCGCCGGCACCGGCGTGTCGACCGCAAGCAGGCAATTGGGTTTCGCCAGCCCGGCATGCGCCCACGATGCTGGGCCCGCGGCGCTTTCATTTTCTGAGCGAAGAGCGCGAGTTGAGCTGGCCCACCGGCTGGCACGATCCGTCGATTCACAAGCTTTGGCTCTTCAACCTGCACTACTTTGCCGACCTGGCAAGTGACGATGCCGACAAGCGCACCGCCTGGCACCGCGAGCTGATCGGCCGCTGGATCGCCGATAATCCGCCGTTCGTTGGACACGGCTGGGTGCCCTACTGCGTCTCGCAGCGGATCGTCCATTGGATCAAGTGGCTGCTGGCCAGAAACGATCCGGTCGCCGGCATGCTCGATTCCCTTGCGCTACAAACGCGCTACCTCGAGCAGCGCGTCGAGCGGCATCTGCAGGGAAACCACCTGCTCGCCAATGCCACGGCCCTGGCTTTCGCTGGCTTGTATTTTGGGGGCACCGAAGGGGATCGCTGGCTGGCGACCGCGCTCGAACTTTGGCGCCACGAGTTGCCGCAGCAAGTCCTTCGCGACGGTGGTCACTACGAGCTGAGCCCGATGTACCACAGCCTGGTGCTCGAGCACTTGCTTGATGTAATGAATGCCGCCGGCGCATTCAAAACGGCAGCGCCCGAGGCCGCTGACCTGTCGGCTAGCTGGCATCCGCAAATTGCGCTGATGCGGCAATGGATGCATACGATGGCATTTCACGATGGACAGATTGCGCTCTTGAGCGACAGCGCCTGGGAGATCGCGCCGACGCCTGCAGAGTTGGATGCGTATGCCGAGCGACTTGGGCTGCCACGGAACACACCCTCTGAGTCGCGTGTCACCCGGTTGGGTGATAGTGGTTATGTGCGGCTGGTCAATGGACCGGCGGCATTGATCGCCGACGTTGGACCCCTGGGGGCCCGTTATCAGCCAGGGCATGGCCATGCCGACGTGCTGTCGTTTGAGCTGGCCCTCGACAACGAGCGGCTGGTCGTCGATACCGGAACCTCGGTTTATTACGGCAACAATTCGCAGCGATTGCAGGAGCGGGGGACCGCGGCCCACAACACCGTGACCGTCGACGGCGAGGATTCCTCCGAAGTGTGGGACGTGTTCCGTGTCGCGCGGCGAGCGAAGCCAGTTGACTTCTCGATCGACGAGTCTTCGCCTGATCAAGTCGTGGTCAGTTGTGGCCACGACGGCTACTTGCGACTGGCGGGACGCGTGCGACACCACCGCACGTGGCGACTCTCGGCCGACGAACTGGAGATCGAGGACCAGGTTGCTGGGCAGTTTGCCAGCGCCATCGCGCGGTTCCATCTCGATCCGCGCGTGCGCGTGACGACCCCGGTTGCAAAATCGTGCGTGATGTTGGAGCTTGGTCCGTGGCAAATTGAAGTCGCAGCCCGCGGCAGCGAGCTGTCGATCGAACCGGCGAAGTATCATCCGCGGTTCGGGGCCTCGCTCGACAATCTTTGCCTTGTTTGTCGTCTGGCTGAATCGCCTGCCGAATTTCGCTTTCGCTGGTCCCGGAGATAGGGTGGGCTTTCGGGTGCTGGCCGCCCCCGAAGCTGCACGATAAAGTACAATTCACGCATGTTGACGGCAGCGAGCGGGGACAACACGGCGAAAGTCGCCTTCATTCACTGGTGCGGGAGATTCGAGGATGGCCGACCCGGAAGAGATACGGGCGATTGTGTTGGAAGCGATCGATGACCTCAACGCCACGCTGCCACCTGACGAGCAAGTCGAAAAAGAGCCTGACTCCCCGCTTATGGGAGCGGGCAAGCTCGATTCGCTTGGTGTCGTCGACCTGATGATGATTCTCGAACAAAAGCTGGCCGATCGGCTCGATGCTCGGGTTTCGCTGGCGCTGACGTCGGGTGAAGGGAGTGGCACTCCGTTTGCCAGTGTTGGGTCGCTCGTCGCGCATGTCACGGCCTTGGTTAACGAGAGCTGATTGGTGGTTGTTTCGATGGGTGTCGCGGTTCGTGACATTGCTTACGTTTTGCCCGAGTGCGTGCTCACGAATGAAGCGCTCGGCGCCCAGTATCCCGAGTGGGACATGGCCCGCGTGGCGGCGCGATCGGGCGTGCAAAGCCGAGCGGTTGCCGCGGCGGGTGAGACCGCGCTCGATCTGAGCGCGGCCGCGTGTCGGCGTTTGTTTGCCGCCCAGCCCGAGCTGCGCGAGCGGGTAGATGCCCTGATCGTTTGCACGCAGACGCCCGACTACGTGATGCCCCCCAACAGTTGCCTGCTGCACGACCAGCTCGAACTCGGCGAGCACGTGGCGGCGTTCGACTTCAATCTGGCATGTTCAGGTTACGTCTACGGACTCGCGATCGCCCGTGGGCTAATCGTATCCGGTGCGGCAAGCAACGTGCTATTGGTTACGGCTGACACCTATTCGAAACTAATTCATCCGCAAGATCGCTCGGCGCGCGTGTTGTTCGGCGACGGCGCCGCGGCCTCTTGGATTACATCCACCGAGACCAGCGAAGGGATCGTGGATATCGCGCTGGGGACCGCGGGTGAGAAGCACGGGTGTTTCATTGTGCCCGCCGGCGGGTTTCGCCAGCCAAAATCGGGCGACACGTCGCAACCGATCGTCGACGAAAGCAAGAATGTCCGCACGCTCGAACACATTCACATGGATGGCATGGGCATCTTGAATTTCGTCGTTTCGAGGGTGCCGCAGCAGGTCAACTCCCTTCTCGAGCGCAATCAGTGGCGCATTGACGACGTCGATCTGTTTGTCTTTCACCAGGCCAGCAAGATGGCGCTAGATTCGCTCGCCCGGTTACTGCGCATCCCCGCGGCGAAAATGGCCAACAACCTGGCGCAAGTCGGCAACACGGTATCTGCGTCGATCCCCATTGCCTGGCAGCAGGCACGCGAGGCAAAACGCAGCCCAGCGGGAGCTAAAGTGCTGCTCTGCGGGTTTGGCGTGGGTTTGTCCTGGGGGACTGCCCTCTATCAGGCGTAAGACGGTTAGCACTTTTGAGCATAGGCGATATGTCAGCCGACGAACCCTTTCTTTCGTTCTTTCTGCCCGACATTGGCGACGCGGAAATTGCCGCCGTGGTCGATGTGTTGCGCTCGGGTTGGTTGACGACCGGCGCCAAGACCAAGGAGTTCGAACGGCTGTTCGCCGAGCGGCTCGGCGTAAAGCATGCGGTCGCGGTCAACTCGGCCACGGCCGCGCTGCACCTGGCGCTCGAGGCGATCGACATCCGGCCGGGAGACGAAGTTCTCGTCCCCACGATGACCTTTGCGTCGACGGCCGAAGTAGTCGCTTACCTGGGGGCGAAGCCGGTGTTGGTCGATTGCTTGGAAGACACACTCTGCATCGACCCCGCGGCGGCCGAAGCTGCCGTCACGCCGCGCACGAGGGCCATGATGCCGGTGCACTACGCCGGCCAGCCTTGCGACATGGAGCCGTTGTTGGCCACGGCCCAGCGTCACGGCATCAAAGTGATTGAAGATGCCGCGCACTCGCTGCCGGCAGCCTATCGCGGCCGCACGATCGGCACGCTGGGAGACGCAACCTGCTTTTCGTTTTATGCGAACAAAACGATTACGACTGGCGAGGGTGGGATGCTGGTCACGTCGGACGATTCCTTGGCCGATCGGGCCCGTATCATGAGCTTGCACGGTATCAGCCGCGACGCCTGGAAGCGCTTTACGGCTGAAGGTTCCTGGTATTACGAGATCCTGCGACCCGGCTTCAAGTACAACCTGACTGATATCGCGGCCGCGCTAGGGATCGCCCAGCTCGCACGCTGCGATGAATTCTGGGAGCGGCGTTCGGCGCTCGCTCAACGTTACGACGAGCTGTTCGCCGACGTGGCGGAGCTTACTCGCCCGACGACACGCGACGATGTGTCGCACGCCTGGCACTTATACGTGGTGAAGCTGAATCTCGACCGACTGCGCATCACCCGCAATCAGTTCATTGACGAACTGAAGAAGCGCAAGATTGGGCACAGCGTGCATTACACCCCGCTGCACATGCACCCTTACTATCGCGAGACGTACGGCTATCAGCCTGGCGATTTACCGGTGGCGCAGCGAACGTATGAGCGGATCGTCTCGTTACCGTTGTTTCCGAAGATGACGGACGCCGAACAGGATCGCGTGGTGCGAGCGGTGCGCGAGATTCTGGCGGAGAATCGCCGGTGATCAAGCGGCTGTTCGACGTTGTGGCGGCAGTTGCCGGCTTGCTCGTGTTGAGCCCGCTGTTCGCGCTCGTGGCGTTGGCGATCAAGCTGACCTCGCGCGGGCCGGTGTTCTTTCGGCAGGAGCGTGTGGGGCGCGATTTTCAGCCGTTTCGGATCTATAAGTTTCGCACGATGGTGGTCGATGCTCCCAAGCTCGGCGGTCAGATCACGGCCGGTCGCGACCCGCGGATCACTTCGATCGGCCACTTGCTGCGCAAAACGAAGCTCGACGAATTGCCGCAGTTGCTCAACGTGCTCTCGGGCGAGATGAGCCTGGTGGGCCCTAGGCCCGAGGTGCCCAAGTACGTCGAGATGTTTCGTCCGCAGTTTGCCGAGGTGCTGAGCGTGCGCCCCGGCATCACCGACCTGGCGAGCGTGAAGTACCGCGATGAGAACGAGATCCTCGGTCAGGCGGATGATCCCGAGGCGGCCTACGTCAACCAGGTGCTGCCCGACAAGCTGGCGCTGGCGACGGAGTACGTGCGTCGGGCGTCATTCTGGTTCGACGTGCGGCTGATCTTCGCCACGTTTTGGAAGGTGTTGCGATAAGAATCGGCCGCAGAATAACTTCCTGTTTTATTAAACCCCTCACCCTGCCCTCTCCCACAAAGGGGAGAGGGGTTCGCGGTCAAGTCATTCTGTGGCCGCTCACAAGCGGCATCGGGCGATCTGTCACACGCTGAACTTGACGTGCAGCACGTCGGCTTCTTGCACGACGTAATCCTTGGGCTCTTGCCGCACAAGGTTCTTGGCCTTGACCTCGCGTTCGCTGCCCAGGCGAATCAAGTCATCGGCCTTCATCGTTTCGGCGCGAATGAATCCGCGCGCCAGGTCGCTATGGATGTTGTCGGCGGCTTCGAGCGCCGTGCCCCCTTTGTGCAGCATCCAGGTACGGACTTCTTTTTCACCCGCCGTGAAGTAGAGGAATTGCCCCGAGACATCGAGCAAGGTGCGTAGCAGATCGTCGCGGCGCGAGCCGGTCATGCCCAGCTCTGCCTCGAATTCGGCCCGTTCCTCGGCGTTCATCCGCGACAGCTCGTACTCGAGCCCGACACGCACGGTGACCACGCTCTCGGCGGCGCCAAGCTTAGCGCGATAGGGCGCGGGATCGAGGTCGCCATCGTCGGCCAAGTTGACGACGATTAGGCGGGGTTTCTGCGTCAGCAGCCGGAACGAACTGATTGCCTTGCGCTGCTCGTCGTTCAGCGGCAGCTCGCGCAGCGCTTGGGCCGATTCGAGCGATGCCAACAACGGCTCGAGCAGCGCCAATTCGGCTTGATCTTGTTCGCGCGTGGGGCGCGGCTTCTTGACCAGTTCGCGCAATTTTTCCACGCGCCCGGTCACGATCTCCAGATCGGCCAGCAGGAGATCTTCTTCAAAGGTTCTGAGATCGACGAGGGGGTCGGAGCCGGCGAATGCCGCGACGACCAACACCAGGCAACCCGCTTCGCGAATGAGCGCCAACCGCGCGGCGTTCCCCTCGTGCGACCGGGCCAGGCCCGGCGTGTCCATCAGTTCGAGCGAGGCCAGCGTGATCTTCTTGGGATGAAAGATTTCGCAGAGCGGCTCGACGCGCGGCTCGGGCACGGGCGCCATGGCGGTTTGCCCCGTGTGCGATTGGGCCGGATCGGCCGCGCCCCCCGTGAGCCAAGCGAAGAGCGTACTCTTGCCCGAACCTTGATACCCCACCAAACCAATTCTCATCAGGCTGCTCGAACGCTAGGGAAAATTACAGAATGCTTTGCGCACCTAGCCAATCGCCCTGCTGGGCGAGGCGCGGCGGCTCGGTCGGTTGCCGGAACTCACAATCGCCCGCAGGCGCGCTAGCGACGCGCGGCCAGCGCGGTGCTGAGTTGCGCGAGCGACTGTTCTACAAGTTTTCGCTCCGCACTGTCCAGGGGGGAGCCGCCAAAGCGAACGCGGTAAAACACTTGCGCGAGATCGACGGGCACCTCTGCGACGGCCCTGGTATCGCTGCTTGCGGCCAGCCAATCGCGAGTTGCCTTGGCGAATTCGAGCTGGGTCGACTGCTGGGGACGCGGGCGGCGATGCCGGGCCAGCAGCGTTTCCAGCTTGTCGTAGAAGTCGACAATGACACGCTGGCGCCGCGCGCTGTTCCAACGCGACAACCACGAGTGGACCTGGTTGAGGCGCGGCCGACGCCGACGCCAACGCCAGGCGACCCAGCTCATGGCCAGCGCTGCCAGCACAATGAGCACGCCAAGGCGCCACGGAATGCGGCGCGTGCGCTCCCACTCGCCCAGCCCCACCCATTCGTAGAGCCCTAGCCCCACTTGGGACCAGGTTTCGACCGAAAGCGTCGCCCGCGTGGTGTCGCGAGCCACGTTCAAAAGCGGCTCATAAATCGATCGCAATTGCTTTTCGGCATTCAACCCCATGACGTAGTTGGACCAGAGATATCGCGCGTACTCGATGGCTTGCCGCAGGCTGGGCTGGCCGGCCGGGGTGCCGAGACGGGCGAACGAGCCTTCGGCGCCAGGCGTGGGATCGAGCGTAACCCAACCTCCATATTGCCATTTCTTCGGATCGCGGTCGCGCAACTGCGCGGGGAGCTTATCGAAAGGTAAGTAGGCTTCGACCCAAGCGTGGGCGTGCAATTCGCGGACGAGATAAAACTTTCCCCACGGATTCCATTCGCCGCCGTTGAAGCCGACGACCACTCGCGAAGGGATGCCCACGCTGCGCAGCATGAGGGCCAGGGCGCTGGCGAAGTATTCGCAGTGGCCGCTCTTTTGTGTCGTGAGAAAATCCTCGATCGCGTCCTGATCCGCGGGGCGAGCCGGAGGCGAGAGCGTGTAGGTGTACTGCCCGGAATTGTGCAAATGGCTGGTCAACTCGCGCGCGCGGGCGAGCGGATCTGCAGCGTCGATTGGCTCGACGATCTGGGCCGCCAGCTTTGAGAGTTCGGTCAAATCCTTGGAATCTTCATCGAACAGCCTGGGTTCGTCGGGTTTCTCCTGGGGGATGAACAACGATTGCCGGCGATCGACGAAGCCCGAGGTGTCGAGCTGCATGGTATCGGAATAGTGATCGACACGGTCGATTCGCCACGCGTTGGCATCGCTCTGGATGGCTAATCCACGACTCGCGGCGAGCACCGGACCCACGCAATAGACCACGCTGCTTTCCGTTGGCGCCATGTGGATGATTTGCCGCACCAGCCCCCGGACGTAGCTGCGGCGTTCCAGGGGATCGGGATCGGAGTTGTACGCGCTATCCTGGCGCCAGGCATTGTTCTCATAGCGCGTCAGGCAAACTCCGCGGAACAGCGGCGCCTCGCCGAGCAGGTATGGTCGACCGTTGTCCGCTTCGAGAAATTCGACTTTCATCACCTCCAGGGGACTCTCGGAGATTTGGCCGAGCTCGCCCAGCACGATCTTCTCGCTCGCGCCCAGCATCGACTGGCTGGCCAGGATGGGTTGCCGCCAATTGCGCTGCCCGATGCGCGGCACAATGAAAAAGAAGGCGATCGCGAATAGTAGCGCGACCGTGGCCGCGAACGTCATTTGCCTGACGAACACCCACGAGAGCGGGTCGCTCACCTGCTCAAGGCGGGCAGAAACCGGTGATTTCGCAGAGCTCACGGCGGCCGGTGCCGCGAGCAGGTCATCTGGGTTGCCCGGCGCGGCCGGGGCATACCGCGTCGTCTCGCGATACAAGAAAAAGAGCCCCAACGTCAGCACACCGCAAACGAAGTAAACCAACAAGAGGAAGCCGAACAGGATCTCGTAGTTGAGCACCGTGGCCACGGCCGCTTGCAAGAGACTCAACAGCGCCAACAGCCAGTAGATTGTGACGGTCTTGCGCTGGTAGAGCAGGATGAACTGCAAGTAGATCAGCAGGTTGGCCACGGCCAGTAGCTGCGTATCGCCAGAATATCGCTGCAGAAAATCCCATACGAAGACGACCACGGCGGTACTGCCCGCAATATTGGCGACCCGAGCGTTGAGCCGGAGATAGCCGCCGACGTCGGTCACGAAAACACTCGTCGCCGACACAATCATGGCCAGCACGGGCAGTGTCAGGTCGCGCTCCCCCATGCCGAGCATGAGCGTGCCCAGGGCCGTCATCGTGGCCATGGCGATCTGCAACAGCAGTTCGAGCTGAGTATGTGGAGTGTGTTTGGCCATCATCGAACTCGCTTGCGCTTGTCAGTCGTGGGCGCGGGCCTCGGCCGGTGTCGCTGATCGTTGCTGCGAGGCCGCGCTTGCAAGCGCGGGGGAGGTGCCGAACGGGCGAGCCGATTCGGCACTTGTGGGCATCGCCAGATAATCCGCGAAATTCGGCGAGCGCGCCGCGACGATTTCGACGCCGCGCAACCAGGCGATTTGCCGCGCATCCTGTCCCGTTTGGGAGGTTGCCAGCAACGTTACCGCGTCGGATTGACGCGTCGTCACCAGCAGCGTCGGAACACCGGGTCGCACCACGGCGCTACCCGCTGCGAGCACGTCTGCGAACTCCAGCGCGTGCGCCGGTGCCGTCGCCAATTCGTCCATCAGCGGCATCGTCAAGGCCGGCGTCGCCTGACGATGCACACAAATTGGCGCCGCGGGGGGTAACAGCACGCTGAGCCGCGCGCCGCGACGTCGGCACAGTTCGGATAGCAGTGTGGCAACCAGGCTAACCGCCGCTTCGATGGCGGCCCGGTCATCGGCCGACGGCGCCGGGGGCTGGTAGAGGTCGAGCAGCAGTGCGAGCTCGGGGTCGCGATGCTGCTCGAACTGCCGCACCATCAACTCGCCGACGCGCGCTGTGGTGCGCCAATGTACCCAGCGGGGGCTGTCGCCAGGGCGCCAATCTCGCAGGCTGTGGAACTCTCCGAGTCGCCCGGCGCGACCGGCGTTTGACTGCGACGTGCTACGATCTCCGTGACCGATCCAGCGCCGCGCGCGAGGCCCCAAGCGTCCTGTTGCCGGCCAGACCAGCACGGTCTGCTCGCCGGCCAGGTTGCGGCTCCCACGCAGAAGTCCCAGGGGAAATCGCGTCACCGCGGTCAGCGGGCCAAAGGTGAGTCGGCCGCGAGCCGGCGGGTGAAACTCGTAGGCAAGTAGCTGCTGTTGCTGTGGCCGAACGTGCCAGGCCAGGAGGCCGGCCCGACCAACGGGGCTGTTTGCCAGCGGACCGTTGGCCACAATACGATCCTCGATCGCCATGCTCCAGAGCGCCAGCCAACGGCGGGGATTGCTGGCCAGCACCACGACGTCGCACGGTTTGCCACAAATGAGCCGCTCGGGCAGGTGACGCTCGACGCGAATTCGCCGCAGCGCGAAGCGTACGTACCAAAGGCTGTAGAGCAGCAACCCTGCCAACAGGCCAAACAACAGCATCAGCAAGTTAATGTCGCGAATCAGAGCTCCGAGGAAGACAAAGCCCAGCACGAACAGATAGCACAATCCCTCGCGAGTGAGGCTGATCCGTCGACGGCCGGGCGTCTGGCGAACGGCGGCTCGGTGTGGCTCACCGGGCCGCGCGGCGACCTGACCTCGAGCCGCACGAAGATTGCGCCACGGGCGAAGAATCTGGAGCTTCATGGGTGCAGGCAGTTCAATCGAAATGACAATCGCAACATGCGCTGGCCACGACCGGCGACTAGTGCGGCACGGGCACCGTGGCGACCAGACGCTCAACGATCCCTTCGACGACGTCTCGCTGAGTGCCGTACAGGCCCCCTTTGGCAATCACGCGATGGGCGAGCACGGGCACGGTTAATCGTTTAACGTCATCGGGCACGACGTAATCGCGCCCTTCAATGAGCGCCAATGCCTGGCAGGCGCGATACAAACCAAGCGTGCCACGCGTGCTGACGCCAACTTGCAAGTCGGCCGAGAGCCGCGTCGCTTCGACGATGTCGAGAATGTAGCTATCGATCGAACGCTCGACGGTCACTTGCCTGACGACCGCTTCGACGGCCAGCACCTGGGCACCGTCTAACACCGAGGTCAATCGATCAACCGGCTCACCTTGACGATGACTTTCCAGCACGCGCCGCTCGTCTTCGCGTCCGGGATAGCCGATGCGCGTCCGCAATAGAAAGCGGTCCATCTGGCTCTCAGGCAGGGCGTAGGTGCCTTCGTATTCGTACGGGTTCTGCGTGGCGATCACCAAGAAGGGGCGCGGCAATCGGTAGGTAGTGCCGTCGACGGACACCTGGCGATCGCTCATCGCCTCGAGCAGGGCGCTTTGGGTGCGCGGCGGGGTGCGATTGATCTCGTCGGCCAAGACTACGTTGGCAAAAATTGGCCCTTGCCGGAAAACAAACTCGCCAGTCTTGGCCTGAAACAGGTTGCTCCCCACGATGTCGCTGGGCAACAGGTCGGGGGTGAATTGAATGCGGCAGAACTGCCCGTCGACGCTGCGCGCCAAGGCTTTGCCCAACAGCGTTTTGCCAACCCCGGGGACGTCTTCTAAGAGCACGTGCTCGCCGGCCAAGAGCGCGACGACGCACAGCCGTACGACGTCCGGTTTGCCGAGCACAACCTGGTTAACATTGCGCTCGAGTCCATCGATGACATTGCGCAGTTCGGCGGTCAAGAGAGCGGTAGCCACGCGGGATTGAACTCCCTAACGGCCGGATCGGTTCCGGGATCGCGGGCACCGTCGACGACACAAAGCGTGCGACGGCCCCGGCCAAAGCCTCTTCGGGTGGGGACCTGAAACCCCAGTCAGCAAGCGTTCCGCGCTTTATCGTACGCGGTACCCCGCGCGCACGTCCAGCGAAAGTACGCTCGAATTCCGTCGGCAGTGGCCTGGCACCGCAATTTCGTCCCGAAGCAACCGGTTTGCAGGCCCCTAAATTGGGGCGGCTACGGCAGCTCTTTGAGCTCGATGTCCTTGAACATCACCTGCATTGGATCGCCAACGTGCAATTGCAGAGCGATGATTCCTTCGGGGGCCCCTTTGTCGCTAGTTTCGGTGTAGTCGACCGTAGTGAAGCCGTTGAGCTGTTGGGTAATGTGAGGACCGTCCGCGGTGATGACATACTCGTTCCAGTCGTCGGCTTTGACGTGGGGGCGCACTTCATCGGCGTTGACGTTCTTCAAAAAGCCACGTCCCCCCTCTTCGTAGAGGATGCCCATGAACTGGTTCTCGGCGATATCGGCCTGGTAGCCCCGCACGACGTGCTCATCGAACAGCTTGCTGCGAAACTGGACGCCGGAGTTGCCGTTGCGAAGTTTGAATTTCAACCGGAGCACGAAGTTCTTATACGGTTTCGCGGTCGTCAAAAAGGTATTCTTTTTGAGCGTTCGACCCTCGGTTGAGCCGACGATCGTGCCATCAACGACCTTCCACAACTCGCTGTCACCGGTCCAGCCTGCGAGCGACTTACCATCGAACAAGGGCTTGAATTCCCCCTCGGCAGCCTGAGCGGTCGCTGTCCCGAAGAGTAATCCAAGCAAGGTCAAAGTCGTGAGCGATGATAGGCGGATGGCGAGCATGGTCTAAACTTCCCTCGTTTTTAGTCGCAAAAGCGGGGCAGACACGCGGATGGCCCCGGCCCGGCATTGTAGGCACTCCCCCAGGGTGCTTGCCAGTATGGGGCGGTACCAGGTGCGAAACGCCGCCTCCAGGCGAGCGGCTAGAGGTAGCCCGCGAGAAAACCGCAGTTGGCGCGTGCGGCGAACCGCGGTGGCCCGAGGCGCCTGTCGCGGCTAAGCGGTGCGTTTGTCGCGCAGGTTGCTGGCCAACCGGTCGAGCTGGCTTTGCAGCTCGGCGAGGAGCGCTTCGTCGGCCGAAACCGGTCGGGCTGCTTGCGAGGCGAAATTCGGCGGCGGAGGTCCGGGCGTTCCTGGCATGACCGTCGTGTGTAACGACTCAACTTGCTGATCCAACCGAGTCAACCGTGCCGCGGTTTGACGACGATCCTGACCGATGCGATCAAGTTGCAGCACCAATCCAATCAGCAAGCCCACCTGACTGGCCAGCGTAATCGTCTCGCCGATATCCCACAGTTCGGGGCGCCCGCCCACCAGCGACCAGCACAGCAGCACGCTGCCGCAGACGAAACCCGTCAGGGCAGTCCCCAGCGAACACCAACTAATGATCGACGAACGCGATGGGGGCCGGTAAAGCCGTAGCGGCCTCGGCGGCTGAAGGTGCCAGCCTGATGGGCCCGGGTGGGCAGAGTCGAGCTGCGAGAAAATTGTCGAATGGTGCCGCGGCAGCTCGGTTGCTTTGCCTAGCAGCAAGTCGGCGCGCGACAACATCTCGTCGATCGATTCCCAGGCCGAGCTCAGCGAGGAATCGAGGTCATGCCACAGTGATTCTGCGGGCGAGCGTAACTCTGCACGCGCGGGGCCGTTGGCGCATTGGTCGAGTTTCGGGCGGATTGACGTGCCATCGGTGAGGTCGAAATCGTGCGTGCCGCTTCCGTGGTTGGGCCGAGCGGCGCCTTCAGCTTCGCGGATCTCGGTCGCTAGCCCCGACTGGCACCGCGCGCAAAACAGCCCGGCTTCGAGGGCGGAGCCCAGCGCGGGGACGTCTTGTCGACAGCTAGAACACCACATGAATGGACTCTTTGGAAACCGCCCACGCCGTCGTGGGTGGGCAATGCTCCCACTCGCTTGATCGGCTCCCATTTCGCCTAACTTGACACGCGTGGACATTGCCTGGTGACTCGCTCGAAAGTGACTTCCGGTTTTAGCGATGACAGAAGCAGCGCGGCCGCGCAGGTGTCATTTGCTCAGCGTGTTGCGGGGAGAAGTTGCAACTACAGCAAGTTGAGACCGGCACCGGGGCGCGGTCTGCCGGTGCAACGACGAGCTTGTGATTCATCGCCCTGCGACGAGTGCCTTGGATGTCCGCAGTCACCGGACACCATGCGCAATGAAACTCCCTTGGGGTGCATGAAAGCCCCGGTGACGCAGCGCCATGGGTGGAGGGACCGTCGCTCGCCGATCGTGGAGAATGGCAAGCTTAAGACGCGGCATACTTCGCAATTTGCTCATGCTGTGCGAAGCTCGCTCAACGCCTGCCTCGACCTGCTTCTCTTCTCTGCGCTTCTTGTCGAACTTATGAGACAAACGTTCACCTTTCGGGGAGAGAATTCCCCCGTGGAATCACGAAAAAATTGGCGGAGGCAGACGCTATCACGATGAGCCACTCGCACGCAAGTCATTTACGTGACAATGCTTATGGCGAAAAAACCGATATTGACTCACTCCGCGACCTCCCTATAATTGGCGTGTCTGGCAAATTCGGTAATCTCGGTAGGTCCGGACGCACGTAACGATTCGGTAAGTTCCAAGAACTAAACGACTTACGGGCATCTAGGGGCAGAGGGCACATCAAACCGGTTTGCACTACACGGATGGACTAGGGAAGCGCCGGCTTCTTGCGTAGAGAGGGTGCGGCGCTTCCGCCTCTTAACAGACCTTGCCATCGGCTAGGGAGAGGGGTGGTAAGAAACCATGAAAACTGTTTTCACGACCGGAGAAGCTGCGAAGATTTGTAAGGTAAGTCAGCAGACGATCATTCGCTGCTTCGATTCAGGACAACTCAAGGGCTTTCGCGTTCCGGGCAGCAGGTTTCGGCGGATTCCGCGCCATGAACTATTCATGTTCATGCGGGACAATGGAATTCCGACCGATGCTTTGGAAAGCGGTAAGCGCAAGATCCTCATCGTCGACGACGACCAGGAACTTGTCGATCTGTTGGTCGACGTACTCGAGCGCGACGGCCGTTTTGAGATTCGTGCCGTCAACAACGGCTTCGATGCCGGCATGATGGTCAAGGACTATCATCCCGATCTCATCGTGCTTGACGTCATGCTCCCCGATATCAACGGCAAAGAAGTTTGCCAGCGCGTGCGCTCCGACAAGACGATGGACGATGTGCGGGTAATCTGCATCTCGGGCATTGTCGAAGCGGACAAGATCGAAGAGTTGCGTGCGGCCGGCGCGAACGACTTCCTGCAGAAGCCGTTCGAGGTCGAGAAACTGCTCGATCGCATCTGCCAGTTGCTCGAAGTCGAAACGGTCGCCGCCCACTAGCCGTTGGCGCGATTGTTGTTTGACGAATGGTAAAACGGCCGCGCACGCGCATCGCAGTTCATTTCGCGATGCGCGTGCGCTGCGGCCACGGATCACCGCGATGCTGTGGTTGCAGGTCTTCAACAACGACCAATCGGCACGGCTGTGGCCCCTATCGTCAGCGATCGCACGCGCCTGGGGCGATGCGTTAACTCTTGGCGCGGCGCAAAGTACGCTCGAGGCGAGCGTCAGCAGCGCGCTGCGGCCAGAGATTCGACGGCATCTCGCCGATCGACTCGCTGACGATCCTCTGCTCGCGTTCTGGTGTTGCGCGCACGCTTCACGCATTTCTCCGGCGCGCCAAATCCATACTGCCGACGAGGTTGTCGATTGGCTCGCGACGGGTGCACTGAACATCTTTCGAAGCGATCCGGCGATTTTGAGCCACGGACTCACGTTGGCGGTCGCCGGCCAGCGAAATGTGGATCGCGCCGCCGACCTGGTGGAATGCGCCGCCACGCTGGCACATCTCAGTGCGGCTTTGGCACGTGCCCACGACGACCGAGCGGCCACGGGCGCGCTCGCGTCTCGATTGCCGGACGAAGCGGCCCACGCCGCGCGACTCGCAGTTGCTGCCCGGTGGTTCGCGGATTCGGATGAGCCGTCGGATTCGAGCGTACGATCGGTGGAATCGCAACTTCCGCCGGCGCACGAGTTGGAACCACGTGCCTGGCAGTCAACAACCTCGGCGACCGCGCCGCAGCCCGCAATGCACTGCGTTGATGCCGCGAGGCGGCGGCTGACCGCCTATCGGGAGGGCGCCTCGTACGCCGATGCCGCTGTCGTTTCGGCCATCGCGCACGGAGCGTTGGTGCGCCAG
Organism: uncultured Planctomycetaceae bacterium; assembly: GCA_964495375.1. GTDB lineage: Bacteria > Planctomycetota > Planctomycetia > Pirellulales > JAEUIK01 > JAIESQ01. The sequence goes on along the minus strand of CAZBWM010000017.1, from coordinate 67,450 downwards.
CGGTGGAGCGCCGCAGGCGACTCCGCGGCGGGCCCGGCGCTGTTGGCGATCGTCGCGAGCCTGAGCCGACTTGCGGACTTGGAAACACGATTTGCGTCGACACTCACTGGCGAGAAGCTCGACGCACTTGCCGAGTTCGCCGGTGGCGCGGGGCACGAGATCAACAATCCGCTGGCGGTCATCGCCGGCCGCACGCAGCTATTGCTTCCTGGTGAACGCGATCCACAACGTCGCCGAGAGTTGGCCATCATCGGCGCGCAGGCCTTGCGGATACATGAGATGATCGCCGATCTGATGTTATTCGCCCGACCACCTCAAATGAAAATAGCACCTTGCGATCTGGGCGAGCTCGTCGAGCAATCGTTGACGCCCTTTCGCGAGGTCAGTCGCCAGCGAGAAATCCAACTGGTGTACCATCGGCCAGCGGAGCCAGTCGTGGTGCCAGCCGATGCCGTACAGTTGCAGGTGGCGCTCGGCGCCCTGGTTCGCAACTCGTTCGAAGCTTTCGTCGGCACAGGCCGGATCGAAGTGTCCCTCGATTGGATGACAGGCCCCAACACGAATCGCCGGGCGGAGATTGTCGTCAGCGACGATGGCCCTGGGCTAAGCGACGATGTGCGCCGCCATCTTTTCGACCCATATTATTCGGGACGCCCCGCGGGACGCGGCCTTGGGTTGGGGCTTTCGAAGTGCTGGCGGATAGTCACGGCCCATGGCGGGGACATCGACCTCGTGAGCGAGCCTGGGCGCGGCGCGACGTTTCGGTTGCGATTGCCCGAATGAACCGCCGCTCGAGCGTATAGCTCGGTGTGGATCGCGTTAGAGCGTCGTGTGGGTTTCGCCGGCCTTGGCGCGGTTCACGGTATCCAGTGCCAGGGAATACCAGAACCAGTTGAGGCCCGTTCCGCCAGTGGCACCCCAGAGTTGGTCGACCGCGGCGTCGGTTGTCACGTTGCCGCCGGGCTGTAACGTGACGGCGCCGTTGAAACCGCCCCCGTTGAGAATGTTGTTCACTCGGGTGCCGTAGGAATTAGTGCTCGCCCATTCGCTCATAATGGCCTGCAGGTCGGCCAAAGTCAGCGAGGCGTTTGTTTTGCCATCGATCAGGATGGAGCCCTTCCCCTCGGCACCGTCGGTCTGGGTGTAGTCGAACAATGAGTCGTTGTCGTCACCGCCGACGAGGATATTCCGTCCGCCCCCTTCACCACCGTCGGTCCAATTGCCGTAGATGGTGTCATTGCCGGTGCCGCCCAGGAGGATGTTGTTGCCCCCCTTGCCCTCGGCGCCGTTGATCGAGTTGCCATAGATGGTGTCATTGCCGGCGCCGCCGACGATGATATTGCTACCCTGCTGCCCTTCGGGGCCGTTCACTTGGACGCCGAAATTAGCGCCACCGATCAAGGTGTCGTTCCCCCCGCCGCCGTAGAGCGTGTTATTGCCGATGCCACCGTCGAGGCCGACATCCTTCGTCGAGATTGCCGACGCATCGAGCGTGTCATCGCCGCCGAGGCCGACTCCGCGGACGATGCCGGTGATGCCTGTGAAGGTCTCGACAAAACTGGTGGCCAGCCCATTTTCGAGTGTGGTGGTCACAAAAATGGTGTTGGTCAGACCATCCTGCTGGAACGTAACGTGATCCGCGCCGCCCGTGCCGAACCACACCAGATCGGTGAGGGCGCCGTTCTGCGAATTTGGTTGAAGCTGCACGGCGCTGACGGTCACTCCGGTAGTCGCCGCTCCCCCCGTGGCATTGTGCTGATCGGTCGCCGTGACGCTGACCGTACGCTGGCCGACGGTGCTGAACGTATGCGTCACCTGGGTGCCCGAAAGGCCGGTGACTTGCTGAATGGGGGAACCGTCCCCCCAATCGATGTCGAAGGTAAAGCCCGCCGCCAGGTCCGCGGGCGAGTCGCTGGCCGTGAGTGTGTAGGTCGCCGTGGCATCGCGAGCGACGGACGACGGGCCCGAAATACCCGCCGTGGGCGGTGCGTTCACGTTCAGCGTGCCGCTCACCGAAACTTGCACGGAGTTATGGGCGATGAGCCCCGAATAGGTCACGTCGCCCGAGGCCACGATGCGGGCGAGTTGAATAAAATCGTATTGGCTGCCGCCCCCCGTGCCGGCGGTGATTTGATAGCTGCCGCCAGTCTGCACAATGCCCGTGCCGGCCAGGTTGTTTGTCCAAGGCGTGAAGAAGTAGCTGTCGGTGATTTTGCTGTAACCACCGAGCCCATCGAGGGTGGTCGCCAGAGCGTTGTCGTTGACGTCGAGGGTGCCGTTGAATTTGACCTGATTGATCGGCCCGGTGAACTGGAAGTTCGTGACGAAATAGGAAAGGCTCACATTGTCCGGGTCGTCAATATAGATGTCGAAGGCAGTGAGCCCGCCGCCCAATTCGGTCGGCACAACGCTGACGACAGCGCCAGCCGCGAGCATGCGTCGATCCTCAAGTCCCTCGCAGCGGAGTTGCCGGCGACCGAACCCCAACTCAAAGGGCCGCCGAGACTGCCGCCGCGATCCGGTTACTCGTCGCATATCGATTCCGCCTCTCGAGGTGCCAACGCGAGCGACGGAAATAGCGCCCGACGACTGACAAACTTCAGGATTTTACCGCCACCGAATCGCGGCCCAGGCCAGCGTTCGGCTCGTCCCCCCACGGGATTTGGTTCTGGCGCTAACTTTAACCGCCTACTACAGAAACCACAAGAAACTCTACCCGCGATTCTTTCGGGGAGTTTCCTCGAAACACGCGAGACCTATTCCCCTGTGGAACTTTGGGGGCCGTGGCCGCCCAGTAATTCGCTCGCTATTTTCACAACCACCTTGTGAACCGGTGCTTGCGGACCGCAGTGGCAATTCGGCTCGTGAACGTCTTCGGGGAAGAAGATCGCGAACTGGCCGGCTGCCAATTCAAACGGCCTGGCCAGCGAATTGCGTGAGTAGAACACGATATCGCGCTCGGCGTCATAGGGCTTGGCGACCGAGGCCACGTCTTCCTGTGGAGTCCAGTAAATTGTCTCGCGACCGGAGACGAGATACTGCACGTCGATGTAACGCCGGTGCGACTCGGGCAGCGCGCTGTCGAAGTCGCGCGTGTCGTAGTGGGCGGCGAGCGCGAACATCTGTTCGCCGTCGATCTCGTGCCGCCCATCGGCTAAGGCCGGCTTGGCGCGCTCGATCAGAAAGCGAAACGCCCCCTGCAAACCAGGTAGCCACATGCGATAGCGTGCATGTCGTGTGAGTGTGTCGAGGATCATTGCGGTCGTGGCCTCCGTGCAGATGAGGTTGGTTGCCCGGTGCGCTGGAACCGGGAGCTTCCTAGGTTATTTTCCCCCGATGAACTGCGCTTGGGCGGTCCCCCCGTCGGTTTCGGGCATTGTCAACCGTACCGGCTTCGGCGTGCGGCGTGCCGGCACGACAATCAGCAGGCGATGTACTCCCGGGCTGGCGGTGACGGAGATTCTTTCGCTGTAATCGATCGCCTGACCATCGAACCACAGCTTTGGCTCAGTGCCGACGAGCGCTTTGCGATCGCCCTGCCCGCCGAACTGGAACTCGAGTTGCCCACCGGCGCTGACATCGACATCCACCGCCAGGTAGTACCGGCGTTCGATCCCAGGGACGAACACCTGTGGCAATCCCTCGAACGATAGCGTGCCATCGACCTGCGTATACATTGAGCGCCAAGTCAGCGCGGGGTCGTCACTAGCGGCCGCGGCGGCGCCGTCGCGCGCTAACTTGGCCGTCACCTCGGGCGTGTCCTCGAGCACTTGCCAGCGGCGCGCGACACGTTCGCGACCGACCGAGTAAGGACCGATTTTGCCCAACTCGGACAGGAATCTCACCAGATCGAGCAGTTCGCCTTCGGTGAGGGTGTCGGCCAAACCAACGGGCATGAGTGACGAGCCCGTGGCTTGTTCGTCGACAGCGTCGAGCGGGATGGAAACTTCGGCGTCGTCGGCCGTGCGGATTACGATTTCGCGATCCGACTTGCGGATCGGTACCCCGCTGTGCACTCGACCGTCGGTCGTGGCAATCACCACCGTGTGGTAGTTCTCCTTGACGGCCTTGTTCGGCAACAGGATTGACTCGATCAAGTAGTCGACTTGTGCACTGGCGCCAATGCTCGACAGGTCGGGACCAACCTGACCGCCGGCCCCGCCAATCGCATGACACTTCAGGCACTGTTGTTCGGCTCCGCGGAACAGGCGCTCGCCACGCGCCGGATCACCAATTTTCGATACGGCGGCCGACAACCGCGACAGTTCATCTGAGGAGAGCACGCGCTCGCCCGTGCCGAGCCCTCCGGCCTTGGCAATTGCTTCGACGAGCACCGATTGCTCACGACCTCCGCTGCGCACGGCGCGGAGCGCAAACTTGGCGATGTCGGGAGGCAACTCGCGACCCGCCAATGCCCTGGCCAAGGCTGCAGCACCCGCTTCACGCTCGATAAACGGCGCTAAGATCGCGACGGCATCCTTCGCGCCGTCGGGAGATGCGAGCAAATCCACTGCGTGGGTCGCTGCACGTTGGAGATCGAAGTTCACGAGCCCGGTAATTGCCCGACGACGCACGGCCGGCGGTTGTTCGGCGGAAGCCAGCCGGTCGATGGCGGCCTGACACTCGTCTCCCCCTACCTGAGATAAGGCATCAATGGCCGCCTCGCGAATGCCTTTCGACGCTTCGGCATTGGTGGCAAACTCAAACAACCGGGGCACCAGTGCCGCGATCTGCCACGATCCGATGGCGCGAATGGCTGCGCCGCGCAAACCGGCATCGTCCGACGCCAGCAATTGCGCGACGGCCGTCAGGTCGCCTGTAGGACGCAGTTGTCGCTCGCTGGCTGCCCGAATCAAACTCTCAAGCAACTTGGTTCGCAACCCGGCCGCGCGACTTTCGTCGCTCGCCCAGCGGAAGAGAATTGCCAACTCGTCGGGTCCGCCCAGGCGTCCCAATAGAGTCAGCACGGATTCTTCGCGATCCGCGGGGAGTACACCGCTTTCGAGCAGCGCCACCAATGGTCGCACGACCTGCGGCTTGTCGACCGCTTCGAGCGCGAAAACCAGGGCGCTGGCCTGCCCCGCGAGATCAATGTCTCCCTTTTCGAGCGCGGGGATCCAGACGTCGGCCAGGTCGCGCGCGGTGAGCCAAAGTGCGTAGTCGAGAAAACGATCCTTCTCGAGCGAGAAGGCGCGCATCGCCAACTCGAACGCCCGAGGATCACGCAGGTGTGCCAAGACACGCACCGCTTCGAGTCGCACGCGGGGGTGCTCGTCTATCGCTTGCGGCGCCAACAATGCGAGGGGGAGCGTGAGCCGCTCGCTCCAATCCTGCACCACGCGCGTGGCCGCTGCCCGCACGCGAGGATTTTGGGCCCGCAGCAGCATGCCCAACAGAGTCGCCTCGGGCGCGTCGAGCGATTGATAAACCCACAGGGCCTGGAGCCGCTGGTTCTCGACGTCGGGGTCAGTCGGATCGAGCCCTTCGACCCAGGCTGCCAGCTCCGGCAAAACCGCCGATCCGTGCGACTTAAGCTGCAAGCGAGCGTGATGACGCGTCCAGTCCTCGGGTGCCTTCAAAGCCGCCAGCAGCTCGGCGACCGTTGCCCCCACGAGCTTCGGTCGCTCCACCAGAGGGCGCCCCTTGGCAGTCACGCGCCAGATGCGGCCATGCGTGTGATCGCGCCGTGGATCGCGGAAATCGACCTCGCCATGCTGAATGATCGGGTTGTACCAATCGGCGATATAAATCGCGCCGTCTGGGCCCTGCTTCACGTCGACCGGGCGGAAGGCCACGTTCTTCGACTTCACCACCTCCGGCATCTGCTTCGAGGCAAAGCCCGCGCCCGCGTCGGACAGCACGAACCGGCAGACGCGCTGCGCGCGAAAGTCGTTCGTGATCAGGTTGCCTTGCCAGTCGTCAGGCAGATGGCGCCCGCTGACGACTTCCAGACCGCAGTGCTTGGGGCTGCCGGGGTTTAGTCCGTGCATGATCTTGCTGGCGCCGACCGCGGTGAAGTAGTACGCGCCTGGCACGACGTAGTTGATCCCTTCGCCGCCGGCGCCGTCGGTGGCAAACGACTGTCCAAATCGATCGAAGTGATGCCCCCAAGGGTTCACCAGCCCACGCATTAGGATGTCGAGCTCAAGCGATTCAGGACGGAGCCGCCAGATGCCGCCACCCCCCAGTCGCCGCACGCCCCAGGGTGTTTCAACGTGGCTGTGAATGTAGATCGACTGGTTCATATACAGATGACCGTCGGGGCCCCAGCGCAGTGTGTGCAGGATGTGGTGCGTGTCTTCGGTGCCAAAGCCCGACAGTACTATGCGGCGGCGGTCGGCGCGGCCGTCGCCGTCGGTGTCGGTCAGGTGTAACAGCTCGGTGCTGTTGGCCACGTAGACGCCGCCGTCGCCGGGTTCCAGTCCAGTCGGCATCAACAGATCGTCGGCGAACACGCGGGCCGCCTCGGCGCGGCCGTCGCCATCGCGATCTTCGAGCACGATCACCTTGTCATGCGCCGCCTGGCCGGGCAGCACGTGGGGATAAAGCTCGCTCGTGGCGACCCACAGCCGGCCCGCCGCGTCAAAGTTCATGTGGATCGGCTTCTTCAGCTCGGGATCGGCCGCGAACAGACTGATTTCGAAGCCTTCGGCCACTTCGAGCGTCGCCAACTCCACGGCGGGATCGGCATCCGGAATGTTCGTCAATTCACGCTGCGCCCAAGCGGTCGGTGAGCCGCCGAGGATCGCCGCGATCAACACAATAACAATCTGCAAAACTGTCCAACGTTGCATGCTATTCGTCAACAATTTCAAGTGGAGAAGGGAACGATTGCAATCCGGCGGAGGGCGTCTAGCGCTCCGCCTGCGCTTCGACCGGCGGACTCTGCTTCCGCGAAAGCTCATAGCGATGCGGCACCGGCACGCGCAGCCTGGCGATGATCGCCTCCTGCTCGACGACGAGCGGATCGAACTGGGCAATCTCCACCGCGTTGTTCCCCTGCTCGTACTTACGGAAGCCCAATAGGTAGGTCTCGTTCTGCGGCCGCCAGCGATGAAAGAACAGCGCGTTCTTGCGGCTGATCGCGGTGCGCAATGCCTCGACCTGGTCGAACTGCGGGCCGCGATCGATCGTGACGCCGGCGGCCCATTCGGTCGCCGTGGCCGTGGCGACCGTTTGTCCGTCGATCTTCAGATCGTAGCGCCCCTCGGAGAGGCCGGCGATCGACAGCGTACGAGCAGTAGCTGGAGCTGTGGCCGCTGGAGTCGTCATTGCCGCACCCGTCGGCGCTGGCATCACGGGCTCCGGCAGCGTGGTATCAGTCGCGGTGAACTTCAGACCGACATCGTTCGGTTCAACTTCACTGATTCGCGTGCGCCGCTCGGCGAGCACTTCACCAGCGGCTGTCAGCTCGACCTGCCAATCACAGGGGCGCAGTCCCAACTGTCGCTCAACCGTTTCGGCAAAATGCCAATAGCCGCGTGGGGTGAAGTGCAGCCCGTTGTCGGTCCACGTCTCGCCGTTGGTGTCGATCCGCGCGGGCGTGATGAAGCCGCCGACATCTAGCAACCGAAGTCCGCGCTCGGCGGCCACTTGCGCGATCGCCTCGGCGTAGAGCTTCAGTGACTGGTTTGCGATGTCGACTGCGGGAGCCTTCATGCCGGGGACGGCTTCTCGTCGCGTCGGCGTGAGCAAAACGACCTTGGCCCCGAGTGGATCGAGCGAATCCAATAGCCGCTTGAGTCCTTCGACGAACGCCGGCAGCCCGGCCGCGCCGTCGAACGACTCGTTGCCGCCGTAGGCCACGAAGATCCAGGTCGGGTTGGCTTCGCGGGTGCGATCGATCAATCGCGCGAAGCCCTCGGCCCGGGTGTCAAAGCCGGCCCGAGCGTCCCCCCAGACCGTGTCACCGCTCCAACCGAGGTTGCGAAACGTGATGTTCTGGCGCGGCCAGCGGGCCGTCAGTCGGGTTTCGAGAAAGCCGTCGCGGATGTCGCGTTCGATGAGCGTCCCACCGATCAGAACGACGCGATCGCCATCGGTGAGCTGAAAGTCCTCGGCCTGAATTGCGGGGGGGGAAGCTAGCAATAGCCCCCCTAGTAACAGCGCGAGTCCCAAGACGCGCGCGAGGTGCGAGCCAATCGACATGCGGTACTCGTTGGTCGTGGTAATGCGAAATCGGGAACGGAGTCTCCCGACTGGCTGGGTCTGACAGCTATGGCGCTCACGGAACGGGCTTCCTTGAGAAGTCTACTCCGAGGGCATGGTTAGCACTCTAACCTCGAAGTGGAAGCGGGACCAGGACTTGCCACGCCTGGGGGGCGGAGTAATTCTCTCCCCGCTCGGGGCTTTCTAGGTAACTGCTGGTAATTCGTACACCTATGACAGGATCTGTCATACCCCGCCAGTAAGCTTCGTCTACCGAGTTGGAAATGACTCTTTACAGTGCAGACCCGCTCGGCAAAACAGCAGCAAACTCCCGCGAGATCGCATACCGGCAAGATCGACACCCGTGAGGTCTACATCAGCGAAATCAAGGCGATTTCGCGGAGTATTGGCAGCGGTCGAGGAATACCCTTTTCCTGTACCGGCCTAGGGTTCGCCCACCTCGGCCGCTGCCTTTTTAATATCCCAAGCGAGTAGTCGACGTGAGCGGGTCGGACGGGTGGTCCAGGGACGCGAAGCTTGCCTGGGCGGCGCAGCCGCAAGAGGTTCTGAGAAACGGTCGAAGCTGGCGCGACGCAACCACTTCGACGTGGGCGCGCCTGACGAACTGGATGTCGAATCAGGGAGACTACCTGTGCGAGCGGGATCGCGCGTACGAGATTCCTCTTGTCGCTGCGCGACCCGGATGCGGCTGCGCCGTCTCCGGGCCACCCGCCCAACTGAATCAATAGGCTGGCCTGCGGGCGGGGCATGTGCGTGCGGACCACCCAGCTCGGGGCAAGCTGGGTCCGCCCGCCGCGCGCCACCTACGCGGTGCGACCAGATGTGTGACGTCTGTGCCGACCTGTGAGGCGATGTGCCGAGTCGCTAACGCGGTGCAATAAGCACCGTGGTGGTCGCCGCGACTTCATCTGCGGTGTCGTTCTTCGCGTCGTCAGCGGTATCATCCGTGGAAGGCGACGTGCCCGCTCCTAGCACTGGCACCGTCGCCGGTTGCACGCTCTCGCGAGCTGCCTGCCGAGCGCCTTGCACTGCCAGGCTCGCCCGCCGCATTAGCGGAAAGGGATAGACACCGATCCCGATTACCAGCAGTCCGCAGACGAGCGCCGCGGCTAGCGGGCCGCGTCCCCCTTCGGCGCGCGGCCGCTCCGTGGCTGCACCGAACCAAGCCGCGCCAATGATCCTTAGATAGTAGGCTGCCGCCACGGCCGCGTTGATCACACCCACGACGGCCAAGAGCGCGAACCAGGTCTTCAAACGCCGATCGCCCGGCGCGCCGGCCACGGAGAGCGCTCCGTAAAACAGCCACAACTTGCCTGCGAAGCCCGCCAGCGGAGGAATGCCCGCCAGGCTGAACATAAAGGCGGCCAGGGCGACCCCAATGACCGGCTGTTTGCGAGCCACGCCGGCCAATTCGTCGACTCGCTCGAGTGGTTGATTGCTGCGGCCCAGGTACTCGAAGGCGGCGAAGGTGCCGGCCGTGGCCACCATGTAGATCGTCAGATAAAAGAGCATGCCGAAGTAGCCATCGGACTCGGCGTTCTGTGCGCCGGGCAAGGTCGCCAGGCCGGCCGCCACGCCCATCAGCAGGTAGCCGGAGTGCGCAATCGAAGAATAGGCCAGCAGCCTGCGCAGATTGGTCTGCCAGAGCGCGAGCACGTTCCCGAGAGTCATCGTGAGGGCCGCCAGCACCATGGCCACGCGCCAGGCGGTCACCTGCTGTCCTGGCATCGAAAGTCCCAAGAGCCGGACCAGCACGATCATGCCGGCCGCCTTGGGGAGCACGGACAACAGCGCTGCGTTCGAGTGCGACGTCCCTTGGTAGACATCCGGGGCATAAAAGTGAAACGGCACGGCGGCAATCTTGTAGGCCAAGCCTGCAAAGATCAGCACGGCTGCGACTGGCGCCAATCCGGTCACCAGCGAGGTCGACCCACCGGAGGCGATCGCCTGGCGAATGAGCGTCAGGCTTGTCGAGCCACCAAGTCCGTAGAGAAAGCTGAACCCGTAGAGCAGTACGGCTGACGACAGCACGCTCAGAAAAAAGTACTTGGCGGCCGCTTCCTGCGATTTCTGTCCGCGCCCTCCCAGGTACAACAGCACATAGGTCGGAATTGAAATCAACTCCAGGCTGACGAACAAGAGCACGAGATCGTCTGCGCCGGCGGCCAGCATCAAGCCGGCGATCGTCAGCAATAGCGAACCAATTTGTTCGGCTACCTGACCCGCGGCTGCACTGCGCGCCGAGAGCATTAACAACAACAGCCCGGTCACCACTGCCAGGCCACGCACGTACTGGGCCAGGGCATCGGCTACCAGGGGGCCGGGCGCTCCGACCAGTTCACCGCCGCGCCACAACATTACGCCCGCGATGACGAGCGCCGCCCCGGCGATCCAAGTCCATAGCGCGCGGGCGGCAAAAAACGCCCCGGCGACGTAGATCGCCGTGGCCGTCAGGATCAGCAGCACTTCGGGCAGGAGATATCCAACAGCTTCAACGGACACCGGCGAGCTCCTTGCCGGCGGCTGCGTTGTCCGCGGGCGTGTGATCGGCAGGCGAAGGGGAGTTTGACGATCGGGCGTCCGCGGATTGCGCGGGCGCCATGGTGTGCGGTGCGAAGCGGGCCGCCAAGGGCTCGAGCGCTGCGGACATCGGCCCGATGAAACCTTGTGGCGCTAAACCAATCCAGACAATGAACACCACGAGGGGAACGAGCGCCGCGGTCTCTCGCCAGGAGAGATCGCGCGGTAACGCGTGCTCGTCTTGGTGGCCGTGCGCCGCGCTCTTATGCGACGCGGCGCCATGCGTGGCTCCGTGTGAGGTTTCGTGTGGTTCTTTCAAAGGACCGAAGAACACGCACTTGATGAGCCACAGCATGTACCAGGCGCCCAGCACGACGCCCGCCACGGCCAGCACCGACATGACGCGCAACTGCATCTGCTCGGGCACGGGCGGCCCGCTCCAAGCCTTTTGGAACAAGCCCAGCAAAATGGGGAATTCGCCGGCGAACCCGTTGAGCCCTGGCAACCCGATGCTCGAAAACGTGAACACGAGCATGAAGAACGCCAGCCAGGGCATCTTGGCGGCCAGGCCGCCATACTGGGCGATGTCGCGCGTGTGATAGCGTTCGTAAAGCATGCCGACCACGGCGAACAGGCCACCGGTCGAGAGCCCGTGATTGATCATTTGCAAGCTGCCACCGGCCAGCCCCAGGTTGTTGAGCGCGAAGATCCCCAGCATCGCGTAGCCTAAATGGCTGACGCTCGAGTAGGCGATCAGCCGTTTCATGTCTCCCTGGGCGAGCGCGACGAGCGCTCCGTAGATGATGCCTCCGGTGGCCAGCCAGAGTATCCACGGCGCACACAGTGCCGTGGCTTCGGGCAGCATGGGCATGCTGAATCGCAAGAAACCGTAGGTGCCAATCTTCAGCAAAATCCCGGCCAACAGCACGCTGCCGGCCGTGGGCGCTTGGACGTGTGCCAACGGCAACCAGGTGTGTAGCGGGAACAGCGGCACCTTGATCGCGAAGCCGGCGAACAGGGCCAGAAACACCAGTACGTCGCCGCGGACGACGAGTTCTCCGAGCCGCAGGTTGGCATCGAACGGGCGCTCGGCAAGCGATTTGGTGATTTCGGGAATGGAGAAGGTGAGCACGCCCGTGCCCGACTCGTAATAGTTCCAAAGCACGATCGAAAGCAGGCCCAAGAACGTGAGCAGGCTGCCAGCCAGCGTGAACAAGAAGAACTTGATCGCGGCGTAGCGGCGATCTTCGCTTCCCCACACGCCGATCAAAAAGAATAACGGAATTAGCGTGAACTCGAAGAAGACGTAAAACAAAATCACGTCGCGGGCGGCAAACACCCCGAGCATGCCGGATTCGAGCAGCAGCAACAACGAATAGAACGCCGCGGGGCGATCGTCGATCGCCGTCCAGCTCACCAGCACCGCAGTGACCATGAGCAAGGCCGACAGCCCAAAGAGCCAGAAGCTCAGGCCATCGAGCCCGACGGCGAATCGCACGTCGAGCCCGCCGGCCGGGCCCGGTTCGATCCAAGCCGTGCCTTGCCCATAGTCGGGGGCGGCGGCCACGGGGTCAGCAGCACGGTTGGCGGCCACGTGCCGCACGACGAGGTAGCCAGCCAAGAGCAGCGTCGCCAAGGTGGTGGCGAGCGCCACCAAACGAATCGCCGCTTTGCCGGCATCGGTTACTGCCCACACCATGCCGGCCCCCACGATGGGAAGCAAGATGGTGATCGACAGCACATTGAACGGTGAAAATTGCACGCGTGAACTTCCTTTGCAGCCGGTGGATTAAACCGGCTAACTCAGCAAACTTCCGACCAGGAGGACCAACATGCCCAAGATCATCACCAGGGCGTAGAACGGAACCACGCCGTTCTGCAGCGACCGCAACAGCGAACCGACGGCCATAGGGACGTGGCCAACGAAATTCACTAGCGCGTCGAGCACGTGGCGATCAATCCAGTAGCTCACCGCGGCGAGCCCTCGCAGCGGCAGCACGAAGATCGCGTTGTAGATCGCATCGATGAAGAACTTGCCGTACGACAAGCGATACAACGGCGCCAGCAAGCGGGCCAAGGTGCGCACCTCGCTGCGGTCGCCGCAGTACAAATAGCCGGCCAGCAGAATGCCGCTGAAGGCGACCAGCGAACTCACGGCGGCTACGGTGAGATGCCCACCGTGCGCGGCGTGTTCGGGCTGAAGTGGTCCGTAGGCCAGCGACGGTGTCAAGTTCAGCAATCGCGCAAAGCCGTGCGTCATGGCGAACCACCAGCCAATGGATGCCGATAGCACGGCCAGCACGGTGAGCGGAACGGCCATGCTCGGCGGCGACTCGTGCGCGTGATGCCCGGCTTCGGGCGGAATGCGTTCCTCTCCATAGAAGGTCCAGAAGAACGCGCGGAATGTGTAGAACGCGGTCAGCCCGGCGGTGAACACGGCGCCCCAGTACAGCGTACGGTAGAGCGTCGCGACGCTGGCACCTGTTTCGCCCAGCGCGATTGACTTGTCGAGCAGTGCCGCCAGCACTTCATCTTTGCTCCAGAAGCCCGACAGCGGGACCACGCCTGCCAGTGCCAGCGATCCGATGAAGAACGTCCAGTGGGTGATCGGCAGCTTGCGTCGCAGCCCGCCGAAGGAGCGCATGTCGATCACGCCCCCCATGGCATGCATCACGCTGCCGGCCCCCAGAAACAACAATGCCTTGAAGAAGGCGTGCGTGAACAAGTGGAACATGCCCGCGGTGATACCGGCCAGGCTCGCCGTGCCGAGCCCCAAAAACATGAAGCCCAACTGGCTGATCGTGGAGTAGGCCAGCACCCGCTTGAGATCGGTTTGGGTGACGGCGATGACCGCGGCCAGCAGTGCCGTGAAACCACCGATGGCCGCCACGACGTGTGACGCCTCGGGAGCGGCCAAAAATAGCGGTGTGCAGCGGGCCACCATGTAAACGCCGGCCGTGACCATCGTGGCCGCGTGAATCAGCGCGCTGACCGGAGTAGGGCCTTCCATGGCGTCGGGCAGCCAGACGTGCAGGGGGAACTGCGCGCTCTTGCCGCAAGCGCCCACGAACAGCAACAACGCGATCGCCAACCCGATTGCGCCGCCGACGTAGGCTTCGCTGGCCGGGGCCAACAGCCGCGTTGCGCCGAGCACTCCGGTCACCGCTACCTTGGCTGGTGCAGCCGCGTCACTCGTATCGAGCACGTCGTGAAAGTTCAATGTGCCGTACGTGACCCAAATCAAGAACACGCCGAGCGCGAAGCCGAAGTCACCCACGCGGTTGACCAAAAATGCCTTCATCCCGGCAGCGGCCGCTTCGCGCTTCTGATACCAGAAGCCGATCAGCAGGTAGCTGCAGACGCCGACCGCTTCCCAGAACACATACAGCAAGAGAAAGTTGCTCGACGACACGAGCATGGTCATCGAGAACACGAACAGCGACACGTAGGTGAAGAACCGCCAGTAACCCGGGTCACCGTGCATGTAGCCGATCGAGTAGATCACGACCAGCATCGAGATGAACGTGACCGTGGCCAGCATGATCGAGGTGAGCGGGTCGGCCCGCAGCGCCACGTCGATCGTAAAGTTGAAACCTCCGGTGCCCGGCGCGCCGATCAGGTCGCCCGAGGGCTGATTGCCGGCGCGTGGCAGCTTGACGTCGAGCCCTTGATAGGCGTCGGCGATATTGGCCCAGGTCCAGAGCGAGACGACGTGTTCGTAGCCGGGCGATTGCGTCGTTGCGCTCGGCTGCGTTTGCACGGCATTGGCTTCGCGCCGCACGTCAAACAACAGCACCAGGCTGAGCACGAAAGCGGTGGCCGTGGCCAAGAGCGCCGGCAAATGGCTGGCCGTGCCGAGCACGCGCTTACCCAGCGCGGCCGTCACCAACGCGGCCAACAACGGCAGCACCGGGATCAGCACGATCAATAAGTCGATTCGCGACATGCGGGTATCCTGGAAGTCGATCTCGTCTCAACAAAGGGGACAGGCACCTCGCGTTGTCGTCTCACGCGGCCAGTGGTCGAAAGGCTCGGAGCCAGTCCCCTGGTTTTCCTTAAATTCGGCGGCGGTAACGCACCTCGAGTTTTGACTGGTCGGGCTCGATGCCGGCCGGCACCAACTCGGGCCAGTGCGTGCGATCGGCCACTGGCTCTTCAGGCAACTCGCGATCGACGACCGGGGCCTGGTTCTCTTCGCGGTCGTACTGCCAGACGAGGATGTCGAGCTTGCCACTGGCGCGAAACAACATCATCACCAAGGCCAGCGCCAAGGCGGCCTCGCAAGCGGCAACCGTGAGGATGAAGATCGTCATGATCTGTCCTCCCCAGTCGTTGTAAAAGCGGCCCCAGGCCACGAGGCTGAGCGACACGCCTTGCAGCATCATCTCGGCGCAGAGGAACATGACGATCATGTTACGCCGGCAGATGAACCCCGCCATGCCCAGTGCGAAGAGCACGGCGCCGACGAACAGGTAGTTCTGTAGCAGCGAGATTTCATTCATGGTTGCTAGCTCCGGCGAACTGGCGATCGAGCGGCGTGCGGCCGGCAGCCAGCGCGGCGGGCGTGAGCGCGTGGCCAGCGGTGGGGTGCGCAGCGTCGACTATCCCGCGGCTGCGCTGTTCGTGAACGATAATGGCCACGGCGCCCACCAGCGCCACCAACAGCAGGGTGCCGGCCACTTCGATCGCCAACAAATACCGGCTGAATAACTGCCCACCCAGCTTGGCCATGTGATCGGCAGCGAGGATCTCATCGACGCGCGGCGTAATGCTCGCCCGCGCGACGGACACTGCCGGAATCGGAAAATCGGGCGAGTCAGCTTTCATCTTCGGGTCGATCGATGGCAACCCTCGGGCGAGCGACACGGTCATCACACCCAATAGCACCGCGGCTGCCGGCGCGGCGAGCCAGGCCTCCCAACTGATGCGATCGTAGTAGGCGTGTCCCTTGGGATTGGCCAGCATGAGCACGAACAAGAAGGTCACGAGGATCGCGCCTGCGTAAACAACGACTGTTGCCACGCCGAGGAACTGGGCTCCCTGATAGAAGAAGAGCGCGGCCGTGCCCAATAGCGCCAACGCGAACCAGATCGCGCAGTAAACCGGATTACGGAACGTGACCGTGGCGGCCGCTGCCGTAATGGTGAGTGCGGCGATTGACCAGAACACGCCCTGCTGAAACCAGCCGGCAAACAAGGGCAATTGCGCAGCGACCAACCCCAGACCGATTACGCCAGTTACCGCTCCCGCGGCGCGTCCCCACGTGCGGCGACGCGGTAGCAGCAGATAAAACCCAACGGCCGCCAGCGCAAGCGCCACGTAGAGGTTGTACGCGTCCCACCAATCGCTGAGCTGATCGAGCAGGCTTGTCACGACGCGCCTCCCGATGCCGGGGGCAGCGTTTGCGAGGCCGACGTCTCAACCGACATTCGACTACTGAGCATGGGTTCGGCGTCCTTCGTCTGGTCGTAGACGCTCAGCAGTTTCTCCTTATCGAAGATCATCTCTTCGCGGCTGCGGCCTGTCAGATCGAACAGGCTGGTGAGCTCAATCGCATCGACGGGGCAGGCCTCTTCGCACATGCCGCAAAAGATGCAGCGCAGCTCGTCGATCGTGAAGCTTTCGGGGTACTTCTCACGATCGGGCCAGGGGCTTTCGACTCCGATGATGTCGATGCAGTGGGCCGGGCAGGCGGTCGCGCACAAGAAGCAGGCCACGCACTTGACGCGACCCTGCTCGTCCTTGTTCAAGCGGTGCACCCCGCGATAGATCAGCGGATTGCCAATCTGCGGCCGCTCCTCGGGGAAGCTGACCGTGACTTTCTTGCTGACCAGATGGCGGGCCGTAGTGGTGAGCCCCTGCACAATGAGCGGCAAATACATCTTGCCGGCCAGCCCCAGCCGGGGCTCTTCTATCCAGGTGATCGAGGGATCGTTGGTTTGCATGAGTTTCAGTCAGTTTCAAGTCGCGGACAAACGAACGCTCTAGCGCACGCCCCAGTCAAGTCGCGGGCGGTTGTCGGTCGCCAAGGGGGCGGTCAGGGCGGCCACGGCACAGGCAGCGAGCATCACGCCCCAACTCAACACGGCGCGCGTCCAGGCTCCGTATTCGGCGACCATCCGTCCGCCGATCTCGGGCTCGTACAACACGGCCACGAGCACCAGATTCACCAGCCCCAAAGGCAACATCACCTTCCAGGCCAAGGTCATCAGTTGATCGAAGCGGAACCGCGGCCAGCTCCAGCGCACGAGCATCACCAGGAAGATTACGGCCAGCGTTTTCACGGCCAGCACGGCAACACGGGCCAATGCGTGACCCCAGCCTGGGTCGGCTTCGGAACCGGTCAACCCCCAGAGATGCCAACCACCGAAGTAGAGGATCACGATCAGGAACGCGGCGATAACCATGTGCAAGAATTCGGCCACAAGATATAAGAGCAGCCGCATGCCGGCGTACTCGGTGTGGTAACCACCGATCAATTCTTGTTCACACTCGGGCAAGTCGAACGGCAACCGCGCACTTTCGGCAAGTGCCGCTACGAAGAAGACTAGAAAACCCAGCGGCTGCCAAAGGATGTTCCACACGCCGCTGGTGGCCTGGTCGGTGCAGATTGTTTCCAAGCGGAGCGAGCCCGAGGCGAGCACGATACCCAAAATGCCGAGCCCCAACGGGATCTCGTACGCGATCAACTGCGCGCTTGAGCGCAGCCCGCCGAGCAGGCTGTACTTATTGTTGCTGGCCCAACCGCCGAGGATCACTCCGTACACGGCCATGCTCGACAACGCGAAGACATAGACCAGGCCGACATCGAGCGACGGCGCCTCGACTAGTTGCACGCGATCGGTCTCGAGCCCGATTGCCGGAATGTTGATCGGCGGCAGAGAACTACCCATCGGGATCACGGCGAACGAGGCCAATGCCGCCGCCAGGATCGACAGCGGAGCGAGCGTGTAAAGCCAGCGATCGACGTGGTTGGGGGTGAACTCTTCCTTGAAGATGAACTTCAAACCGTCGGCCAAGGGTTGCCCAAGCCCGAACAGCTTGATCTTGGTGAGTGGCACGCCGACGCGATTCGGTCCGCGGCGATCCTGCACCCAAGCGGCGACCCAGCGCTCCAAGAGCACGAGATACGCGGCGGCGGTCATCATTACGAACGCCAGCAGCGCGACTTTGATCAGCGCTTCGACGGCAATGTAAGTCAGCGAGTGTTGCATTAGTGTTTGCACTTGCGACGAGGGTGTCGCGCGAAATTCTCTGCTACGATCCGGAAGCCAACAGCGGCGGTGTGCTCACTTCGGCGGCGCTCGCGTCGAGCTGTACACCCGTCTCGGGGACAATGGCGGCCGCTGGGGCGAAGTACGCGAGTGTCGCCGCGAGGTCGTCGAGCACGCGCCTCGACTTGTACAAGCCCGGCAGGCCCAGCAACTGCCAGAAGACCGAACCTTCGACCCGCGCGCCGGCGGGTGGGCGCACGGCCCAATCGGCCGATTGCAGTCGATGATGGGCGTTGACGTACGACCCTTCGCGCTCCGCGAACGCCGCGCCCGGCAAGCGGTACGTAGCGAATTCCCACAGCGGCGAAGCGAACAAATCCTGCACAACGACCAGCGGAACCGCGGCAAATTTTTCGGCCGCGCCCTCGTCGACCCATGGCTTGGGATACCCACCGGTGATCCACACGCCGGCCAGTCGCCCCGCTTCGGATTCGGCGAGCACGTCTTCCCAAGTGGCCAGTTCTCCGCGCGGATGACGCACGATCGCTTCGATGCCGAGCCGATTTGGGCAGCGCTCGGCGTGAATCGTAAATCCGCTCTTGAAGGTTTCGTCGTGACCTTCGACGGGCACGGGTCCGACGGCCAAAAGCGCGTCGGCATCGCGAGAACGTATCCAGCGCGAGAGTAGAAACGCTTCTTCGACGGTCAAAAACGGCGACAACACCGCGGCCAGGCGGCCGCGCTTGGCTTGTTCATCAAAACGCGGGCCGAGCTCGGCAATCGCCTGCGAAAACTCAATCGCCGTATAGCGGTCTCCGTCTCGGCGCTCCGCCCCGACCAGGCGCGCTGCGTCGTGTACGTGATGAAAACCGTAGCGGCCGATATCGCACATCCACCACTGATTGACGTGCGGGTTGTCGCGCGGCTTCACGCGGTAGACGTGGTCCTGGTTCTCTTCGGTCCAGATCGAGCAACCCGTGGAGCAGTGTGTGCAGACCTGCTTGTGTCGCTTCATGAACCAGACGCGCTGCTGGTACAAGAAATCCTTGTCACCTAGCGCGCCCACGGGGCATAAATCGACCACGTTGCCCGAGAGCTTGTTCTCCAGCGGGAAGCCGGGGAGTACGTCGATTTCTTCATCGGCGCCGCGGTTGATCACCAACAGTTCGCTGGTGCCGGCCACCTCGCGCCCGAACCGCACGCAGCGGCTGCACATCACGCAACGATCGACGAACAGCGTGACGGTGGGCCCCAGGTCGCGGCGCCGGCTGGTGAACGGGTGGATGTCGGCGCGACGCTCTTTCTGGCCGTGCTCGAAGTGATAGTCTTGCAGGTAACACTCGCCTGCTTTGTCGCAGATCGGGCAATCGATCGGGTGGTCGATGAGCAGATCCTCTTCGACCATGGCGCGGGCCTTTTTCACCGTCTCGCTTTCGGTGACAAACACGGTGCCGGGTTTGGCCGGTGTCTGACAGGCAGGCACCAGCTTGGGCATCATCGAGATCGCGCCGGTTTCCGGGTTGCGCGTACCGGTTTCTACCAGACACATCCGGCAACTGGCCACGACTGACAGGCCCGGGTGCCAGCAGTAGCGCGGGATGTCGACGCCGGCGCGCGCCGCGGCCTGAATGCCGTTGAGCCGCTCGTCGTCGGCCACTTCGACCTCGATGCCGTTAACCAGGACCATTCCCATTAGATGTTCTTCAAATTGCTGAAGTCGATTGATCTAGTGATGCGCCAATACCGGTAGCGCCGGCACGGCATCGGTCACGGCGTAACCCTGCGGATTCGTAGTGCGGATGTACTCTTCGAACTCGCTGCGGAACTTGCGAATCGCGTTCTTGATCGGCCAGGCGGCGCCGTCGGCCAGCCCACAGATTGTGGTGCCGGGGATGATGCCGATCGAGTCGCCGATTTCCAGTAACAGATCGAGATCCTTCAAGCGGCCCTTGCCAGCTTTGATGCGGTTGAGCATGCGCAGCGACCAGGCGGTTCCTTCGCGACAAGGCGTGCACTGACCGCAACTTTCGTGTGCGAAGAAGCGGCAACTGTTGTGCAGGAAGTCGACCATACTCACCGTCTCGTCGAGCACGACCACAGCCGCCGTGCCCAGGCCAAGGCAGCCGACGCGCCCCGGTCCGGCAAAATCCAACGGGGTGTCGAATTCGGCCTCGGTGAATAGCCCCATGCTGATGCCGCCTGGGATGGCCGCTTTCGCGCGGCGACCTTTCCAGACACCCCCACCGTATTCGTCGACGAGCTGCCGGAGCGTGATCCCCAGCGGCGCTTCATAGCAGCCGGGCTTGTTCACGTGACCGCTCAGGCAGTAGAGCTTCGGCCCATAGCTGCCGGCGTCGCGCGGGTTATTAGGGTCAGCCGGCACGCCGATCGATTTGAACCAGTCAGCGCCGCGATCGATGATGTGCGTGACGCAGCAGGCGGTCTCGATGTTGTTGACGACCGTCGGCTTGTGGAACACCCCTTCAACGGCCGGAAACGGCGGCTTGATCCGCGGCCAGGCCCGTTTGCCTTCGAGGCTTTCGATCAGCCCGGTCTCTTCGCCGCAGATGTAAGCCGCGGCGCCACGATGCAGATAGATATCGAGGGCGAAATCAGTTCCCAGAATGTTCTTGCCCAGGTAACCGGCCGCGTAGCACTCGTCGATTGCCAACTGCAACCGCTCATAGCAGAGCGGGTACTCGTACCGCAGATAGATGTAGGCGGTCGTCGCCCGTGTGGCGTAGCAACTGAGGATGACTCCCTCGATCACCTGGTGGGGATCGAGCTCCATCAGAATGCGATTATTGAAGGTGCCTGGCTCGCTCTCGTCGGCGTTGATGCACATGTAGATCGGGCCGGGATGCCCCTTGGGCAGGAACGTCCACTTGAGCCCGGTCGGAAAGCCGGCGCCGCCACGGCCGCGCAGCCCGCTCGACTTGACCACTTCGGTGACGTCGGCCGGCTGCAGGGGGCCGACTGCTTTGCGCAGCGCCTGGTAGCCGCCGCGCGATTCGTACACTTCGCGCGTGAAACTATTGGGAACGTCGATATTGGCCAGCAGCACTGGTTCGAACTTCGCCACGCGGTCGCTACTCCAATATTTTGTAGGGGGTGCGCAGCACACCGAGTCGTCGCATCGAGTGTGAAACACACGGCATTGCTCGTGGTGCGTTTCACGCACCCTACAAATTCGTTACTCCAGTGATCGCAAGAAGGCATCGCACTTCTCGCGTGTCAGGTCTTTGTGCAAGGTTTTGCCCGCCAACATGCAGGGGGCGAAATCGCAGGCCCCCAGGCATTCGGCAAATTCGAGCGTGAGGCGACCGTCGGCCGTCGTGTGCCCCGGTTCGACGCCCGCCTGTTCACACAAGTACTCGAGCGTTTCTTCGCCGCCACGCAGGGCACAAGCGATCGATCGGCATACCCAGGCGCGCGTGTTGCCCCCCGGGGCGTCTTGTTTGAAGAATCCATAGAACGACAGGGTGTCCTGCACCTCGGCCGGGTGTAGCTCGAGCAACTCGGCGATTTCCACCACGGCCTGCAGGGGTACGTAGCGCAGCCGATCGTTCACGATGTGCAGCGCCGGCAAGGTCACTGCTTGCCGCGTGGGGTAACGCGGAAAGTACGCCTTGATGGCATCGATCATCTCGTCGGTCAGAATACGTTCGGCAGTCGCCATAGTTTCGCGCATCTACTCGTGAGTTACCGATCCAACTCGGCCGCGATAATGTTCAAGCTGCCCAGCACCGCTACCACGTCGCTGAGCGTGTGACCGCGAATCAATTGCGGAAACACCGCGAAGTGGATGTACGAGGGCGGCCGGCAGCGGGCGCGGTACGCGGTGTCGTTGCCATCGCCTGCGATATAGAAGCCCAATTCGCCGTTGGGGCTTTCGATCGCAGCGTACGTTTCTTCGTGCGGAACCTCGAAGCCGCGATTGCTCATCACCAGCTCGAAGTGGGAAATCAGTCCTTCGATCGTCGAATAGACTTGCTTCTTTTGCGGGAGCGCCGTCCGCTGATCGATGCCGACGTTGACCGGGCCCGAGGGGAGGTTCTCGATCGCTTGGGTGATGATCTTCAAGCTCTCGCGCATTTCAGCCATGCGGACGAGGTACCGGGCCAGGCAGTCGCCAGCCGTGGCACAACAGACGTTGAAATCGAAATCGCGATACGCCAGATACGGCTCGTCTTTGCGCAGGTCGCGCGTCACGCCGCTGGCGCGCGCGATCGGGCCGGTGCAACTGCGGCTGTTGGCCTCCTCCTTCGTGAGAATGCCGACGCCCTTCACGCGATCCATGAAGATGCGGTTGCGATTCAACAGCCGATCCATGTCGTCGAGCGTTTTGGGGAAGGCCCGCAAAAACGCCCGCACCTTCTCGACAAACAGCGGCGTGGCGTCGTGCATCAAGCCGCCGACGCGGGTGTAGCTGTTGGTGAACCGCGCGCCGCAGACGGTCTCGAAGATGTCGTAGATCGCCTCGCGCTGATTGAACGCGTACAAGAAAAACGTGAACGCGCCGAGGTCGAGCCCCACCGCACCATTGCACAGCAAGTGATCGCTAATGCGGGCCAACTCGGAGATGATTACCCGCAGATACTTGGTGCGCGGCGTCAGTTCGAGCCCCAGCAGCTTTTCGACCGCGCCGTGCCAGGCCACGTTGTTGGCCATCGGCGAGATGTAGTTCATGCGATCGGTGATCGTGACATACTGATTGTAGTCCAGGTGCTCACCGAGCTTCTCGAAGCCCGAGTGCAGATAACCGATGTCCGGAATGGCGTCGACGACGCGCTCGCCGTCGAGCTTGAGCACTAGTCGCAGCGTGGTGTGCGTGGCCGGGTGCTGCGGACCAAAATTGAGCGTCCACAGGTAGTCCTGCTCGTCCAACTGCGGCGGCGCGCCGGCCGGCGGGGCGGCGATTGCGGCATCGAGCGTGTTGATCGTTTCGGACATGGAAACTTCGCCTTCGGGTTACACCGGCTCCGCCAGTGCTCATCAATGTCTCAAACTTGCTTAGTTTCTCGCGTTCGGAGTGCGCCTTAACCGTCTTCGCGCCTCAATACCGGGAAATTGTGCCGCTCGCCACGCCCTTGCAGTGGGTAGTCCTTACGCAGCGGGAAGGCCGTGAACTCGTCGGGGAGCAAGATGCGCCGCAGGTCGGGATGCCCCTCAAAGACGATCCCGAACATGTCGTAGACTTCGCGCTCTAACCAGTTGGCGCCTTCCCAAAGCGGCACCACTGACGGAACCACCGGGTCGTTCTCGCCAACGTACACCCTCAGCGTGATCCGCTCGTTGGTGGTCGTGTTCGCCAGCAGGTAGACCAGGCCGAACCGATCGCGAGCGTCGCGATAGTTCAGGTAGTCGACGCAGGTGACGTCGACCAGCAAACTGAACCCGCGCTGATCGCGCAGCAGCCGCAATACTTCTGAAAGCGACTCGCGCGGCACCACGACGCGTGTATCGCCGCGGAACTCGCTCGTCTCCACGCCGGGGAGCACGGCTTCGATCGCGGTCAGGGTTTCGTTCGTGGCAGGCATCGCAGTCGCGTCCAATTAGCGAGTCAGGGCCGAAGGGAGGACCGGCGCTCCGGAAATGATCGGGATCTCGACCAGGGCCCGCTTCGTCTGCTGACGCGCGGCCAGGCCGAACTCGCGCCCGGTGATCGTCCCTTCGCGCTGAATTTTATCTTGCAAGTCGATAATCGCCTGAATCAACTGCTCGGGACGCGGAGGGCAGCCGGGCACGTACATGTCGACCGGGATAAAGCGATCGATCCCCTGCACCACGCAATAGGTGTCGAACACTCCGCCGGTCGAGGCGCACGCCCCCATCGAGATGCACCACTTCGGCTCGAGCATCTGCTGCCAGATGCGCTGCAACACCGGCAGCATTTTCATGACCACACGGCCGGCGACGATCATCACGTCGCACTGCCGAGGGCTGAAGCGGAAGACTTCGGCGCCGAACCGCGCCAGGTCGTGCCGACTGGCGCCGGTGGCCATGAGCTCAATGCCACAGCAGGCCGTCGCGAAGGGCATCGGCCACAGGCTGTTTTTCCGGCACCAGCTCGCCAGCTCATCGAGTTTGCTGACGACGACATTTTCGGGCAGTTCTACCGCCATCGGAAAACTCCCTTGCGCCAAGCATAGGCAAAGCCGGCCGCCAAAAGCAGGATGAAAACCATCACTTCGCCAAAGACCAGCGTGCGACTGCTGACGGCGCCACTGGCTACCGCGGCATCGATGCCTGCGGGACTACGGCTGGCCACGGCCCAGGGATAGAGAAACAGCAGTTCGACGTCGAACACCAGGAAGGCAATGGCCACCAGGTGGAACCGCACATCGAAGCGCCGGCGGGCGTCGTGGATGGGGTCCATGCCGCTTTCGTACGGCATTTCCTTCACCCGGCTCGTGCGGCTAGGGCCCAAGAGCCAGCCGAGTGAGACCATCGCCACGGAGACAAACGTGGCGGCCAATGCAAATAAAAATACCGGCAGCCAAACGGCTTCCATCGATGCACCTGCCAGGTGGGTGGGCGTCGGGCTGGCATCCTGCCAGCGTCAGTCGGCGGCGTTCACAAAGCTGCGGTTTGCGGGGGCAGTTGGCGGAGCATCGGGCTGGATCGCCCGACACTTTGTGAAGGGTTTCACAATGTTCCGCCGAAAGAAAGCTCGACCGCCTCGGCGATCGAGCCATCTCGTGGCAGCATCCTATCGCCGACACCCAGCGGGGGTCAAGCAGGGGATCATTGCTAGTGATATACCGGTGGGTTGGTCGGTTGCTCAGTCTCGCAAATTATCCGGCATATTGGTTTGCCAGCCGGCTCGTCCGCGATAGTTGCAATTCCCGCAGGCAAGAAGCACGTCGCCGGAGCGACGCTTGAATCTTGCCGACCAGCGCTTGCAATGTGGACATCGCGCCCGCCAAAAGAAGAAGCAATACGCAAAAGCCGCAGCCGTCACGGCGAACGCCGCGACAAACGCGGGCACGGAGTTGGCGGCAGGAAATGCCCTAGCCAATACTCCCATGGCGAACATGGGAACGAAGCTTGCAAACAACGCTGCGAAATTGATGAGGGCTTGCCGCCTCGCGGGCTTGTCGTCCATGCCTGCAATCTTAGCCGCTGAGCTTATAAAAGCCGCACCGGAGCGAGGGTCAGGTTCTGTGCTGCGGCAGGTAGTTTCGGCGACACTTCTCAACCTCTGCGCATAAAAAAACCTTCGCAGGTGGGGCAGGAACCTACGAAGGGTTTGACTCAGCGGGTTGCCCCGCGTCGTCATTCACCATTGTATCCAGACTGGCACCGAGGCAAGCGTTTTTTTGGCCTAGAACACAAAAAAATTCGCTGGTCTTGGCGAGTGCCAACCGAGAGCTTTTTGTTGACACCAACTATCGATTAGCGCAAAAAGAAACCTTCGCAGGCGGGGCAGGAACCTGCGAAGGTTCATGACTCAGCGGGTTGCCCCGCGTCGTCCTAATTGATTGTAGTTCGCTGTGCGCAGAAACAATCCCCACTTTATAGGGTCCCCTCCGAAAAAAACTCTCGAGGGCAGACGACTGCTGCACAGGAACGGCCGGATCGTGCAGGTCGTGGCATTAAAAACGCATCGTAAAAGCTTCTTGAAGAATCTTGGGCGAGTGCCCAGGCGAATCTTGGGCAAGTACTGAGCAAGTTGGGCGAACGGCTGACGATTGATTCGAGCGACTTTGCGACAAGGCGTTGGTTGCACCACCCACTTTAGTTCGCAGCCGATCATTCCTGGCGGAGTTGCCCAGCGGACGATCCGTCAGTCAGCGCATAAAAAAACCTTCGTAGGCGGGGCAGGAACCTACGAAGGGTTTGACGGCGCGGGTTGCCCCGCGTCATCGAGCTTTATTTTACTCGCCGCGGCAAGCTCGCCACCCCCATTTTGCGGGACCTGTCATAAATTTATCTCTTTTGACTCGTCAAAAACACTGACCGCTCGGCTTGGCAAATATCGAGATGGTGCGTTTCGCGGGTCCCGACAAATTCCGTACCACTTAGCGTGCTGAATTCCGCGATTTGCAGTGGTTTTCTCGATTGACCGATGATTCGCCGACTGGACAGTTCAACTCGCAGAGTTTAGTCGGCTGCTAACCGCCGCAGGCGCCGGTAGAATCGCTGCCAAGCGCTTCGGCCCGCCGTCGATCTCGACGCTTGGCCAGCGAGTACGACGGGCTGAGAAATGTGACCTGGTGAATCGAGAACTGATTGACATGCCAATCGATGTCGTTTCAACGCTCGCCGACCTCGTAGCCATCCCCAGCGTCAATCCGATGGGGCGCGGGCTCAGCGGCCCTGAGTTTTTCGAACATCGAGTGACCGACTATCTCGAGCAGTTCTTCCGCGGTGCCGGTTTGCGTTACCAACGACAGACGGTTGAGGCCCTGCGCGACAATATCTTCGCCCGAGTCGACGGCGACGTACCCCCCGAACGAGGCGGGCCGATTGTTCTCTTCGAGGTCCATCAAGACACTGTGCCGGTCGACGGTATGACGATCCCTCCGTGGCGTCCCGACGTGCGCGAGGGTCGCCTTTATGGCCGTGGCTCGTGCGACATCAAAGGTGGCATGGCGGCCATGCTCGGCGCGCTGGTGCGATTGGCTGAAGAACGCCCGCGCGGCCGACCCACGCTAGTATTGGCTTGCACCGTCAACGAAGAACATGGTTACACCGGCGCGCTCGCCCTGCCGAAAATGTGGCAGAATCCCCCGTCCGCAGGGCTACTACCTCGCCGCCCGGACGTCGCGGTGGTCGCCGAGCCGACCAACCTCGATGTGGTTGTCGCCCACAAGGGGGCTATCCGCTGGCGATTGCTGACACGCGGACGCGCGGTTCACAGTTCACAGCCTCATTTGGGCGATAACGCCGTTTATCGCATGGCCCGTGTGCTCCTGGCGTTGGAACGGTATGCCAAAGAGTTTTGTCCCACGCTGGGCGAGCACCCGCTCTGTGGACACGTCACGCTCTCGGTCGGCACCATTCATGGCGGCTTGAGCGTCAACACGGTGCCCGACGAATGCGCGATCGAGATTGATCGCCGGCTGCTTCCCGGCGAGACAGGTGAGAAGGCCCGACAGCAAGTCATCGACTATCTACGCGAGGCGCTCGGCCCCGAGGCCGCACAGATCGAGCACGAAAACCAGTTCCTCTACGGACCGCCGCTCCCCGACTCCAACAATGCGGCTCTGGCGGAAAAGCTCGCGTCGGCCGCCGCTGGAGTTCGCGGCAGTTGCCGGCAAATCGGCGTCCCCTTCGGCACCGACGCGGCGGCCATTTCCGCGGCAGGCGTGCCGAGTGTGGTCTTTGGCCCGGGCTCGATTTCCCAGGCGCATACCGCTGACGAGTGGGTGCCGCTCGACGAGCTCACGGCCGCCAGCGAAATCCTCTATCGCTTCGTGAGCCAGGGTTTCTAGCTACCGATGACGACACATGACCGCGCCGCCCCGGAGTTCTGGATCGACGTCGGCGGCACCTTCACCGATTGCTTCGTACGTTTTGCCGACGGTCGCGTTCGCCGACATAAACTGCTCAGCTCGGCTGTAACCAAAGGGAGTTGCGACGCCGGATCGAGCCTGGCCGCGATCGTGGACGCTTCACGCCAACACGATCCGGCGGAGATTTGGCGTGGCTGCCGACTTCGACTTGTGGATGCCGCCGGCCGAGAAACCGCGGAAACACGCGTGGCAAGC
Source organism: uncultured Planctomycetaceae bacterium (assembly GCA_964495375.1). Classification (GTDB taxonomy): domain Bacteria; phylum Planctomycetota; class Planctomycetia; order Pirellulales; family JAEUIK01; genus JAIESQ01. The sequence continues at coordinate 39,831 of CAZBWM010000017.1, read as the reverse complement.
TCTGCACCCGGCACGCTGCATCTCGATCCCCCGCTGCCTGTGGCCCCTGCTGTTGGCCAGTCGTACGAGATTATCTCCGACGAAGAAGCACCCACGCTGGCGATCCGCTATTTGTTGGGGCTTGGCCGCCACGAAGCGCTGCCCCCCGTGAGTATCCGACTCGGCACCACGCGTGGCACCAACGCCCTGCTCACGCGACGCGGCGCGCGAACGGCACTCGTCACCACGCGCGGGCTGGCTGACGTGTTGCTCATTGGGTACCAGAATCGGCCTCGACTATTCGATCTGGCAATCAAGAAGCCGCCACCACTCTTCGAGCGAGCAATTGAGATCCATGAGCGACTAGCTGTCGACGGTGCCGTGCTCGTGGCCCCACGTCGAGACGAAATCGCGCACCAACTGACCACCTTGCGCGACCAGGGAATTGAGTCACTGGCGATTTGCTTGTTGCACGCCTTTGAGCACACGGCTCACGAAGAGCTCGTGGCCGACGTCGCCCGAGACGTCGGTTTCGAAGAAATCAGCGTCTCACACCGCGTGGCCCCGTTGATTAAGATCGTCGCCCGCGGCGACACCACCGTCGTCGACGCCTACTTGAATCCGATTCTGCGTCGCTACGTGGCCCGCCTGCGGAAGACGCTGGGCAATTCAAGTCGGCTGCGGATCATGACCTCGGCAGGCGGGCTGGTTGATGGCGCCGCGTTTGTCGGCAAAGACAGTATTCTCTCGGGCCCCGCCGGTGGCGTGGTCGGTTTCTCGCGCGTCGCGCAGGCGGCAGGCTTCGAGCGCTCGATCGGTTTCGATATGGGGGGAACCAGCACGGATGTCTCGAGATTCGATGGCCGTCATGAGTTGGAATATGAGACCGAAAAGGTTGGCGTGCGCGTTGTCGCTCCCATGTTGCGAATCCATACGGTCGCGGCCGGCGGCGGATCGGTCTGTGCCTTCGACGGCGTCAAGCTTGTCGTTGGGCCCGATAGCGCCGGCGCCGACCCTGGCCCCGCTTGCTATGGTCGCGGCGGGCCGTTGGCAGTCACCGATTTGAACTTCTATCTCGGAAAGCTGCTGGTCGAGCAATTTCCGTTTCGGCTCGACCGAGCGGCGGTCGAACGACGGCTAGACGAAGTGGCCCGTCAAGTTGCCGAAACATCGGGCCGCCGGCTGTCACCCACCGAGCTTTGCGAAGGATTCTTGCGGGTCGCCAATCAGAACATGGTGCAGGCGATTCGCGCGATTTCGATCGCGCGCGGCGCCGACCCGCGCGATTACGTGCTCGTGGCTTTCGGCGGCGCGGCCGGGCAACACGCCTGCGGTGTCGCCCGTGAATTGGGCATGCGGCACGTGTTACTACACCCCGATGCCGGCCTACTAAGCGCCTATGGTATCGGCCTGGCCGACGTTGTTCGGCACCGCGTCGCTGGTGTCTATCGACTTTACAGTGAGACCCTTATTCACGAATTGGGGGACACCTTCGGCAAATTGGCGGCCGACGCCCGACGTCAGGTCGAGGCGGAAGGGGTTGCGCCCGATCAAGTCGCGGTGCGACGCTCGCTCGATCTACGATATCGGGGCCTCGACGCTTTTCTGACAATCGCCGAGCCCGTCGAAGGCACCTACGCCGACGCTTACGCCAAGGAACATCGCAAACTCTATGGGTACTTGCACGAACATAAGCCGCTGGAGATCGTGGCCGCACGCATTGAAGTGATTGGTCGCACCGCCGACAATCTGCCGCCGAGCCGCCACGTCGACCCAACGACCGCCGCCCCCGTCGCGCGGCAGGCCGAGATCTGGTTCGAGGGTCACCTGCAACGAGCGAGCGTCCATCTTCGCGCGGACCTTTGTCCCGGCAATCGCATCGTCGGGCCAGCCATCGTCGGCGAGGCGACGTCAACCACGGTGATCGATCCCGGCTGGGTCGCCGACGTGCTAAGCGGCGGCGAACTGCTGTTGGAGTGCGTCGATTCGACCAATACCAATCGCGACTCATCGCAGTCGTTGCTCGACGCTCCCGACCTCATCCTGCTTGAGATCTTCAACAACCAGTTCGCCGGCATCGCCGAGCAGATGGGCATCACCCTGCGCAACACGGCCAGCAGCGTGAACGTCAAGGAACGGCTCGATTTCAGTTGTGCGCTCTTTACCGCCCGCGGTGAGCTCGTCGTCAACGCACCACACATCCCGGTGCATTTAGGGGCGATGGGCCAAACCGTGCGCCGCATTCTGGCGGACAACCCGGCCATCGAACCTGGCGACGTCTTCGTCACGAACGACCCGTTCCGTGGCGGCTCTCACTTGCCTGACGTGACGGTCGTCACTCCGGTTCACGAAGCGCCGCAGGTCGACGGTCGCCCGCGCCGGCTACTTTTCTTTACCGCCAACCGGGCCCACCACGCGGAGATCGGCGGAATCGTCCCCGGTTCGATGCCGCCGTTCTCGACGAGTCTCGCGCAAGAAGGTGTGTTGATTCGCAATTTTCGGCTCGTACATCAGGGACACTCGCGCACGCACGAGCTCGAAAAGCTGCTCACTTCTGGCGAATACCCGTCCCGTTCGCCGGCTGACAATCTCGCCGATATCTCTGCTCAGGTCGCCGCCAACCAGCAGGGTGTGCGCGATCTCGAGCGGCTTGTCGAGCGTTATGGCCTACTCGTGGTCGAGGCCTATATGCGGCACATTCAGACAGCCGCGGAGCACAAACTGCGACAGGCACTGGCGCGGTTGCCGGCTGGCCGCTACGAGTTCACCGACCACTTGGACGATGGCGCCCCGCTATGCGTTGCGATCACCTTACACGCCGATCGCGCTGCGCGCACGGCCGCCAAGATCGACTTCACCGGTACAGGCCCCGTGCTGCCAGGCAACCTGAATGCCAATCGTGCGATTGTCACGGCAGCCGTGCTCTACGTGCTGCGTGCGTTGATCGAGGAGGACATACCGCTCAACGAAGGAGTGCTCGCGCCGGTCGAGATTGTGCTCCCCGAGTGCTTCTTGAATCCGCCCGAGCACGATCGACCGGTCGATTGCGCTGCAGTCGTCGGGGGCAATGTCGAAACCTCACAGCGCGTCGTCGACGTGCTGCTGGGGGCTTTGCAGTTGGCCGCCGCCAGCCAGGGGACCATGAACAATCTGCTCTTCGGTGATGCCACGTTCGGCTATTACGAAACGATTTGCGGAGGGGCCGGCGCTACGCCCACGAGCGACGGTGCGGACGCCATCCATACCCACATGACCAATACTCGGCTCACCGATCCCGAAGTGCTCGAGCGCCGTGCACCAGTGCGTGTGCTCGAGTTCTCAATTCGCCGCGGTTCCGGCGGCGCGGGACACAAGCGTGGCGGCTGCGGTATCGTGCGGCGCATTGAGTTCCTGCGCGAGCTCGATGTCTCGATCCTCTCGCAGCGACGTGGGCCCTATCCCCCGTATGGCCTTGCCGGTGGTGCACCAGGGGCCCTGGGCCGCAACACGCTGCTGCGTGCCGACGGCAATGAAGAGACGCTGCCGAATCAGGCGCAATTCTTGGCTCGCCCAGGAGACGTGCTGGTGATCGAAACCCCCGGCGGCGGCGGGTACGGGGCTGAGTAACCTGGCCAAGTACATCGAAGCCGCTGAAACTCCCTACGGCGCTGAGTAGTTCGGCTCGCGGAACCGGTAGCCAACGCCACGCACCGTTTCGATCATCTCGGCGTACTCACCCAGTTTTTGCCGCAGCGAGCGGATGTGGACGTCGATGGTGCGTTCGAGCACCATGGCGTCGTCTCCCAATGCCGCGTCGATCAATTCGGTGCGGCTGAACGCCCGTCCCGGTTGGCGCACGAGCACTTCTAGCAGCTTGAACTCGCTAAGCGTCAGCTCGAGCGAGCGATCGCCCGCCACGGCGCGATGCCGCTGGCGATCGATGGAAATACCTTGGCTCTTCACCAGGTCGGCGTCGTCCGGCGGGCCTTGTTGCCGGCGGCGCAACGCTTTGATGCGTTCCAACAGCACTTTGACGCTGAACGGCTTGGTAACATAGTCGTCAGCTCCCATCGTGAAGCCGACCAATTGATCTGCTTCTTCGGCCCGGGCTGTGAGAATCACGATCAGCACTTCGCGCATCGCGGGGTCGCTGCGCAATCGTCGGCATACCTCGAGCCCGTCGACCAGCGGCAACATCAAGTCCAACAAAATGACCTCGGGCGCGGAGTTTTGCGCCTGGGCCAGTCCTTCGGAGCCGTCGCGGGCCAACAACACGTCGTAGCCAGCCTGCTTGAGGTTGTAGGAAAGCACCTCGGCCAGCTCGCGGTCGTCTTCGATGACTAGGACTTTGGTTCGGGCCATGCACTTTCCTCGCGCGGCAGGTGAATGCCGTCATGACGGTGCCGAGCGATCTCGCCCTCGACGAGGTAGATCACGTCCTCGGCAATGTTCGTGGCGTGATCGGCGATTCGCTCGACGTGCCGCGACGCCGAAAAACAGTGCAGCGCCGGCCGGATCAGTTCCGGCTGGTGCTCCATCGTCTCGTGCAACTCGTTAATGATCTCGCGGTTGTACCGGTCGACTTCGTCGTCCAATGTGCAGATACGGCGAGCCTGCTGGGCATCCAGATTCACGAAGGCATCCATCGCGTTGCGCACCATGAGCGACGCCAGGTCGATCATTCGCTGCAACTTGCGCGGGATGACGAACTGCGGAAAATCGTCGAGCGCTTGCACGCGCTCTGCGATATTCACCGCCAGGTCGGCAATGCGCTCCAAGTCGTTGTTCACCTTGAGCACCGTGGCGATCCGCCTCAGATCAACCGCCACGGGCTGATGCAGGGCCAGAATCTTCAGGCATTCTTCCTCGAGGTGCACTTCACGGCGATCGATCTCTTCGTCGTCCTCGACGACCTGCTCGGCCAGGTCGAGTCGCCGCTCGCGCAGGGCCCGTCCCGCCTTGTCGATCGCTTCCTCGACGCGACCCGACAGCGCGAGAATCTCGCGGTGGATCGACTCCATGTCGCGGGTGAGATGTTTGGTCATGGTGCGAAATCCTGCCAACCTTGGCGGCGCGATCGTAACCTGCGCATAGCTGCCGTCAGGCGATTACCTATTGTGCGGAAGCGGTGCCGAACTGCAAGGCGCACCCGCCATTGGCCAAGCAGCCGGGTCCTGTGAATTGCGAGGAAGTTGTGAAGAAAGCTGGAAGGTTCGATGAAGCGAAGTCATTTGTCGGACTTAGCATCGTAATAGTAGAGGTAAGCCGGTGTGGCTAGCACGTAGGCCAACCCAAAGACAACGGTAGGCCAATTGGAGTCGAAAAGTCTGGACTCGGCACCTTGCCGATCTTGGGCCTGCAAGACCGGCTGCCAGAGTCCCGCTATGGCCAGTAGTAGCGTTAGCGTCGCAAGCCCCCACCGCCGCCGCGGTTCGACGCATCGGGCACTAGCAACTGCCGCCGGAATAAGAACCGCAGCGACAATCGCTGGCACGAACCCAAAGCTACGCCCACCGTCCATTCCCAGTGCCAGCAACACAACTAGCACAAACAAGGCGACGCCGACTGTTAGCGCGCCGCGCCACTCCGATCCACTTGGAAGGTGGCGATGCGCTGCATGTCGCAACACCAACAAAGTTGAGATCGACTGGTAAGCAAGAAGCACGCCGATTGACCACACCACGACGTCCACGACAATCAACAATACGATTAAATACACCGTGACCCACAGCACAGTTTTCCATCGTGCCATGTTCGGCTTGACGTTCGCGGCGGCATCCTCTGCCTGATCGGCGCGTTCGGCATCGTCTTTCGGAAAGCCATGACGAACGACCGACCACACTGCTTGCAGCGACTTCGCCGTCCGAGGGCCCGTGGCGAAAAGCGGCTGTTGGGCTCGAAGTGACTTTAGCAGTCCGCGTCGCGCGCCCCCTTCTGTCGGAGCGATTCGCAGTGCTTCGCGAAAGCTGGCTTCAGCTTCGCCCGGGCGCTCAAGCGTCAATAAGCACCAACCCAGAACCTCTAGGAGACTGACGTTTTCAGGCCAGATCGCCAACGCTTCGCGCGCGGCGTTTTCCGCCTCGGCATCGCGATCGAGATAATAGAGCGCCCAAGCTCGGATCTCTCGACAGACGCGATGGCGAGCGTCGATGGCAAGCCCTCGTTCAGCGCTTGCCAGAGCCGTCGCTTCGTCATCCAGCGCCGACCGAACCCTGGCATCCAGACCTAGGTTGTCGGCGTCGTCTGGCTGGAGACGAAGCATCTCGTCGCAGGCGGCGAGCGCCGATATGTAGTCGCCTCGATAGTAGTGTGCCCACGCCAAGGCATTGTGAGCATACGCCTCTTCTGGTGCGATTCCCACTGCGCGCTCGGCTGCCAGTCGGGCCTGGGCATGGTCTCCAAGCACCATCTGGCATTTGGCCAGCAGTGCATAAGACAAAGCGCAATTCGGATCGATCGCCAGCTCTCGGTGCAGCTCGTCAACCGCTAGCGCGAAGCGCGACTTGTAATACAGTATTTGCGCTCGTTCGAAGTGACTGCTCATTAACAGATTCCGCGATCCCCGCACAATGGGTAGTTGTTCACTCCCAATTACCCGCGCGGCAATCGCACACTAAACGTGCTGCCGCGCCCCAACTCGCTGCGAACCGAAACGGAGCCGCCGAACGCCTGCGCTAGGTGCTTGACGATCGATAGACCTAGTCCGGTCCCGCCGAGCTCCCGACTGCGGGCTTTGTCGACGCGATAAAATCGCTCGAAAACTCGCGCTTGGTCCTCGGGCGAAATACCGATTCCCGAATCCGACACTTCAATCATCACCTCGTCGTTGATCTCTTGCCAGCGGATGGCCACGCGCCCCGCGGCTGGCGTGTACTTAAGCGCGTTGTCGACCAGGTTGCTAAGGATTTGCTCGAGCCCTTCTTCGTCGGCCATTACCGAGACCGCATCCGGTGGCGACTCGGCGGCCAGCGCAATTTGCTTGGCAGCGGCCTTGGCGGCGAATTGCGTCAAGCAACCTTCCGCGAGCGGCTTCACCGGCACGACTGCGATTTCGAAGCGACTCTGTCCTGATTCGATTCGCGCCACGCTCAACAAGTCGAGAATCAGTTGATGCAAGCGATCCGCCTGCTCCGCAATTCGCCGCACAAAGGCCACGTTGTGCGCAGGATCTTCCAGCGCGCCGTCGAGTAGAGTCTCAGCACTGGCAGCAATTACCGTGAGCGGAGTCTTGAGCTCGTGCGACACGTTGGCCACAAACTCTTGTCGTAGGTTCTCCAGACGCCGCAACTCCGTCACGTCGTGCAGCACCACGAGGACGCCAGGGCTTGGTTCTCCAGGCAATCGGCTGGCGTGTACCGCCACGACGCGCCGCGCTTGGGCTCCCACTTCCACTTCGCTCCTCGTCGGTTCGGCATTGCCGAAGGCCTGCTCGACGGCTTCGTGCACGGCGCGGTTTCTTACGGCTTCGAGTAGTGGCCGCCCCACGGTATCGGGCGTGGCAAATTCCAACAGCCCTCGTGCCGCGTTGTTCGCGAACAGAATGCGGCCACGGTTGTCGACCGCGACTACCCCTTCGCTCATCGTGCCCAACAAACTCGATAATTGCTGGCCACTTTGCCTGAGTTGTCTGACGTCGGCAGCCAGGCGCTCACGCATTTGACTTACGACGCCATAGAGCTGCGATAAATCGCCCGGCTCAACGTCGTCCGAGGCAGCTCGGAAATCACCGCGCCCGATGGCTTGCAAGCTGGTGGTCAGGCGTCGTACTTGTCGACTCAGCCTGCTGGCTAGCCAGGCACTCGCCGCGGCAATGACGACCAAGCCAGCTCCGCCGGCCAGAATCGTGCTACGCCAGACATCGGCTCGCTCGGCGGCCGGACCATCGAGTGCAGCCGCCGCGCGTACGTACCGCACGGGGGCATCGGCACTCCGCGTGCGCACGGCCACAAAGAGCGTGCGCGTCCCCTGCGGAGGACCCTTCCGGATCGCGTGCCCGTGTCCGTGCGTGGCGGCAGCCTGGATTTCTAACTGCGCTCGCTGGCTGGCGATGCCCGCGGGGTTTTCGATCGAGTCTGCCAGCACGGTTCCGTCTTGCGCGAGCAACGTCACCCGGGTGTTTGTCGACTTTCCCCAGATTCGCACGGCGCTCTGCAATTCGGCCAGGCTTCCCGGCAGCGGTGACAACGACGGCGTCACTAGCTGTGCCGACAAGAGCTGCGCTGTGATCCGTAGCCGGCGCTCGATTTCTGCTTCTAGTTGCCGCTGATTTGCCCGACCGGTGACCGCCAGAGTGACTACTAGCGCGCCAAGGTAAAAGACCCCAAAGAGCAACATCAGTTTCGCAAACAAACGAACGGGTGACATGCGAACTCGATCGCCGGCGTTTCCGGGTGGAGGGAGTAAGAACTGGCGGAGCACAGCATTTTTCTATTCGCCGCTGCGGCTAGGCCCAAGATTGTTATCGCGGATCGAGTAAACATGCCACGAACGCCGCGCGACCCATGCACGATCAGCCTGGCTTCGACCCAGTATTCTTCGCGGACGACTTGCTAGCAGTGTGTCTCGCGGCCGATCGTTTGGCGGCAATGGTCGTGGCGGCTCGCACGACCGCATTTGGTTTCGAGTCCACAACGGCGGTTGCATTTTGGGGCGATTTGGATTTCGTCGCCTGGGGTCGCTTGGCCCCAATCAAACCCCGCAGCGTACGCAAGTTGATCACATCGAGATCTTCGCCGTCGCGCAATCCCTTCGGCGTCTCGAGGTACATCGGCACGTTGTTGAACCGCTCGTCGTTGAGCAAGTTGAAAAACGGCTTAAGCCCGAGGTGCCCCTCGCCGATGTGAGCGTGCCGATCGACGCGCGATCCTAGCGCCTTAAGGCTGTCGTTGAGATGAAAGGCTTTGATCCGATCGAGCCCGACCAAGCCGACCAATGCTGACATGGTCGCCTGATAGTCGCCAGGTTCCGCCAACGGATAGCCGGCTGCGAAAACATGACAAGTATCGACACACACGCCTAACCGTTCGGGTTCGCGCACGCCATCGAGAATAGTGGCCAGGTGCTCGAAGCGCCAGCCCAGGCACGAACCCTGCCCGGCCGTCGTTTCGAGCAAGCAGCGCGCCGCGATGCCGCGAGTTTGTCCGTGCACCTCGTCGAGCCCTTGGATCACGCGTCGCAGGCCGGCTTCTTCGCTCGACGTGGTGAATGCACCGGGGTGCGCAACTACGTAAGGAATGCCCAATTGCTCGGCCCGCTGCAATTCGACGACGAAGGCCTCGACCGAGCGCTGCCAGAGCGCGTCGTCAGGCGCAGCCAGGTTGATCAGATACGAATCGTGAGATATTGGGTGGTTGATGCCCAAGTCAGTCAGCGCGGCTTTGAACTGCGCGGCACTGGCGTCGTCGATCTCTTTGGCGCGCCACTGGTTATTGTTCTTGGTGAACAACTGCACGCAGTCGCAGCCGGCCGCGTGCGCAATCTCCACCGATCGGTGATATCCTCCCGCGATCGACATGTGGGCACCGAGAATAGCCATCTTCACCTAGCATCTGCTTGAGTCTTCGTTATCACACGACCTCTCGATTGTTCATCGTATCCGCCAAGCCGATAGATTCCAGCGGGCACGTCTTCATGCTGGCTGGCAATGACGCAACGGCTATATTGATTGAATGCACTCCACTAGCCCCGCGCCCATCGAAGGTTCGCCCATTCCATCGCCGACGGCGCGGCCCGTTCGAGTCTGGCCGGGCGTAGTGCTTGTCGCCTTGTTTTGGAGTGTGTTCTTCGGCGTTCGCGTTCTGGATGCCCCCATCTCGACCGGCTTTATGTCGATCATGGGGGCTGCAAGCCTGATGACGCTGTTGTACTTGGGTTGGTGGTTGTGCAACGGCACGGTCCGACTCGCCGAACGTGTGTTCGACGTGGGCGTGTTGATTGTCGGATTGCTCATCGCAGGGTGGTTTTGTCATCCATCACTTGGGCCGATCGGCCTGGTGTTTCTGGGATTGCCGCTGGCTTTTTCTGCTTGGACGCTCTGGCTGTTGGTCGCCCGTCGCTGGTCGGAGAGCACTCGCCGGATTGGTAATGTAGTCGTTCTTTCTTTGGTGTGGCTCTCACAGATCGTCGTGCGCATCGACGGCGTGGATGGCAGGAATAACGCGAGCATTAGTTTGCGGTGGCGTCCGACCGCAGAAGACCTTTACGTCGCCGAGAAAACAAAATCGACCCCGACTCAAGTAAGCTCGGTTCCGCTGCAACCGCGCGAGGGAGACTGGCTCGACTTTCGCGGGCCGCTGCGGCGCGGCGAGTTACACGGCCAACGAATTACAATGGATTGGAGTTCCAGGCCGCCACGCGAACTGTGGCGGCGGAACATCGGCCCTGCCTGGTCCAGCGTACTCGTCATCGACGGCCGACTCATCACGCAAGAGCAACGCGGCGAACTCGAAACGGTGACATGCCTTGATGCCGAGACCGGCCAAGAAATCTGGGCCCATACCGATGCGGTTCGCTTCTCCGATGGGCAAGCAGGTGCCGGACCACGCGCTACGCCGACGTTTGCCCACGGGCGTATCTATTCGCTCGGCGCCACCGGTGTGCTCAATTGCCTGGATGCCGCTAGCGGCGAGCCGATCTGGTCGCACGACCTGGTGGCCGATACCCAAGCGCCGGTGCCAATGTGGGGGTTCTCTAGTTCGCCGCTAGTCGTCGAGAACTCCGTCGTTGTCTATGGCGGTGCGCAGCCCGACAAGGGGCTCGTTGCTTACGATGCCACCAGCGGTGAGCCGCTTTGGACCGCGGCCACGGGGCCGATTAGTTATAGCTCCGCGCAGATTGCGACATGTGGCGGTGAATCGCAGCTCTTGTTTCTTAGCGACTCCGGGCTAATTTCCGTAGCTCCCCAGTCTGGTAAGTTGCTTTGGCAATACACCGCGCCGGCGGCTGGCATCTGGCGCGTTATTCAGCCTCGTCAACTCGACGATGGCACCATCTTGATTGGCTGTGAAGACCTCGGCCTGATGCGCCTGGAAGCAGCAAAGCAACATGACGAGTGGCAGGTCATGCAGCGTTATAAATCGCGCTCGATTCGCCCAGCCTTCAACGACTTCGTCGTCTGTGAGGACTCGTTGTATGGTTTCGATGAGAGCATTTTCTGCTGCGTGGAAGCAGCCACCGGTAAGCGTCGCTGGAAGGCCGGTCGGTACGGTCACGGGCAGGTGCTGCTACTGGCCGATCAGAAGCTCTTGGTAGTCGTCACCGAAACCGGCGAGGTCGTGCTTGTTTCCGCAAATCCGGCCAAGCATGCTGAACTGGGCCGCTTTCAGGCGGTCGCAGGCAAGACCTGGAATCACCCCGTGGTTGCTCATGGGCGCCTATATGTGTGAAACGATCACGAACTGGCTTGTTTTGACGTTCAAGAGGCATTGAGTCCTGCCGCCGGCCTTTAATTGCGCAAGCTTCGATCTTGTCAGACGCCCGTATCAGCCACCCGAAGTTCTCCCTGACGGCAGGTCACACGTCGCGCCGCTAGCAGATTGCGCTCGCCGCTCGGCGTGACCTTGACCGCTGCTGGCACCGTCGATAACGTACCCGCCCGCTGGCCGGCAAGCAGGCATGGCGGCGAATTCAGCCCGTCGTCGGCAATTGTGTCGATGGTTGCATTTCCAGATGGGTTTGCCCGATATGAATTCACCAGTCGCCGCCAAGAACTCGGGCGCCGACCAGCCTGCGACCACGCCGCTGGGCATGTTGCCGGGGCGCCTGCGTCTTCTGCACGTCGGAGCACGACAGCGCGACGGCCTCTGGCTCGCCAAGGCGATGGCGGCCGATAGTGCTGCTCAAGTTCAACTCGATGTCGCGCACGGCGCCGGCGACGCGGCCACCCGCCTGCGTGGCGAAGTGTACGACGCCGTGCTCATCACGCACGAGCCGCCAGAACTCGACGCCTTGGACTTCGTCGCCGCGCTGCGCGCCGGCGGCGCCGAAGAGGCCGTGCTGATCCTCGGCGAAGGCAGCGAAGAAGAGCTGGCCCCGCTGGCCTTCGAGGCTGGTGCCGATGCTTATTTGCGAATCGCCACGACAACAACCCGCGGACTGTTGTGGGTGCTGGCCCGCGCCATTGAGCGGCATCGCCTGGTTCGCGAGAACCATCGGCTGCAGCAGGCCGAGCGACAGCGCAACGACGTCGACCAACGCGAATCGCAACGATTGCTCGTCCATCAGCGGCGTTTGATCTCCGATCTCGAAGCGCTGCATTCGCTGACCGAGCGGTGTCTCGAAGGTGAAGGGCACTTCGCTCCCTCGGACGACGACAACGCGACCACGACAACTCGTGCAACACACTCCGCCGGGGCAATCCCTCACGCCGCGCGCAGCCGGCTCCCCGCACCGCTCTTGGAGCACTACCGAGAGCTCCTCAGGGCGCACGTGATGATGGGGGCTGGTAACCTCGCCGGAGATATGAGCTCGTTGGCCGATCTTTTGGCCGGCTCGGACATCACGGCGCAACAAGTGCTCGAGTTGCACCTCGAAGCGGTCGAAACGCTCATCGACGGTCTCGGCCGGCGCAGTTCGCGGCACGTGCTCTCGCGCGCCGACCTGCTAGTGCTGGAAGTGCTGATGCATTTGTCCGAAGCCTACCGGCGCCGTTACCATGAGCGGCGCACGCCTGCCGAGCATAACCCGAGTGCTGGCTTTCAGGCCGTTGCCTAACGACTCGCGGCCGGCGTCGCGCTTTGGAGATCGTTCATGCCGCTTGTCGACAAGCAGACAACCGTCGCCGCTTTGCGCGCAGTCGTGGCCGAGTTCGTCGCCGAGCGCGATTGGCGACAGTTTCATACGCCCAAGAATCTGTCGATGTCGCTGGCCATCGAAGCCGCCGAGTTGATGGAGCACTTTCAATGGCTCACGCCGCGCGAATCGCGCGAGCTAGCCCAAGATCCCGACAAACTCGGCGAAGTCGGCGACGAGCTTTCAGACGTCCTTTGCTATGCGTTGGCACTCGCCAACGAGCTGGGAATCGACGTCGCCTCGGCCTTCGAACGTAAGATGGCGACCAATCGCAAGAAGTACCCAGCCGATGAATATCGGGGCCGCTATGGGCCCGACGATCCTGGACGGTAATCGACCGGGCGCGTCTGACAGTAGGCGTTACGTCAAATGGCGCCGACGTAACGCTGCCAGCGAGGCTAGTGCCGGCTTCGCCTTACCAGCGGCATCGATCAAACCGCTGTGCGGCCAGAAGTGCGGCTCGTCATCGCGCCATTGATTCCAGAACACACCGCGAACAGCCGGCCGCGCCAGTAGCGACGGCACAAAACGCTCGGCCCACGTGGCCTGTGTCGCGGGTGGCCATGCGGTACCTGCGGTGCTATCGAGCAAACCACTGCGCGATCCGCTTTTGGGGTCGGCGCCGCCACCGCCGGGCACGGTAAGCCAGATATAGAGCGGCAGTCCAAAGCTGCTCCAGTAATCCAACAAGCGGTGCAGTGCCAGGGCATCGCGTGGCTGAGTGCCGCCGGGGAAGTAGCCGAGGTTGAGCTCTAGCCCGATCCCGCCGATCCCCAATTCCGAGCGCACCAGCACGTCAGCAACGTGCAGCGGCGATAGCTCCTGGCCGCTGCGCTGCAAGTACTCGCCCCAAGGCTGATCGAAGGAGAGCAACGCCGGTGTATCGGGATCGTGTTGCCGCGTGGTCTCGATTACACGCACCGCGAGACGCAAGCGGTCTTCCTCAGATAGTGAGAGCGCGTCTCCTTCCGCGATGCGCGCCGCGCAATGCCACAAGTTCACGCGGCCGCGATAGCGTTTGACCACGGTTTCGACAAATTGCGCGACGACCGCCGCCAGATTGTCGATGTCGCCTTCCCACAAACAACACCAGTCCGGCAATCCACGTGCGTCGAAACTCACCAGTGGCCCGGCCGCAATCTTGAGCTTCGCTTGCTGAGACCAGGAGATCTGGCGATCGGCAAGCTCCCACTGGAATCGTCCTTCAGTCGGCTCGATGGCTTGCCAAGGGAGCGACACCGAGGCGGCGTTAAAAGCCCCCAGGTACCATTGCATTCCTGGATGTTCGGGACGCGATTCGCCCAAGGACGCCCCGAGCCAGGTGGCCAGTCGCCCGGCCTGACGTTTGCGAGCCGCCAATGCTTGTTCGGCGTAGGCCGCGGCCAGTCGATCTGCCAGCCCGACGGCCTCGACAACTACCTGTGTGGCCAATTCTTGAGCCAGCGCGGCATCGTGCTGATGGGTCGCGGCGCGGGAGAAGGTGCGGATCGTTTCGGAAAGTTCTGCCGCGAAACCGGCCGGCAACACCAACCCGATTTGCTGCCAATCTTCCGACTGATTGCGAACCGTATTTAACTTGCCGCGTGCCAATTCGACAGCCATCAAATAGGGTTCGGCGCGCTCGGGTAGCGTGGTCGTCGACAAGATCAGCTCGCCGGCGCCGGCGACTGGCCAGGGCACATGGAAATTGCCCGACTCGGACACACTTCGCTCGACTTCCAAGCCGCCGGGCACGAGCCTCGTCTGGCTGGGCCAAGGAATGCCATCGGGGCCGGAGAAATACGCCCGCGCAGCGGCGCTGGGGCCAAGCGGCGAAGGGTTGGGGAGCGAGAAGCGCATCACGCCCATAACATGTCGTGTTCTGCCAGTGATCGAACTCCGGCGGGAGTTCGATCCAGTTTTCAGCGATCGGGCGTCAACTTCGGTCCACCGCGTGAACTGAAAACGCTATCCCGATTCGATCGTGCCCACCACGTCAACTACATTGTCGGCCTGAGTCAGCGCAAGTATAGGCCCCGCCAGGGTCCACCGCTATATTGCGGCTTCCCGCCAATCGAACATGCCCGAGGCCCATCCCCGATGAATTCCGCCACCGTGCTCGAAACCAACTTGCCGGGCTTGCTCGTCCGCCGCGGCAAGGTGCGCGACGTGTACGATCTGGGCGAATACCTGCTGGTCGTCAGCACCGACCGCATCAGTGCTTTCGACTGGGTCTTGCCCACCGGCATTCCCGACAAGGGGGCAGTCCTCACAGGGCTCAGCGCCTTCTGGTTTGAGCAGCTCCGCGAAGAGCATCATCTCCTCAACACGCGCGTCAACGAATTCCCACTGCCGAGCGACATCGACCGCGCGGCGCTGGCCGGCCGTAGCATGCTCGTGCGCAAGTGCAAAGTCGTGCCGATCGAATGCGTCGTCCGCGGCTACCTGGCCGGCAGCGGCTGGAAAGAGTATCAGAAGTCGCAGTCGGTATGCGGAGTGCCGCTTCCCGCGGGCCTGGTCGAAAGTCAGAAATTGCCAGAGCCGATTTTCACGCCTGCCACGAAGGCCGAGAGCGGTCACGACGAAAATATTACGTTTGAAGAAATGGCCCGCCAGGTTGGACACGACACGGCCGACGAGCTGCGCCGCCGCAGCATTGGCATCTACAACCAGGCCGTGTCGCACGCCAGTCGCGCCGGCATCCTCATCGCCGACACCAAGTTCGAATGGGGCTGGTATCGCGATCGACTGATTCTCATCGACGAAGTCCTCACGCCCGACAGCTCGCGGTTCTGGCCCGCCCAGGGTTATCAGGCCGGCGGTCCGCAACCGTCGTTCGACAAACAGTTCGTTCGCGACTGGCTCGAACGTAGCGGCTGGGACAAGAACAGCACCCCACCCCAACTGCCGGCCGATATTGTCGCCAAGACGCGGGCCAAGTACATCGAAGCTTACCAGCGGCTCACCGGCAAACTCTTCGGCTCCGAGTATTGAGCGCGGGCGAGGCTACGACAACGCATGCCGGCTCCTGATCACGTCGAACCTGCCGTCGCGCCATCGCGCGATACACGTGCGTGGGTCTTTCGCGGTTTGCTGCTGCTCTATCTCGGATACCTGCTGTACCGGGCCTGGCGAGCCCGCACGGCGCCGTACGTTCCGGTCGATTGGGGATTTGAAAATTCGGACGCTGTAATCGCCTGGTTGCACGGTTTGCTTCGCAGAGAGCTGGACGTCTGCGTCCTCGCCTTTTTCCTTGGGTTGTTGACGCCGCCTGCGTGGTGGTATCCATCGGCGGGCCCGTCGCGGTTGTCGCGAGCGCTCGACTGGTCCGGCTGGTTGCTATTCGGTGTCGTGACGGTCGCCGGCTGCTCGGCACTGGCGTGGGATGAGCGGCCGCCGGTAGGTTGGTTGCTGATTCCGCTGACCTGTTTTCTGGCGGGAGGGCGTCTTAGCTCGGCCGCCCTGCGAGGCGCCCGGCCGCTAGCCTGGGCGATTGGTCAATTCGCTCTGCTCCTGCTGATGTTGGTTGGAACCGCGGTATTCGCAACGCGGCTGGCGTTGGCCACTGTTCCGCTCCCGATCGATGTTGACCTGGCCAGTGTCCCCTCGAAGCAGCAGCTCGCCGAGCGAATCCGTGCTACCCGATCGCCTGACGGCGAGACTCGCCCCTTGCGCCTCACCGATGGCGAGCTTGAAGCGCTCGTGAACTCGGCGCTGGGCCGCGGTGGATCACCGTCGCGGGCACGCGTGCATTTCGAACCTAGTTCATTCGACACACGAGCTTCAATCGCGCTACCAGGCCGCGTGGCGGCAGGTAAGTTCTTAAACGTGCAACTGTCAGGCAGCCTGGCCATCGAGCGCGGACACTTTCATCTCGACATCCAACAACTTCGCGTGGGAAGTTTAGTGGTTCCTGCGGCGCTGCTTCGTGTGCTTTCGTCGGCGCTGCACGCAACGCTATTAGACGACCCGCAAGTACGCCGCATTATTGAAGCGATCGACGCACTGAACATGGAAACCGGCGCGGTGACCTTCGTCTTCCAGCCCGGGGCCATCAGTCGGCAAATCGTCCCCTCGCTGGCGCAGCTACTTTGGGAACGGCCCGATGTCGCTTCGGAGACTGGTATCTATCTGCGGCATTTGATTGGGGTCTACGACGGGCTGCCTGCTGAAGCCGATCGTTTTGCGGCAATCACGCAAGCCGCGTTCGCGCTGGCGCTGGAGCGTTCGGCAGATCACGACCCGTTGCTGGAGAATCGGGCGGCGATCTTCGCCCTGACGATCCTCCTTGGTCACCCCGATCTCGAGCCGTTCGTCGGCGACGTGTTCGACGCCGACTTGCGGGCCCACGCCGATCGCATCCTGGGCACGGTTTTGCTGCGAGGTCGTGACGATTGGACCCGGCATTTTTGGGTGAGTGCCGGCCTGATTCTGTTGTCGAACGAGGCCACGAGCGATCGGATTGGCCGCCTTAAGGAACAGCTCGATTCCAAGGCCGGCGGCACCGGCTTCTCGTTCGCCGACATGCTGGCCAACTTTGCCGGTAACCGTCTGGCCATCGCGGCGATCCGCGATCAGGTCACCGCGCGGGCCGTGCAAGCACGACTGGCAAGCCGAGTGGAGATCGACACGATTTTTCCCCCCGCCGATGGCCTGCCCGAGAACATCCCAGCGACGGAGTTACAAAGCCAGTACGGAGGCGTCGGTAGCCCGGCTTACAACGCGATTCTCGACGACATTAGTCGTCGCTTAGGGGGGCTCCCAGCGTTGTAAAAACCAACCTATCGTCAATCCCGCCAGAGGATTAGAATTGAGCGGTTTGCCGCGCGATCGGCCCGCGCACCGGGTCGCTCGGCGCGCCGCCCCCCATATAACCCACGCCCATTTGCTCCCTATGCTTCGTTACTGGACGGCCGGTGAATCGCACGGCAAGGCCCTCTGGGCCCTCGTCGACGGCTTTCCCGCCGGCGTGCCGGTCGCGACCGAACCGATCGACCTCGAACTGCGTCGACGTCAAGGGGGTTACGGCCGCGGCGGTCGCCAGCGCATCGAAACCGACACGGTCGACATCAAGTCAGGCATTTGGCAAGGGCGAACGCTCGGCAGTCCCATCGCGCTGGAAGTCGTCAACAAAGACTACAAGTTGGAACGGCTAGGCGAACTAGAGCGACCGCGGCCCGGCCACGGCGACCTGGCCGGTGCGGTGAAATACCTGGGTTCGATCCGCGGTGTCCTCGAACGGGCGAGCGCTCGCGAGACCGCCGTGCGCGTCGCCGCCGGCGCTTTGGCCAAACAACTACTCGCGTTATTCGGCATCACCGCATTTGGCTACGTCGTTGAACTTGGCGGTATCGTCGCGGAGCCGTTGCCCGCTTCGCTCGAAGAACAGCGCCGCCAGCGTGACACCAGCGAGTTGTACATCCTCAATCCCGAATTCGAAGCACCGATCAAGCAGCTCATCGACGAGTGCGGTAAGCAAGGGGACACGCTCGGCGGAGTTGTCGAGGTCCGTGTCGAGGGCTTGCCCTTCGGCATGGGCACGCATGCCCAGTGGGATCGCAAGCTTGATGGCCGCCTGGCGCAGGCCGTCATGGCCGTGCAAGCGATCAAAGGTGTCGAGATCGGCCTGGGCTTTGAGGCCGCTCGACGACGCGGCTCCCAAGTACACGATCCGATTCACTTCGATGAGGCGCAGCGCGACACGCCCGCCTTGGGCTACACGCGGCCCACAAACAATGCCGGCGGTCTCGAAGCAGGCATGACCAATGGTCAACCGTTGGTGATCCGCGCCGCCAAAAAACCGATAAGCACACTGCGAAAGCCGCTGGCCTCGATCAACCTCTCGACCAAGGAAGCCGAAGGCGCTAGCTACGAACGCAGCGACGTTTGCGCGGTGCCCGCCGCCAGCGTCATTGTCGAAAATGTCGTCGCCTTCGAGATCGCAGCCGCCCTGATCGACAAGTTCGGCGGCGACAGCCTCGAAGAAATGCAGAGTCGTTATCGATCGTTTTTGGACCTGGCCCGAGCGCGATAACGAAAAGGGGCCGGGAAATTTTGCTGCGTACGAGAGAACACGGATGTTCCTCACCATGCACGAACACACGCAACGCACGTTGTGCCGACTCGGCTTCGTGGCACTATGCGCGCTTCCCACAGCGGCACTGTTGGCTTGGGCATGCTGGCTTGGCTCCCCGTCGCACGCGGTACGGTGCGAGGAATCGCTGGCCCGCCGGTTGGGGCTCACCGTCCGCATCGGTCAGGTTGAACACCCCCGTCCTGGACAGCTTCGCCTGCGCGACGTTGTCTTGGGCGAACCGGAAACGCGCGAGACGGTCGCCACGATGCCCCGGCTCGATGTCAGCGTAACCAGCCGCGGCACGATCGTTCGCCTGACTGAACCGCGCATTGTTGCCGTCGCCTTGGCGGGTCTATGGACCCGACTGAGTCAGCATTTGACGGCCGCGCACAATCCGCTGCGCTTCGAAGCTACGTCACTCGTCTGGCAAGGGCCGGGCACCGACTATTCGCTGGCAAATATCGCCGGCGGGGTGAGCTACTCTGACAAAGTCGGTCAGGCGTATCTGTCCTTCGCACTCGACGCGCCGGCCGCGCGACCAGTTCGCATGCGCGTGGTGCGCGATCGTCGCTACACCCCGCCGCAAGTCACCTGGGAATTGCAGACGCCCGATGCCGCGATTCCTTGCGGCCTGGCATGGCCGTGGGTCGACGTGCCGGCCTGGCTGGGCGACTCCTGCCGGTTTCGCGGTACTCTGCGCGGCGAGCAAAAAGTTTCTGGATCGCAAACCGAGATCGTCGGTCAATTTGTGGAGGTCGATCTGCGGCAACTGGTGACTGAGCACTTCCCACATCACTTAAGCGGGCTGGCCGAGTTGCAGGTGCACGCGGCCCGAGTAGTCGATGGCCGTATCGATCGGCTGAGCGCGGCGGCGGTCGCGGGCCCTGGGCAAATCAGCCGATCGCTGCTCGCCGGTAGTTGGGCAATGCTCGAAATGCCCGGCGGGCCGCTGCCGCCGCCGGCTGTTGATCGCATTGCTTACGAACGCCTGGCATTGGCCTTCTTGCTCGACCCCCGCGGTTTGATGATCGAGGGGCGCTGCAGCAAAGAGACCCCCGCCGCGGTGCTGGTCGACTCGAACAAGGTGCTGCTGAACCGACCGAATCGCCCACAGAGCGCGGCCTCGCTGGTGCGGCTCCTCTGCCCCCCGACGACACACGTGGTGCCACACGTGCGTGAGGCGGAAAGCCTGTTGCGCGTGCTGCCACTACCGGTCGCGCCGAACGGAGTTGCCGGTGATTCTTCGGCCACCGCTGCCACACCGCGCACGGCCAGTGTCCCACGCTAATCGGGCCCTCGCGCTCGCGAATCTGCGCGACGCTTGTCCCCTTCTGCCCTCGGATTGCGAATGTTCGTCCACAACGGCGTTGGCAGGTCGCCTGCGCCCTGAGTTCGCCCCCCTTCCGAGATGCACCGCATGCACCAGGCCTTGCTGCTTGCCCTCACGGTACTTGGCGCCAATCCGTCAATCGCGCTCGAAAACGTTACGGTGATTGACGTCGCCGATGGCGCCGTCCGCGCTAACCAAACGGTGGTCATCACTGACAATCGCATCACGCAGGTTGGCCCAGCGGCCGAAGTCGCGCTACCGGATGAAACCGCCAAGATCGGTGCCGCAGGCAAGTTCGTTGTGCCCGGGCTGTGGGACATGCACGTCCACTTTGCCAGTGCCGACTACGCGCCGCTGTTTGTCGCCAACGGGGTGGTCGGCGTCCGCGACATGCACGCCCATGTTCCGTTCATTTTGCTGCCATTGCGAACGGCCATCGCTCAGGGCAAGTTGCTCGGCCCGCAGATTCTTACGGCGATCAGCATGGTCGACGGCGTCCCGCCGATGTGGGCCGATGCGGTGAGCGCGGGCAACCCCGAAGCAGGTCGCAAGGCCGTACAGTCGTTGAAGGCGCGCAAGGCCGACTTCGTCAAAATCTACTCGGGCCTTGATCCAGAGACCTTTCTGGCGATTTGCGATGAAGCCAAAAAGCTCGACATGGCAGTGGTTGGCCACATCCCCGAAGCGGTCAGCGCGGTCGATGCCTCGAACGCCGGCGTCCGCAGCATGGAGCACATCTTTGGCATTCTTACGGCCAGTGCGACGAACGAGACGGAGCTTCGGCAAGAGCTGGTGACCTCGATTCGCGGCGTCGACGCCAAACAGTTCTATCCACTGCTCATCCGTTCGCAGCTCAAAGCGCTTGATAACTACAGCGCCGCACGCGCCAGTACGCTGTTCGCAACCTTGGGCAAGAATCGCACTTATCAATGTCCGACTTTGACCGTGCATCGCATGTTCGCCAATCTGACTGATGCAGCGCTCACCGCCGATCCGCGCACCCGCTATACGCCGAAACTCATCAAATTCGCCTGGACTCAAGCCCTACAGTGGGTCGCGCCAATCGCGCAGAACGCTACCGATCAGCAGCGGCTCTATGTCAAAACGAAGGAGATCGTCCGCGACATGCACAAGGCCGGCGTCCCGATTCTGGCCGGCACCGATACCAGCAATCCCTATTGCCTGCCAGGCTTCAGCTTGCATGACGAGCTCGAGTTGCTGGTCGAGTCGGGGCTGACACCGCTGGCCGCGCTGCAAGCCGCCACGCTCGAACCGGCGCGGTATCTGAAGCGAGAGGACACGCAGGGTTCCATCGCGGCCGGCCATCGCGCTGATCTGTTGCTGCTGGACGCCAACCCGCTGGAAGACATCCGCAACACGACGAAGATTCACGCGGTTGTGCTGGGGGGGCAGTTGCTCGATCGCGCGGCGCTGGACGCCATGCTGGCGAAAGCCGAAGAAACGGCGGCGAAGCGGTGACACAGCAGTCACGCAATACGTTGACATTTGTACCGCGGCACATTAACGTCGCTGAATATCTGGGCGCATTCACAGGCCGGTACCTGACGCGTTATTTCAAGCTAGGGGTCGCTCCACGCGTCGAGCGGAAGTCGCTGCTCGACGGCTTATCACTTTCTGTCGCTACGTGTTGCGAACGCATCGCGTGGGCTGCACTCTAAGCGGCTCAACCCTACCGGCAAATCAATCCACTAACTCGCGGCGCCCAGGCGATTGCACGCGCTCAGAATTCAAGGTGATTCCTTCATGAATCGTGACCCAAGAGCCTTCATGCTCGGCTTTGCACTCCTGATCCTGGCGATTCGACCTGCCCAGGTAACTGCTGGTGTTGTGTTCACGAAAGTCGCTGACACGACCACTTTAATTCCTGACGGTACTGGCAGCTTCACGTCGCTGGGCAATCCGTCGATCGACAATGGACGTGTCGTGTTCGTGGGCAATGGCGCTGGCGGCCAGACCGGCATCTACGAATACTACGGCGGCAAGCTCACGATGCGCGTGAATCAGAGCACGCCGATGCCCGGCGGCACGGGTGGATTCACCAAGTTCGATGCCCCTTCGCTCGAAGGTACCGACATCGCGTTTCAGGCCGAAGGCAGCGCGAAGCAGGCTGGCATTTACACGCAATTTGATGGCAACCTCGCGGTGATCGCGGACACGACGACGCCAATTCCAAGCGCGAAAGGGAACTTTCGGTTTCCGAGTTCGCCAGTTGATCGTGGCCTGGCCTCGCTCAGCGACCGCACGGTGAGCTTTATGAGTGCAACAGGAATTTACGTTGCCTCGAACGGCAACATTGTCCCTGTCGTAACTGTCCCACCAACCACAGCAACGCCAATCCCCGACCAGTCTGACTCCTTCAATTTTCTATGGGCCGATCTCTTGCCGCAGTACGCCGACGGCCAGCTCGTTATGGGAGGAAGGAACGTAGATTACGACACCGGTGCTGCAACTAGTGGAATCTATCAGTGGAGCGAGCTGGCGGGACTTCGCACCATTGTTGATCAGAACTCAATCTTGCCAGGAATGACCACAGCGATCGGGGATTTCTTTGCAATCCCGCGAACCGACGATGGAACGACGTTCGTAAGCATAATTCGTGCGTACAATCTCGATGCTCTTAGTCTGACGCTTGGGCCAGTCGAGTGGCGTGGACTTTATCGACTCGACGCGGGAGGTCTGACACCCGTGCTTCTGCAAAGCGATTTGAGTGCATTGCGTGTCAAATACATTGGAAATTGGGCGCTCGATGATGGTCGAATCGCGTTTCCATCTTACGACCGAGATATATGGACATTTAAAGACGGGACTCTAATGCCAGTCGTAAGCGCAGGAGATGTCATTGACGGCAAACAAGTAAGCGAACTAAGTGGATCGCAACGAAACCAGGGAAGAGAGTTTATAAGCGGCAACCAGATTGCCGTGAACCTTCTTTTCACCGACGGCTCGACGGCCATCTATATCGCCACGATTCCCGAGCCCTCGACGTTCATACTCACACTCGTTGCGATCGCAGGGTTGGCGTTGGCGACTCGGTGCCGTGTTTACGCGCGCCATCCGCGAACTTCGCGGCACTGTGTGAGAATAAGTCCAGAGGTGGGACCAGCAAGCCGCCTCAATCACGCGTACTTCGTCCGGTCTTCCATCCCCGCATCCTGGAATGCCGCTTTGCGCTCCGCGCATTTGTTGCAGCGGCCGCAGTGCAAGCCTGGCAAGTCGGACCTGTCTGGCAATTGGTGCACAGGATCGATGCACGAAAACGTCAGCTCCAGCGGGAGTTCGCGACCCAGGTACATCACCTCGCGCTTGTGCAAGTGACCGAACGGCCGCACGATTCGCAGCGGCTTTTCCACCGCCTGACTGAGCGTGCGCTCGAATAAGTCGAAGAACGCCGCGGTCGCATCGGGGAACGGATTGGTGACCAGCGGCGCCAGCGCCAGCTCTTCGATGCCGTGCATCTGACACCACAGCGCCGGCTTCAAGATCACGAGCGCGTTGCGCCCCGGCAGGAAGACCGCCTCGTCGGGCGTATCGGCGTCGGGCACGTCCCGCCCGGTTACGCTCCAGTGATCGCGATACAAGTCGGCCACGGGCATGTCGAGCACGACCAATTCTGACAGCCCCGGCCCGGCCAATGCCGAAAGCAGCCGTCTGACGGCACTCAATTCTTCGGCTTCCCAGCGCAACCCTCCCCGGACATAGAACGGCTGCACGGCGCGACCGCTCGCCAGCAGATTCCCCAGCAAAATGCCGCTATCGAGCCCGCCGCTGAGCAGCAGGCCAATCGGCAACTGGGATTCTTGTTTGGCCATTTTCGCTACCTTCTCCCGGGCCGGGCACTGCCATCCCTAGACGCGGGCAGATTGTACGCCGAGCTGGGTGGGTCGCCATCCTGGTCAACCACGCTGCCGGCGGCGAAAACCGTATCTCATTGCAACGATGTCTGTTACATCCAGGCAAACCTGCGGTTCCTTAACTCGGCGGCAGTCCCGAATTCGCGAGCCTCTGGCTCCGACTCGTTAAGTCTCCATCTGCACTTGCCCCCCTTCCCGGCCATCGATACACTCCCGACCCATTTTCAGGCGGTTCGCGCGCCCCCACTCGTCTTGCGCGGCCGTCCCTGGTTCAGGGCTTTTGTGTGCCCCGCCGCGGGCCTGTCGTCACGGGCGTGTCGCTTGTGACGGCAAATGCGGCTGAATTCAGCACCGTGGCTGGTGTGCGCCAGCCGGATTTTCTTTGCAATGCGCCGACCCCCTTTTAGAATGAGAAGCTGACATCGGCGCGCTCGTTCCTAAGCCAAAGGACTGCTATGAGATCGGCGCTCGGTGTGGTGGCGGTGTGCGCGTTGGTGCTGGCCGTGGCGCGGATGCCTTCGGCAGAGCGGGTCGCAGCCCAGCAGCCGATCGAGTCGGCGCAGGGTGGTGTCAGCTCACTGATTGCCCTAACGCACACGGCTACCGGCAATCGGCAGCAGGTGACGATCATCGACCCTGTCAAGCGGGTGATGGCCGTCTATCACATCGAACCCGAAGAAGGGACCATCGAGCTGAAGAGCGAACGCAAGATCCAGTGGGATCTGGAAATGATTCAGTTCAACGGCACGAGCCCGCTGCCCGCCGACATTCGCAAGCTATTGGAACAGTCTCGCTAGGAAGGCAAGAACTTAGCCGGAAACTACCGAGAACAGGCAAGGTGGCGCCAATGGCGCTAAAACTAGTCAGCTTGGAAGATGCCGCCCGTTTGGTCGGCGTATCGGTCGATGAGCTCACGCGGCTGCGCGAGCAGCGCGAGATCTCGGGCTATCGGGACGGCGCGTCGTGGAAGTTCAAAGAACAAGACCTCGAGCGGCTGCGCGACCAGATCGCCGACCGGGGCGGTTCGCCGGCCACCGACGAAGACGATCTGCTTCCCGTCAGCTCGGGGAGCGACGATCTCGATGATATGGTGTTGCTGAGCGATCTGGAGCTGGGGCAGTCGGACACTGGCACCTCGAGCACGATCATCGGCAAGCCGGGGACCATGCGCCCCGAAGAGAGCGACGTCAAACTGGTAACGGCCGCGGACTCCGACGCGGTTTTGCCGGGCGGGTCCGATGTGCGGCTCGTCGATGAAATGACGATCTCACCCGACGCCGACACCGATTTGCGGTTAGGTTCAAGCGAAGAATTCTCGATCGAGATCTCCCCGTCGAGCAGCAGCAGCGATCTGCGTTTGAGCGGCGATAGTTCGTCACGCATTCCGTCACCAGGCGGCAGCGATATTGCTCTGGCCGAAGAGTCGGCACTCGAGGACGTCGATCTGGTGCTTGGCAGCGCCGGCGGCAGCGACCTCGACGACGACGAGCTCGTACTTTCCAGCGGCAGCGACATCATGATGGGCGCCGCCGACAGTGGCATCTCGCTGGCGTCACCGTCCGACAGCGGCCTGTCGCTCGAAGACCCGCTCGAACTGTCCGCTCCCTCCGACGAATCGTTCGATCTGGGTGGCGTCGAGGTCGGCGCCGAAGCGGCCGATGGCAGCTCGGACGACAACTTCCTGCTCACTCCCTTCGAGGAAGCCGGCGGCGAAGAGTCGTCGCAAGACTCCGGCAGCCAGGTGATCGCGCTCGATGCCGAAAGTGGCCTTGGCGGCGATTCCCTCTTCGAGGAAGTGCCAGGGGGTGACTCCGGTGGCATGCTTGTCGAAGACTACGACGGCGCGGCCGGCATGCCCGGTGGGCTGGCGGGCGATGGTCTTGCTCCCGGGGGCATGATGCCGGCCATGGCGCGCGAAACTCAGTATAGCGCCTTGCAGATTACCGGTCTGGTGTTCTGCTCGCTATTCTTGATGTTCAGCGGCATGATGATGTACGACCTGATGCGGCACATGTGGAGCTGGGATTCTCCCTATGCCGTGAACAGCAAACTCATGGATACGATTCTCAACTTGTTCGGCGGCGGTTGATCGTTGCCGCCGTTCGCCGCGCGGGTCGTCTGGCACCATACAGCGTGCTGAGGTCCGCGTTGCGGCTCGTTGAATTGTCGATTCGAAAGGAGTCGAATCATGCGTGCGGGTTACACCGCGTGCCTGGGAGCCTTGCTGACCGCCGGAGCACTTTCTACCGGCTGCTCGTGGGTTCCGCAGAACAACCTCACTGCTTGCGAAACGCAGGCCCGTAGCTACGCGGAGCAAAACCGCGCGCTGTTGGCTGAGTTGGAAAACAGCAAGACCCACCTCCATCACATGGAGGATCGCGTTCGCCGCGCCGAGGAAGACCTCGCCCTGCTCGACGAAGAATCCGCAGGCGACCGTAAGAAGGTCGTCAACTACGAGCGCGAGCGCCGCGTGCTGCACCGCCAGGTCGGCGGATTGGCCGGCGCCGGCGAAGGGCAAATCCCGCTGGGGGTCAGCGGCCGGCTGCAAGATCTCGCGCAGCGCAATCGCAATTTGCGTTACGATCCCGACTCCGGCGTCGTGAAACTCGAGAACGACGTCCTCTTCACTTCAGCCGACGCCGTATTAGCGCCCGAGGCCGAGACGTTGCTGCGCGACTTCGCGGCAATCTTTCAAGCGGAAGACGCCCGCGACCTGAAGATCATGATCGTGGGCCATACCGACGATCAGGCCATCAGCAAGAAGCCGGTTCGAAACCGCTACCGCACGAATTGGGAACTGAGCACGGCCCGGGCTCTCTCCGTCGCCGAATTCTTGCGCCGCACCGGCCTGCCCGAAGATCGCATGGGCGTGGCAGGCTTCGCCGGGCATCAGCCGATCGCGCCGAACGACGGGATGGATCGGGCCCGCAATCGCCGCGTGGAGATCTTCGTGATCCCTCCCGAAGCGCCGGTCATCGGCTGGACCGAATCGATGACCGGGCTGTACGACGGGACTCGTCGCTAAGTTGACAACCACGTAATTGCGCCTTGCCTTGCTCCCCAAGGGGCAAACCTCTCCGAACTGGGCGGCATCCGTCAGCCCCGCTATACTGACGAGCCGCGGGGCGAAGTCGCCAGGCTCGGTGATCCATCCGCCCGGCGCTGCTTTCCCGCCGATCATGCCGTATCGACGCCTCAGCCGCAAATGCCCAAGTACGTTGTCCGCACCGGAGGAACGCGAACCCTGGGGGTGCTCACCAGCCCCGGGTCGACGCTCTACGCGCGCGGTGCCCGGGTCGTGGCCCGCACCGAGCGTGGCCTCGAGGCCGGCGAAGTGCTCTGCGAAGCGACGGAACAGGCAGCCGCGCAGCTCGACCAACCGGGTCGCGGGCAGATCTTGCGTGCGATGACCGCCGATGACGAGAACGAACTTTCGCGAATGCACGCCCAGGAGCGTCGCGAATTCGAGACGTGCCGGCGGTTGATCGCCGAGCATGAGCTGCCGATGAAACTCGTCGACGTCGAGCACATCTTCGGCGGCGAGCGCGTCGTGTTCTACTACCTGTCGGAAAATCGGGTCGATTTCCGCGACCTGGTCAAGTCGCTCGCGGCCGAGTTTCAAACCCGCATCGAGATGCGGCAGATCGGCGTCCGCGACGAAGCCAAACTGCTGGCCGACTACGGCGACTGCGGCAAACCCGTCTGCTGCAACACGCACCTGACGGCCATGCCGCCGGTGTCGATGAAAATGGCCAAGCTGCAGAAGGCCACGCTCGATCCCACGAAGATCTCGGGCCGTTGCGGCCGGCTCAAGTGCTGCCTGCGCTACGAATACGACGTTTATGAAGAGTTGCAAAAGGTGCTACCGGCGGTCGGCCAGCACGTCGTCACCGGGCGCGGACGCGCCCGCGTGCTCGCGCAGGAGATTCTCGCCCAGCAATTGCTTGTCGAATTGGAAGACCACCGCCGCGTGCTTATCGATGCCAGCGAAGTGTTAACGGTGATATCCTCGTGACAACCGATCCCGCCCGCCGCTTTGCCGAGCTATTGTCTCGAGACAAGCGCTATAAGCTCGAGGCTTACGTCTTCGTGGGTGAAGCGCTAGACTACGCCCAGAAGATCTTAGGATTGGGCACGTCGCGCCCCGCATCGTCGGCACCCGCGCCGCGCGATCCCGAAAGCGCCGACGAGCCGCCGCAGGAGCGCCACGTCACGGGACAGCAACTGTGCGAAGCCGTCCGCTTGTACGCCCTCGAGCAATACGGCCTGATGGCCAAGTGCGTCCTTAATAGCTGGGGTGTCCAGTGCACCGGCGACTTCGGTGAGATCGTCTTCAACCTTATCGGCATCGAGCAAATGCGCAAGACCGAAGAAGACCGTCGCGAAGACTTCGATGACGTCTTCGATTTCGACGATGGCCTGACCGGCAGCTTCAAAATCTCGTTACCGGGTAAGTAGTCACGCAGGAACTCGAGGCGTGGTCCGCCGCCCACAGGTCCCTCAACCCGATATGCCAAAGAGCCAGCCCGCGCGACGCAGCCGCCCCGACGCTTCGCCCCGCGCGAGCGTGGTCAAGCCCGCCAACGCGCCCCGCCAACCTTGGTGGCAGCGCCGTGATGGGCACTCGAACCCGATCCGTCGGCACGCCTGGTTTCTGTATCTTTCGATTGGGCTGCTCGTCAGTTGGCTGGCGTGTCTCGCGGCTCTGGCGTTTTCGGGCGGTTAGTGCCAAAGGGCGGTTAGCCCGCGGCGTCTCCGACAACCATTCGGCCAGCAAATCGCCGCGCGTGGCGGTTTTTTCGCCACACGCAAGCCCGTATCGTTCGGCATGATTGCGCAGATCGTGACCGTATCACCTGGCAGCTTTCCGCCCCGGAATTTGCTACGATTGATGCAGGTAGAGATGGGACGTGCACCCACGCATGTCATGCCGATCACCCTCCACTCGCGGCGAACTCTTGACGTTTGCCACAGCGAACTTTTGCGATCAAACGGAGAGCACTTCGATGCAACTTTATCTCGACATCATTCGCGCTATTCAGGCGGCGCGCGGCGCGATGCTGCCCTGCCTTGCACCGCTGTTTGCTTTGGCTTGCATCGCACTGGCGGCGCCCCAGGTGTCGGTTGCTGACGACGCGGCCGCCAGCGCTATCGATCCGGCCGCCATCAGTCAACTGACGTCGCGCGCCATTGAGTTTCTCGGCACCGCGCAAACGCCTGATGGAGCGTTTAGCCCGCAAGCGGGGCCCGCGGTCACGGCGCTGGTCACCGCCGGTATCTTGAAGTCGGGGCGCTCGGCCGACGATCCGTTGGTCGCCCGCAGTCTCAAGTACCTGCAAACTTACGTTCACGAAGATGGCGGCATCTACAAGCCGGACAGCACGCACAAGAACTACGAGACTTGCATTGCCATGGTGGCGTTCGCGGCCGCCAACAAAGATGGCCGCTTCGACAAGCTGTTGGCCGCCGCCGATCGTTACATCAAAGGCTTGCAGTGGGATGAAGGGGAAGACCAGGCCCCGTCGAACGAAAACTACGGTGGCGCCGGCTACGGCAGCAAGAAGCGCCCCGACCTGTCGAACACCAGCTTCTTGCTCGACGCGCTCCGCGCCGCCGGCAACGGACCTGACGATCCAGCCGTGCAAAAGGCCCTCATCTTTGTTTCCCGTTGCCAGAACCTCGAAAGCGAACACAACACCACGAAGTTCGCCGCCAAGAACCCCGACGGCGGTTTCTATTACACCGTGGCCGCCGGCGGCGCCAGCATGGCTGGTGAAACGCCCGAAGGGGGGCTGCGCAGCTACGGCTCGATGACCTACTCGGGGCTGAAGAGCATGATCTTCGCCGGGCTGGGCCCCGATGATCCGCGGGTCAAAGCGGCCTTCGATTGGTGCTCGAAGCACTACGACCTGACGACCAACCCCGGCATGGGTGAGGCGGGGTTGTTCTACTACTACCATACGTTTGCCAAAGCTCTGGACGCGATGGGGGTCGGAAAGATCAAGGCCGGCGACGGCCGCGAGCACGACTGGCGCGCCGAGCTCGTGGCCGAGCTCGCCAAGCGCCAGCAGGCCAACGGCGCCTGGGTCAACACGTCCGATCGCTGGATGGAGGGAGACCCCAACCTGGTAACGGGTTACGTGCTGCTGACCTTGAGCTATTGCCGAGGGAAGTAGGCGAGCCAGCGGCCGAGTCGTTCGCGGGATTTCGCACTGATTCGACGGATCGCCAATGCGACACGCTAACGGGCGGGGTTAGCGACGGGCGGGCGCTCAACGGCGACCGGGAAAAAGATCGAATTGTCGTCGAGTTCGCCGCGACCGAACCCGGCGATCCACTCCTGAGTCGCCGGCGATCGCAGAAAGGCCGCCAGCCTCCGGGCGGCGACGTCGCGCGGGCTGTCGGGCGGATTGAAGCGGCTCACCACCACGACGTACGGCCGCCGCAGCCGCGGGTCGCCTTGCACCATGATCTTTAGCCCATCGTTGGCAATCTTGCCGTTGAGAAACGGAATTCGGCCCACCAGCGTGTAGGCGTGCTCCTTGGCGGCACGCCCGAGTAGTTGTCTTTGCCGATCGGTCGCCATGACCACGGTGTGCTCGTCGTCGAGCTCTAACTCGCCGGCGTTGAGCAGGTCGTGCAAGACCTCGTTACTCCCCAGGCTTTGATGTACGAGCAGCGTTGATTTCGACTCGATGATCGTCGCGAGTGCAGCGACGGCATCAGTTGTGCCGGCGATTTTGGCGGGATCGTCGGCCGGGCCAACTAAGAGCAGGTCGTTGCGAGCCCAAGGCTGGGGATCGGCGCCGTAACCGTCGGCCACCAGGTTAATGATTGTGTCGCTGGCGTGCATCGTGATCAGGTCGGCGTTGCCTTGCGCGAAGACCGACGCGATCACATATTTCGGGCCGGTCGCGACGACGTCGATCGGCAAGCCGGATTCCTTTGTGAATCGCTCCGACAGCGCTTGCCAGAAACCGGTGTCGGTCATCCCTCCGATCACGGCGCAGCGCACCACCACAGAGCCTTCGCCCGGCGACTGCGCTGGCGCCTCGGTCGCCCCACTTGGAGCGACCAAAACGACTTGAAACAAGATGGCACCACTCAATCGTTTTAGTCCCCATCTCTTGTGTCGTAACCGGAGGGCCCAGAACGGCATCGATCGCGCAAACCTTGCGACCTGAGCAGCCGGTAGTAGGCAGGACACTGCAATCAAAACCTCTGCCACGACATCGAACGTTCTCACGAGACACACCCCACAAACTGAGTACGAGCGTCTACAGCTCTTGATCGATATAGCGTCAAAAAACCGCTGGGTTGTCGACAGCAGCCCGGGTGCTAGCTGTCCGTTGCAGTAGCCCAAACCTGACGCCACAACGAAATGAACGCAAGTTAATTCTGCACGAGCATCTTTGTGCCGATAGAAATCCTTGCGGGGGCATACTCCAACCGCATGCGATTGTATGGCTCACCTTGGTTTCTTGATCGTCGGTGCCCCCAAGTGCGGCACCACTGCGATGCATGCGTTCTTGCGCGGCCACCCAGAAATCTATCTGCCCGAGCGAAAAGAGTTGCATTATTACGGGAGCGACTTGAACGATTTGGCCAGCCAACTCACCGCTGAAGAACACGCGGCACTCTTTCAACGCGCGGACGCGGAGCAGTGCGTCGGCGAGACTTGTATCTGGTCGCTCTATTCCACGCGCGCGGCCAGCGAGATTCGCCGGGAGCATCCTGACGCGAAGATCGTCATCATGCTGCGCGATCCGGCGGAGATGATGTACGCGCTGCATAGCGAGTATCTCTACCAACAGATGGAGAACGTGACCGACTTTCGCAAAGCACTTCAACTGGAAGCAGCGCGCCGATGTGGCCAGCACATTCCGCCCACTAACACGCCCAAAAAGCTCTTCTTTTACCGAGACATCGTCAAGTACGCGGAACAAGTCGAACGGTACTTGAAGTGCTTTCCCGCGAGCCAAGTGCACGTGATTCTGTTCGACGATCTTCGGCAAGACTTGCCTGGGGTGTATCAGAAGCTACTTGGATTCCTGAATGTCGCTCCCAACTTTCGTCCCGAGTTTGGGTTGATCAACCCAAATAAGCGAGTTCGCAGTCTCCACATCCGGCGAATCCTCAAGCAGCGTCCGCCGTGGGCACGCACTCTGGCGCGTTCGTTGATCCCAATGCCTGGTCTGCGGCAGCGCGTCCGCGACTCGATTTCGCGATGGAACATCAGTTATGCGCCGCGACGACCTCTGGCCGAATCTTTGCGTCGGGAACTCGTCGCCGAGCTGACACCCGACATCGAGCGTCTCAGCCAATTGCTCGGCCGGGACCTTGGTGACTGGCTGAGTACGTCTCGTCATTGTCACGCTGCCTAACAAAAGCTGCCTATGGTCGATTTGACACGTCCATGAACTATCCAACGAGTTCCCCTGTGCGATCGCTGGCGTAGCCGGGCAACTCGGCCAAGCGCGTGCGAAAGCGGCGTGAGCGGAGCGTGGCCAAAAGTGCGGCCAGTCGCGGGTCGGACTCGATCTCGCTAGCAAAGCAGAGGTCGTAATCCTTGGCGTGCATCTTGATGAACTTCAAGCCTGCCTCTTCGCTCGTCAATCGCAAACAGGGTCCGACGTCGGCCCAACCTGAGCGGATGGCGGCCGCCACGCTGCGATGATCGAATGCGACGTGGCGTGG
This sequence comes from uncultured Planctomycetaceae bacterium, assembly GCA_964495375.1. Classification (GTDB taxonomy): domain Bacteria; phylum Planctomycetota; class Planctomycetia; order Pirellulales; family JAEUIK01; genus JAIESQ01. The sequence goes on along the minus strand of CAZBWM010000017.1, from coordinate 7,130 downwards.
CGCCGGGCGACCTGCGAGAACTTCGTCCTGACATTGCCGGGCGCCGGAGCCTTCTTCGCGCCCCACCCAGCGCGTGGCGGGCCGGGCCAGAGACTGGGTGCTGGCAACTTTCACCTGAGGGCTGAGCGCCAAACCTTCTTCCCAGCGCGCGACGCGCACCACGCGACACGAGTTGCCAATCGTGGCCTTCGCCGCGCGTGAGTTCTCCGTGCCGCGGCCACCGGCCTGGCCGAGATGGACGCCCGCGGCATGCACCTTGTCGGCCGCCAACAATTCGAGCGCCGCGCGGCTGCTGCGCCGCAACACAATCAAGCGGAACTGAAATTGCCGGGCGTACTCGGCGGCTAGCAAACTAGCGGCCGGATCGCAGCCGGCGATTACCAGGGTTCGTTCGGCAAGCGCGGCGTCGCACGCCGCCACAGCGCCGGCGTCGGCGACGCCATCGTGCCATTCGAGTTGTGGTGAGTCGTCTTCGACCGGGTAGCCGAAGAGGTGGGCGCCCACTTTGGCGGTCCAGTAGCGAGCCCGAGCATTCGTGGGCGGAACGCCCCAGTCGATTGTGGTCGCCGGCGGTTCGGCGGGTGAAAACAAAGCCTCGACCGTGCAGTCGAGCGCTCTGGCCAATTGCAGGGCCGCTGCGACCGAAGGAGTGAGCCGGCCCGCTTCAATGGCACTGACGCCGGCCCGGGAGAGCCCACTGCGGTCGGCTAGTTCTTGCTGGGACCAGCCCCGGGCGATGCGGCGCTGGCGAACCAAATTTTGCGCTTCGGGCATTGACATGATCCTATCATTATACTGATACTATCGTGCCGTCGGCAAATCTTGCCACCTCACTGGCAGTCAGTTCGTTCCTTCCGATTGGGGTCGCTTGCGCGATCGCGCTCGTCTTGAGCTCAGGTCACCGGCGCCGCAAATGCGCCGCGCTCGTCCTGTGGCCCAGCGATTTCCCCCTGGCACTACCAACTTCTCGGCCACGGATCTGGCCGCTTATCGTCACCGCCCGCCGGAGAACCTCCATGCGCACTGCAACTTTGCTGGCCTTCGCACTTGTTACCGTCTTGGCACGAGCGGCTGTCGCTGCGCCGATCGTCGAAACCTTCAATCCGAGCCAAGATAACACTATCATCCAGGCGACCGACATCACAAAACAACTAAGCAACGGGCAAGGGGACATCTTCGTCGGCCGCACGAATCAGGATGGCCAGGGGCCGGCCACGATCAGCATTCGCCGCGGGCTGATCCAGTTTGATATCGCCTCGAAGATTCCGGCCGGCGCCAAGATCACTTCTGTTAGTTTGACGATGCGCGACGTGATGGGACTGAACGGAGACCCCGTCGTCGTACTGCATACCGCGCTGAATTCTTGGGGCGAAGGGACTTCGTTCCAGAATGGCGGCATGGGAGCTACCGCCACGACCGACGACGCCACGTGGTACTACCGCTTCTTCAACGACGATTCGAAAAAATGGACTAACCCGGGCGGCGACTACAGCGGCACCATCAGCGGCTCGGCCGTGGTCTCCGACGATCTCGGTGGCGGGCAGCTTTTCACTTGGACCGACCCGCAGATGATCGTCGACGTGCAAGCGTGGCTCGACAGCCCGTCGACCAACTTTGGTTGGTTTGTGCTCGGCGACGAGACGCGCGGCCAAAGCGCCAAGCGCTTCAACAGTGGCGAGTCGACCACGTTGCCGAATGTTCCTCCTGTGTTGTCGGTGACGTACGTGATTCCCGAGCCCTCGAGCCTGGCACTGAGCGTTTGTGGATTGATGGGCCTTTGCTTGGCGGCGATTCGTCGCCGGCGTTTTGCGCCGCGCAGTTAACCCCGCAAGGGCACCGGCATGCGAATGGCTCGACCGGCCACGACCAGCAGCTCGCCGCGACGCGGCTTCACGCTCGTCGAATTGCTGGTCGTGGTCGCCATTATCGGGCTGCTGCTGGCGATCTTGCTTCCGGCGGTGCAAATGGCCCGAGAAGCGGGGCGCCGCACGCAATGTGCCAGTCAGTTGCGGCAATTGGGTGTGGCGGCGACCAGCTTTGAAAACGCCAAGGGGAGCTTTCCGCCCGGCGTGAAGCAATGGTTTTTTAACTCGGCCGTGGCCTACCGCGGGATCCCCTTGTTTGCTTATCTGTTGCCTTACCTCGAGCAGAACCAGGTGCTCGTCAACTGGAACTACGACGACCCAATCCATAACGCCGATCAAGGAGCCCGCTCGAACACCGCCGTGGTGCTGCCGATACTGCTCTGCCCTTCGGATGATATACCGCAGAACCCCATCGTGATGGCGAGCCGGAACTGGCACTACGGCCTTGGGAGCTACGGCGGTAACGGCGGGTCGCGATCGTACTTTCCACTGCAATCGACGGCCGACGGGGTTTTTCACACGACGGGCGAAGCATCGGAACCGAAGCTGAAACAGCGGCCAGTCGCGCCGCGCGATATTCGCGATGGGCTGAGCAACACGATTCTGTTCGGGGAGCGTTCGCACAGCGATCTGAACTACCTCACGTTTAATGAAGCCAGGTACGGCGAACCGCTCCTCGAGCAAGGTTGGTGGGGCGCGTCGACTAGCCGCAAAATGATCGGCCATGTGACGATGAGCGCGCATGCGCCGCTCAATTACCGATTGCCTTTCTCGTTCACCGACCGTGCGGGCCAAACGCCGCCGGCCGATTCGTTCAACGACTTTCAGGCTTACGTCGATCTGCGGCTCTGCGCGTACGGCAGCGAGCACCCTGCCGGGGCCAATTTCTGTTTTGCCGACGGCAGCCTGCGATTCTTGGCTTCGCAGACCGAGCAAGCGGTGCTGCACTCGCTATCGACGCGGGCTGGCGACTAGCGGCGGGCAATTTGACGCGGCGGTCGAGCACCTGCTCTCGGACTATATAGCGTCGAATCGCCCCCAATGTGCGTGGTTGTTTGTCGGGGCGGCTCGCGTTACGATTCCAGCCGTTAAGAATCGCTCGTCGCGGAGACCGAAATAGCGTGCTGACGTCCTCATTGTACGCACTGTCCACCGCGACGAATGCCAAATTGAGCCACTGTCGACCAGATTCTTGCGGCGGGCCACTCACCCCAACGCCGCTCTGACCAACAAACTTCACAATCTGACACTGCTGAACGAGATCACCCATGGCAACCGCAACGCAATGCCCTTTTAATCACACGGCCGGTGGCGGCACGACCAATCGCGACTGGTGGCCCAACGCACTGAAGCTCGAGTTGCTGAGCCAGCATTCGGCGAAGTCGGACCCGATGGATGAGGGCTTCGACTACGCGAAGGAATTCAAGAGCCTCGACCTGGCGGCGGTGAAGCGCGATTTGGCGGCCGTGATGACCGACTCGCAAGAGTGGTGGCCGGCCGACTTCGGCAACTACGGGCCGTTCTTTATTCGCATGTCGTGGCACGGGGCCGGCACGTACCGCATCGGCGACGGCCGCGGTGGCGCAGGGCGAGGGCAACAGCGCTTCGCACCGCTTGACAGTTGGCCCGACAACGTCAGTCTCGACAAGGCGCGCCGGCTGCTGTGGCCAATCAAGCAGAAGTACGGCCGCAAGATCTCCTGGGCCGACTTGTTCATCCTGACGGGCAACGTCGCGCTCGAGACGATGGGGCTGAAGACCTTCGGCTTTGGCGGCGGTCGCGAGGATACCTGGGAGCCTGATCGCGACATCTACTGGGGGTCTGAAAAAACCTGGTTGGGTGACGAACGCTACACCGGTGATCGCCAACTGGAGAATCCACTAGCAGCCGTGCAGATGGGTTTGATTTACGTCAATCCGGAGGGGCCCAACGGCAACCCAGACCCGGTGGCCGCCGCCCGCGACATCCGCGAGACCTTCAAGCGGATGGCGATGAACGACGAGGAGACGGTGGCGCTGATCGCTGGCGGCCACACCTTCGGCAAGACGCACGGCGCGGCTCCCGCGTCGCACGTGGGGCCCGATCCCGAAGCAGCCGGCCTCGACGAGCAAGGCTTCGGCTGGAAGAACAACTTTGGCACCGGCACCGGCGCCGACGCGATCACCAGCGGATTGGAAGTCACCTGGACCACGACGCCGACCAAGTGGGGCAACGACTTCTTCAAGCACTTGTTCGGCTACGAGTGGGAACTGACGAAGAGCCCGGCCGGCGCCAATCAGTGGAAGCCGAAGAACGGCGCCGGAGCCGGCACCGTGCCACACGCTTTCGATCCGGCGAAGAAGATTGCGCCGTCGATGCTGACGACCGACCTGGCCTTGCGCTTTGATCCGGCGTATGAAAAAATCTCGCGGCACTTTATGGCCCATCCCGATCAGTTCGCCGACGCATTCGCCCGGGCGTGGTTCAAGCTGACGCATCGCGACATGGGCCCGCGTGCACGTTATCTCGGCCCCGAAGTTCCTGCCGAAGAGCTGATCTGGCAAGATCCCGTGCCGAAGGTGGATCACAAACTGATCGACGCCGGGGACATAGCCTCGCTCAAAGGGACGATCCTGGGCGCAGGCCTGTCGATCTCGGAACTGGTTTCAACGGCGTGGGCGTCGGCGTCGACGTTCCGTGGTTCGGACAAGCGCGGCGGGGCGAACGGCGCCCGCATCCGCCTGGCGCCTCAGAAAGACTGGCAAGTCAATCAGCCGGCGCAACTGGCAAAGGTGCTCAAGTCGCTCGAAGGAATTCAGGCGGCCTTCAATAGTGCCGCGACCCGGGGCAAGCGGGTCTCGCTGGCCGATCTGATCGTGCTGGGCGGTTGCGCCGCGGTCGAGCAAGCGGCCAAGAACGCCGGCCACGCGATCTCGGTGCCGTTCACGCCGGGGCGCACCGACGCCTCGCAGGAGCAGACCGATGTGGAGTCGTTCGCCGTGCTCGAGCCGATCGCCGACGGCTTTCGCAACTATCTCAAGGGGCGGTACACCGTCTCGGCCGAGGCGCTGTTGATCGACAAGGCACAACTGCTCACGCTGACCGCGCCGGAGATGACGGTGCTGGTCGGCGGCCTGCGCGTGCTGAAGACCAACGCCGACGGCAGCCAGCATGGTGTCTTCACCAAGCGACCAGAAACGCTGACCAACGACTTCTTCGTCAACCTGTTGGACATGAGCACCGCCTGGCAGCCCACCACCAACGAGGCCGACCTGTTCGCAGGGCGCGATCGCAAGTCGGGCAGCCCGAAGTGGACCGGCACTCGCGTCGATCTGGTGTTCGGGTCGAACTCGCAACTCCGGGCCGTGGCCGAAGTTTACGGCAGCTCGGACGCGCAGCAGAAGTTCGTCCACGACTTTGTCGCGGCCTGGACCAAGGTGATGAACCTCGATCGGTTCGACCTGGCCTGAGCCACAGGGTCGCGGTTCGACAAGCTCACCGCAGGCGGGACGCCATTCGCGGGCGGGTCGCCCAGCCGATCGCTTTGCGCCTGGCCACGTGGTCTGCCTGCCCCCCCGCGAAAAATTGCCGAAATCCGTTAGAATTGCGGTCGCCGCGGCCGATTCGCGAATCCGGGCGGCCTGGCCACGACAATTGAATAGCGGGAATCGACATGGGACGAAATTTCGAGAATCGCAAGAACGCGATTTTTAAGACCGCCGCGCAAAAGACCAAGCTCTACTCGAAGTATGGCAAGCTCTTGTACGTCGCCGCCAAAAACGGCGTCGCCGACCCCGAGCTCAACCCTTCGTTGCGGGCCACGATCGAGAAGGCCAAGCGCGACCAGGTGCCTGGCCACGTGATCGACAAGGCGATTCAAAAAGCCCGCGGCGTCGGCGGCGAGGACTTTCTGCCGTGCCGCTACGAGGGGTTCGGCCCCGGCGGCTCGCTGGTCATCGTCGATTGCCTGACTGACAACAACCAGCGGACAATCTCCGAGGTCCGCAGTTGTTTCACCAAAACCGGCTCCAAACTAGCCGCCAGCGGGTCGGTCGCCCTGTCGTTCGATCACCTGGCGGTCCTCTCCTTCAAGGGAGACAACGAAGAGCAGGTGCTCGAGGCGATGCTCAATGCCGACGTCAACATCACGGAAATCGAGTGCGAGGGTGGGAACGTGACGGTCTTCGCCCCGCCCGAGGAATTCTTCAAAGCCAAGACCGCCTTCCAGCAGGCGTTCCCGGGCGTCGAGCTGGAGACGCAGGAGATCACGTTCCTGCCGCAGCAAAGCAAAGTGTTAAGCGCCGACGACCTGCCGCAGTTCGAGAAGTTTCTGGGCATGCTCAACGACTGCGACGACGTGCAGGACGTGTTCCATAATGTCGAGCTGCCGAGTGGGGAGTAGGGTGAGGGGGCAAGGGTCAGAGGTTAGGGGCTAGGGGTTAGGGGCTAGGCTCAACGCCACCCGCATTCGCTGACCACTGATCACGGGCCACTCCCGGTCTCCTGATTCCCTGCTCGGCAGCCTCCCGGCCGCAGGCCGTCCCTCTCTGGCCTCTGGCCTCTGGTCTCTCGCCTCTGGCCTCTTCTATAAACTGTTCCGGGATTTTGCGTCCGGGTGCGTCCGGGTGTTTTGATGTTGGACCCGAACTCGAGTTGACAATACAACTTGGGACGAAGGGGCCTCCGCGAGTTTTGCGTCCGGGTGATCGTCCGGGTTGCGTCCGGGTGGGTCGTTTTGCGTCCGGGTGGCTTCACTCCCGATACGGATTGCCTGGTGCAGGGCATCCTTGAGCGACATGGCAAAGGTGACTTATCCGCGTTCCTCTCCGTCAGATTGATTTCTTCAGGGGATGAGAATCAGCTGACGACGCCTAACCTTGAATGAGCTTCTGCACATAGAGTTCTATTTCCTTGATGACAGGGTCATACTCGGCGCGATGCACTTTTCGCGCGTTAACGTCGATTTTTACGCTCTGAAGGAACGTCCGGAAGTCATCATTCTCCTCACACAACTTGTTGATGGTCTCCCAGTCCAAGCTGCCTTTGGCGCGCGCGGGATAGACAACTTGCGACTCGCTTAGGTCCGACAAGCGAAGCTGAATGATTCCGATCCCGAACGATGCCGCAAGACGCTCGAGCTCAGCCAGCAAATCATCGTCTTCATCAATCTCCGCTGCGACCAAGTAGCCATGATGTGCCCAGGAGGAATTTGATACGGCCTGAAAGTAAGCGATACCGTCCCAAATTGTCTGTAAAAGTGTGTGGGTGGTTGAAGGCGGGCTTACT
>CAZBWM010000016.1:0-95775 GCA_964495375.1 uncultured Planctomycetaceae bacterium | reverse complement strand
GGCTTGGGACTGCCCGAATCGTATTTCGCTGAGCACGGTACGCGCGATCCACTGACGCTGTTTCGGATCTTCAACTACCCACCGCCGGCATCGCCTGAACTGTGGGGCGTCGGCGAGCATACCGACTACGGTCTCTTGACGATTCTGTTGCAGGACGACGTTGGGGGACTGGAAGTTAAATCCAAATCGGGCTGGGTCGCCGCTCCGCCGCTGCCTGGCACGTTCGTGTGCAACATCGGCGATATGCTCGATCGCATGACGCGCGGCGTCTATCGTTCGACGCCGCATCGCGTGCGCAACGCCTCGGATCGTGATCGCATGTCGTTCCCATTTTTCTTCGATCCCAATTTTTTCGCCGATGCGCGGCCCATCAATCTTCCCTCGGGTGAATCGGCTCCGGATGATCGGGGAAGCCGTTGGGATCAATCGAGCGTACATATCTTTCAGGGTACGTACGGGGATTACCTGCTCGGCAAGGTCGGCAAAGTATTTCCGGGCTTGAAGTCCAAAGTGCTCTGACCGTTTTGGCCGTGCGGGTTCCCGCGTCTACCGCGACAGCCTTACCTGCCAACGGCGGAGTTCGCCTAGCTAGTTGGCCTTCAGATCGATTTGCCGCAAGAGCCGCGTCAACGTGTTGGCGTGCACGCCGAGCAATCGCGCGGCGTGCCCTTTACGACCACGCGTGATGCCCAATGCCCGAATCACGGCGTCGCGACGCAGGGTATCGAGATTCAGCGTCGCTGGCGCCGCAAGTGCGGGCTGACGCGGTTTCGTGTCGAACAAATCGGGCAAGGCGTCGAGCACGTAAATCTGCTCGACAATGTGCGATAGTTGCCGGATGTTGCCCGGCCACGAATATTCGCAGAACTGTTGCAACAGATCCGCGTCGGGCTTCCAGACGGCGCGGCTGTAGCGGGCGGCATACCGCTGTGAAAGAACTCGATGAAGTCGGGGATGTCGACCACGCGCTCGCGCAGCGGTGGCACGACCAGTTCGACCAAATTGAGGCGATAGTAAAGGTCCTCGCGAAATCGCCCGGCCGCGACCTCTTCTTCCAGATTGCGATTGGTGACCGCGATCACCTGGGCATCAACGGGGATCGGTCGGGCGGCGCCGACCGGCATCACTTCGCGCTGCTCGAGCACGCGTAGCAGTTTCGGCTGCAGCGCCAGCGGCATGTCGCCAATTTCGTCGAGAATGACCACACCACCGGCCGCGGCCCGAAAGACCCCCAAAGACGAACCCGCTGCGCCGGTGAAGGCGCCCCGCTCGTGGCCGAATAACTGGCTCTCCGCAAGGGTCACAGTCAGGGCCGCACAATTGATGGGAATGCAGGGGGCTGCCCGCCGCGGACCAGCGCGATGGGCAATCGCCGCTAGCAGCTCCTTGCCGCTCCCGGTTTCGCCACGAATGAGGGCCGGGCACTGAGCGTCGGCCACGCGCAGCAAATGCGCGCCCAAGCGATGCATTGGCCTGGTGCTGCCAAGCAAGTAATCAACCCCAAATGCCGTGCGGAAGCGGTGTGCCAAAGCTCGCTGGGGGGCGGACAAATCCGAATCGAACATGAAGCACCTGAACTCTGATGTCGCGGTGAGGAGGAGGGGCCGCTTTTTTCACACCCGGTCGCAGTACTCGACCGGGCTGTGCTGGTAACGCGACATCGAGGGATCGAGTCCGCAGAAAAACGTCAAAAGCGCCGCATGCGGAGCAAATCACGCGCCGCTTGCGTGGTCCAGACGCCAAACCAAGTCGCGGTACACATCCCGCCGAACAAGCGGTGATCGTTCCGTTCGAGAGTCCGAGGTATTTCCGCTCGAAGGTGGATGAGTCCACAGACCTGCTTCAGAAGATACGGCGGCTCAAGGCGAGACCGTGGGTGCCATTGCCGATCAATCCGCCGCCGCCACCCTGAGAGCCACCCTGAGAGTCACCATTCCCGCCGTTGCCGCCGAGTCCGCCGCCGCCAGCGCCTCCTGCGACACCACCGCCGGAAAGCGTGCCGCCGGTGCCTCCGACCGCGCTGTTGCCATTAAAAGTCACGTCCTGAACGGTGACATTGGCCCCTTGATTGACGAACAGCGCGCCGCCGGCTCCCAGTCCGCCGTCGCCGCCATTGAGGGGATTGTTGCCGCCGTTGCCCCCCTTGGCCAGGCCATTGGCAACATTCAGGTTGCTGATCGTGACATTGCCGGCATAGACGAAGAAGACGCGACTTGTGTTGTTGCCGCTGATCGTCAGATTGTTGGCGCCCGAGCCATCGACAACGATCGAACCCGACCCGTTGTTCAGCGCGGGCAGCGAGCTCGACAACGTGATGGTTGCGCCCGAGGGGAGCGAAAAGGTAATTGACTGCGTCCCCGCGCCGGCGGCATTCGCCTGATCGATGGCCCAGCGCAGCGTGCCGGGCGACCCGTTGTCGAGCGCGCTATTAACGACAAAGGTGTTGTCGGCGCGAGCCGACGAGGGCCATGCCGGCGCGGTGACGGCGACTAACGCGACGAGCCAAATGGCGGCGCGCGTCAGGTCGGTTTCCCGTCGAAGCCGGTCGTGAGCGCAGCGTGGGCGATCCATCGCCATCGATCGTCCTTCCCTGGACTTAATGTGCGCCGCGAAACGCGATCGACGGGCGCTGCTGGCGCGTATCGATGGTGCAAGCCTACCGAGAGGATTGACGTCCACGACCAGCGAGACACTTCGGCCGAGCAAGCTTCGGGCACTAACAGTTCTTCGACTGGCGGATTGGTCGTGGTTGATCGGCCGCTCGTTGGTTGCTTCAACTACCGCGACTGATGGGCGCGGCAATGCCTGATATGTCAGTGACGCAAAGTATGCGGGCCGGGCAAGCTGTAACGAACGGGGGCAGAACGGGGGCGGAAATCGCCCGAAGAGTTGAAGAAGCTGGCTATTCGATCGACAGATCGGCGGGTGACTCGCGATAGGGCTGGCGTGTGCGATAGAGGGCCGCGCGGGCGGAAATCCTAGTCGCCGAATTGGTATCGCCCGCTTGCGTGGCCAACTGCGCGGCTTGTTCAGCAGCACGTGTGGCATCGTCGAAGCGACCATTCTCGGCGAGGGCCGCCGCTAACGCATCGAGCGCGGGATAGCCTTGCTCTTTTGTCGCTTGAGCGACGGCGCTGGCAAGTTGCAGCGATTGGCCGGCGTCACGAATTTGTGCGTCGGGGTGTGTAGCAAGCAGCCAGGCCAACTCGGTGGCCGCCTCGATCGAGTTCGGCTTCAAGCGCAGCGTCTCGCGATACCAGCGGATTGCTTCGGCGCCTGCATTCTGCTTCGAGAGCGCGATCGCCAACAGCCGGCACGCGCTGGCGTAGTCGGGGCGCGCACGTATCGCCTCGCGCAGATGCGTGGCCGCTTCGGCAGGTCGATTGGCCAGGAGCAGCGCCGCACCCAGGTTGTGGTGCGCGACGTCGTTGTTGTTGGTCACGGCGACCGCCTGCGAGAAGAGCGACAGGTCGTCGTGCCAGACCGGCACTTGTCGAACGGTGAGCGTGGCCAGCAGCGTGAGCACGATAAGCGCCGGCACCGCTGCCCAACGGCGCACGACAGTTGGTGCCGCGGCCAGCAAATCGCGGACCAGCCACACCAGCGCCAGCGCGATGCCCACGCTCGGCAGGTAGGTGTAGCGATCGGCCAGCGCCTGTCGGCCCACCTGCACCAGGCCGATCATCGGCAGCAGTGTCAGCAGATACCAGAACCAACCGACGGTGAGATACCGCTTGTGACGGCCGAACCAGAGCACGAGCAGCGTGATCGCCACGAGCAGCAATGCGGATAGCAGGACACGTGGCTGCCAAGGGCCGTGCGAGTCGAAGTCGGACTTGGGATAGGGATAGTAGCAGGCGAGCCCCCGCGGCCAGAACATCATCTGCAGGTAGCGCACATACGCCAGCGCGGCGTTGGCTACCCGATAACTGCGAGATAAATTCGCAACCTCCGAGAGCGACCCGCCTTGTTGCTGCGCCCAGAGGGTGATCGCGCTCGAGGCGACGCAGAGAGCAGCAAGCGGCACTTTTTCGAGCAGCAATTGCGCGAAGCGGTTCCAGGAGAATGGAACACTGCGCGTAGCGCCACTTGAGCCGGGCGTGTTCGTCGCAAATCGCTCGAGCGGCCAATAGTCCAACAGCAAGAGCACGACAGGCAACGTAACGACCGCCGGTTTCGCCAATAGCCCACCGAGCAGGCCGAGCACGACCAGCCCATAGCGCCGCCAGCTCGGTCGCTCGACGTACAGGGCATAGGCGCCGATCGAGAGCCACCAGAAGAGGGCCGAGAGGGTGTCTTTACGTTCGGCGGCCCAAGCGACCGATTCGACGCGCAGCGGATGCAACCCGAAGAGCGCAGCCACGAGCGCCGCGCCCCACACGTTGGCGGACGAAGCGGTTGACGCTATCGGTTGAGGATTACTCGCCCGCTTTCGCCCCTTGTGGGTCTCGGGCGGCTGGCGACGATCGGTGATATTCACCAGAACCAGATACACGAGCACCGTATTGATCGCGTGCAGCAACACGTTCATCAAGTGATGACCAGTGGCGTTGTCGCCGAACAGCTCCCAATCGAGCATGTGCGACAGCCAGGTGAGCGGATGCCAGTTCGAGGCATAAGCCGACGTGAACGCCCATTTCACCCCGCCGGTGTTAAGCCCTCCCTGCACGTACGGGTTGGCGGTGATATAGACGTCGTCGTCGAAGTGGACGAACTCATTGATCCGCACGGGGGTATAGACCGCCAGGGTGGCGACGAATAGCGCCAGCGCGATCGCGCGCCGCAGAGTGCTCGATGTCGGGCGCTGCGCCACGTTGATGCCAGACCTCAGCAGCTATTCGTGAAGACAATAACCAAGCGGATTGAGTGATCGGAGGCGAATGGTGGACTAATCGCGATCATTTTAGCAATTGGCGCCGAGCGAACGTAAATAATGTTTGCTCTGCCGCGGTGCGATTCTCCTTTCATTAGGGCGGCACGCCGAGCGCTTTACCGCCATCGATCGCCAGCATGGTGCCGGTGACCATCGCCGCGGCATCGCTCACCAGGTAGGCGATCGCGGCCGCCACTTCGTCGGGCGTGATCATCCGCCCCCAGGCCCTGGCCAGGGGGCTGGCCGCGATGAATCTCGCCGCCGCGGCGTCGGCATCGTCGGCGACCGCGAGATCGGTCGCCATCATACCAGTGTCGGCCACTGGGCCGGGGCAGACCGCGTTCACCCGAATGCGCTCGTGCGCGTGGGCAAGCGCCAACGCCCGGGTGAACGCCACGAGGGCGCCTTTGCTCGTCGAGTAGACAGGGTCGTGCGATCGCGGCAGCAGGCCGGCGTTGCTGGCCGTGTGGACGATCGCCCCGCCGCCGGCTGCCCGCAGGTGCGGGATCGCGATCTTGGCGCACAAGAACGCTCCCTTGAGATTTGTGTCTAGGCAATCGTCCCAGGCCGCCTCGCTGATGTCGGGAACCTGGCCGGAACAATTGATGCCGGCATTCGCGACGACGATGTGCAGGCCGCCGCCGGCCGCGATCGCCGCGTTGACCAGCCGCTCGACGTCGGCGGCGCGGCGAACGTCGCAGGGCAATTGCGTAATGCCGAGCCGGGCGAACTCGGCGTCATTATCAGGACTCGGATGGAGATCGCCGACGAACACGCGGGTGCCGCGAACTGCCAAGAGTCTGGCCGTGGCGCGACCGATGCCGCTCCCTCCACCGGTGACGAGAGCCACACGGCCGGAAAGTTCGAGTGGTTGGGGGGCATTGTCGTCCGGCGATGTCATAGCGATTGTCCGTGCTCGGGTGATCTGCGATCTCGGCGTAGCCTATGCTTTTGCAGGGGGATCGACCAGGGAATAAGTCGCGCCTAGGGTTGCTCCCCACGCGGCGTCACCGGTGCGCACGGGGTCAGGAACCAATTCAAGCGACAGCTCACCAATGGATCGCATTAAGTTGACTCAGTTCCAGACACCACGCTTGCTTCGCCCGAGGGCCGCGATCTTTGCGATGCCGGCGCTTGTGCTGTTGGCCGGCTGCCGCGATTGTTCACGCGAATCGAGGATGCTCGACGGCGCTGCCGCCGCGACAGCGACTTTTGCGGATGATGGCCCGCCGGAGGGAACCGCCCGCATTGAAGAAGAGCACTGGCCTGGCGGGCAGCTCAAACTGCGGCGCCATGTCGTGGCAACCAGCAAGGGCAAGCTCGTCCAGCATGGGGAGCTCGAAGTGTGGTACGAGTCAGGCAAGCCCCGTTCGGTTGGCAACTGGGCCAACGGACAGAAAGATGGGCACTTCACCTTCTGGCATGAGAATGGCCAGCCCAAGGCCGAAGTTGACTATCGCCACGGTCGGGCCGACGGTACGGCCATTTTCTGGGATGACGCGGGGCGCGAGCTGCGACGAGAGAACTGGCGCGGCGGACAGCTTGTCGAGACAATACTTCCTTGACGGTGCACGTTTGCGAAATCAACCGTGCAGTCAGGCGCCGACTAGAAGTCATCGTGGCACAGCCATCCTGGCCGTGGCTTGATGGGCTGGAGGCTCATGCCACGAATCACGACGCGGCTTCTGCGGGCGCGCTACCGCTACTTCTGCTTGATCGAGAACTCGATCGTTGCCTCGCCGGTCTTCTGGCTCAGCGCGTCGGTCATCTTCAGCCGCAGCGTGTAAGCGCCGGGGGTCAGTTGCTGCGGCAAGTGAAACTGGTAGCGAATGAAATAGTCGCGGCGGCGATTGCGGCAGACCTCTTCGGTCAGACCGAACTCGTGCGTGTCGATGGTCGTGCCTTTAGAATCGACGATCTCATAGTTGCTCGAAAGGGTCGTGCGAAAGCCGTCGCTTTGGGCTTCTGCCTTGAAGCCGTCCACTTCGGCGTAGAGCAGCACCTCCTGCCCGGCGATGAATTCAAACTTTTCGAACGGCCTGTAGACGCCGTAGCTGTTGACTTCGGTGCAAAACGCCAGATGGGCGAGCCCCAGAGGGCCGGCATCGCGCAGGCGGGCGGCCGCGGCCTCGAGTGTTTGCGCCGCCGCGGAGCTGTTTGACGACTGTGGCAGCGATTGATCGCCGGAAACCAACGCCGCGATCGCGGCATCAAGCCCGGCAGGTACGGCGGAGGGCATCGCAGGCGAGGCGAACGGCGGAGTCGCAGTTGGCGGACCTGCTGTGGGCGCCTGAGCGACGTTCACCAATTCAGCGGCCCGGGTTGATGGCGGCGGAATATGCGGAGGACCCGAGGTCGGACCTGGCGATGTCGCAGATGCGGTCGTCGTCGCCGTGGCGGGGATGACGGTCGCCGCGACGGGCGCCGTGGCCGATGCCCGAAATACGGCCGCCTCGACCGACCCGCTGGTGGTGCTCGCGGCCGACGGAGCCGTATGAGCTGCCTGCGGGACGCCGCTGGGGGTGGCCCTCGGCGACTTGCTCAGTGTCGTGCTCGATGGCGCGGGTGAAGCGAGTTGCGAAGTCGCTGTCGATTGCGGAGCTGTCGTCTCACCCCGCGTCTGGCGCTGGTATTCGATGGTCGCTCGCGCATAAGCGATGGCTTGCGGCCAGAGGGCCGGATCGGTCTGCCGCAGGTCTGCGAGCAGGCGTTCTTGGGCGGCTGGGTCGACGGCGCCGATCGATTGCAGTTCGGCGAGCACGTCGGCCATCTGCTTGGCCAGTTCGGCGTCTTTGGGGAGAGTGCGCGTGACGCTTCCCAAGCGCGTGTCGCTGGGGACGATTTCTTCGATCGTCGACGTCGACGGGAGCTTGCTCCCTTCGCGTGGCGATCGCAACTTGCCGTCAGGCTCTTTACTCGCCGAAAACGCGCCGCTGAGCTCGGCGAGCGCGCGAGCACGTTGCGTGCCGGCTTCTTCGGGAAGGCCCGCGTCGCGTCGCCCTGTGGCGCAGCCCAGGCAACAGAGCGTGATCGCGGCGGCCATAGCAGCCTGAACCATCCAATGGTGGACGGCACGTCGCAAGGAATCACCACAGTGAATTGGTTGTGGAGGCGCTGACATCGAGGCAATCTGCTGCTGGCCAGCCGGAGATCAGAAACGAGTGCCCGGAACCGGGGGGGGGCGGAGAATAAGCCAATCGCGCCGGTAAAACAAGGCGAATGCCGGGGGTTGCTAGCAGGAGCCCAGGAAATCCGGCGAGTGGGGTAATTGGCGCGGCAGCTAAGCTGGTCGCGCTGGAGTTTTCACCGGGGCGGCCTGCTTCGACAGCCGGACGATCAGTTGTTCGAGCACCAGCCGCGGCGGCGCGGCGCTAGCACCCTTGAGGGCCAGGTCGGCTTCGAGCAACTGACGATAGAGTTGCTCGCCGCGCTGGCGGCCGATCTGCCGCAACTGCCCTTCAGCCTTTCCGAGCAGAAACGATTTGAAGCCAGCCTCTTCGAGAGCGGAGCGCAGGTTCGCGCGGCGGCCGCGCTGTTCGGCTTCATTGACCAAGCGCGTGGCGGCTGCGAAGCGCCGCAGGCTCGAACCGATTTGTGCGAGCAGCCCGATCGGGTTTTCACCCCCCAGCAATAGCCGATCGAGCTGGCCGATGGCGCTGGCCGCGTCGCCGGCCGTAGCGGTATCGAGCATGTCCCAGGTGGTTTTGGCTCGCCAGCCACCGACGAGATCGGCCACCAAATCGGCCGAGATGCTTTGTTCTTCCCCCAGCGACGCGGCGAGCTTCGCCAGCTCTTGATCCAATAGGCCCAACTCGGGGCCGATCAGTTCCAGCAGCAGATCGGCCGCCGCCGAGTCGAGCAACTTGCCGTGCGATTGTTGGGCCCAGACTCCGAGCCACTTCTTTAAACGCGGCGCGGCCGGTACGCTGGCTTCGACGATCAGGCCCACGCGCTGCATGGCCTTGTAAAGCCGAGTGTTGCTGGGCATCGCGCGCACGCACAGGACGAGCACGCCCGTGGCATGGGGGCGTTCGACGAAATCTTCGAGCGCCGTGCGATTGCGCGTGACGAAGTCGTCGGCTGATTCGACGATCACGAGTCGCCGCCCGCCGCCGAAGAGGGCCACGGTTTGTAGCTCGTCGAAGACCTCGCTGAGCTCGGCTTCGCGACCGTCGAAGGTGGCCAGCGAGAATTCGGCGTCTCCGCCCGAGAGCACGACCTGGCGGAGCCGCAGCGCGACTTGCCGCGCGAGGAATGGCTCGTCGCCAACCACAACAATCGCCGACGTCTTGGCCACGTCGGGCGTGTCGGAAAGAAAATCGAGAGCGTGCAGGGCGCCAACCATGCGAGCAATTGTAAGGCCGCGTGGGCGTCTGGCGAGCGGTCAGGTCGCAATTCGATCGGCCAAATCAGCCGTCGCGCTCTCCGCCTGCCGGCCGACAGGGCCTATCATGGAGTTGGCAGCAGCGTGATCGCACGGCGCAGACGTTGCGCGGAGCGATGGTCGATACCCGAATACCCGCGGACGCGACGGCATGGCTGGTGAAGAATCTGTCGATAACTCCCCGAACGCGTCGGCGACGGGTGGCCCCAGTGGCACTTCGCCCGGACCAGACGCGGCTGCGATCAGTGACGCTGCGCCTGCCGCTGCCCTGCCTGCCGAGCGCACCCCCGAAGAGCTCGACCAGGCGCGCCGTTACGCTCGCGTCGAGCTGGCGACCACGCTGGGAGATCAGGCACTCGATCTGTTGTATCTGGGGACGATGGCGTTTCTGGTGGCGGTGCCGCTCACGCGCTGGCTCGACAGTTTCCTTGTTGTCGACACGCTGCGGCTGATTGTCCTGTACTTCCTGACGCTGGTCGGTCACGAGCTGGTGTCGTTTCCGCTGTCGTTCTACGACGGGCATGTGATTGAGCACCGCTTCGGATTCAGTACGCTGTCGCTGGGGGGCTGGCTCAAGCGGCATTTTCTTTCGCTAGGGTTGGCGGCGGCGGTGGGGCTGCTGATGTTCGTCGGTTTGTTCTGGATCATCTGGCTGAGTGGCCCGTGGTGGTGGCTGATCGCGGCGGCGGCGTTTTTCGTCGTCAGCGTGCTGATGAGCCAGTTGGTGCCGGTGGTCGTGGTGCCCTTGTTCTACAAGGTCGATCGGCTCGAGCTACCGGCCTTCTCCGAGCGATTGATCCGGTTGTCGGCTGGCACCGGGCTGTCGATCGAAGGGGTTTACCGGCTGAAACTCAGCGACGAAACGACGAAG
Source organism: uncultured Planctomycetaceae bacterium (assembly GCA_964495375.1). Lineage (GTDB taxonomy): Bacteria > Planctomycetota > Planctomycetia > Pirellulales > JAEUIK01 > JAIESQ01. The sequence continues at coordinate 85,647 of CAZBWM010000016.1, read as the reverse complement.
GCCAATGCGATGCTCGCCGGGTTAGGGCGCACGCGCCGCGTGATGCTCGGCGACACGCTGCTCGACAACTTTACGCTCGACGAATTGGAAGTGATCTTCGCCCACGAGATTGGACATCACGTGCACCGACACATCCCCAAGATGCTCGCGACTGGCGTGCTTTACAGCGCGGCCGGGTTCTATTTCTGCGATCGGCTGCTGGCCTGGTGGGTGACGGCCAACTATGGCCAGTTCGACTACGCGAACCTGCCGGTGGCGGCGCTACCGCTATTGATGTTCGCGCTGACGGCGTTCTTTCTGCTGCTGGCCCCCTTGCAGAATGCGATCAGCCGGCGCCACGAGCGGCAGTGCGATCGCTACGCGCTGGTGCGCACGGGCATGCGCGACGCGTACCGCTCAGCATTCCGCAAACTGGAACGCTTGAACAAGGGAGACCCGAGCCCGCCGCGGTGGGAAGTGATGCTGTTGCACAGTCACCCGCCGATTGCCGAGCGGCTGGCGCTGGCGGACGAGTGACGCGCCGGCTCACACACGTGCGATGGTGTTACCCCCTTGGCGGCGAATGAGGCGGCGGATTTCCAGGGCGCTAATGATTGCCAGGACCTGCGGCGTCGGCAGCTCGCAGGCGCGCACCACTTCGTCGATGGTCGATTGGCCACCGCTTACCGCATCGAGCACCTTGCGTTCCAACTCGTTGAGCTTCAGCTCGCCCGGGTGATGCACCACGCGGCCATCGGGCGTCGCGGTGGGGGTCGCCAGCGGACCGAGCTCTTCGAGCACGTCGTCGGGCGTTTCGACCAGCTTGGCCCCGTCGCGAATCAATCGATGGCAACCATGCGACAGTCGATTGTCGACGCGCCCTGGCACGGCGAATACGTCGCGCCCCTGCTCGCCGGCATGCCGAGCCGTGATCAGCGCGCCCGACTGCACCGAAGCTTCAATGACCAGCACGCCGAGTGACAATCCGCTGATGATCCGATTGCGCTGCGGAAAGGTGCCAGCCAGCGGTTTTACGCGCAGCGGTAACTCGCTGATTACCGCGCCGCCGCGGGCAACGTCGGCCGCCAGGTCGCGATGCTCGGGGGGATAGATCTGCAATAGCCCGCTCCCCAGCACTGCAAGCGTGCGCCCGCCGGCCCCGAGTGCCCCGCGATGCGCAGCAGCGTCGATTCCGCGCGCAAGTCCGCTGACAATGGTGAAGCCCGCACGAGCGAGACTGGCCGCGAAACGTTCGGCGAGTTGCAGCCCATATTGCGTGGCGTGCCGGGAGCCGACGATCGCAATCGCCAGCGAGTCTTCCGGGAGCAAGTCGCCGCGCACGTAGAGCACGCTCGGCGGATCGAAGATTTCCAGCAGCGTGTGCGGGTACTGCGGCCGCTCGCGGGCCAGCAGCGTGATACCGCTACGACGGGCGAGCTCGACTTCTTCCAACGCATCGATCTCGCGGCGGCCGGTCTGAATCGCGACGCTCAGTTTCGCGCCGATCCCTTCGACCAGGCAAAGCTCGTCGCGCGAGGCGGAGAAGATAGCGGTGGCCGATCCAAACCGCGTCAACAAGGCTTGTGCCAGTCGCGGACCGATGCCGGGAACCAAAGCCAGCCGCACGCGCTCGATAAGCTCACGGTCGTCGGGCGACGAGGCTTCGAGCGACGGGGATGATGCAGAAGAGGACGCGGGCGGTGGCGAAGGAAATTCGTTCATGTGGCCCCGAGTTTCAACCTGGCGGCCGCGTCGCGCCCGCGACCGGCCGATCGTGATGCGGGGCAATTGTAAGGGATGCTCAGCCTCGTCGCCTAACGCCTCGCGGAATGGTCGCCCGGTTTGGCCATGTTCCCTGACGCGTTAGATCTTTGGCCAGCCCCCCAGCCGCCCCCCCTCGAAAGTAGTAAGTCGGAAAGACTCACCGCTCGCGCTGTCCCCATTTTAGTAGGTTGGCCGAATAACAATTTGGTTGCTAATCACCTGAGTGTGGGTACAACTGGATGCGACCCACGGCTGGCACAGAGAAGTGGCGCAGGAAAAGGCGCAGTGAAGTGGTCGCGGAACAACAGAGCCGCGGCACTCGTCGGACTTCGAAATTCATCTCGGGCCCTCCCCAATGGCAGGCCCCATCGCTAGCACGGATAAGGGTTTCGGTCGTATGCAATTCGCACTTGGTCGGTCGCGTCGGCTGGCAGGATGTGTGGCGGCGTTGGTCGTGCTTGGTTCGTGGTTGCCAGGCCTCGAAGGGGCCGAGGCGAGTCGCATCGGTCGTAAGATCGATAGTTTCGTGCTACGAGATTTTCGCGGGCTTCAGCACTCGCTTGACGAACTGACCGACCAGAAATTGCTCGTGGTCGCGTTTCTGGGGACCGATTGCCCTCTGGTGAAGCTCTATGCGCCACGTTTGCAAGAGCTGGCCGGCGAGTACTCCGAGCGGGGTGTCGAGTTCGTGGCGATCAACGCCAATGTGCAAGACTCGGTGACCAAGATTGGCGCGTTCGCGGAGCGCAATGGCATCAAGTTTCCGATCTTGAAAGACGCCGACAGCTCGATCGCCGATCGCTTTGGCGCCGAGCGCACGCCCGAGGTGTTCGTGCTCGACGGCGAAGGGGTGGTGCAGTATCGCGGACGAATCGACGATCAATTCGGCGTTGGCTTCCAACGACCGCAGGTTGGCCGCAAGGATCTGGCCGTCGCGATCGACGAACTGTTGGCTGGCAAACCGGTCACTACGCCTGAGACTGTGGCGCCAGGCTGCTTAATCGGTCGCGCGACAAAGGTGGCGCCGACCGGCGACATCACCTATACCAAACACATCGCCAGCATTCTGCAGGCTCGCTGCCAGGAATGCCATCGCGCGGGGGAGATCGCCCCCTTCCCGCTGACCAGCTACGAAGAAGTGGTGGGCTGGGCTCCCATGATTTGCGAAGTGGTCGAAGAAGGTCGGATGCCGCCCTGGTTCGCCAACCCTGAGTACGGAAAGTTCACCAACGATTGCCGGTTAAGCGACGAGGAGAAGCAGACAATTTACACCTGGGTCGCCAACGGCTGCCCGGAGGGTAGCGCCAGCGACCTGCCGCCGGCGCGCGAGTTCGTCGACGGCTGGCGGATCAAGCCCGACCAGATCGTGTATATGAGCGAGGAGCCATTCGACGTTCCAGCCGAAGGAGTGGTCGACTACCAGGTCTACTCGGCCGATCTGCAAGTGACTGAAGACAAGTGGCTGCAGGTGGCCGAAGCACGGCCCGACAATCGCTCGGTGGTGCACCATATTGTCTGCTGGATTTCTCCCCCGGGGTCGGGCGATAGCCAAATTTCGTTCGGTACTCGTCTGGTGGCAGTCTACGCCCCCGGCACGCCGCCGTGGTCATTCCCCGAGGGAACAGCCATTCCGGTACCGGCCGGCTCACGCATCAGCTTTCAGATGCATTACACCCCCAACGGCAAGCCGGCGAAGGACCGCAGCTATATCGGCCTGGTGTGGGCAGACCCCGCCAAGGTGAAACGCAAGGCGCAAAGCCTGATGGCGCCGCAGTTGGCGATCAACATTCCGCCAGGCGCCGACAATCATGAAATTCGCGCGAGGTTCAAGGTCAAGCACGACTTGCTGCTGCTGAACTACTTCCCGCACATGCATCTGCGCGGCAAGGATTTCCGTTTCGAAGTCGAGTATCCCGATGGCACGCGCGAGATCCTGTTGGACGTACCGCACTACGATTTCAACTGGCAATTGCGCTACGACCTCGTCGAGCCCAAGTTCGTCCCCAAGGGTTCGCGTATCCACTGCACAGGGCACTTTGATAACTCGGCCAGCAATCCGTTCAACCCTGATCCCACGCAGACCGTGAAGTTTGGCGAGCAGACCTGGGAAGAAATGCTGGTCGGCTTCTTCACGGCCACGAGCCCCGAAGAAGATGCCCACAAGGTTGACGAAGACGCCAACGCCAAAGCCGAGGGTGACAAGAAAAAAGGGGCCGCCAAACCGGGCGAGCGCCGCCACCATAGCGAGAAAACCTCGGGGCGCGCGTTGTTGCAGGCGCTCGTTCCGCTGCCGTGAAGGGCGCGGGGCGCGCCCGCCAATGCCCCGTCAGGGCGCCGCTGACACTTGCTTGTAGCGCCTCCGCACCCACGGTGGCTGGCGGCGCTACCGGCCGGTCGATGAAGTACTCTTCGCCTCGGCGAAATTTGCCGCGGCAAATCCTGTCTGTTACCATTGCCAGCGTTCAAAAACTTCTTGTTCCATTTCGAGCGCTAACGCTTCCCCCACCACACCAACTGAGTTCGGCGGCTGCGAGTTAGATGCTCCCGTCGCTCGATCGGTTGTCGCTGGAGACGCTACTGCAAGCAGCTTCATGAGCGGCCCAGTTGATCGTTTCTAGTTATTCAGTGTTCTCATGGGGGTGCCAATGTTTGTCCGTCGAGGAAGCGCGTGCGCGCAGGGGTCGAGTGATTGGTTTGGGCAACGGCGTTCAGCGCCTAACAATCTGTGTGTGCAGAGAGCTAGGCGAGCAGCGGTTGGTTTATTGTTCGTGACGATGGCGGTGGGGCGATACGCGCCGTCGGCACGGGGCGCCGGCACTCCCCTCACGACGTCACTTGCCCGCACCTTCGACGTCGGCTCCACCTATTTCATGCCATATCGTTTGTTTCTTCCGCCCGACCTGCCAACTGCGAGCGACAAATTTCCGCTCGTGATTTTTCTGCACGGCGCGGGAGAACAGGGGACCAATAATGTCGATCAGGTCGCCACGCACATTGGTGGATTGTGGAATGCGGTGCGGAGCCCAGAGTACGAAGCGTTCATGATCGCGCCGCAGTCGCATGCCGGAGGCTGGAACCCGTCGTCCCCCTATGATCGCACGATGGAAATCATCAACTCGGTGATCGCCGAGTATCCGCAGATCGACACGAACCGCATCTATCTCACCGGCCTGTCGATGGGCGGCTACGGCACGTTCAACTACCTGCAGGCGTATCCCGATTTTTTCGCGGCGGCCGTACCCATGTCGGGCGGCGGCAACCCCGCGAAGGCGTACTTATATAAAGACGTGCCGATCTGGGTCTTCCACGGCTCGGCCGACGCCACGGTCCCGGTGACACAATCGCAAGCGATGGTTGCGGCACTCAAGGCCGCCGGGGGCAATCCGCTCTATACCGAGATTGCCGGTGGCGGCCACAACATCTGGGACATCACCTACGCCGACGGGGTGATTCAGCAGTACGGTCTCTACGATTGGATGTTCGCCCAGACATTAGCTGTGCCAGAGCCGGCGACTCTCGGTTCCGCGGCACTGGCCGGAGCAGCGCTGCTGGGCGTGGGTCGTCGGGCGCGCCGGCAGCGTAACCGAAAAGCGGGTCGAAGTGCCTAGCCGTACCAGTTACGATTACGAACTGGTTGCCGCGCACATCGGACGCGGCACAGCGACCTCTACGAAAGTTCTTCCTACATGACGGCGAAATCGTTGTTCGATCTGGCGGGGCGCGTGGCGCTTGTGACGGGCGGTAGCAAGGGGCTCGGCAAGGCCATGGCGCGGGCATTCGCCGAAGCAGGGGCCAACGTGGTCATTTCCAGCCGGCACGACGACGAGCTCCGCACAGCCGCGGCCGAAATCACGGCCGGGCTCCCGGTGCGCGCTGCCTACGTCGAGGCCGATGTCTCGCGCCGTGTCGAGGCCGAGCGACTCGCCCGCGAAGCCTGCGAACCATTCGGCCGCGTCGACATCCTGGTCAACAATGCCGGCGGCAACTTCCCGCAGCCGATCGACGCGGTCGTCGACGCTGATTGGGATCGAATTCTCGAATTGAATCTCACGAGTTGCATGGTGCTCACCCGCGCACTCGTGCCGGGCATGAAGGAACGCCGCTGGGGACGCGTGATTCATATTTCGTCGATCATGGCACTGGCCTCGAAGGAAGGGCGCAACGCCTATTCGGCCACCAAGGCAGCGTTGATCGGCATGGCGCGGGCCAGCGCGTTGGAGTTAGGGCCTTTCGGCATTACCGTGAATTGTCTCGCGCCAGGGCCCTTCCTCACCGATCTGCCAATGAACTTGCTCAAGAGTGACGAAAAGCAAGCGTTCGCTGATCGCACGGCGCTAGGACGCTGGGGCGAACCGCGCGAACTGGCCGGGCCCGCCTTGCTGTTGGCCAGCGACGCGGGGAGCTACATTACCGGCGCGACAATCGTCGTCGATGGCGGCACGCTAGTGCGAACTTTCTGATAATCGCCGCGAGTCGCTGTCAACGGGCCAGGCCGCGCGGCGAGTCCATCGCGCGAATCGCCGTCGCGCATCGAGAACGAGGAGCAACTCAACCATGGCCGCCAAACTCGATCTCAACACCCCGGCGCAAACCCGGCTGGGGATCTGGCAATCGCTGCCGTCGCCGGCCGTGTCGCGATACCTGGCGCGGACAGGTTGGCCGGCAGTCATTCTCGACATGCAACATGGCGCGATGAGCTTCGAGACCGCCTATGAGTGCGTACATGTCCTGCGCGACGCCGGCTGCCGGCCGCTGGTGCGCGTGTCGGTGGGGGCGACCAGTGAAGTGCAGCGTGCGCTCGATATCGGGGCTGCGGGGGTCGTGGTGCCGATGGTGAACTCGCTGGCCGAGGCTCAGAGCATGGCCGCGGCCGCCAAGTATCCGCCGCTGGGCGTGCGCTCGTTCGGCAGCGACATGGCGGTGCATGCCGGCGAGGATTACGCCGAGCGTGCCAATCGCGAGACCTGGCTCCTAGTGCAAATCGAGCACGCGCGCGGTTTGGCCGAGGTCGAAGCGATCATGGCAATCCCTGGGGTCGATGGTTGCTTTGTCGGTCCGACGGATTTGGCGCTCTCGATGGGGCTGTCGCGACACGACTATGCTAATCATCCAGATCATCGAGCGGCCATCTCGCGGATCGTGGCGGCATGTCGGGCGACGGGGAAAATCGCCGGTTGCAATACCTATAGCCTCGATGATGCGCGAGCCAAGCAGCGCGAGGGGTTCGATTTTATTACCTTGCGATCAGAAGTCGACCTTTTCCTGGATGCCGCCGGCGAGCAGTGGGAGAAGCTGCAAACGGCGATCGCCATCTGAAGACCGAGATTACCTGGGTGTTGCTTCTGCTCGGTTACTTCAAGCGTTCGGAAACCCCCAGACTTCCGCGAGTCATTGCTAAGGCATTTCAGGGTAACGCGTTACATGCGGACTGCGCGTCGCCGTTTAATGCCGTGAATTTCCTGGGATTTTGATTGACACCTGCTGGCCAACTAAAGTAGCCTAGGGCGTTCACGGAGACTTCCGGTGGCGACGTATCAGTCGTCGAGCACCGGAGATGAAGCCCTGCAGGTGGTCGAGCAGGGAGTTGGACCATCAACGACCAGACGCTTCATCCGGTTTGTATTCGTAGTCGCTGCCATTCGCTGTAGCGGTCGGGTGAATTCAACAACGCACGGCAATTGCCAGGCACCACCCTAGTGTTGTCGGGCCAATTGGGCAGGAAAAAAAGCCAATGAAACGACTATGCTTGACGTTAGCTCTCGTCGGACTAGTTTCTTCGTCCGCGCTGGCGAGCCCCATTTTGACCGCCACGGTCACCAATCTAGGTGGCGGCATCTACGCCTGGGACATCTCAATCGATCCTCAAGATGCCAATCTCGGGTCGTTTTTTGTCGATGGGTCTAAGGCGAACACGGGCTTTGTCTTTAACGGAAATATCCAACAGATCAAGGCGTTCGCCGCGATCAGCGTCGATAAAGAGACGGACGCGACAACTTACAACAGTTTGTACCCAGGATCGGGTTATCTCTCGCAGACCGATTCCTGGTTTTACAATCCCTGGGCTGCGAACTTCCAGGGAATCGGCGCGGTCGAAGGCGCCAGCGAATACAAGGTGGTCGCCGGCACGGGCTCCGGAAGTAAGCTCAACACGGTTCCTTTCGCTCACATCGTGACGACGGGACCGTACCCTGGCAACGTGGCCCTGACCTACAGTGGTCAGATTGGCCGCGACCCGGACGGCTCTGGCCCGCAGTTACCCGTTTACTACCCAGTCAGTGGGCAGTTCCTCGTGCCCGAGCCGTCGACCTGCGTCCTGGCGCTGTTTGGTTTTGGTAGTTTGCTGCTGGCTCGCTGGAAGCGTCGGCGGGTTCGTTAATTTCAGAGACCCGGTACGTCGCGGCGTTGTGGTGTTCAGGTAGTTGCGCATTCGCGCTTGAAAACGTCGCCGTTCATTCTCCAGGGGCCAAGAGCATTGCGCTGGCGTGTTGCTCGCACGCGGGTTACCAAGGTAACTGCGCGGGCGATTCGCCTGACGTCGGAACTTCGCATGCCCCCAGCGACTCTGGATCGTAGGACGCGGTCGAAACGAGTAGCCGTCGCAGTTGCTCTCTTGGCCAGCGTGAGCCTCCTGTTAACCTGCTTTGGGACAGCGTCACGTGCGGGCGCGCCCACCGCTCAAGACTTCGTCAAAATGGGCAATAGCGCCGGCGGGCCCACCGGCGCCGGGGTCAAGGTCACCCAAGTCGAAGCATCCCAGGGCGTGGCGACCCAGTACTTCGTCAATCTGCCCCTGATCGATTTCACCGGTAAGTCCATCACCGATGTGACGGGGGGTGGCACCGTCTCGAGCCATGCGACTAACGTCGCCCAGAACTTTTACGGCAACTTCGGGGTCGCGCCGGGCGTAACCAACGTCAAGGTGTATAACGCCGACGACTGGCTCGGTGCCGGCTTCTTGCGCACGCGCACGTCGCAGGCCCCCAAAGTTGAAACGCAAAAAGTACAGAATCATAGTTGGGTGGCCAATTTCACTGATGGCTTGGGCAACCCTGACACAACGTACGCCATCGACGTCTTACGCCGACTCGATTACGTTGTCGCGCGCGACCAGGTGGTGTCCGTCGTCGGTGTAAACAACGGCACCGGCAGTACGCTCCCGCAGATTCTGGCGAACTCCTACAACTCGATCGCCGTCGGACTGTCCAACGGCAACTCTTCGAGCGGCGGGTCAACGCTCGAAGGCTTGGGCCGCTCGAAGCCCGATCTCGTTGCTCCCGGCGCGGAGTTTTTTCCGTCGGTGAGTCAGGCAACTTCGTGGGTGTCGGGAGCGGCCGCGCAGTTGCTCGAGGCCGGCGCGAGCAACGCCAATTCACAGCGCCCCGAGGTCGTCAAAGCGCTACTGATGGCTGGCGCCGTGAAGACTCCCTTCGATTTGGACAACAACACGCCGTCGACCCTCGACAATTGGTCGCACACGGTTTCTCAACCGCTCGACACCCGCTTCGGCGCCGGCCAATTGAACATTGACAACAGCCTGGCGATTCTGGCGGCTGGCGAGCAGGGTCCGTCCTCGATCACTGAAGTCGGCGCGACCGGTTGGAACCACGATACGATTGCCACCTGGGGCGCGCAGACGTATTACTTCACCGTGCCCGACGGTAAAGTGGCCTATACCTACTCGTTGGTCGCCGCCTGGAATCGGCAGATCAATTTCACGGCCGGTGTCGGTCCGTTCCCCGCCACGTTCACGCCGCAAACCTTGGCCAACGTCGGCCTGAGACTCTACGACACGAGCGACTTCTCGTTGGTCGATTCGAGCCTTTCGATCATCGACAACGTGCAGCATATCTACCAGCGCGCGTTACAGGCCGGGCAGTACGCCCTGGTGGTGAATTCCAGCCTGGCGACCGACTATGCGTTGGCCTGGCAAAGCAATCTGGTTACGGTCGGCGATGGAAACGGCGACGGGGCCGTGGACGGTCTCGACTACATCCTGTGGGCCGATCACTTTGGTCAGACCGGGCGCCACTACTGGGAAGGCGACTACGACCAGAACGGCGTGGTCAATGGTCTCGACTACATCCTTTGGGCTGATGCCTTTGGGCCCGGTGCGGCGGCGTTCCCCAATCTGGCGCAGGGGCTCGATGACACGTCCGACCTTGAATCTTTGTTCCCTGGCGGTGGGCAACTGTCGGTCGTGCCTGAGCCTGCAAGTTGGATAATGGCCGCTGGTGGTTCGGCGGTCGTGCTGGCGCTGGCAGTGTGTCGCCGGCGTGCGGCGCAAACTTCTTAGCCGCCCTCCGAATGCTGGCCTGAGAGTCGCGGTTTCTCCGTTCTCCGGGCGCTCTCGCCACGTTGGTTGCATGCCCTGATCGCGGTGAGATAGCCGTGTTACACTGTCGATCGTAATACGTGGTCAAGTCCTGCGCACAAGGTATCTGCGTGGGAAATCGTTGACCACGTTGCTGAATGGTATTGGAGAACTTCCGATGGCAGCACGTTGGTCAGTCGTTATGAGCGCCACTCGATTGACCGGCCTGGCCTTGCTGGCCGTATGGGGATTGGGGGTACGAACCACGACTACTGCGGCTGAACCGTCGACGCTGCGCGTCGGAGCGGCCGCGGTCGATCTGGTCGCCGACGACGCGATGGTCATCGGCGGCGGCATCGGCCCCGGACGCACCGCCGGACAAGAAGGCAAGCTGCGCGCCGTGGCCGTCGTGCTCGAGTTGCCGGTGAACGTCGTGGGGCAGTCATCGAGTTCAGCAGTGACGACCGCAGCGGCGACGGCGGCAGAATCGGGTGCCCACAAACTGGCAATCGTCGCTTGCGATGTGCTGATGCTCAATCGCGACCTGCTCGACCCAGTCGTGGCGCAGATTACCGAGCGGCACGGCATTCCGGCAGCCAATATCCTGATCAACTGCACACACACGCACCATGCCCCCTCGACCGTTACGGTACACGGCTATGCGCGCGACGAGGAGTTTTGCCGGCGCGTGCAACAGGCGATCGCCGCGGCGGTCGCCGCGGCGGACAAGAACCTGATCGATGGTTGCCGCTTCGATTTCCGACTCGGCGAAGAGTCGTCGGTCGGTCAGAACAGCCGCTTGCTATTGGGGGATGGATCGATCTTCTGGATCGGTCCGCACGACGACGCAGTGCGGCCTACCGGCCCGTTCGACCCGGAGTTGCCAGTGCTAGCGTTCCGCGGGCCGAACGACCAATTGCTCGCGCTGTTGTTCAATCATTCGACGCATACGATCGGCACGCGACAGCCGGGACGCTCGCCGGCATTTTATGGGCTGGCGGCGCAAGAACTCGAAGCGGAGCTTGGCGGCGTGGTGTCGTTTCTCGAGGGGGCCTCGGGTTCTACGCACAACTTGGTGCTGAACGCGGCCGAGATGGTCATCCGCATTAAGGCGGCCGTGAACGGAGCGCTGGCCCAGGCGCAGCCACGCCCTGTGACACGGCTGGCGGCGCTCAAGCGGCCGTTCGCTTATCGCGTGCGGAAGTTCGACGAAGCGGACGAGGACACCGCCGTGTCGGTCTACTGCCGGCGGCGGGCTCCCCAAGGGGCCGACGAGATTATTCGCGTCTTTCGTCAGCAGCGCGAAACGCTCGCGCCGCACCAGGGCGAGGAACGCAGCACTTGGGTGCAGGCTGTGGTGATCGGCGACGTGGCGCTAGTCGGCGTGCCGGCAGAATTCTTCACCATGCTCGGCCAGGACATCAAGCGGCGCAGCCGTTATCGCTACACCTATGTGGCCGAACTGGCGAACGACTGGATCGGCTATCTGCCCGACCGCAAGGCGTTCGAACTCGGCGGCTACCAAACCTGGACGGGTCTCCACAGCCTGGCCGAACCGGGCACCGGCGAGCGGATGGTCGACGCGGCCATCGAATTATTGGAGGAGCTTCATGCGAGGCGTTAGCCGCAGTCGAGCCAACTTCACTCGACGGCGCGGTCGACCATGCGGCAATACGTCGAGATCGAGCGCCGCGACGTTCGGCGGCGCGCTACTGGTGTTATCGTTATGCTCCGCGTGTCTCTTCGCGCAACTACCGGCGGCCGAAATTGCCTCTCCTCGATCGCCACAAGACGAGCTCGCAAGCTTTGAGTTGGCCTGGCCCGAGCTTTCGATCGAGCTCGTCGCGGCCGAGCCCGACGTCGTTGATCCGGTGGCCTGCTGTTGGGACGCGAGCGGTGCCCTGTACGTCGTCGAAATGCATGACTATCCGCTTGGCCCAGTTACCGGGCGCGTCAAGCGGTTGGTCGATCGCGACGGCGACGGACGCTTTGAGCAGGTGACGGTGTTTGCCGAGGGACTGCCATTTCCCAACGGCGCGCTCCCTTATGACGACGGGCTGCTGGTGACGGCCGCCCCCGATATCTTGTTCCTGGCTGATCGCGACGGCGATGGGCGTGCCGAAGAGCGCCGCGTGGTATTGACCGGTTTCGGCGAGGGGAACCAGCAACTGCGCGTCAATGGCCTGACGTGGGGGCTCGACGGCTTTGTCTATGGCGCGAATGGCCGCAGTGATGGGCAACTGCGCTGGCCGAAGGAGTCGACGGACGAGTCGCGTGCCGCGTCGCCCGACAAAGCCAGCAGCAGCGCGATCAATCTGGCGCGGCACGACTTTCGTTTTCGACTCGAGCCCCGCGCGCTCGAAGCGCTCGCCGGGCCAAGCCAGTTCGGGCTGGCGTTTGATGATTTCGGTCAGCGTTTCTTGTCGTGGAACACGGTGCCGCTACGACATGTGGTCATCGAAGATTACGAGCTCGCGCGAAACCGGGGGCTTGGCGCCGCGTCGGGCATCAACTTGCTGGTGAGGGCCGACGATTCGTGGAAGCTCTATCCGCGATCGAAACCGCCGCGGACGTTCAATCGCGAGTCGGTCGCTTATCCCAACGCAACTTGCGGCGTCACGATCTATCGAGGCGACGCGCTACCGGCGGTAATCAAGGGTTCAGCACTCGTTTGCGAACCGTTGACCAACCTCGTCCATCGACGGGTACTGAAGCCTACCGGGGCGTCGTTCGCAGCGGTGCGCGGCGCCGGCGAAGAAGATCGCGAGTTTTTGACGGGAAGCGATCCCTGGTTTCGACCGGTCAACTTAACGACGGGGCCCGATGGGGCGCTCTACATCGTCGATTTCTACCGCAAATGGGTCGAGCATCCGCAGTTTGTCCCGGCCGATCAGCGCGACGCCGTTGATTGGCGGGCTGGCGACGATCGCGGGCGGATTTGGCGCATCCGTCGGCGCGACGTAGTATCTGCAAGCACGCCACCACAGAAGTGGCCGACCGACTGCAGCACGACCGAGTTGGTCGCGCTGTTAGATCACCCGAACGGCTGGTGGCGCGATACGGCCCAGCGCCTGCTGGTCGAACGGCGCGATCCGCCAACTGCGGAGCGACTGCGCGATTTCATCGCCCGTGAGCCATCCCCGCGCGGCTGGTTGCACGCGCTGTGGACTTGGGAGCTGACTAGCGGCGCTGACGAAGTTGTCTTGTCAAAGACGCTGGCCCACTACGATGCTCGGGTGCGCGCGGCGGGACTAAAGTTGGCGACCAATCATCTGGCCACGAGCGAATCGCTGCGCGAGGCGGCACTCAAGCTTGCTGACGACGCGAATGCCGCCGTGCGCGTGCAATTGGCCCTGGCGCTAGCGGCCCTAGACCGCGAGACCTTCGATCACGCAGGGGGCACGAGCGTTCTGGTCGCACTGGCCCGCCAGGGGCACAGCGACCCCTGGCAGCGGTTGGCGATCCAAACGGCATTGCGGGACCGAGGGGAGGAATTCCTGACGGCGCTGTTGCAGTCGCTGCAACCCGATTCGACGTCAGCCCACCATGAGTATCGTGAGCTGGTAACGGATGCGTTGCAGCGTTGCAGCGATGCCGTCGCTCCGGCCGTTTGGGCAACGGCAGCGCAATTTCCACGCACTAGCGAGATTCCCACTGCACTCGTCCTGGGCTTAGCTCAGGATGCAGCACGCCATGGAACATCGCTGCAAGCGTTGTTGAGCCGTCACTCCGCGGCGGGCGAGACCGTCCAAAGATTGATTGGCGAGCAACTTGCTGCCGCCCGCACGTCGGCCAGCGATCAGCAACAATCGCCCGCACGACGCTTACTAGCCGTGCGATTGCTGGCTCATGACCAACCCAAAGCGGCCGGCCCAATCCTAATCGCGCTGCTGGCTCCGGTGGTACCGCCGGAGCTGCAGTTGGCAGCGGCCTTGGCGATTGGCGAGCTACGGGACGTCGAGCTGTTATCGCAGGCGTTGGCCGGCTGGGATCGGCGAAGTGTCGCCACTCGCAGGGCCTTGCTCACCAGCGCACTAAGAAGTGGACCACTTACAGAGAAATTACTCGAATCGCTCGAAGCCGGGCAGATCGAGTTGGTCGAAATTGTCACGGAAGTACGCCCACTGCTGGAGCGGTTAGCCGACGAAGATTTGCGCCGCCGAGCCGCGGAGTTGCTCGCTCAGTTGCCGGTCATCGATCGCAGCGCCGTAATTGAGAGCCGCCGCGAGGCACTGTCCATCGCGGGGGATCGGCAGCGCGGCGGTATGATTTTCGCCGCGCACTGCGCGACTTGTCACCTGGTGGAAGGAGTTGGAGCGCGTGTCGGGCCCGATCTATCGGGAATTGCCGCACGAGCGCCCGCCGCCCTTTTAGTAGATATTCTCGATCCTAGCCGCGATGTCCCCCCCGACTATATGAATTATGTGGTGGCGACCACCGATGGTCGCGTGCTCAGTGGCTTGCTCGCCGGAGAAACGGCCACGACGATCGCGCTGCGGTTGCCTGACGGCGTCGAGCTAAGCATGCCGCGCGAGGACGTCGAGCGCTTGCAATCGACCGGCAAGTCGCTGATGCCCGAGGGATTCGAGACGCGGCTCGACAGCGGGCAGTTGGCCGATCTGCTGGCGTTTTTGGCGCAGCCGTCCGGCCACCTGGTTCGCGAAGCTCCGGCCCCGTCCGTAAGTGAACCAGCACCCTAACAGCCAGGACGGTGACGAGCGTCGATGACAGAAAACCCCTACGAGCCGCCTGAAGAAGAAGTCATGGCGGCGCCGCTACCGGCAGCGCAATCTGGCTGGCCCGATGAGACGACAGATGAGCTGCCTGCCAATGCCTACGAAGTCGTGCGATTGCCGAACTTTCGTCGCTATTTGCTCGGCAACGTGGTCGGCGTGCTCGGCATGCAGATGCAGACATTCGCACTTGGTTACGAGATCTACGAGCGCACGGGTTCAAAGCTGGCCCTGGGGTTCGTCGGCTTGGCTCAGGTAACTCCCGTGATCGCCCTGGCGCTGGTGGCCGGGCACGTGGCCGATCACTTCAGCCGCAAGCGTATCCTGATGGTATGCGTCACGTGTCTGGGGCTAGTTTCGGCGGCACTGATGGTGATTTCGCTAAAGCAGGCGCCAGTCGGTTTGATCTACGTCTGCCTGACACTCAACGGTGTGGCTCGGGCATTCTTGCAGCCTGCCAAGGGATCGCTGTTGCCATTGATTGTGCCGAGGTCGCAGTTTCCACACGCAGTGACCTGGCACACCGGGGGCTTTCACCTGGCGGCCGTCATCGGGCCGGCGATCGGCGGCTGGGTCGTCGCCATGACGCGCCTGCCGGCGCTTGTCTATTTGCTCGATCTACTTTCGTCAGCGTTTTTCTTGTTCATGCTTGCGCGGATCGGCATCCCGACGAAGGCGGCCGCCAGCGGCGCGCTTTCGCTGCGGACGTTGGCCGCTGGAATCGAGTTTCTGCTGCGCACGCGGATACTGCTGGCGGCCATCTCGCTCGATATGTTCGCCGTGCTGCTAGGGGGCGCAGTGGCACTCTTGCCGGTGTTCGCCAAAGACATTCTGATGGTCGGTCCTGAAGGGCTAGGCTGGATGCGCGCAGCACCGGCGATCGGCGCCTTGTGCACGGCTTTCTTGATCGCCCACTTGCCGCCGATGCGCAAGGCCGGATCGATGCTCGTCTGGTCGGTGGCGGGCTTCGGCGTGGCGACGATTGTGTTCGGCCTGTCGCGCTCGTTCGGCCTATCGTTGGCGATGCTGTTCTTGACCGGCGCGCTTGACAACATCAGTGTGGTAATTCGTCATACGCTATTGCAGTTGTCGACCCCTAACGAAATGCGGGGGCGCGTGGCCGCGGTCAACGGACTGTTTATTTCATCCTCGAACGAGCTGGGGGCGTTTGAATCGGGGCTCGTGGCTGAACTGACGACACCGACGATCTCAGTCGTCAGCGGCGGAATCGGCACGATCGTCGTCGTCGCCCTGATTGCCGTGCTGGCGCCCGAGCTGCGCAAATATGGCCGGCTGGGGAGCGAACCACAGACAGGGCAGTAAATGGTGGCCGAATTCTGCCTGGCTGCCGCGAGCGACGGGCTCGCCACAAGCCCCGGCGACGCAGGTTAGACTAGAAATCTATGGTGAAGCTGACGGCGCTACCTCAATACCTGCGAAACTCGACGCGCGCCGTCGAAGTCGTTTCGATTCTCAGCAAGTATGGGCTGGCCAATTGGGTCAGCCGGCTCGATTCGCGATTTGCCGACGGCTTGTTCAAGACGCCCGACGGTGAAGTGTTGGCGACCTGCAATCCGGAAACGCGCATCCGGCTGGCGATCACTGAACTGGGGCCGACATTTATCAAGCTGGGGCAAATCCTCAGCACCCGGCCTGACCTGGTGGGAGTTGAGGTGGCGGCCGAATTGTCGAAGCTGCAGGCGGACGCGCCGGCCGACGGCTTTGAGCAGGTGCGGCAAACCATCGAAGCCGAAATGGGGCAACCGCTCGACGAGATCTTCTCCGAATTCGACGAGACGCCGCTGGCCTCGGCTTCGATTGGTCAGGTACATCGGGCACGGCTGCTGGCTGGCGATCACGTCATTGTCAAAGTTCAGCACGCCGGCATCGAGCACAAGATTCGCAAGGATCTCGACATCCTGGCGGCGCTGTCCGAACTGGCGGAGGTGATCCCGGAGTTCAAGAATTACCGGCCACGCGAAACGACGGCGGAGTTTCAGCGGACGCTGCTGCGCGAGTTGGATTTCGGCCGCGAAGAACGGAACATGCAGGAGTTCGCGGCCAACTTCGCTGACGACCCGCGAGTGCATATTCCGCGCACCTATCCCGAGCTGACGACCGGGCGCGTGCTCACAATGGAGGAGCTCGAAGGGGTCAAGCTCTCACAGAGCGACGAGCTACGGGCCCGTGGCGCTGATCTGACCGAAATGGCCCGTCGCGGCGCTGAGCTCTACATGGAGATGATCTTCACGCACGGCTTCTACCACGCCGATCCGCATCCCGGCAACATCCTGATCTTGGATGGCGCCGTGATCGGCTTACTGGACTACGGCATGGTCGGCCGCATCGACGAAAGCCTGCGGGAAGAGATCGAAGAGATGCTCGTGGCAATCGTCGATCAGGACCCGGTGCATCTCACGTCGATCATAACGCGGATCGGCAAAGTACCGGCCTCGCTCAACACGGCGGCGCTGAGCGTCGACGTGGCCGATTACGTCTCGCAGTATGCCAATCGCCGACTCGATGAGTTCCGGCTCGGCGCCGCGCTCAACGACATGACCGAGTTAGTGCGTCGCTACCACATCATGTTGCCGGCACGTGTGGCGCTGTTGATCAAAGTGTTCGTGATGCTCGAGGGGACTTCACAGTTGTTGAGCCCACGGTTCAACCTGATCGAAGTGATCGCCCCGTATCAGAAGAAGATGATCTGGCGGCGGCTCTCTCCGCTGCGGAAGGTGCGCAAGCTGCGGCGTCTCTATCGCGAGTTGGAGCTTCTGGCCGAAGTGCTGCCGCGCGGTATCGTCGATATCCTCGAACAGGTGCAGACCGGCAAGTTCGACGTCCACCTCGATCACCGCGGGCTGGAGCCGTCGGTCAATCGCCTGGTGTTCGGCATGCTGGCCAGCGCCCTGTTTCTTGGCTCGTCGGTGCTGTTGAGTATGCATGTGCCGCCGCTATTGCGCGGCACGTCGGTTTTTGGCGCAACCGGCTGCGTGATCAGCTTGCTGCTGGGATTGCGGCTCGTGCGGGCGATCGGCAAATCGGGGCACCTCGATCGCCGCCGCTGATGTGCTGAGCTATGCAGCCCGTTTTTGCTCCTGGCGAGCCACTGGGGCGCGAAGCTTCAGGCTGGGCAGGTCGGCCAGCGTGCGCTCGATGCGCTCGTTGAGTTCGTCGAGCAAGCGCAGAACTTCGTCCTGACGGCTCTCGATGTCGACAGCCATGCTGACCGGGTGCGATTCGCTCATCGGGTGCTTGTCCTCTGGAGCCTCGGATGCCGAGCCGCTCAAGCCCTAGCGACGCAATGTCGCCGAGCGGAGCAGATTGCAAGTCGCTGGAACGGGGGATCGGCTAGGTTTGTAGCGCAGGTTCAACGTTGCTCGCGCGCCCCGTCAGGTCACGACAAAATGGGCAAAGCTTGCGGGCTGCCCGACTTTGGTGGGGCAATTGTCGGACGCGGATGGCCCATCCACGTTGCGCGGCCAGCAAAATTTACGTGACGCACCAGGGCTGCCCTAGTGTCCTGTTCGGTAGAAAGCGACAAGATTAAACTCAAGTTCGCACCTGGCGAAAACCTGCCAGAGCCGGCAGCTCAAGCCGTTTCGCCAGCTAGCATCACTCAGACCGTCAAACCGCACGCATGGCAGCCAATCTCACACCGCAGTACCTCAAGGCCGAAGAGCAGTACCGCCGCGCCGCCACGGCCGAAGAAGAGCTGCGGGCGCTGGAGATCATGCTGCGGGAGATGCCGAAGCATAAAGCCTCGGAGAAGCTCCAGTCCGACCTCAAGCAGAAGATCAGCCGCGCGCGACATGACGTCGAGGCCGAGCGCAAGCAGGGGCGCAAATCGCACGCGGTCCGCATTCCACGGCAAGGGGCCGGCACTGGCATTATGTTGGGGGGCCCCAACGCCGGCAAAAGTAGCTTGCTGCGGGCCCTGACCCGCGCCACGCCCGAGGTGGCGCCCTATCCATTCACGACGCGCACGCCGCTGCCCGGCATGATGCCGTGGGAGGATGTCAACGTGCAGTTGGTCGATACGCCGCCGATCACAGCCGATGTGCTCGAGCCGTATCTGCTGAATTTGGTCCGGGCAGCCGACCTGGCGATTCTGGTTATCGACTTGGGGAGTGACGACGGGATCGAGGCGGTGCAAGCGGTGCTCGATCGACTGGCAGACACCAAGACACGGCTGGCCCGTGACTCATCGCTCGACGCGGACGACGTCGGCTTGTCGTACACGCGGACGCTCGTAGTCCCCAACAAGATCGATCTGCCCGACGCGGCTGTGCGGCTCGAATTGCTGCACGAGCTGCTGCCACTCGATTTTCCGGAATGGGTTATTTCGGCCGAGCAAGGGACCGGTGTCGAAGCGTTGCGCACCGCGATCTTCGCGGCGCTCGACGTCGTGCGCGTGTACACCAAGCTGCCGACGCACAAGGAGCCAGACATGGAGCGCCCCTTCACCGCGCGGCAGGGGAGCACTGTACTCGACGTTGCCGAACAAGTTCACAAGGACTTTGTCGAAAAGTTCAAGTTCGCCCGTGTGTGGGGGGCGAAAGTCCACCCGGGCACAGTCGTCAAAGCCGATCACGTGGTGGCCGATCGGGATATCGTCGAGCTGCACATGTAAGCGCGGTGGCCAACGCACACCAACCGCGGCCCTCGTCCCCAGAATGAAGTTATCTTTCGTATGAACAACAGCGATATCTCCGCCGCCTTCGACGAACTGGGAGACCTGCTCGAGTTTCAGGGGGCCAATCCGTTCCGTGTGCGCGCTTATCGCAACGCTGCCCGCACGCTCAAGGACCTTGGCGAACCGTTGGCCGTGATTGCCGCGGACCGGGCGCGCAAGCTGACCGATATTCAGGGAATTGGCGACGACCTGGCCGACAAGATCGGCATGCTGCTGGCGACCGGTTCGCTGCCGCAGCTTGAAGAGTTGCGGGCCCAGACGCCCGCCAGCGTAATGACGCTGATGCGCATTCCCGGGCTGGGGCCCAAAAAGGCGGCTGTGCTCTTCAAAGAGCTCGCTATCCAAACCCTCGATCAACTGCAGGCGGCGTGTGAAGCGCACCAGGTGCAGGCGCTCAAGGGCTTCGGCAAGAAGACTGAGGAAACGATCCTGGCTGGCTTGCCGCTGGCCGCGCAGGCCGAGGTGCGTTTGTACTGGGCCGAGGCAGACATCGTGGCTCAGGATATTCTGCGGCAACTGCGAAAATGTCAGAGCATCGCGCAGCTCGAAGTCGCCGGCAGTTATCGCCGCGGCCGGGAGACGGTCGGCGATCTCGACATTCTGGCGGTCTCGTCGCAGCCCGATGAAGTGATGGAGGCCTTCGCGGCACTCGAAGGGCGTGAGGCAACGTTGGCCCGCGGCGACACGCGGATGGCGATTCGCATGGCCCGCGGTCTGCAAGTCGACCTGCGGGTGGTGCCGGCCGAATCGTTCGGCGCGGCTCTGCAGTACTTCACCGGATCGAAGGCGCACAACGTCATCCTGCGCGGGATGGCCAAGGATCGTGGGCTGAAGATCAATGAGTACGGCGTCTACCGAGGCGAAGAGCGGATCGCCGGCGCGACCGAGGAAGAAGTCTACGCGGCGATGGACTTGCCGTGGTTTCCGCCTGAGCTGCGGGAGGCGCGCCAGGAGTTCGAGTGGGCGGCCGCTGGCAAGCTGCCTGAGCTGATCGAGCTGGCAGATATCCGTGGCGATTTGCACATGCACACCACGTACACCGACGGCCGGGCCACGCTCGACGAAATGGTGTTGGCCGCGCGCGAGCGCGGGCTCAAGTACATCGCGATCACCGATCATTCGAAGCGGGTCACCATGGCGCGCGGGCTCGACGGCGAGCGGCTGCGAAAGCAATGGGACGAGATCGATCGGCTCAACGCCACGCTTAACGGCTTCGAGGTACTCAAGGGGGTGGAAGTCGACATTCTGGAAAAGGGTGGGCTCGATCTTCCCGACGACGTGCTGGTGCGGGCGGATTGGGTCGTGGCCAGCGTTCATTACGGGCAGAACCAGCCGCGCGCGCAGATCACCGAGCGGATTATCGGCGCGATTGAGAACCCGTATGTGTCGGCGATCGCGCACCCCACGGGACGGCTGATCAATCGCCGCAAGTCGTACGACGTCGATCTCGAAGCGGTATTTCAGGCGTCTCACAAGCATGGCAAGCTGATGGAGTTGAACGCCAACCCCGCGCGGCTGGACCTCGACGACGTGGCTTGCGCGGCGGCCAAACGGCACGGCATTCCGATCGTGATCTCGACCGACGCCCACAGCACCGATCAGTTGGGCGTGATGCGTTATGGCATCATTCAGGCCCGGCGGGCGGGGCTCACCAAGGCCGACGTGGCCAACACGCGCACCTGGAAGCAGATGCAGAAGCTGATTGGAAAGAAACCAGCGTAACTCCTGCGATGTCGATTTGACGCGCACCCTGCTCCGCCCCACAATGGCCGCACGAATTTGGCCGCCGAAGCGCCGCGCAGTTCTGCGCGGCTGTTCGCACGCTCGTGGGGAAGGAAGCACTCGATGTCGAAACGCGCCGCCTATGCGCTGGCTGTCTTGTTTGCCGTCAACACGCTGAACTTTTTCGATCGCCAGATATTGGGGGCAGTGGGTCAGCCGATCGCCGACGAATGGAATCTCACCGACACGCAGCTCGGCTGGCTCGGCACATCGTTCATTCTGTTGTATGCCGTTGTCGGATTGCCGTTTGGATATTTGGCCGATCGCGCGAATCGCTCACGGATTCTCGCTGTGGGTGTTTTTGTCTGGAGCCTGCTCACCGCGTCCTCGGGCTTTGCTCAAGCGTATTGGCAATTGTTTTTGTTGCGCATGGGTGTGGGCGTCGGTGAGGCGAGCTGCGCGCCGGCCGCATCGTCGCTGATCGGCGACTACTTTCCGGCGAAGATTCGCGCTCGTGCCATGTCGGTCTTCATGATGGGCTTGCCGATTGGTATTGCCACGAGCTTCGCGGTGAGTGGCACAATCGCCAAAGAATATGGTTGGCGCTCGGCGCTCTTTGTGGCAATCATTCCGGGTGTGTTGTGCGCGATCGCGGCCATGTTTTTGCGGGAGCCCGAACGCGGCGGCAGTGAAGTGCACGCGGTCGCATCCCGCCGGCGCGAAGGGTCGGCGTTCAAGCTCGTGCTGTCGACG
The DNA here is from genome assembly GCA_964495375.1 of uncultured Planctomycetaceae bacterium. GTDB lineage: Bacteria > Planctomycetota > Planctomycetia > Pirellulales > JAEUIK01 > JAIESQ01. The sequence continues at coordinate 63,689 of CAZBWM010000016.1, read as the reverse complement.
CCGACGATGCGCTGGATCATCGCGTCGGGAGCGCTGCACAACTTCAACATGTACGCAATCGGTTCATTCATCGCTCCGTTTCTAATTCGCTCGCACGGTCAGGATATTAAGACCGCCGGACTAATCGCCGCATTCTGTTATGGATTGATCGGTGTGCCGGGGTTATTGCTTGGTGGTTTTTTGGGAGACGCCGTGCATCAACGTCGGCCCAACGGCCGCTTGTTGATCGGCGCGATCTGCCTGGCGCTGTCGGTGCCGATGGTCTACCTCGCAATCGGCCGGCCCGGTGGCGACACGATCGGTTTTCTGGTGTTCATGAGCGCCGGCTGCGGACTGATGTACACCTACTATTCGACGGTTTACTCTTCGATTCAAGACGTCATTGAGCCAGCCCTGCGCGGCACGGCAATGGCGCTCTACTTCTTCGCGATGTACGTGTTCGGCGCGGCGCTCGGCCCGGTGGCGACTGGCTGGCTCAGCGAGACACTCACGCGGCACTTCGCCGAACTAGATGGCGTCACGCAGTTCACGACGGAAACCCTGCTGCCGTTTCGCGGTAAGGGTCTGCACGCGGCAATGTACGTGATCCCCATTCTGAACATCGTGCTGGCCGTGGTGCTGGCCGCCGCGTCGCGCACCGTAGGCGCCGACGCCGAGCGACTCAATCACTGGATGCGGACGGCCTCGGCCGACGAGCCCGATCTGGTCACCGCCGCGGCGAGCTAGTGCAAGTCCCTCGGCGATCGGTCTATCTGTTTAGTGCGTACGTCAGCACAGGCGGCACGATCAAGAAAAACCAGCCAGCGAGGTACACTAACCTGGCCGGTGTCTCTTGCGAGTCGTGCCCTCGCACGAAGTATTCTCCGGCCGCGGCCACCCGTTCTGAATACCAGATCAGTGCCAAGGCAAACGCCAAGTAAGCGACATTGCGGAACGCAATCTCCGCGGTGCTGCGTTGCGCCACCTGGATAGTTTCGCCCGAAACGCTACTGACCAGGAGCAACACAGCAATAAGCAGGCTGATGATTCTGCCCGGCGTCAGATGCATGGCAGCCTAACTCTTTGCATACACCCCGTTGGCCGCGGCCAGGCTCGCGCCGTGGGTGAACTTGTGACCCTGCTCGGCCAGGATCTGCTCGAGCGCGCCGAGGAAGGTGATCACGTTCGTCGCGCGCGAGCCATGCCCCATCAGGCCGATGCGCCACACTTTGCCCTTGAAGTCGCCGAGCCCGCCGCCGATTTCGATGCCGAACCGCTCGAGCAGGGCCGTGCGCACCGCGGCGTCGTTCACCCCGTCGGGCACGTGCACCGCGTTGAGCATCGGCAGGGCGTGCCCCGCGGCGGCCGCGTACTCGATGCCAAGCGCCGCCAGGCCGGCCCGCAGTGCCTGGTGATTCAGCGCATGTCGCGCGAAGCAGCTTTCGAGCCCTTCTTCGTGCACGAGCCGCAGCGCCTCGTACAGGGCGTACGTCATGTTGATCGGCGCAGTGTGATGGTACACCCGCTCGCTCCCCCAGTACTTGGCCAGCATCGAGACATCGAGATACCAGCTTGCGACTTTTGACTTGCGGCCGAGCACGACTTCCATCGCCCGCGGGCCGAAGGAGACCGGCGCCAACCCCGGCGGGCAACCAAGGCACTTCTGCGTGCCTGAGTAAATGGCGTCGATCCCCCAGCGATCGACCTCGACGGGCACGCCGCCGAGCGCCGTGACCGCGTCTACTAATAGTAGCGCGCCGGCATCGTGTACGAGGTTGGCGATTTCCGGGATCGGCTGCCAGACGCCGGTCGATGTTTCGGCCATGACGATGCCGACGACTTTCGGGCGGGCCAGCGCCAGGGCATCTTTCAGTTGCGAGGGATCGAAGACTTCTCCCCAGGGGCGTTCGACTTTGGTCACCCGCGCGCCGGCACGCTGGGCGACGTCGACCATGCGGCCGCCGAAGACGCCATTGACGCAAACCACCATCGAATCGCCCGGCTCGATCAGGTTGACGACGGTCGCTTCCATGCCGGCCGAACCGGTGCCGCTGATCGCCAGCGTCATTTCGTTCGTGGTCACAAACAGCCGCCGCAGCATCTGCTGCATCTCGTTCATCAGCTTCAAGTAGAAGGGATCGAGATGGCCGACGGTCGGCGCGGCGAGCGCTTGCAGCACGCGCGGATGGACAGGGCTGGGGCCCGGGCCCATCAGCAGCCGTAGCGGCGGTTCGAGCGCGGGCGAGCTTGTCGCGGGCGGCAGTGAGGTGGCAGCAGGGCTGGGCTTAGTGGCAGGTGCGGGCTTGGCGGCGGGAGCGTTTGCGGTCATTGGTGTGCGGGTTTTTTGATTGGGTGAATGATGGGCGAATGGAAGCGTGAATTGCGAAGGAAAGAAATTGCTCTGCCAGCGCGGCTAGGCGTCCGGCCCGGTTTCGCGAACCAGCTTGCTGATCTCTTTGAACTCGGGGGCGGCCGAATCCTGGCACCACTCGAACATGGCAGCCTCGACCGTGGTGAGGACCGCGCCAGCCGTTTCGAGTCGCCGCAGGGCCGTTTGATAGTCGACCGCATGACGCGAACCGACCGCGTCGACCGGCAGATAGACGCGGTAGCCGGCAGCCAACAGATCGTAGGCCGATTGCTGGATGCAGACATGCGCTTCCATGCCGGCCAGGCAGACACGGTTGATGCCACGCTCGCTAAGCTGGCTGGCAATCCCCCGACAACCGGCCGAGCTGAAGGCGGTTTTGGCTTCGCACGGCCCGACCAGTTCGGCCAACTCGGCGATGGTGCCGCCGAGCCCTTGCGGATATTGTTCGGTGCCGAGCACGGGCAGGCCGAGCAGTTTGGCCGCCCGGACGAGCCGGCCGACATTCCAGATCAGTCGCTGGTACCCTGGTAGCAGGCGGACCAGCTTCTCCTGCACGTCGACGACCAGCAGGGCGGTGTCGTCACGCGACATCAGCTCGGGGCTGCGGACGGATGACTCAGTTGGTGCTTCCCTCATAACGCCGATGATAGCCGATTCGCTGGCCGCCGGGCATGCGCTACGGCCGCGTGCCCCCCTCTTCTATAAAGTGTTCCGGGATTTTGCGTCCTAACCGTCCTAAGCCCGAAAAAACCGCGCGTAACCAATTGCCACGAAATGACTTGACCTTAGGACGCAAATTCAGAAATGCTTGCGTCCTAAACCGTCCTAACGGGGCTGTTTTGCGTCCTAAGCCTGCAATTGCCTATCGCCTGTAGTCTGTGGCCTGTCGCCTGTCCCCTGTTCACGCGCCCCGCTTGCGTCCCTAACCTCGCAGAGGGACGCTTCACGCGGTCAGCCTGCTCGGCTGACTGGGTGAATCCTCCGTGCTTGCGTCCGCGTGAAACGGCCGACGATGCCACCCGCTCCAGCGGGCGTCGAACGACGACTGAAAGTGGCGGGCGCCGGTGGCTCGCGTTAGACTCGCCGGCGCGAAATGCCCGGGCCATTGGCAGCCGGCACCGTCAATCCGCTGATCTTGCGGACAACGGGTGGCCCAGCCGCTTGCCGGCTGGGTCGCGCAGCGACAGGAAGCCATCTAAGGATCGACGCGGCTGAAGCGGGCCGGGCGGCATGCATAGTTTCTTGTGGCTGCGCCACCCGACTGCGAGCAGTCGGGCCACCCGAATCCAAAAGGATGGACGGCGCCCAATGGCACCCGAGATGGATTCCAAAACCACACGACCTCAGGGAGTAGCAGCCGCATGAATCGAATCACGAGCGAAGCTATGACTGTCTCCCGTCGAGGAGTTTTCCTGGCGCTGATCGTGATCTTGGCCGGCAGCGCCGTGGCGCGGGCCGACGAGGCAAGACCTGGCGCGCCGCTGCCGGGCACGGCACCGCTCACGGCGGATGGGGACCCGGCCGCGCAGATGGTCGATGGGATCGACAAGTTCCTGCTGCGCGAAACGGAGCTGTCGCTGGAGCGGCGCTCGCGGCACTGGCAGCGCGACGCATCGAGTGTCGAGGCCTACGAGAAGTCGATCGCGGCCAATCGGGCGCGGCTGGCGAAGATTATTGGCGCGGTGGATGAGCGGGTGAAGAATCCCGAATTTACGATCGACCATCGCAGGCAGGATTCTCCGTTCATCAAATTGGGTCCCAGGGTGGTTGGCGCATCGGTGCGTTGGCCCGTGCTGGCGATCAATGGTCTTGATGTCGTGGAAGCAGAGGGCGTCGTACTGATGCCCGTCGGTCAGACAGGCGAGCCGAAGAGTCTGAGCACTTTCGATGAACGCGCTATCATTGCGATCCCGGACGCTGATCAGACGCCCGAGATGATTTCCGGGCTCGCGCCTGGAGTGCCACCGGAATCGTGGTTTGCGCGTCACCTGGCCGAGAGTGGTTTTCGCGTATTCGTGCCGACTTTGATTGATCGTGCCGATACGGATTCGGTTGTGGGAGATTCGCGACCAACGAATCAACCGCATCGCGAGTTCGTCTATCGGCAAGCCTACGAAGTGGGGCGGCACATCATCGGCTACGAAGTACAAAAGGTATTAGCTGCTGTTGATGCCTTGAGTCCGATCAACAAACCGGATCCTCGAATCGGCGTCATCGGCTACGGCGAAGGGGGCTTGATCGCGATGTATGCCGCGGCACTTGATCCACGGATCGATGCGGTCTGCGTCAGTGGCTACTTCAATTCGCGGCAGAATTTGTGGGAAGAGCCAATCTATCGCAATGTGTTCGGCTTGTTGGATCAATTCGGCGACGCCGAGCTGGTCAGCTTGATCGCGCCGCGGCCTTTGATCATCGAAGCGTGCGCAATGCCCAAGATCGACGGGCCGCCGAAACCGCACGATGGGCGCTCCGGAGCGGCACCTGGCAAGATCGTCACCCCACCTCGAGAAGTTGTCATCGAAGAAGCGGAACGGGCCGCGGCGTTGACGACTCCGCACCCCAATGGCGGCGCAGGCCCGCCCGTCGTCATCACCAGCGACGATGGCAGCGGGCCCTTCGGCACGCGCGAAGCGCTCGAACGCTTCGTCCAGAGCTTTACTGGCGAAGTGGCGATCGCCCAACTCGAATCGCGTCAGCTCAACGAACTAAGAGGCATCGAAACTGCCGCGCGCCAAAAGCGTCAGTTCCGCCAGCTCGTCGAGTACACGCAGCACCTGATGCGCGAGTCGGAGTACACCCGCAAGGAGTTCTGGAAGAAAGCGGACGCCAGTTCGCTCGAAGCGTGGCAGCAATCGACCAAACCGTATCGCGAGTATTTTTACAACGAGGTGATCGGGCGGTTCGATCAGCCGCTGCTGCCGGCCAATGCGCGGTCAAGGCAGGTTTATGACGAGCCGAAGTACACCGGCTACGAAGTGATGCTCGATGTTTTCCCGGATGTGTACGCCTACGGCATTCTGCTCGTGCCGAAGGACATCAAGCCGGGGGAGAAGCGGCCCGTCGTCGTCTGTCAGCATGGGCTCGAAGGCCGCCCGACCGACGTGGCCGACCCGAAGCACGAAAACCAGTACTATCACCAGTATGCCTGCCGGCTGGCGGAGCGTGGTTTCATCACGTACGCACCACAGAACCCGTACATCGGCGAGGACCGCTTCCGCACGTTACAACGCAAGGCCAACCCGCTGGGCAAATCGCTGTTCTCGATCATCGTGCCGCAGCATCAGCAGTTGGTCGGCTGGCTGGCGGGGTTGCCAATGGTCGATCCGGCGCGGATCGGTTTTTATGGCTTGTCGTACGGCGGCAAGACGGCGATGCGCGTGCCGGCGATCGTCGAGCAGTATGCGCTTTCGATCTGCTCGGCTGACTTCAACGAGTGGATCTGGAAGAACACCTCGAGCCGCTCGAGCTACAGCTACCTCGGCACGGGCGAGTATGAGATGTTCGAGTTCGACCTGGGCAATACGTTCAACTACGCGGAGATGGCCTGGCTGATCGCACCGCGGCCGTTCATGGTCGAGCGTGGGCATCACGATGGTGTCGCGCCCGACGAGTGGGTGGCCTACGAGTTCGCCCGCGTGCGGCGGCAGTACGCGGCCTTGAAGATTCCGGAGCGGACGACGATCGAGTTTTTTGATGGCCCACACTCGATCCACGGTGTCGGGACATTTGAATTTCTGCACGAGTGGCTGAAGTGGCCGAAGCCGTGAGGGCGAGATCAGGTGAGCAGAAGAGAGAGGTGCAGGTGACGTGGGGGGCAGGCGTCCGTCCGATCGGCGCGGGAACGGTAAGCTCCCTTGAGCGCCGAAACGCGTCGCCAAAACGGTGCCAGGAACCGTTTCTGTGGACCGCTCGTTTGGCGCATCGCGACTGCTGGAAACGGTTCCTGGCACCGTTTTCACTGCGTCGGTAGCGGGGCCTGCGGGCAAGCCACGGAGCGGCGACACGCATTCGCCAGCTTAATGTTGCTGCTGCGCTACCGCTTCGCTAAATCTCATCCAACAGCCCGTTGATCGTCCCGACATAGTACATGAACAGCCGGATGACGACGGCCGCGATCAATAGCGCCACGCCAGCCCAGACGGCGAAGCCCGCCAGCATCGTGAGCGTCGCCAAGGCCCGCCGGGCGTGATCCTCGTATTGCTCGCTTAGCAGTCGCATCGTCTCGGGCAATCGGCCGCTCCGTTCGCCGACTTCGAGCGCGTCGAGAAAGTCGGTCGGAAAAACGCGCGTGTCGGCCAGCGCCTCGCTGATCTCCCGGCCGCGCTGCACGTCGCGCACCACGCGCTCGCTCTGTTCGGCAAACAGCCGGCTGCGCGTGCTTCGTAAGCTCAACGGGAGCGCTCGCTTGAGCGGCATGCCGGTGTCGAGCGTCAGGTTAAGCGACCAGGCCAAGCGAGACAGCGCCAGCGTGCGCAGCGCCGGCCCGAGCACCGGGATCGCCAGCACCAACCGCTCGAAGGGCCCTGCCCAGAAGCGGCTCCGCATTAGCGTGCGAACGATCAAGAAACCGCCGATGGCGATCGCCGCCACGGTGCCGAAATAGATCGCCGCGCCCCGATTGCCCGACAGGCCGAGCCCCAGCACGTCGAACGCCTGACCGCCGTTGGAGGACGCGATGATCCCCAGAATCCAGATCAAGAAACCGACGATGCAGATGGCCGCGGTCAACTGCGTCAGCGGCCAGGTGATGGCAGCCAGAAAGACGCGCCGCAGCTTGAGCTGCGACTCGTAATGCTCGGCCAGCCGCTTGAGGACTTCGGCGACTTGCCCGGTCTCCTCGCCGACGGAGACCATTTCGTGTACCAGTGGAGGAAAGAATTTGCCGGTGTCGGCCAGGCTGTCGGTCAGGGTGCGCCCCCGGCCGAGATCGATCGAAATCTGTTCGAGCCGGCGGGCCAGCGCGCGGCTCGCGCGGCCTGACGCTTCGCGCGACAGGACGCGGCGGATGTCGAGGCCGGTTTCGAGCGACAGCCCCATGCGGCGGCAAAGGGCGGCCAGTTCGCGCAGTCCGATCCGGGGTTCGCCGAACATAGCGGTTCGCGCGCGCACGCGCCCCCTGCGTTGACTAGCGATGAGAAGACTGTTCCGGTTGGGCAGGCCGCGCGCCGTTGGTGACGCTTTTGGAGAGTCGCGTGCTTAGCGCACGCGCTCGGCGTCGGGACGCGGCCGACTCAACCAATAGCGTACCGCCCGCCGCGGGCGAAGTCGAACAATCGATTGAGCGAAATCGGCCTAACCGGGCTGGGTTCCAGAACACGGGCCCGGCCGCTTCCGACGCGCGATCGCGACGGCAGTGATGGCCGCCAATCCGATCCCCAGCAGCACGATGCTTCCAGGTTCCGGGGCTGTGAAGTACTGCTCAAGATGCACGGCGGCCGAGATTCCAAAGGAGAATGCGAGATCGGTCGTGATCGTCAGAGTCAATGCGAGCGGACTGGAAATCGACAGTTGCGTCGATAGAGCGGTAACCGAATCACTGACGACAAAGTGCAGCGTTCCATCAAGCGTGAGTTTATGTTTTTGTCCGGCTTGAGCGATCTTCCACACACCGTCAAAAGATGCGGGATTGTAGAATGGCCCGTTTTCGATTGGTGTCGGAAAAATCCCCGCAAGAATCGCATCATATTCAAATAGTGCCCTAATTTCGCCCGTCAGATGAAAACTGCCCTGACCGTTTGAGCCGCCGACCGTCGCAGCACTCGTCTGCACGAACTGCATTCCGAAACCCTGATCATTCAGACTGAGATCAACCGTTAGCGCCTTGAGAATGGAGACGTTACTATTGCTTGTAACCACAAGCGTATCTACCGGCACTAACAGCCCTCTTCCACCTCCGCCCATTTCGAAATTCAAACTCGTCAAATCGAGCAGTGACAAATTCGGTCCCGAATGGGAGATTTCGGCAGATGCTGCATCGAACGGGGTGCTCGAGAAAAAAGGCCGGTTCGTTGTCCTAGCGTTGAAACTGATGGGTCGCCAATCCGGCGACAATTTTAGAGAGTGGTTCAGCGGAGCCGTGAAAGCGAAGTTCTCGACCTTCTTGCTCACGGCGTTATAAACGGTTCCGCCCCCTCCGAGTTCCACTTCTCCGGATACCTCCGGTGGAACCTTTACAGTCATGTTGTTTACCAAGCCAACTTGGGATCCGTTACCAAAATTCAGCGGCACGATGACCGCCGTCGCACTGGCTTGCAGCAAGAGCAGCAAGCCCACCGTAGCGGCACTCCAACGTGCAACGCGGCCCGCTCGAATTAGCTTGCCCCTGGTCACTGGCGTACTCCTCGTCGGTCAGCATGGCAGGCGAATCAAACGCGGCCCGCATTCTACGCCGGTCTGAACGCCGCACCAATCACGGTTGCCCGCCCTTCCCCGCAGCGACGACCAAAATCGACTCGCGGCTCCCGCCCGCGGCGGCTCGAACGTAAATCCGGCTCGTCATTGGCCCAAAACGACGGCCGCACTCCCCCCCGGCCCGTGCCCCCCCGTTGCCAAAACGCCACGCCCGGCCGGGGTTCCAGCGAATTTCCCGGCCCGACTGCTAGCTACTTGACGGGGCCGCCCAGGCTCCCTAGGTTAGTATGTCACTTTCGAATGCTGGGGAAGCCGTCTATCGTCCGCACTTATTCGCGGCCGCGCTATGCATATCAAGTCTCTCAAAGTGTTTTGCGATGTCGTCCGGCGACGTAGTTTCTCGCGCGCCGCCCGCGAAAACGAGCTCTCGCAGTCGGGGGCCAGCCAGCTCGTCCAGCAGTTGGAAGAACGCCTAGGGGTAAAACTAATTGACCGGTCGAAACGACCCTTCGTGCTCACGCCCGAGGGGGAGGTCTTCTACGACGGCTGCCGGTCGCTGGTCGAGCGGTACGACGTTCTTGAAGATCGCGTCCGCAAACTGCACGAAGAGGTCGAGGGGCGCGTCCGCGTGGCCTCGATCTACTCGGTCGGCCTGCACCACATGAGCCGGCACATTCAAGAGTTCCTGACGCGCCACCCCAAGTCGAACGTCCGGCTCGAGTACCTCCACCCGCACCGCGTCTACGAAGCGGTCGAAGGAGACACCGCCGACCTGGGGATCGTCAGCTATCCGAAGGCCTCGCGCACCATGCGGGCGATCCGCTGGCGCATCGAACCGATGGCGCTGGTCTGCTCCCCCCGGCATCGGCTGGCGGGCCGCGATCGCGTTTCGCTTGACGAGTTGCACGGCGAAAACGTCGTGAACTTCGATAGCGACCTGACGATCCGCCGCGAGATCGACGCCGTGCTGCAGGCCCACGGCGTCGAGGTCCGCGTCGCCATGGAGTTCGACAATATCGAGACGATCAAGCGGGCGATCGAGATCGACGCCGGCATCGGCTTGCTGCCGATCCCCACGGTGATGCGCGAAGCGGACGCCGGCACGCTCGTCGTGATCCCTTTGGCGACCGACGAGCTTGTGCGGCCGCTGGGCATCATCTTCCGTCGCGGCAAAGAACAGTCGAGCACCACGCAGCGCTTCATGGAGCTGCTGCAGGCGCAAGAAGGTGAAAACGTGGCGGCGCTGGAATTGACCGACGGTGCAACGGTCGATGCCCGTAGTGGCAACGGCGCCCACAACGGTGCTCATCACGATACGCATAACGGTAATGCTGTGCACAGCGCAGAGGGCGCAGGCGGCGCCGAGCAACTCGTCTCAGTCGCAGTGGCGGGCGACCACGGTTCGTCGTAACGAGCGACGAACCGCAACTTTTCCGAACCTATCGATCGTCGAAACAGTCCAGGTACTTGCCATGTCAAATCGCGCACGGACCGCTAGCGCCGTCAGCCATCAGCTTCCCATCGTTGAACTTTCGTCGCTGGGCGCCGCACAGCCGGCACCGCGTGCCGATTTGCAGTCTCGCGCCGATTTACAGCCGCGCGTCGGCCTTCCTCCGCGTCAGGGCCTTTACGATCCGGCCAACGAGCACGATGCCTGCGGTGTCGGCATGGTCGTCGACATTGCCGGCCGCAAAACGCATCAAATCGTCCGCTCGGCGATCGAGATTCTCGAAAACCTCACCCACCGCGGCGCCTGCGGTTGCGATCCCGAAACCGGCGACGGCGCCGGTATCCTCACGCAGATGCCGCACGAGCTGTTTCGCCGCGTTTCCGAGGGGCTCGGCTTCGGGCTCCCCTCGCCCGGCGACTACGGCGTGGCGGTCGTGTTTCTGCCGCGCGAAGCCGATCAGCGGGCCATCTGCGAAGTGCGCCTGGCCGAAATCGTCGCCGAAGAAGGGCAGCGTGTGCTCGGCTGGCGCGACGTCCCCGTCGATCAAATGTCGATCGGCCGCGTCGCTCGCGAGGCCGAGCCGGTCGTGCGGCAGTTGTTCGTCGCCCGTGGCGCCGACACCCCGCGCGAGCTGTTGGACTGGAAGCTCTACGTCATCCGCAAGCGCGTCGAGCGCGCGATTTCTGAAAGCGATCTCGCCCAGAAGACGTTTTTTTATATCCCCAGCTTTTCGAGCCGCGTGATCATCTACAAGGGCTTGCTGCTGGCCGAGCAGGTCGATCGTTTCTACAACGACCTGGCTGACCCCGACTATGTCTCGGCGCTTGCGCTAGTCCATCAACGCTACAGCACCAACACGTTCCCCACGTGGGATCTCGCCCAGCCGTTCCGGTACCTTTGCCACAACGGCGAAATCAACACGCTGCGCGGCAACGTCAACTGGATGCACGCCCGCGAGAGCATGCTCGCGCATCCGCAGTTTGGCCCCGACCTGGCGAAGATCATGCCGATCTGCACGCCTGGCGCGAGCGACTCGGCCAACTTCGATAACGCGCTCGAGCTGTTGGTGATCACCGGCCGCCCGCTGGCACAGGCCATGTCGATGCTCATCCCCGAACCGTGGGCCGGCCACGAGAGCATGTCTGATGAAAAGAAGGCCTACTACGAATATCAATCGTGCCTGATGGAACCGTGGGACGGCCCCGCCTCGATGGCTTTCACCGATGGCACCTTGATCGGCGCCGTGCTCGATCGCAACGGCCTGCGCCCCAGCCGTTACTGGGTCACGAAGGATGGCTTGCTGGTGATGGGCTCCGAGGCCGGCGTGCTGCAAATTCCGCAGAAGGACGTCGCCTACAAGGGTCGCCTGCAGCCGGGCCGCATGCTGCTGGTCGACACGGCCAAAGGGGAGATCATCGCTGACGACGAGCTCAAGCATCAGCTCGCCTCGCGCCAGCCGTATCGCAAGTGGCTCGACGAAAACCTCGTCCGCCTCGACGATCTGCCGACCCCCGAAGCCCCCGCCGCCAAGCCCACCGTCAACTCGCAAGCGGCCCTCGGCCTGGGCGTCGTCCCCCAGCATCGCAACGGTCATCGCCGCAATGGCTCAAACGGCGCGGCGGGCGAGCCACTCATCAAGCTCGAGCGCGTCTTCGGCTACACGCTCGAAGACCTGCGGATCATCCTCGCCCCCATGGCTCTCGACGGCTACGAACCAATCGGCTCGATGGGCAACGACACGCCGCTGGCCGTGCTCTCCGATCGCCCGCAGCTCTTGTACAACTACTTCAAGCAGCTTTTCGCGCAGGTCACCAATCCGCCGCTCGACGCCATTCGCGAGGAGATCGTCACCTCGCTGATCACCACGATTGGCGCCGAAGGCAATCTGCTGGCCGAAACGCCCGAGCAGTGCGCGCTGCTGCGGCTCGAGCAACCGATCATCACCAATGCCGAGCTGGCCAAGATCCGCGCGCTCGATCGCCCGCGTCTGAAGAGCCGCACGCTCTCGATCCTCTTCAAGCGCAGTGAAGGGGCCGCCGGGATGGAGCGCCGCCTGCACGAGCTGCGGGCCGAAGCCTCGCGCGCCGTCGCCGATGGCATCACGATCCTCATTCTTTCCGACCGCGGCGTGAACGCCGACCTCGTTCCCATTCCCGCGCTGTTGGCCACTTCTAGCGTCCATCATCATCTGATCCGCGAGATGGCCCGCACCCGCTGCGGCCTGGTGGTCGAGACAGGCGAAGCGCGCGAAGTGCAGCACTTTGCCTTGCTCACGGGCTACGGCGCCGGCGCGGTCAATCCGTATCTCGCCTTCGAAGTACTCGCCTCGATGCAAGCCGAGCGCTACCTGCCGGCCGACACGCCCCTCGACAAGCTCGAAAAGAACTTCGTCAAAGCGGTCGGCAAGGGCTTGCTCAAGGTCGCCTCGAAGATGGGTATCTCCACCCAGCAGAGCTACCGCGGCGCACAGATCTTTGAAGCCATTGGGCTCAATAGCGCCCTGATCGACGAGCACTTCACGCGCACCGCCAGCCGCATCGAAGGGATCGGCCTGGCCGAAATCGCCGAAGAATCGCTGCGCCGGCACGAGCACGCGTATCCCACGGTTGAAGTTCCCGAACTGCTCCCGCTCGACGTTGGCGGCCAGTACCAATGGCGCCGCAAAGGCGAAGCCCACATCATGAACCCCGATGTGGTTTCCAAGCTGCAGCAGGCCACGCGTCTCAACAGCCGCGAAGAATTCCGCCGCTACCAGCAGCTCATCGATCAGCAGGAGCGGCAACTGCTCACCCTCCGCGGGCTGCTCAACTTCCGTGAGCTCGAGCACGCCATTCCCGTCGATCAAGTTGAGCCCGCCAAGGAGATCGTCAAGCGGTTCGCCACCGGCGCGATGTCGTACGGCTCCATCTCGAAGGAAGCTCACGAGATGCTGGCCGTCGCCATGAACCGCATGGGGGCCAAGAGCAACACGGGCGAAGGGGGCGAAGACCCCGCGCGCTACCAGCTCGATGCCAACGGCGATTCGCGCAACAGCGCCATCAAGCAAGTGGCCAGCGCCCGCTTCGGCGTCACCAGCTACTACCTGGTCAACGCCCAGGAGCTGCAAATCAAAATGGCCCAAGGGGCCAAGCCGGGCGAAGGGGGCCAGTTGCCCGGCCACAAGGTCGACAAAGAAATCGGCCGCATTCGCCACAGCACGCCCGGCGTCACTTTGATCTCGCCGCCGCCGCATCACGACATCTACTCGATCGAGGACTTGGCCCAGCTCATCCACGATCTGAAGAACTCGAATCGCGATGCCCGCGTCAGCGTGAAGCTCGTGGCTGAAGTCGGCGTCGGCACGGTGGCCGCCGGTGTGGCCAAAGGCAAGGCCGATGTCGTGCTCATCTCAGGACACGATGGCGGCACCGGCGCCAGCCCGCAAACCTCGATCAAGCACGCCGGCATTCCCTGGGAGCTCGGCCTGGCCGAAACCCAGCAGGTGCTGGTGATGAACGACTTGCGCGGCCGCATCATCGTGCAGACCGACGGCATGCTCCGCACCGCCAAAGACGTGGCCATCGCCACGCTGCTGGGGGCCGAAGAGTGGGGCATCGCCACGGCCTCGCTCGTCGTGCTCGGCTGCATCATGATGCGCAAGTGCCATCTGAACACTTGCCCCGTCGGCATCGCCACGCAAGATCCGGCGCTAAGGGCCAAGTTCGAAGGCAAGCCCGAGTGGGTCGTCAATTACTTCTTCATGCTGGCCGAAGAGCTCCGCGAGATCATGGCCCGGCTCGGCTTCCGCACCATCAACGAGATGGTCGGCCGCGTCGATCGCCTCGACACCCGCGAAGCCATCGCGCATTGGAAGGCCCGCGGGCTCGACTTCACGAACATCCTGCGTCGCCCGCCCGAGGCCGACATCTACAAGACCTTCTGTGACGACAAGCAGGATCACGGGATTGACCGTTCGCTCGACGTCACCGAACTGCTCCCCGCTTGTGCGCCGGCGCTGGAGCGCGGCGAGAAAGTCGTCGTCACCCGCGACGTCCGCAATATCCAGCGCACCGTCGGCACGATTCTCTCCAGCGAAGTCACCAAGAAGTACGGGCCCAAGGGGCTGCCGGCCGACACCATCGAGCTCAACTTCCGCGGTTCGGCCGGGCAAAGCCTGCTGGCCTTCGGCGCGCCGGGCATCACCGTCCGCATCGAGGGAGATGTCAACGACTACTGCGGCAAGGGGCTCTCCGGCGGCAAGATCATCGTCAGGCCCGATCGCGACGCCACGTTCAAGGCCGAAGACAACATCATCTGCGGCAACGTCGCCCTCTACGGTGCCACCTCGGGCGAGCTCTACCTGCGTGGCATCGCCGGCGAACGCTTCTGCGTCCGCAACAGCGGTGCCCGGGCGGTGGTTGAAGGGGTCGGCGACCACGGCTGCGAGTACATGACCGGGGGCATCGTGCTCATCCTCGGCGAAACCGGGCGCAACTTCGCGGCCGGTATGTCCGGCGGCATCGCCTTCGTGCTCGACGAGCAGGGCAAGTTCCCGGCGCTGGTCAATCGCGAGCTCGTCGAGCTCGAAGACATCGCCGACCTCGCCGATCAAACCCGCGTCCTCGAAATGCTCCGCAACCACGTCCGCTACACCGGCAGCACCCGCGGGCAGTACGTGCTCGACAACTGGGACACTTTGAAAAGCAAATTCGTGAAAGTCATGCCGATCGACTACAAGCGCGCCATCGCCGAGATGCTCCGCGAGCGCCACGACGACAAACAAGAAGATAAAGACGAAGCCGAAGCGGCCGGCACGCTCGAGGAGGTGGCCCGTGGGTGATGTACGTGGTTTTCTCAAATACAAGCGCGATCACTTCCACAAGGCGCCGGTCGCCGAGCGGCTGAAGCACTTTCGCGAGTTCCTCGAGATCCTCCCTTCCGAGGATTTGCAGCAGCAAGGCGCGCGCTGCATGGATTGCGGCGTGCCGTTCTGCCATACCGGCTGCCCACTGGGGAACATCATTCCCGACTTCAACGACCTGGTGTACCGCGGGCAGTGGCGCGAGGCCCTCTCGCGGCTGCACGCCACGAACAACTTCCCCGAGTTCACCGGCCGCGTCTGCCCCGCCCCGTGCGAGGCCGCCTGCGTGCTGGGAATCAACGAAGACCCGGTCGCCATCAAGTCGATCGAAATGTCGATTGCCGATCGCGGCTTCGACGAAGGTTGGATTGTGCCTGAGCCACCGACCAGCCGCACCGGCAAGCGCGTGGCGGTCATCGGCAGCGGCCCGGCCGGCCTGGCCGCCGCCCAGCAGCTCAATCGCTCGGGGCATTGGGTCACCGTGTTCGAGCGCGCCGATCGCCCCGGCGGTTTGCTCATGTACGGCATCCCCGACTTCAAGCTCGAGAAATGGCGCGTCTGGCGGCGCGTCGAACAAATGAAGGCCGAAGGGGTCACTTTCCAGACCGGCGCCAATGTCGGCTTCAACGTGCCGGTCGAAGAGCTGCGCCGCGACTTCGACGCCATCGTCTTTTGCATTGGCTCGACCGCGCCGCGCAACCTGAACATCCCTGGTCGCGAACTGCCCGGTGTGCACTTTGCGATGGAGTTTCTGCCGCAGCAGAACCAGCGCAACCAGGGGGACGAACTTCCGGCCGACGTCTCGATCATGGCCACGGGCAAAGACGTGATCATCATCGGCGGCGGCGACACCGGCAGCGACTGCACCGGCACCTCGAACCGTCACGGCGCCAAAAGCGTCACGCAGTTCGAATTGCTGCCCAAGCCCGACGATCTCGGCGACTTCCCGCGACGTGCCGAGCGCCCGGCGAACACCCCCTGGCCCCTCTGGCCGATTATTCTGCGCACCAGCACCTCGCACGAAGAGGGTTGCGATCGCCACTGGAGCATCCTCACCAAGGAGTTCCGGGCCGATAGCCAGGGACATGTGGAGAGCCTGCGCACCGTCGAGATCGATTGGCTCGGCACGGGCAATCCTCCTTACAAGGAGCGCCCTGGCACCGAGCGCGACTGGCCCTGCCAGCTCGTGCTGTTGGCAATGGGCTTCCTGGGCCCCGAGCCCGGTGGCGCGATCGAGCAGTTGGGGATCGAGCTCGACGGGCGCGGCAATATCAAGGCCGGCGCCGACTACCAATCGAGCGTGCCGGGCGTATTCGCCGCCGGCGACGCGCGACGCGGCCAGTCGCTGGTCGTCTGGGCGATCCACGAAGGTCGCGAAGCGGCCCGCAATGTCGACCGCTATTTGATGGGCGCGAGCAACCTGCCGAGCGTCAACGCGGGTGACTTCGCGTATCGGTAAGTGCATCCAACGAAGTCGCAGAAGTACATAGAACAAGGACGAATCGCCTCAGTTCGTTCTGCGTCCTTCTGTGCGTTCTGTGGATCATGACATTCTTCGTGACACCTTTGTGTATTTAGAGCTCTTCGTGTCTAGATATACGTCACGTCCACGAATGGGTTGAGCTCGTGTCGCGACGCAAACGTCATTTCGAGCGGGTCTTTGTTGCAGAACCGGATGCGGCGCCGCCGCGCGTCGCCCGCTGGCTGCGATACGTTCAGTGGACCGCGATCGTCGCCGCCGCGGTGTTGCTGCCGACTGCGCTTGCCCTGCAATTTAGTCGCCACGAATTGCTGAATGGTATCAGCTTATCTCTTGGCATCGGCTGCGCTTTTTTAGCGTTCTGGGCTTTTGAATTGCGAATGGGCGAGTCACGATCGAATTGGGGGTATTTCACGCGCACCGGCAGGCCATTTGGATTCTGGCTGAGCGTGTGTATTTGGGGCCTGTTCACCGTGATTTGCTTCGGCGGCGCCGTGAGCTTGGCGCTCGGTTGGAGCACGCCCCCCGACCGCGCTCAACGCTTGCAGCAACGCACTTGCGCCGGGACGTCGAAGAAGTGAGTTGCCTGGTAGTGAGCTCTTTTGAGCTGCGGACGCAAACCGACAGCGCTGCAGCCTGGACTTCGACTTTTCAGAGCGCGCGCGACGAATGGCCGGATTGACTCTCGGCTCGCGCGAGCTAGCGCGCGGAGTAAACTCCGCGGCTAACAGATCGCAGACGGCGTGGCAGCGCAAAAAATAACACCGCCGCTCGTACCGCGCGGGTGGCGCGAGTACGAGCGACGGTGTGTGTGCTAAGTGTCGACCCCCCGGAGCACTGGCAGAGCCAGTGGCACCTGTCGGATGACAGCCGGGCGAACCAGGCATCATCCGCGTGTCGACTAGACGTAGCCCTTGAGGTTCTTCAGGGCACGCACCTTGACCTTGTTGTAGGCGGGGCGCGCGGCCTGGTCCATCAACTCACCCGGCTTGAAGGGATTAGGCACACCCTTACGGGCCGGACGGGCGGGGACCTTTTGCTTGGCAATTTTGACCAGGCCGGGAATGGTGAACACGCCCGAGCCCTTGTTGCCAAGGCTCTTTTTGATTTCGTTCGACAGGGCCTCCAGCACGGCGGCGACCTCTTTCTTGCCGACGCCGGTTGCATCGGCGATCGAGGCGAGAACTTCGCTCTTGGTGGGGGCTTTGGCAGACGTTTTCTTGCTTGCGACCTTCGCCATAGCTCGAAAGTCCTCCATGCAAAGGTGGCTATTGAATCGGAAAAACGGCCGAAATGGCGGGTTTGCCGCCATCAATCGCGGTGATTAGAAACAGTCGAACTAAAATTGCAAGCCGAAAATCCCGGAAAATCCCGCGAAACACGCATCTCGCCGCGGACTACGCAACCGGAACTCGGGCCTGCTGCTTCGCTGTTTCGGCACCTCGATTGGCTTCGGTCGGGCGGGAACGATCCCACACTTCTCGTCGAAACGTAGCACGCTTTTTCGCGTAGAGCACGGCATTTTCCGCGGTTTTTCGCCAAACTACCTCACCGGCACGGCCTGCCATTCGCTTCGCGCGCCGCAACCGGCACCCCGTAGGAATCGTGCGTGTTACAGGGGCCTGACGGCCGACACGCGCGCCGACAAAAGGTTTTCTGAGTAATTCGTGCGGGCGGGGCCCGGCAGAGCACCAACTATGCTGGAAACCAGGTGGCGGCGGTCGGGTGGGCCGGTGTTTCCTGTATCCAGTGTCCAGCGGCAGAGCGAGCGTGAGCAATCCAATGCGATCGTGCGACCGTCGCGCAGGATCGCGACCGGTCCCGATCGCGGCGGCCTGCGTGCAAGGATCTCGCGTGGTCCGCAGTTTGGTTGTCACTGGCCTAGCGGGCCGCGTAAGATAAAGTTCGCCGGATGGTTACAAACCGCCCGCTCGGCAGATCCCTGACGCTGCCGGGGAACCGGTGGGTTCGAGCGCGCGTCTGAATGAGGATCTCGCGAGCGGCTCGAAGTGCCTCGGGGCGACCGGCACCGCCCGCTAGTCCGCAATAGACTTCTCTAGCGACTCATTTCCCGACCCGCTCAGGACCCAACTCTCAGGCACGCAAGGATGAGGAGCCACGCGATGGTGCGATCGACGGACGCCGGCAAGGGTTGGCTGATTGGTAGTGCGGCGTTCTTCGTGGTGGTCGGTGGGGCATTGGGGCTGAGCAGCTTGCGGGCCGATGAGCCGGCCCCCGCTGCGCCGGCCGCCGAAGCGGCGCCCGCCCCTGTGGCTGAAGCAGCGAAACCGGCCGCAGATGCGAAACCGGCCGCAGATGCAAAGCCCGCCGCAGACAAGCCGGCCCCGGCTGCTGCGCCTGCGGATCAACCGGCTGCGCCTGCTGCCGCACCAGCCGCCCAGCGGGCTGCACCGGCACGCCCCCCGGCGGCCATGCGTCGACAAGTCATTGTGCCGGGTGCGCAGAACGCCCCCATCCCGGTTGGCCCGAACATTCAGATTCAAATTCAAGGGGGCGCCCAGCGACTCAACGGCGTGTTGCGCGCGCGGATGGCGGCGCCAGGGTTGGCGATCGCCGCCAATGGTGGAGCCTCGGAAGAGCCGGCCACGTTCGCGCGCGATCGTGAGACCGAGCAACTGCTGAAGAAGGCGCGCGAGCTGCTCCAAGAGAAACGCTACGCCGAGGCGGTTCGCGCCTTGGGGGCGATCGTCGAAGCACCCGAGGATTTCTTCTTTCAGCCTGACCCCAACGGCCCGGTACACCTGAGCCTGAAGGCCGAGGCGCAAAAGCTGATTGGCGAATTGCCACGCGCCGCGCGAGAAACTTACGAATTGCAGTACGGTGCGCGGGCCGCGCAGCAGTTGGCCGAAGCGCTCGACAAGCGCGACTTTCAGCAATTGACCGAAGTCTCGCGGCGGTTTTTCCATACCGAGGCGGGCTATCGCGCCACCTACTTGCTCGCGCAGCATCATCGCGATCATGGGCGACCGCTGGCAGCGGCGCTTTGCTTCGAGCGGCTGAACACCGCGCCGGCCGTGGCCCGACAGTGGGAGCCGCAACTGAGCTTGGCGCTGGCGAGCTGCTGGCTTTGGAGCGGCGTGCCCGACCGGGCCCGCGACGTGCTCGTGGCCCTGAAGGAGCAGCAAGCCGGCGCGCAGCTGATCGTGGCAGGCGAGCCCGTGGCATGGTTCGAGGGCGCGGCCGGCGCGACGGCCTGGCTGACCGAGAAACTTGGCGTGCCGCCCAAGCATCTGGTCACCGAGCGTGACGACTGGGTGCAGTATCGCGGCGACGCAACGCGGAACGCCGCGAATCAGGGGAGCAGCCCGCTGTTGGATCACGAGAGCGATTGCTGGTGGGTGCCGACGACCGAAGATCATGCGGTCGAAGTGCAGCTTACGCAGTTGCGGCAGAAGTATCGCGACGAGTACGTCGCGGCGCTCCCCGGCTTGCACCCGCTGGTGGTCGACAACGTCGTGCTGATGCGGACGGTCAATACGCTGCTGGCGATCGATTTTGAGACGGGCAAGCGCGTGTGGGACGTGCCCGTGGACGAATCGCTCGACGAGTTGCTGGAATTCGGCAGCACAAACGCCCCGCCGGGAGTCAATCAACAGCAGATGATCGGTGCGCTCGATCAGCGGCTGTGGGACGATTTGACCTATGGCACGCTGTCGAGCGACGGGCACTACGTCTTCAGCGTCGAAGATCTGAGCTTGATGATTCCGAACCAGACCGCGCAAGCCCGGATGGTGGTGTTGCCTAACGGTCGCAAGCAACCAGCGCCGGTGTGGCCGCGGAATTTCAATCGCCTGACGGCGCACGATATTCGCACCGGCAAGTTGAAGTGGGAGGCCGGCGGCACGCGCGGCGACTTCGAGCTCGACATGGCCGGCGCGTTCTTCCTCGGGCCACCGCTGCCGCTGGGTGACGCGGTCTACGCGCTCGCGGAAATCAACGGCGAAATTCGCCTGGCCGTGTTGGATGCCAAGAGCGGTCGCGGGCAATGGTCGCAGCAGTTGGCGGTCGTGGAGCTCGACGTGCTACAAGATCCCACACGCCGGCTGGCGGGCGTGGCGCCGAGCTATTCCGACGGCGTGATGGTCTGCCCGACGGCGTCGGGAGCGCTCGTCGCGGTCGACCTGACGACGCGCTCGCTGCTGTGGGGCTACCGCTACGAGTCGATTCCCCCCGGGCAGAATCAATGGTGGGGGCGCCGCATGGGGGCGATGATGATGTTCGCCGGGCGGCAGCGCGAGGAGATCGATCACTGGCTCGATTCGAGCGTCACGCTGGCCGAAGGGCGCGTGCTGGCCACGCCGGTGGAATCGAACGAGCTGCACTGTCTGGGATTGCTCGATGGCGAAGTCATCTGGAAGCAGCCACGCGGCGACAATCTGTATGTGGCGGGCGTTCATCAGGGCAAAGTTATTTTGGTTGGCCGCTCGGGCGTGCAGGCGCTGAAGCTCGCCGATGGTCAGCCGGCGTGGGCCAGCGGCGCGGTGCCGCTACCGGCGGGCAGCTTGCCGAGCGGGCGCGGGTTCATGAGTGGCGATCGCTACTTTGTGCCGCTGTCGTCGGCCGAAGTGGCCGCCGTCGATCTGAACGAAGGGCGCATCGTCGCCCGCAGCAAGTCGCGGAAGGGGCGCGTGCCGGGGAACCTGGTGTGCTACCGCGGCAAGGTGCTGTCGCAAGGGATCGACGTCATCGAGTCGTACCACGAGTTGGATTCGCTCAAGCGCCAGGTCGAGGAGATTCTCGCCCGCAAGCCTGACGATCCGGCGGCCCTGGCGCAGCGCGGCACCGTGCTGTTGCACGATGGTCAGATCGAGCGGGCCGTGGCCGATCTGCGGCGCTCTTATCTGCTGTCGCCACAGAGTCGCACGCGCGAGCATCTGGTCGATGGGCTGCTCGAGGCGCTGGCGGTCAATTTCAAAACGTATCGGGGGGACGCGGACGAGCTGGAAAAACTGGTGCGCACGCCCGACGAGCGCAGCCGCTACTTGCGGCTGATGGCCTCGGGTCTGCGCGAAACGGGAGACGCAACGGGGGCCGTGTCGATGTACTTGCGCCTGGCCGATCGCGCGCTGGGCCCCCCGGCACTGGAGCGCGTGGAGGCCGCGCGCAGCGTGCGTCGCGATCGCTGGACGCAAACCGGCCTGGCCGCGCTGACGGCCGGAGCGCCGGTCGCGCAGCAAGCCGAACTGACGGCGTCGATCGAACGCCTGGCCAAAGAGGCGGCCGCCAGCGACGGCCCCGACGCGCTGCGGCATTTCATTCAGTATTTTGGCGATGAGCCGGCGGCTGACATTGCGCGCGATCAACTTGCGCAGCGTCTCGTCGGCGGCGGGAACTTTCTCGAAGCCGAGTTTCTCTGGCGGCGCGTCGAACGTTCGGGGCAAAGCGACCTGGTGCGCAGGGCCGTTGCCCGGTTGGCGCTGCTGATGAAGACGACCGGCCGTTCGGCCGATGCGGCGCGCTACGCGCGTCGGCTGGCCGCCGAGTTTGCCGACGCCAAGTGCCTGGACGACAAAACCGGCCAGCAACTGGCCGCCGAATTGCGGCAAGACCCGGCGATTGCCCGGCTATTTTCCACGGCGTCCCCCTGGCCGATCGGCCGCGTGATCATGGAGCGCGAAGAGCGCAAGGCCAATGCTGGGCAACGCTTCTTCCAGATCGAGTTCGCCGCGCAGACGGAGCCAGGGACGGGGAGCCTGACGGTCGCGCTCTCGCAAGACAATCAGGCGCTGGTGGGCCGCGACAGCAACGGACAAGATTTGTGGCGCGCGTCGTTGGCCGACCCCAGCGGCAAGATCAACCAGGTCGTCAACCGCGCCGTGATGCAGGCACGCACTTTCGGTCACCTGGTGCTCGTCTCGCTCGGGCAGCAGATCATCGCGATCGACACGCTCGCGGCGGCCGGCAATGGTGGCGCTGCCCGCATCATCTGGTCGCAGGACTTGAGCGAGAGCCTGCCGGGCATGCAGATGAACGCCGGCGTGCATCAGCGGCAGCTCGATCTGCCGTGGGGCCAGCGGCGGTGGATCATTTCCGATTCGTTCGGCCGGGCGATCGGGCAGCTCGGGCCGCTGGGGGGGGACATCTTCTGCTTCCAGCGCAATCGCGAGTTAGTGGCCATCGATCCGGCGACCGGGCAGACGCTTTGGATTCGTCACAACTTGGAGCCGGGGAGCGAGGTCTTCGGCGACGACGAGATGATCTTCGTCGTGGCGGGTGAAAGTCGCGAGGCGCTGGTGCTCGACGCGCTCGATGGGCGCGAGCTCGGTAAACGGCTTGTTCCCCCACCGAACGAGCGCGTGGTGTCGGTCGGGCGCAACCTGCTCACCTGGGAAGTGCGCGACGGGCAGCAGTGGTTCCAGATGTTCGATCTCTGGGAACAGCGCGAAGTGTGGCGGCACACGTTCGCCGGTGACGCCAAGTGCTATCAGCTCGGGCAAGAAGTGCTCGGCGCGGTCGAGCCGGCGGGGCGGTTCGTCGCGGTGTCGCTGGTCGACGGGCGGAAGCTCGTCGATACGGCCATCGAGCCCGAACCGCAACTGCAAGAGATTTACTTGCTGGCGTCGGCCGAGCGGCTGTTCTTGTTCACGAATCGCCCTTGGGCCAATCATCAGGACGGCGTGACGATTCAGCCGGTGCCGGGCTTGCCGACGAATCCCTTGTTGAACGGGCTGGCCTACGGCTTCGATCTGGCCAGCGGCGAGAAGCTCTGGCAGACGCCGATCGAAAAGCAAAGCGTCACGCTCGATCAACCGCAGGAGTTGCCGGTGCTGGTCTTCGCGGCGCGAGTGTACGAGCGGCCGACACCGCAAAACGCCAACAATCGCGAGCCGTACACCACGCTGTTATGCATCGACAAGCGGACCGGCAAGACGTTGCACCAGGAGCGAGTCAAATCTCACCTGGGGATGTACGAATTGGTCTCCGAGCCGGCCAACGCGACCGTCGAATTGAAGCTGCCGCAACATTCGCTGCGGATGAAATTCACCAACGAGGCCGAACCGCCCCCGGCCCCGGCCCCGGCCGCTGAAGGTGAAAAGCCCGTAGAGAATGGCGCCGACAAACCGAACGCGAACGGCACCCAGAAACCCGCTGAAGGTTCCGCGGATCAACCGGATGACAAACCTATCGCCGAGGCTGCCGCCAAGCCGGAAGCGACGGGCGTCGATCCTGCCGCGCCGGCCGATCCAGCCGCGAAGCCCGAAGCGCCCGAGCAAGCGGTCAAGGAGGACGAGCGATGACGCGCGACCACGACACGCAGCATGACCGACGACAGTTCTTGGCATCGCTCGTTGGCGGCGCGACGATGGCTGGCACGGCATTCGCCAGCACGGGCGGGCTGCTTACGCGTCTCGCACGTGCGGCGGCCGCCGGCGGCGGTAACGATCCGCGGGTCGAGCGCGCCGTGACGCGCGGTCTCGATTGGATCGCCCGCACGCAGTCGCGGCTGGGGCACTGGAGCGCCAACAACGGACAATATCCCACCGCGATGACGGCCCTGGCGGGCGTGGCCCTGTTGGCCGAAGGTTCGACCGCCACGCAGGGCAAATACGCGGAGAACGTTCGCCGCGCCGTCGACTATCTGGTGAGTCGCAGCCGGCCAAACGGCCTGATCGGCGACCCCACGCGCGACAATCGCTACACCTATGGCCATGGGTTCTCAATGGTCTTCCTTTCCCAAGTGTTGGGGGAAGAAGAAGATCTCGATCGCCGGCAAACCTTGGTCGACGTACTGACCCGCTCGGTGCAGTTCTGCGGCGAGGCGCAATCGTCGGCCGGCGGCTGGTACTACACCAGCGCCAAGGACGGCGGCGACCGCGACGAGGGATCGACCACCATTACGCAAGTGCAGGCGCTGCGCAGTTGCCGCAACGCCGGCATTCCGGTCCCCAAAGAGGTCATCGACAAAGCGATCGGCTACATCCAGCGCTGCACCTTGCCCGACGGCGGCGTGCAGTACAGTTTGCAGGGGGGTGGCGCGCGCCCGGCAATTTCGGCAGCGGCGATTTGCTGCCTGTTCAACGCCGGCGACTACGACAGCGAGTTCGTGCCGAAGCTGATGGACTACTGCAAAAAGAACCTGTCCAACATCAACAACCAGGGTTTCGGCCACTGGCATTACGCCCACTATTACTATTCGCAGGTGTTGTACCGCGAAGGGGGGGCCGAGTGGGACGATTACCGGCAGCGCGTGGCCGCCAAGCTGTTGAACGAACAGAGCCCCGATGGCTCTTGGACGCAGGGTTATGTCGGCCCGATTTACACCACCGCGACGAACCTCGTGATTCTGCAACTCGAGAAGGGTTACCTGCCCATCTACCAGCGCTAGGCAAACCCTGCCGGCGCCAAGCGACCTAGGAACAGACACCATGACACAACCGCTCGACTCCGATCTCTCGCCGGCGATTGGCCGCCTGCGCGAAGCCCGCGCCCGCATTCTCGGGCAACTCGAACAGGTGATCGTCGGTCAGAACCAGGTGATCGAAGAGCTCTTGATCTCGTTGTTCAGCCGGGGCCACTGCCTGCTGGAGGGGGTGCCCGGGCTGGCCAAGACGCTGATGATCAGCACGCTGGCCCGCACGATGAACTTGTCGTTCGCGCGGATTCAGTTCACGCCCGACTTGATGCCGGCCGACATCACCGGCACCGAAGTGATTGAAGAGAATCGCAGCACGGGGCAGCGCGAGTTCCGCTTTCGCGAGGGGCCGCTGTTCGCGCATGTCGTGCTGGCCGACGAAATCAACCGCACGCCGCCGAAAACGCAGGCCGCGCTGCTCGAGGCCATGCAAGAGCGGCAGGTGACCGTCGGCCGGGTGCGGCATCCGCTGCACGATCCATTCTTCGTGCTGGCCACGCAGAACCCGATCGAGCAGGAAGGGACGTATCCCCTGCCCGAGGCGCAGCAAGATCGCTTCATGTTCCAGGTGTTCGTGAAGTATCCGAGCTTCGACGAAGAATTCGAGATCGCGCGGCGCACCACGTCGTTGCAGCACACCACGATTGAGCCGGTGCTGTCGGCGGCCGACATCCTCGACCTGCAGCGCCTCGTGCGCGAAGTGCCCGTGGCCGATCAACTGATTCGCTACACGCTGGCCCTGGTGCGGCAAACGCGCCGCGGTGAGCCTGGCACTCCGGAGTTCGTCTCCGACCAGATCAGTTGGGGCGCCGGCCCGCGGGCGGTGCAGTTCTTGATTCTTGGGTCGAAAGCCCGGGCCCTGCTGCACGGCCGCACCCACGTCTCGACCGAGGACATCCAGGCCTTGGCGGCGCCGGTGCTCAGGCATCGATTGATGCTGAACTTCGCCGCGCAGAGCGAAGGGGTAACGGCCGATCAGATCGTGGCCCGGCTGATTGAAACGACCCCGGCCAAAGAGGACGACCTGTTACGCGACGCGCGGTTCCGCAAGGTGTTTGCCTCGTAGCGAAGGTTTTTCCGAACGATGCTTCGAGGGTGTGCCACGGTTTGCTTGTCGCGCGCAGTTCTCGCATTTGTGATGGTGATGGCCGACAAGCAAGCTGGCACACAAGCGTGATTGAGTGTTCCCAATAACAAACGGATCGGCACCTTCGATGACACAACATGGCCAGTATCCCAGTCGATAAACGCTTCTTGCACCCCCCGGCGCTCGCGCGCATCAGTCGGCTCGAGCTGCGCGCCCGTCACGTGGTCGAGGGCTTTCTGTCGGGTATGCACAAGAGCCCGTACCACGGCCAGTCGGTCGAGTTTGCCGAACATCGCGAGTACGCGCCAGGGGACGATCTCCGGCACGTCGATTGGAAGGTGTGGGCCAAACAAGACCGCTACTACGTCAAGCAGTTCGAAGAAGAGACCAACCTGCGCGCGACCCTGTTGGTCGATGTTTCGGCCAGTATGCAGTACGGCTCGGGGCCACTGAACAAGTACGAATACGCCTGCACGGTCGCGGTGAGCCTGGCCTACCTGGCATTGCGGCAGCAAGACGCCATCGGCTGCCTGGCTTTCGACGAAACGGTGCGCGCCAAGACTGCGCAGCGGGCCCGGCACAATCACCTCGATTCGATCATCCACGCGCTGGCCACGAGCAACCCCGCGCAGAAAACGCAGCTCGTCGAGATCCTCAACGAAGCGGCCGAAACCTATCCCCAGCGCGGCATGATGATCCTGATTTCGGATCTGCTGGGGGATCGGCACTCGCTGCTCAAGGGGCTGCGCAACTTACGGCAGCGCGGGCACGACGTGCTGGTGATCCACATCATGGACGACGACGAATTGGATTTTCCGTTCACGGGCCCGACGAAATTTGAGGGTCTGGAGTTACCGCAGAGTTTGACTTGCAACCCCCGCGCGCTGCGCGAGGGGTACTTGGCCGCGTTGCACGAGTTTTTGGACGAAGTGCGCCGCGGCTGCGCCCAGAACATGGTCGATTACGCGCTGGTACGCACCAGTCAGCCGCTCGATGCGGCGCTGGCCGCTTACCTGAGCAATCGACTCGGCATGCACCACCGGAACTGAGATGACGGCGTTCGTAAATCCCGCGCTGCTTTGGGGCCTGGGCCTGATTGCTGCGCCGATCCTGATTCACCTGATCAACCTCTGGCGCCATCGTCGCGTGCAGTGGGCGGCGATGGATTTCTTGCTCGAAAGCCGCAAGAAGAACCAGCGCTGGGTGCTGCTGCGGCAGTTGCTGCTCTTGGCCGCTCGTGTGCTGGTCGTGGCATTCATCGTATTGATGCTCGCGCAGCCGCTGATCGCTCCGCGGATGGGGGCTTGGCTCGGCTCGGCGCGCACGCACCACGTGGTGCTGTTGGACGACAGCTTTTCGATGAGCGATCGCTGGGCCGAGACGAGCGGTTTTGCCCGCGCCCGCGAAGTGATCGAACGGATTGCCGAACAGGCGGCCGCGCGGGGTGGCAATCAAACGTTCACGTTGTTGCGATTCTCGCGCGCCGGCAAACTGGCCGACGGGCGCGCCGCCGACTTGCTCAGCGTGCCGCTCGACTCGGGGCTCGCTGGCCGATTGCGCGAACTGCTGGCCGACTTCGATCCGTCGGAGACGGCAGCCGGCCCCGCCGCAGCGCTGGAAACCGTGGGTCGGCTGCTGGCCGATGGTCCCCAGGAGAATCGCATTCTGTATGTCGTCAGCGACTTCCGCGCCAACGAGTGGCGCGAGCCGGGGGACGTGCGCGAAGCCTTGGCCGCCTGGCAGGGGGCCGAGTCGCAAATTCAATTCGTGCAGTGCGTGCCGTCGCTGCACGACAACTTGGGGATTGTCTCCTTGACGCCGCAGGCCGGCACGCGGGCCGCCGGAGTCCCCTTCTTTTTCGATATCTCGGTGCAGAACTTTGGTCGCCAGCGCGCTCGCGACGTCACCGTGTTGCTGCAAGAAGACGGCCACGCGCGCCCCTCGCTGGTGATCGACGCGATCGAACCGGGGGCGGTCGAGTCGCGCCGGGTGCTAGTGAATTTTCCCACGGCCGGCGATCACGTCGTGACGGCTTCGCTGGAGAACGACGTCGTGGCCGCGGACAATGTCCGGCATGCGCTCGTGTCGCTTCCCCTGGGTGTCGGCGTGCTGGTGATTGATGGCGATGAGCTCGCCCGCGACGGGCGGTTCTTGTCGTTGGCGCTCTCCCCTGGCGGCAACGTACGCACGGGGGTCGAACCGCGGTTGGAGACGCCGCAGTTTCTGGCCGACTCGCCGCTCAATCGGTTTTCCACGATCTACGTGATGAACGCTGGCCAACTCGATTCGCGGGCGGTCTCCGCGCTTGAGAAGTTCGCAAAGGCTGGGGGCGGCGTCGGTTTCTTCGTCGGCCCGCAGAGCGACGCCAAGCTGATCAACGAGCAGCTCTACCGCGATGGCAAGGGGCTGTTCCCGGCGCCGCTGGGGAGCGAGACGCCGTTGTTCGTCGATCGGCTCGAGCGCACGCCCGACTTGCAGGTGACCGATCATCCGATCTTTCGCGTGTTCGCCGGCGAGCGCAACAGCTTTTTGCAGACCGTGGTGGTCGATCGTTACTTCGGCCTGCGCGAACGCGAGGATACGGTGCTGCCGCCCGAAACGCAGGTGCTGGCCAAGTTGCGCAACGGCGCGCCGCTGGTGCTGGAGCGCAAGTTTGGCGCGGGACGCGTGGTCGCGTTTCTGACGACCGCGGGCCCGGCTTGGAATAACTGGGGACGCAATCCCAGCTACGTGGTGGCGATGCTCGAGTTGCAGTCGTACTTGTCCCCCGCGCCGGCCGCCGAGGGGGATCGGCAAGTCGGCGCACCGCTGGTGCTCGCGGTCGATCGCGCGCGGTTCCAACCCGAGGTCAAGTTCAACGTCCCCGGCGCCGACAGCAGCACGCTGGTTGCGGCGGCACCGCTGTCTGGCGCTGCTGGCGGCGCACCTGTTGGCGGTCAAGCCGCGTCGTTGGTCGATACGCCGCGGGCTGGCATCTACTCAGCCGAGTTGCAGGCCGTCGACGGCCAGACCGAGCTGCGACGCTTCGCACTCAACGTGGTACCGGCCGAAGGGAACCTCGCGTTGGTCGATGGCCAACAGTTAAAGGCCACGCTCCCCGACGTGCCGTTCGAGTTTCACCGCTCGGACGATCGCGTATGGGGCGCGCCGAACCTGGCAGGCTTCAACTTGAGTTCGACGTTACTGGTGCTGTTGGTGGCGCTGCTGGTTGGCGAACAACTCTTGGCCTACGCGTCGAGCTATCACCCGACGACGAAGGGAGGTGCCCGATGAGGCATCTCCTCTGGTTCGCCGTGATCGGTCTGGTGATCGGACTGGGTGCGATTGGTCTTGGTAACGTGGCGCTGGCTGCGGACGATGGCGCGGCTGCTGGTGGAAACGCCGGCGCCGGGGCATCGAGCGCGGGCGCTGCGACATCCAACGAAGCCGTCAGTCGCACGTTCTTCGAGTTCGGCCGCATCCAATCGCGCAGCGACTGGGCATTGCCGGTGCTGGCGACCATTGCCCTGCTGGCGTTTGCCGTCTGGCTCTATCGGCGCGACGCGGTGGAGCAGGGGCTGCCGATCCGGCTGCTGCTGACCACGCTGCGCGCCGCGGTGATCGTGGCGCTAGTGGTCATCTGGTTGCAGCCACAGTGGCGCACCGAGCGCGACGTGACGACCCCCTCGCGCGTGCTCTTGATGTGCGATACCAGTTTGAGCATGGGGCTGACCGACGAGCAATTTCCTTCGACGACCGCTGCCCCCCAGCGCGCCGATTCTGTCATCCGTGCGTTCCAAGAACGTGAGCTCTTGCAGCGGCTGCGGGCGACGCACGACGTCGTGGTGGCCGGTTTCGATCAGCATTTGACCGCCATCGCGACACTGCCAAAGTTAGCGCCCCACGGGGTCGACTCGGAAGCGGATCAAGCGACCCCGTCGGCCGACGCCAGCAAGGCCGCGGACGCCAAGAACGGCCAGCCGGTGGCGATCGACTGGGCAACGGCGCTGGCCCCGCGCGGCGCCGAGACGCGGCTTGGGCAATCGCTGCGCGATCTGTTGTACGACGAACGGGCGAACCCCCTTTCGGGCGTCGCCGTGCTGACCGATGGCGGCCAGAACGCCGGTGTCGATCTCGCCCCATCTATGGCGCTCGCGCACGAGTTGGGCATCCCGGTCCACGCGGTGGGGATTGGATCGGAGCGGCAGCCCACGAACGTGCGGATCAGCGACCTGGTGGCGCCGGCCCGGGCGTTCCCGGGCGATACCTACACGGTCACCGGCTACGTGCAATCGCAGGGGTTGGGGGGCCGCACGGTTCAGGTCGAGCTGTATTCGCGCCCCCAAAGCGATAGTGGCGCCGCGGCGAATGCGGATGATCTGGGAGCCTTGGTTGGCTCGGAGCAGGTGACTTTGGGGGCCGATGGCGAAGTAGTGCCGGTCAAGTTTGAACTGACACCGACCGAGCCGGGTCGCGAGACGCTGCGGTTGCGCGTGGCGGCTCCGCCCGACGACAGTAACCCCGGCGACAACCAGCAGCAGGTCGATCTGGAAATCGTTTCGCACAAGACGCGCGTGCTGCTGTTGGCCAGCGGGCCGACGCGCGAATACTGCTTTCTGCACACGCAGCTTTATCGCGATCGCAACATGGTGGTCGACATCTTGCTGCAAACGGCCCAAGCGGGCATCTCGCAGGAAGCCAACGCGATCCTGGAAGAGTTCCCCAGCACTCGCGAAGAGCTCGAGCAGTACGACTGCATCGTGGCTTTTGACCCCGACTGGCAGCAACTCGACAAGCAGCAGATCGAACTGCTCGAACGCTGGGTCGGCGAGCAGGCGGGGGGCTTGATCCTCATTCCGGGTCCGGTGTTTGGTCAGACGTGGCCCGAGGCGCCGGCGCTGGCCAAACTGCGCGACTTGTACCCGGTCGAGTTTCAGCATCGCTTCGCCACGCTCGAAGGGACGCGCTATCAGTCGGCCGAACCGTGGGCGCTCGACTTCACGCGCGAAGGGCTCGAGGCCGACTTCCTGTGGTTGGGCGATTCGGCCACGAGCAGTAGCGCCGCTTGGACCACGTTCCCGGGAGTCTATGGTTATTCGGCAGTACACGGGCCCAAGCCAGGCGCGACCGTTTATGCGCGGTTTTCTGATCCGCGCACGGCGACTGGGGGCGAGTTGCCGCCGTTTCTGGTCGGGCAGTTTTACGGTTCGGGACGCGTCTTCTATCTCGGCAGCGGCGAGATGTGGCGACTACGGAGCGTCGATCCTGCCTACTTCGAGCAGGTCTATACGAAGCTGATTCGACACGTCTCGCAGGGGCGACTGCTGCGCGGCTCGAGCCGGGGCGTGCTGTTGGTCGAGCGCGATCGCTACCTGGTCGGCCAGACGGTCGCGGTGCGGGCGCAGCTCAACAACGCGCAGCTCGAACCGCTGGTGGCCGACAGCGTGACGCTCGACGTCGCGCTGAGCGATCAAACGAACTTTCAGGTGAAGATGCTCCCCGACCCCACACGGGCGGGCGCGTTCGCCGGCGAGTTTGTGGTGCGCAGCGAAGGGGCCTGCCGGCTGGAATTGTTGGTGCCCGACAGCGCCGACGAGCGCTTGACGAAGCGGATTCAGATTCGCGTGCCGGATCTCGAGCGTGAGAGCCCGCAGCGGAACGATGCTTTGTTGGGAGAGCTGACGCGCGAGACGGGGGGCGTCTACTACGTCGGCATGCCGGCGGCGTTTGGCTCGGCCGCACAACCGGCGCTGTGGGACGTGCTGCCGAATCGGAGCCGCACGCTAACGGTGTCGGACATCCCCCGGCCGCTGTGGGATAACGCGTATACGATGATGTTCTTGTGCGGATGCTTATGTGTCGAATGGTTGGTGCGTCGGCTGCGGAAGCTGGCTTAAACGCACCAAATCGTTGGTCCATGCGGTAGAATGACTTAGATGGCCAGTCCAGCGAATAGGAACCTGCCGGGCCCTTTGCCCGCCGAGGTGGCAGCCTTGCTTGTCGCCTTGCGGCGGCGGGTGCGGCGCTATTTGTGGATTGCCGGGTTGGCGGCGGTCGCGGCGGCCCTGGCTGGCGCGTTCTGGGTCAGCCTGGCGCTCGACTGGTTCTTCGAGTTGCCGGTGGCGCTACGGGTGCTGGCGGCGCTGGCTGCGGCCGGCGCGATCGGCTATGTGGCGCTCGAGTTCTTGTGGCGTCGGGCGCTGGTGCCGCTGAGCGATCGCAGTCTGTCGTTGGTGCTGGAGAAGCAGTTCCCCGGCTTCGGCGATCGACTGTTGACGATTGTCGAGCCGGCCGATCGACCGGATGCCGCCGAGGCGCCCTATGCCGCTGAACTGTTGGCGGCTACCGCGGCATCGACCTCGGTTACGGCTGGCCAGGTCGATCTCGATCGTGTATTCAATCCCTGGCCGCTGGTGCGCAGCGTGCTCGTGGGCACGGCGCTGGCGTTGTCGGTTGTGGCCCTGGTGGTGGTCCACCCGGTGTTGGCGCGCGTGTGGATGAAGCGCGCCCTGCTGTTTCAGTCGGAGCTCTACCCGCGTCGCACGCACCTGGCGGTCGAGGGTTTCCCCGACGGGCACTCCAAGGTCGCACGCGGCGGGCCGTTCACAGTTATCGTCACTGCAGCCACTTCGCATGAGGTGCCCACCACCGTGCAGGTGACTTACCGTGCTACGGATGGCACTCGTCGCCGGCGCTACATGACGCAAGAAGGTCAGGCCGAGCGAGGCCGCGACGAGTTCCAGCGATTCAGCTTTACCTTCGAGCAGGTCGACGAATCAATTCGGTTCGACGTCGTTGGCGGCGACGACCGCGTCCGCAATCTGCACCTCGACGTGGTTGAAGTGCCGACGATCGATGTTGCCCAGACGGTGCTCGATTGCGAGTTTCCACCCTACACCGGCCGCGTTTCTCGCGAACTGCCCGTGACGGGCGTGGTCGAGCTGCCGCGCGGCACGCAGGTGACGGTGCGGGCGACGGCGACCAAGCCGCTGGTCGAGGCGCAAGTTGCCGGCATCGGGGCGGAAGGTCTTGCGAATGCGGGTGCGGCAGGCGCGGCGAGCGAAGGTCCAAATTCGAAGCGGGCCGAGGCGCCGGCAGGTGAATCTACTGAAGAGACGATCGCACCGTCGCAATCGATTGCCCCAGTGGCCGACAATCCCCGGCGGCTGGTATTCGACGCCGGCGTGCTCGACGCGAATCAAACGGTCACGGTCACTCTGCGCGACACCGACGGCATCGAGAGCCGCGAGCCGTGGCGGCTGGTGCTGGCGTCCATGCCGGACGAAGCGCCGAAGCTCGCCGTGCGGTTGCGGGGGATTGGTCCCGCCATCACACCGCAAGCGCGGTTGCCGCTGGCCGGCGACATTCACGACGATTACGCGCTCGATCGCGTCTGGTGGGCCTACGGTGTCGAGGCCGACAAGCTGACGGAGCGCGACGCGGCCAAGCCGGCACTTGGCCAGGGAGATCTGATCGTCGACGACGCGCTCGACGCCAAGGATCTGGCACTCGAAGCGGGGCAAACGTTTCTCGTCGAAGTGCGGGCCCGCGACAATTGCGCGCTGCCTGGCGGCCCCAACATCGGCACGTCGGATCGCTACAGTCTGGAAGTCGTCACGCCCGACCGCTTGCGGGCGATGCTCGAAGCGCGCGAATTGAACTTGCGCCGCCGGTACGAGCAGTTGATCGAAGAAGTCACCGACACGCGCGACGCGCTGGCCCGGTTTGAACTAGTGAGCGAGCCAGCCGCTGCTTCGCCAGAACCCGCTAGTGGAGTGCCCGCTGGCGAAGGTCCCGACGGCAACGGCACGACCGACAAACCGGCGGACGGCACGGCGGAAGGTGTGAAACCAGCGGACGAGCAACTTTCGGCCAACAAGCTACGCGTCGAACGGTCGCTGCAGAACAGTCGCAAGAACGCGGACGAAACGTTGGGCGTGGCCACGTCGTTCGACGATCTGCACGACGAGCTGGCCAACAATCGCATCGACACGCCTGAGCTCAAGTCGCGACTGAAGGAGGGGATTGCCAATCCGCTGCGGGGTGTGGCCACGGTGCAGTTCCCGCTGCTCGACGAGCGGCTGACTGCCTTGCAGGCCGCGCTCGGCGATGCCACGGTCGCTCCCCCCGCCTTGTTGGCTGCGCAGCAGCAGCTCGACGTCATTCTGGTCGAAATGCAGCAGGTGTTGGGCAAGATGATGGAGATCGAAACGTTCAACGAGGTGGTCGATCAGTTGCGTGGGATCATCGAGGCCCAGCAAAAGCTCAACGAACGGACGAAGGATGCCCGTCGTCGCAAGGTGCGAGATTTGCTTGAAGATTGACGGATAGGTTTTTACAAGGCGGCGCCATGAAACGCTCGATTGCCCGAACCAGCCAGACGGACGGCCCAGTGGTGGTGCGCATTTTGGCGGCGGCTGGTGCCAGGTTGCACGGCAACCGGCTGGCGCTTTTCGTGCTGCTCGGGATGTGGGCACTTGCGAGTAGCGCGGCGCTAGCGCAGGACCAACCGGCAGCCGATCCGGCGGAAGCAACTCCGGCCGCGGCGGCAGCTCCTGATGCGGCAGC
This sequence comes from uncultured Planctomycetaceae bacterium, assembly GCA_964495375.1. Lineage (GTDB taxonomy): Bacteria > Planctomycetota > Planctomycetia > Pirellulales > JAEUIK01 > JAIESQ01. The sequence continues at coordinate 29,210 of CAZBWM010000016.1, read as the reverse complement.
TCCTGATGCGCCGGCCGTCGAATCCGAGTCGGCCGCCGAAAGCGAGTTGGCCCGGGCCGAGCAGGAATTGACCGATCGCTTCCGTCGCTTTGAAGACGTGCTGCTGCGGCTGGCCGAAATCACCGCTGCCGAAGATCCGCAGCGCGCGGCCCTGCTGCGTCGGGCCGTGGCCAATAGCAAGCAGAAACTGGTGGGGGTGCAATTCGAGCGGCTCGTCGAATTGCTGAACGAAGACAAGCTCGCCACGGCGCTGACGAACCAAGGCGAGTTGCTCGGCGACCTTAACGCGCTGTTGGATCTGCTGGCGAGCGAAGACCGCGCCAAGAAGCTCGAGTCGGAGCAAGCCAAGCTCAAGGCCTTCCTCAAGGAGGTCAACAAGCTCATCAAGGAGCAGCAAGGGCTCAACTCGCAAACCGAGCGCTCGGGCGATTCAGGTCCCTTGGCCGATCGCCAGGGCGCGCTGGCCGGGCGCACCGGCAAACTGGCAGGCGATATGAAGCCGGCCGACGAGAACAAACCTGGCGACGAGGGTGACGAAGGGGACGACAGCGAGAAGCCAGACGCCGACAAACCCGAGGGCGAGCAGCCGAGCGAGGGCAAACCCGGCGAAGGTAAGCCAGGCAAACCCGGTGAAGGTAAGCCAGGCGAGACCAAACCTGGAGAATCGAAACCGGGCGAATCCGAATCAGGCGAAGGCAAGCCTGAGGATGGCAAGCCCGGCGAAACAAAGCCGGGTGAATCAAAACCGGGCGAGTCGAAACCGGGCGAAGCCCAGCCTGGTGAACCCCAGTCGGGTGAACCGCAGGAAGGTCAACCGAGCGAGTCGCAGCCAGGGCAACCGGGTCAGCCCGGTCAGCCGCAGCAAGGTCAGCCGCAACAAGGCCAACCGGGTGAGCCCCAAGAAGGTCAGCCAGGCGAATCTTCCGACGAGCAACAACCGCAGGACGAATCGGCCCCTGCCCGGCAGCGGCTCTCGGCGGCCGAGGCGCGGATGCGCAACGCCCAAGAGCGACTCAAGAAAGCCAAACGCGACGAAGCGAAGGAAGAGCAGCAGGCAGCCCTGCGCGAGCTGGAACAAGCCAAAGCCGAGCTGGAGCGCATTCTGCGTCAGATGCGCGAAGAAGAAATGGCCCGCGTGCTCGCTCAGCTCGAAGCCCGTTTCCGCAAGATGCTCGAAGCCCAGGTAGCCATTTACGAAGGAACGTTGCGGCTCGATCGCGTCCCGGCCGCGAGCCGCGCACGTAGCCATGCAATTGAAGGAGGCCGCTTGAGCCGGGCCGAGTCGCAGTTGGTGCTCGAAGCGGACAAGGCGCTCTCGGTCTTGCGCGAAGACGGCACCGCGGTCGCCATGCCCGAGGCGGTGCTCGAAGTTCGCCAGGATATGGAAACGGTGGTGCTGCGGTTGGCGCAAATCCAGACGGACGAGCTCACGCAGGGGATCGAGCAGGACATCATCGCGGCGCTCGAAGAGATGATCGAAGCGCTCGAAAAAGCCCAAGACGAACTGGAACAAAAGAAGAACGATCCGCAGCAGCCCGGTCAGCCGGGCGAGCCCGAGGAGCCGCCGTTGGTCGACCAGTTGGCTGAGCTGAAGATGATTCGTTCGCTGCAGATGCGGATCAATCGCCGCACGCAAACGTACTCACGGCTGGTCGACGGCGAACAGACTTCACATCCCGAACTGCTCGAGGCGCTGCGGCAATTGGCCGAACGTCAGGAGCGCCTCGAGCGTTCGACGCGCGACATCGCCACGGAGAAAAACAAATGATCGTCGCTCGATCGTTGAATTTGCTCGGCATAGCGCGCAGTCTGATCTTTGCGCCCCTGGCCTTATTGTTGGCTTGCGCAATCGCCGGCAGCACGTCGCCGGCCGTGGCCGACGATCGCCCCGATGATCCCTTCGCCAATCGCCCCACGCTGGCGGCGCCGGCGCCGGCCGTGGTTCGAGAGTTGGCGCTCCAATGGCTGGAGTTACACAATCCCAGCGCTGAAGCGCGGGGCGCGGCGCTGGCGCTGTGGGCGGATGTCGCGGCGGCAACTGCATCGGGGGCCGCCAAGGCCGATGCCAATTCTGATACCGAACTTCCCGCCGAAGACGATCGCCCGCCATCGCTGGCGGCCAGCGTGATGCTCGAACGGCTGTGTGCCACGTTTGCCCTGGTCGACGAACGCGCCGCGGCGCTGGTGGCGCTCTGTTCGCAACCTCGCCCGCTCGAACCCTTGGCCCCCCAGGCCTGGCTGCTCGATCCAGAGACGCCGTCGTTGGTCAGCGACAATCTGCGATTGCTCTATGGCCGGTGGTTGGCGCAAGAGAACTTATACGACGAAGCTCGCGAGCAGTTGGCCGAGCTTGGCCCGCAACGGGTGGTCGATCCGGCGACGCTGTTGTTCTACCAAGGGGTGGTGTTTCATCGCCTGTTGGAGAAGGAGCCCGGCTTGCAAGCGCTCCAGCGGCTCGACCGCGACGTCCGAAATCCGCCCGAGCGCTACCGGGCCCTGGCGGGCATCCTGGTGCAGGATCTGAGCGATCTGAAAGACGAGTCGCTCGATCATATCGCCCGGCGGATGGGTGACATTCGCCGCCGGCTCGACCTTGGTCGGCCGGGGCCCAAGACGCGCGAGGTCGAAGATGGCGTCATCGCATCGCTCGACAAGATGATCGAAGAGCTCGAAGAGCAAGAACGACAGCGACAACAACAGCAACAACAATCGTCGGGCGGGGGTGGCGCGGCGCCGAGCAGCCCCGCTCCCGATAGCGGAGTGCTCGGTGGCAGCGGTCGGGGGGAAACCACGCGCCGCAACTTGGGCAACGGCGACGGTTGGGGCGAACTGCCCCCCAAAGAACGGCAAGAAGCCATGCAGCAGATCGGCAAGGATTTTCCCGCCCATTATCGGGATGTCGTCGAACAGTTCTTCCGCAAGCTGGCCGGCGAGGGCTCGGCTGATCCAGGAGAATAGTGCGTGACCTATTTAGGGCTGATCTGTGCGGCCGTGCTGGCTGCGCCACTAGAAGTCGATCTGCAGACCGTCGCCGGCGAGTCGCATCACGGCGCGCTCGTGGCGATCTCGGCCGATGAGATCGCGCTAGCGACCGCCGATGGTGACAAACGCTGGCCGCTGGTCGACGTGCTGGATATCGCGAGCGCCAAAGCACCGCGGGGGGCAGCCACGCCCGCGGTGATCGTCACCTTGCGCGATGGCTCGTGCGTGCACGCGGCCGCCTACACCACGGTGGGCGAAACGGCGACGATCGAACTTGCCGATGGCGCGAAGCTGTCGGTGCCAACACAGGGCGTACACTGGGTGCGCTGGCCACAATCGGGCGCGCCGCTGGCAGCAGCGGCAGTCGCCAATGCGGCGGCACCAGCCGCGGACCCCGGCGCGCAAGCCTGGCAGCAATTCGTCGAGCAACCGATCGAAGCCGATCTGCTCGTCGTGCGCAAGAAGGACGAGGTCGACTCGGTCGATGGTCAGATCGGCGACGTCGGCGCGGAAAGTGTTGCCTTTGTGATGGATGACGAGAAGCTCGATGTCAAGCGAGCGAAGATTGTCGGCATCGTCTATTATCGCGCCGAGGAAGCGGCCTCTCCGGCGCCGCTGGCCAAGGTGCAAACGGCCGACGGCTCGGCCTGGGCGGCCAAGTCGCTCACGCTGACCGATGCCGGCTGCACGCTCGAAACGGCCGCGGGGGCCAAGGTCAACGTACCGGCCGCCGCGCTCGCGCGGATCGATTTTTCGCAGGGCAAGGTGCTGTATCTGAGCGATCTCGATTGGGATGCCGCGCAATCGGAGCGCACGCCCTATTTCGGTCCGCCGATGCCGCTTGATGCGTCGGTCGATCCTTACGCGCCGCAGCGCGATCGCGCTCTCGAAGGGGGCGAGCTCACGCTCGCGCGACGCACCTATCGCAAGGGGTTGGCACTCCACAGTCGCACGCGGCTGGTGTTTCGGCTGCCCGAGGGGTATCGCCGGTTAACGGCGCTGGCCGGCATCGACGATCGTTTGAGCGATCAGGGGAGCGTTCGGTTGGAGATTGTGGGGGACGAGAGAACGCTGTTGTCGGCCATCGTTTCGGGGGGCGATGCCCCGCTGCCTGTGGACTTGGATGTCGGCGGTGTGCGGCGGCTGACGATCCTGGTCGATTTTGCCAACGATCAGGACGTGGCCGATCATCTCGATCTGTGCGAACTGAGGATCATTAAATGAGCGTTCGTCTCCCGGTGCATCGCTCGGACAGCACTCAGGCGTGGCTGCGTCGAATCGCGGTTTCGGCGTCGGCGCTCTTCGTGGCGTTCTCGTCGCTCGCGGCACGCGCCGATCAGCCCCAGGGCGCGGCAGTTGCCGTGCCGGCCGCCGTGGCCGATGCCGAGCGTGCGCGGATCGAAGTGATGGATCGGGCCCGACCGGCCGTGGTGGCCGTGCTCAACGCCGACGGCGGTGGCGGCGGATCGGGCGTCATCATCTCGTCCGACGGTTACGCGCTGACGAACTTTCACGTCACCAGCGGCGCGGGCCTGGCGATGAAGTGTGGCCTGCCCGACGGCACGCTGTCCGACGCGGTGATCGTCGGCATCGATCCCACGGGGGATGTCGCGCTGATCAAGCTGCTGTCGCGAAGTGAGTATCCCGCCGCCACGCTGGGAGACAGCGACAGCGTGCAGGTCGGCGATTGGGCCTTCGCGATGGGCAATCCATTTTTGCTGGCGACCGATTTCACGCCGACCACCACCTACGGCATCATTTCGGGCATTCATCGCTATCAGTATCCCTCGGGCACAATTCTCGAGTACGCCGATTGCTTGCAGACCGACGCTTCGATCAACCCCGGCAACTCGGGGGGCCCGCTGTTCAACGCGCGCGGCGAGTTGATCGGTATCAACGGGCGCGGCTCGTTCGAAAAGCGTGGGCGCGTGAACGTCGGCGTGGCTTACGCCATTTCGATCAATCAAATCAAGAATTTTCTCGGTCATTTGAAGAGCGGGCGCGTGGTCGATCATGCCACGCTCGGCGCGCGGCTGGGGACCAACCTCGACGGCCGGGTGATCGTGACCGACGTGCTTGAAGATTCGGACTGCTACCGGCGCGGGCTGCGCTACGGCGACGAGGTGGTGAGCTTCGCAGGGCGGCCGGTCGTGTCGGTCAATGGATTCAAGAACGCGCTGGGTATCTTTCCGCAAGGTTGGCGCGTGCCGCTGGTCTATCGCAGGGGGGAAGTCACCGAGCGCATGCTGGTCCGGCTCGAAGGAGTGCATCGCACGGGTGAGCTCTGGCAAAAAGTCGCGCAGACGCTTGCCGATCCGGAGGCCAAGCCCAAGGGGGAGCCGGGCGAAAATCCGCACGATGGTGACAAGCCGGCCGAAGAGACACCGCCCGACGAGAACGCGCCGAGCGATCGGCCGTCGGACGAGAAACCCGCGGAAGCACAACCGGCAGAAAAAAAGCCTACTGACGAGAAGCCCGCGGACGAAAAGCCAGAGGGCAGCAAGCCCGATGGCGCGAATCCTGAAGGCGACAAACCCGACGGCCCGCGCCGGCTGCCGGGTCGCCCGCGCGTGCAGCGGATGGGTCGCCCGAAGCCGCCGATGGCTGCGATCGCTCGACAGCATTACGAGAGCCGCGTCGGTTACGCGAACTATTATTTCAATCGCCAGCATCAAGAGCGTTTGCAGAAGGCGCTCGTCGCTGGAGGTGATTTCGCTCCGCTGGCAGGGCTCTGGACGCTCAAGGGAGATCTCGCGCCGCACGGCGACGCGGAGTTCAAGCTCGACGACAAGCAAACGCTGGCCGTGCTGCCGGGTGGGCCACTGCGGCTGCTGGCCACGGACGACTTCACCAGCCTGTTGGAGCCCGTCGACAGTGGCGGCCTGCTCGTGGCCCTGCACTTGTGGCGACAGATGCTCGTGGCGGGCTTCGCCGGCTTCGACGATGTGTACTACCTGGGCGCGGTCCCCTTGGAAGGGGTCAAAGGTCTGACCGACGTGCTCGTGGCCACGCGCGGTGCGGTCGAATGCCATTTTTACTTCGACGCCGAAGAAAGCCGCCTGATCGCGATGGAGATGTATCCCGATGATTCGGCCGACCCATGCGAGCTGTACTTTGGCGAATTCGTCGAGGTCGAGGGGCGATTGTGCCCCAGCCGGATCGAGGCGCGCTACGCGGGGGAAGTCTACGGCGTATTCAAGTTCTCGCACATCGAGCTCTCGGCTCCGTGACCGGGATTGGAAACCAGTCGCCATGTTTGAGCGAATGCAGCACAAGTCGATCGGCCGGCACGCGACGAACGTCGGGCGTCTGACGCGGGCTATTCGCGCGCTGGCGAGCGTAGCGGTCGTCGTCGCGGCCGTCCTCACAACTGCCGTGCGCGGTAGCGTCGCATCAGCGGCCGATTGGCACAGCACGATCGCGGACGCCCAGCAGAAGACCGTCAAGATCCATGGCGCGGGCGGCTTCCGCGGATTGGAAGCTTATCAGAGCGGCGTGCTGATTTCGGCCGAGGGGCACGTGCTGACGCTCTGGAGCTACGTGCTCGACACCGACGACGTCAGTGTGACGCTCGACGACGGACGCAAATTCACGGCCAAACTATTGGGGGCCGACCCCAAGCTCGAAATCGCGCTGTTGAAAATCGACGCCAGCGAACTGCCGCACTTTGAACTTACCGAGGCCGCGCCGGCCACGGTCGGTCAGCGTGTGCTGGCGCTGAGTAACGTGTTTGGCATCGCCACGGGCGAAGAAGCAGTCAGCGTGCAGCATGGCCACGTCGCGGCCGATACGTCGCTCGATGCGCGGCGCGGCGTGTTCGAGAGCACTTATCGCGGACCGGTCTACGTGCTCGACGCCATGACAAACAACCCCGGTTCGGCCGGCGGCGCACTCGTCGGACTCGATGGCCGACTGATCGGCCTCCTGGGCAAGGAGCTGCGCGACGCGGGGCACAACGTCTGGCTCAACTACGCGATGCCGATCTCGGCACTGGCCGACACCACGCGCGAGATGCTCGCAGGGCGGTTTACCCCCGCCACGACCGAGAAGCCGGCCACGGCCGTGCCCGATGCCTGGAAGCTAGAAACGCTCGGCATCGTGCTGGTGCCCGACCTAGTGCCACGTACTCCGCCGTTCATCGACACCCTGCGCCGCGGTGGCCCGGCAGAGCGTGCCGGTCTGTTGCCCGACGATCTCGTGCTTTACATCAACGGCCGCCTGGTGCCGTCGGCGCAGGCGCTGCGAGCCGAACTGTCGCAGATCGATCGCGGGGATGAGATTCGCCTGACTGTGTTGCGGAAGGCAGAGTTGATCGAGGTTTCGCTCCAGTCGGCCGCCGAGCCCACCCGAGAGAGGCAACCTTGAACGAACGAATGAGTCATCGCCTGATTAACAAATCCGCGTCCACGAGGTTTGGCTTGCGCTCGCGCCGGCGTGCGCCCGTTTTGTGCAGCGCGGCGCTTGCGCTATTGGTGTGCTGCGGCCGGAACTTATCGGCCGCTGAGGAAATCGAACAGCTCGAACAGACGGCGCTGGCCGCGGCCGTCGATCGCGTGGCCGCCAGCGTGGTGCGGATCGACACCGTGGGAGGTCGCGAGCGGGTCGGCGAGACGGCGGTCGGCGCCGGTCCCACGACGGGGCTTGTCGTCAGCGAAGACGGCTTCATCGTGTCGAGCGCTTTTCACTTCGCGCAGAAGCCCACATCGATTCTGGTCACCCTGGCCGATGGCACGCGTACGCCGGCACGCCTGGTGGCGGCCGATCGCAGTCGCCAGCTTGTGTTGCTCAAGATCGATATTGCTGAGCGATTGAGTGTACCCGTCGCGGCGCCTTTGGGCGAAGTGCGCGTGGGGGGTTGGGCGATCGCGGTCGGCCGCACGTACGAGGGGACTCGGCCGAATGTGTCGATTGGTATCACGAGCGCGGTAGGCCGCATCTGGGGTAAAGCGGTGCAGACCGACGCCAAGATTTCTCCGGTCAACTACGGTGGCCCGCTGGTCGATATCGCCGGCCGGGTGATCGGCGTGCTGGTGCCGATGTCGCCCGACGACTCAGGCGAGGCGGCCGGTGTCGACTGGTATGACTCGGGGATTGGTTTTGCCGTCCCGCTCGAACACGTCTTAAGTGTGCTGCCGCGGCTGCGCGCGGGGGAAACGCTCGAGCCCGGCTTGCTCGGCGTCAGCCTCGTCGAAGGGAGCATGTTCAGCCAGCCGGCCGAGCTGGCCGCGGTGCGTCCGAATTCGCCCGCCTACAAGGCCGGCCTCAAGGCGGGCGACCGCATTGTCGAAGTCGACGGCGTACCGATCGAGCGACAAACGCAATTCAAGCGACAGGTGCTGCCACGCTACGCGGGGGATACCGTCAAGCTCTCGATCGCCCGTGGCGACGAACGCTTCGACCGCGAGCTGAAACTGATCGCCAAGCTTGAACCGTACGCGCATCCCTATCTGGGATTGTTGCCCCGGCGCGATCCAACCAGCGATGGTAAGCCCGCCGATGGAGTACACGTACGCTACGTGTTCGATGCCAGTCCAGCCGCCAAAGCCGGGATCAAGCCGGGCGACGTGTTGGTGTCGCTCGTCGGGCAGCCAGTGACCGATTTGGCTTCCGTGCGGGTGATCTTGCAGCAGGTCGAGATCGGTCAGCAAGTTCCGGCCCGCGTGCGGCGAGGCGAGGAAACGCTCGAACTGAAACTCGAGCCGACGGCCGTTTCCGAAATCGTGCTCGACGATCTCCCGCCCGCGCGCGAGCCACGGCCAGCCTTTGTCGGCGAGCGACCTACGACGGGCAAGTTCGCGCTCGAATTGCCTGAGCACACGAACAAGTCAGCGGTCTTCGTGCCTGGCAACTATGATCCGGCCATCGCTTACGGATTGCTGGTCTGGCTCCCCGCGTCAGGCGCCGACGCTGCGGCCGACGCTGAGTTCGAGCGCTGGACCGCTCGGGCCGAAGCGCTCGATCTGGTGATTTTCGTTCCGCGGCCAGGGCAAGAGGCCGGCTGGGCCCAGAGCGATCTGGAGTTCATCGGTCACGCGCTCGAGCGGCTTGTGGCCGACTATCATGTCGACCGGGCGCGGATCGTCGTCGGTGGCGCCGGCACCGGTGGCAGCGTGGCGTTTGTCGTGGCGGCCGCGCAGCGCGCGTTGGTGCGTGGCGTGGTCGCGATCGAAGCGCCCCCCGCGGGTCGCATTCCTGAGAACGATCCGATCTACCCGCTGGCCATTTATTCGGCCGGTGCCAAGAAGTCGGCCGCGGCCGCCAACATCGCAGCAGGTGTCGAGCGGCTGAAGACGGCCCGCTTTCCGGTTACGCTTCGCGAGTTGGCCGAAGCAGACAAGCTGACGGACGAAGATCGGGCCCACCTCGAGCGCTGGCTGGATAGCCTCGACCGCTTCTAATTTCGCGCCCGCTCGTTGCTCGCTCGCCTGTTAGTTATGCGCTGCGCGGCTTCGCGCGATCACCGCGTTGGAATACGCGCTGGCAATCTTCAAGCGCTTGGGCCAGTTTCTCGACTTCGGCCGGCGTGTTGTAGAAGTAGAAGCTCGCCCGGCAACTGGCGTTCACGCCCAACTGCTTGTGCAAAGGCATGGCGCAGTGATGACCGGCCCGCACCGCCACGCCGGCGCGGTCGAGCAATTGGGCGACGTCGTGGGCGTGAATCTTCTCGTGTACGAAGCTGACGATGCCGGCCTTGTGTTCGGGAGCAGGGCCAAGGAAGCGGATGCCGCCGAGCCTGCCCAGCAGCTCGTGGGCTTGCGTTGCCAACTGGCGCTCATAGCTTTCGATTCTCTCAAGACCGATTTGGTTCAAATAGTCGATCGCGGCCCCCAGCCCGATGGCCGGGACAATCGGCGGCGTGCCAGCCTCGAACTTGGCGGGCAGCTCGGCCGGTTCAAAGCCGTCGGTGCGCACGCGGCTGATCATGCTGCCCCCTCCCATGAAGGGAGGCATCGCTTCGAGCAGTTCGCGGCGACCATAGAGCACGCCCACCCCCGAGGGGCCGAGCATTTTGTGGCCACTGAAGGCCAGAAAGTCGCAGCCGAGCGCTTGCACGTTGGTCGGTTCGTGCGGCACGCTTTGGGCCGCGTCGACCAGCACTAGCGCCCCGGCGGCATGCGCCCGGCGCACGATCTCGGCCCCCGGGTTGATCGTGCCCAGCACGTTGGAGATGGCGGTCACGGCGACCAGCCGGGTGCGCGGGCCAAGCAGTCGATCGAAACCTTCGAGATCGAGCAGCCCGTCGGCCGTGAGCGGGGCCCAGCGGATCGTGCAGCCGGTGCGCTCGGCCAACTGCTGCCAGGGGACGATGTTCGCGTGGTGCTCCATCATCGTGAGCAGGATTTCGTCGCCGGCACGCAGGTTGGCATCACCCCAACTGCGGGCGACGAGGTTGATGCTCTCGGTCGTGCCGCGCGTGAAGATGATTTCCTCGCGGGCCGCTGCGCCGATAAAGGCCTGCACCTTGTCGCGGGCCTGCTCAAAGAGATCGGTGCTGTGGTCGCTCAACCAGTGAATGCCCCGATGGACGTTGGCGTACGACTGCTCGTAAACGTCAACCAGGCTCTGAATCACCTGGCGCGGGCGTTGCGTGCTGGCGGCATTGTCGAGATAGACGAGCGGCGCGCCGGCGGGCGAGCTGACCGCCAGAATCGGAAAATCGGCCCGCCAACGTGCGGCGTCAAAGACTGATTCAGCCGGCGCCGTGGCTACGTCGCTCATCGAACTGGAGTGGGGGGCTGACATGGCGGCGAATCGTTCTGCGATGCTGTTGTTTGGGCCGCCGTCGAGACCAAGGCCCCTTGCAACACCCGCCAGCATAATAGGCAGCACTTCTGGCGATTGGGGGTGAGCTTTGCGCCGAACAGGTCGAGCATCTGTTGGGCGGAGAGCGAGCGGGCTTCGTCCAGTGAGCGGCCGTCGAGGTGTTCGGTCAGCATCGAGGCCGCCGACTGGCTGATGCAGCAACCGTCGCCGTTGAACCAGGCCTCGCGAATCTTCCCCTGCTGGTCGACGTCGAGCTCGAGGCGCACCACGTCGCCGCACAGCGGGTTGTCGGCCTCGTGAACGTGGGTGGGCCGGCGACAACTGCCGCGATGAAACGGGCTTTCGTAGTGATCGAGGATGCGTTCCTGGTACAGCTCGTCGTCAGCCATCGGTTGCTTCAAGATACCCAAAGGTGTTCGCCCGCGAAAACGCTGGGCGAGAGGGCACCGGAATGTGTTTTGCCAGAAACCCCCGGCAAAAATATAGTTTATGGGACGAACGGGCTGTGGACAAGCTGAAGGGGTGCGGTCGTGCCTCCAGCTCGTGTTCTGCAATCGGCAATCACCGCTGAATCTCGGTGTTCGCAGGTCAGCGGCGGCACGCGACTTGTCGACTGGGGATTTGCCGCAATTAGTGCAGCTTGACGGCGGTGCCGTAGGCCAGCACTTCGGTGACGTTCATCGAGAACTCGGTGGCGTCGTACCGCATGCCGATGATGGCGTCGGCACCCATCCGCGAGGCGTTGGTGACCATCAGGTCGAAGGCGTGACGACGGGCCTCCTCGCAGACGTCGGTATACGACTGGATCTGCCCACCGATGATCTGCTTGAGACTGCCGAGGAATTTCTGCGGGATGCTCGGCGCGCGGACGACGATACCGCGCACCACGCCGAGATACTCGCCGATCTGGCGGCCGCTGACTTCGTTGCCCGTCGTGACGATCATGCTGGCTCCTCGCGCGTTAAGTGGCCGGATTGAAGTGCCCGTACTTGCCGGCGAAGTACAACAGTGGCTCCCCTTCGTGGAACTCGCCCGCTACGATCTCGCCGACAAAGATGTCGTGATCGCCACCAGGCAGAATCGCGCTGACGCGACAATCGAGCCAGGCCAGCGAGTCGGTCAGGATCGGCGCGCCGGTTTCAGCCGTCGCCAATGCGAGACCAGTAAAATCCTTAGGCCCTGGTTTGGCGAATCGCGCCGAGACTTCCTGCTGCGTGTTGCGCAGGATGTTGACCGCGTACGTGCGCGAGGCTTTGAGTTTTTCGTAGCTGTGAGCCCGGTGATCGATGGCCACTAGGACCAGTGGCGGGTTGAGCGACAACGACGCGAAGGCGTTGGCCGTTAGCCCGCACAGCTCGTCGCCGACTTTGGTAGTGATGACCGTGATGCCGGTAGCGAAGCGCCCCAGGATGTGGCGTTGGATCGAAGTGTCGAAGGGCACGCGATGGCTCCTGCAAGAATCGGCGTTCGTCAAATCCTACCCACTGACCACTACAAGTACTGCTGATAGGCCGCCACGGCCAGTTCGTCGCAACGCTCATTCTCCGGGTGGCCGCTGTGCCCGAGGATGGCCGTGTATTTCAACTTGTGCTGAGCGACGAGGCGATCAAGCTCGCGCCACAGGTCTTCGTTCTTGACGGGGGCCCAGCGCTGTCCTTCTCGGCGGCGCCAGCCGTTGGCCTTCCACTTGGCCATCCACTCGGTGAGCCCCTTGCCGACGTACGAGCTATCGGTCACCAACTCGACGGCGGCAGGCCGGGTGAGCGCCTCGAGCCCGCGAACGACGGCCGTGAGCTCCATGCGGTTGTTGGTAGAGGTTTGCTCGCCCCCCGATTGGACGATCTCTTTGCCGCTGGCGGGGTGCCGGAGGATGAACGCCCAACCGCCGGGCCCCGGATTGCCGCTGCACGCGCCGTCGGTGAAGAGAATCACCTCGGTATGGGCTGCGCCGTCACTATTGCTGGAGCTGGCACTGCTCTTGGCACCCGTGGAATTCGATCGTTTTGCTGTCATGCTCGCCGCGCCGAGTGCCAGGAATTGCCCTGCTGATTGATCCCGTCGCACCAGCATACCGGCCCGGCGCATCGCGGCAATGGGAGAAGCGAGTTGCCTGCTGGACTGCGATGCTCACTCCGACGTGCCGACGACGTTCTGATCGAAATCGATAATCGAGCCGGTCATCATGCCCGAGCGCTCCGATAGCAAGAACGACACGGCGCGGGCGACTTCCGCCGGTTTGAGCAGCCGGCCAAACGGCATGCGGGCCTCGGCCTTCGCGAGCCAGTCGTCGGGGGCGTTATGAAAACGCTTCTGCGTGACGTCTTCGTTCGGCGTATCCATCCAGCCGATGTTCAGCCCGTTGACGCGAATGCGATGCTGCCGCACGGAGTTGGCGACATTCTTGGTCAGCGTGACCAGAGCGCCCTTCGACGTCGCGTAGGGGCACAAATACGGCTGCCCGCCGTGGCTCGACATGGTGATGATATTGACGATCGAACCGGCAGTTTTCTGGTCGATCATCAGCCGCAATACATCTTGCATCAAGAAGAACGGCGCCCGGAGGTTGAGCGCCATGATCCGTTCGAACAGCGCGGGCGAAGTGTCGAGGATACCGCCGCGCTCGCTCGTGGCGGCGCTGTTGACCAGATAGTCGACGCGGCCGAAGACTTGTCTGGCAGATTCGACGACGCGCCGGCAATCGTCGACCTTGCCGAGATCGGCCTGCACGAACTCGGTACGGCAGCCTTGGCCCGTGAATTCGTCGGCCAGGCGGCGGCCTTCCGGCTCGCGACGGCCGCAGATCACCAGGCCGCCGATGAGTTTTTCGGCGATCAGCTCGCGGGCGATGGCTTCGCCCAGCCCTTGCGTGCTGCCCGTGACGATGGCGACTTTAGAGTGTGACGTCGTCATGTTGAGAAGTGTGCTTCGTGGGGACGCTCGACTTGTCGTTACGGCGACCAATCGTATTCCATGTATCGTGCGGTGGCGCGAGCAGCCTCGGCGCCGAGCAGCCGCCCGACGACGTGCAGCGACATGTCAATGCCTGCTGAGATGCCAGCCGAGGTGATGATGCGTCCGTTATCGACGTAGCGGCGCTCAGGGCGGATCGTCGTGCGCGGGGCCACCTCGCGCAAGAGTTCGACAGCGCCGGCATGCGTAGTGGCTTCGAGCCCGTCGAGCAGGCCAGCTTTACCGAGGATCAGCGCGCCAGTGCAGACGGAGAGCAGAAGCTCGACCTTGGTCGATTGCTCGCGAACCCAGGCGACGATGCGGTCGTTGTACATTTCGCGGCGCGTCCCCCAGCCGCCTGGCACCAGCACGATGTCGGCCGGCGGACAATCCCCCAAGGCGTAACGCGGATTGACGCTCAGCCCGTTGCGGGCGGAAATCGGGCGCACCGCTTCGGCGACCGTGAAGACCTCGAACGGTGGCGGCGGCGCGCCGTAGCGGCCGCAGACCCCAAAGACCTCGAACGGCCCGCAAAAGTCGAGCACTTCGACGTCGTCGAAAATGAGGATGGCAACGCGGCGAGTGGTGGGTTTCTGCATTGTTAAATCGTCTTTTTTATCGGGCCGGCTTCCGAAGCGCGAAGGGCGTCACGTCCCGGGGGCAGTCACACGCTGCGCGCTTCCCCATTCACTCGTGGGCGCCGAGAACGAATCGGCCAGCGAGGTGTCGAGCCGGTCCTCGCGCGAGAGCACCCAGGGGAGCCGCACCGTGAACGTGCTCCCCTTACCGAGCTCGCTGGTGAGCGAGATTTCACCCCCGAGCAGTTTGCAGAGCTCGTTGACGATCGAGAGCCCCAAGCCCGTGCCCGAGTACTCGCGCGCCAGTGCGTCGCCACTGGGGAGCACGGACTCCCCTTGGCGGAATTTCTCGAAGATGTTGGCCTGATCGGCCTCGGCGATGCCCACGCCCGTGTCGGTCACCACAAGTTCCAACTGGCCGGCGTCGTTCCGCCGCGCGGAGACCGTGATGCGCCCCCCTTCGGGCGTGAACTTGATGGCATTCGACAGCAGGTTGTTGAGAATCTGATGGAGCTTGCCTTGGTCCTGGTAGAGCTCGGCCACGTGGGGCTCGATGACCGTGGCCAGGTCGATGTTCTTTTTCTCCGTGAGTGGGCGGGCCAGGTCGCATTGGGCGGCGACGACTTGTTCGATGCGGAACGCGGTGAGCCGGACCTCCATCTTTCCGCTTTCGATCTTGGCCAGATCGAGAATGTCGTTGATCATGTCCAACAGCATCTTGCCCGACTTCTGGATGTTCAGCACATAGCGGCGTTGCTTATCGTCGAGCGAGCGGATCGAGCCGAGCACGTCGCTGAAGCCGATGATGCTGTTGAGCGGCGTGCGCAGCTCGTGGCTCATCGTGGCCAGGAAGTCGCTCTTCATGCGGTTCATGGCGAACAGCCGCAGGTTGACCTGGGCGAGCTCGTCGACCTTGTGGTCCAGGCTGCTGTTGGCGTTGCGCAAGGCCTCTTGAGCGGCCGTCTGATGCGTCAGCATGCGGTTGAAGGCCACGCCCAGCTCTTCGAACTCGTCGCCGGTGTGGATGTCGGCCCGCTCGTTGACTTCGCCGCGGCTGATCGAATCGCTGACGTCGCGCAGGTGCTTGAGCGGCTTGACGATCACGTAGCGCACGATGACGTAAGCGGCCAACATCGCCAGGAAGACCGTGATGATGGCGGTCGAGAGGAGCAGGGCGCGATTCCACGCGAGATCGGCCTGGGTGGGCCCATCGGGGATCGACACTTGCACGACAGCCAGCAGATCGTTCTCGGCCAGTTGCGGATTGAGATCGACACCGCGGTGGCAGTTGACGCAGAGCGACGTGGTGGCGCGGATCGCCTGATAGTATTGATACTGCTGCTTGCCGGTGGGGCGGCGCTCGGCGTATTCGACCGAGTCTTCACCGCCAGCGATGCCGGCCTGCACTTCGGCTGCCGTCTCGCCGATGTCGGTCGCCGATTGAGCATTGCCAGCGGGCGGCTCGTCGGGTGGCGGTGGCGGCGCGCTCATCAGCCGGGCCAACAGTTGGCGCTCAAAGTCGTCGGCGGGTGTCTCCTCGGCCGTCTTCGCATGCGGACGGAGGATGCGGTACTTGTAGTCCTTGTCCCAGATATTGGAGTTGGTGTGCTCCATCAAGTCGCGGAAGTCTTCCGAGGGCTCTAGCTTCTCGAGGTGCAGCAGGCCAATGGCCGTGGCGACCAGCAGCCGCCCCTCAGTACGGTTCTGCTTATAGAGAAGCTTCTCGGTATTGGTGCCGTACCACCAGAAGCTGCCGGTAATTAGCAGCAGCAGGCAGCCGCCGAACAGAAACCGGCACTTACGCTCTAAGCTGGTTTCGCCGAGCACGCGTTTGAGCGACTTGTACGACATGCGCGACTGCTGGGCCTAAAGAGCGTGAATTGCCGGGGGATCGCGACTATCGGAACCTTCCCGACGGATCGCGAATACTTGCCAATCGATATTCTACGGCCCTGGCAAGCGGGGGACCAAGAGCAACCCGGGGAGGGGGAGGCGAGCGAGGTTTGCGAGCATTGGCATTTGCTTGGCTCGGTTGTGCCGGAGGCCGGCAGTTGCACCCGCCGGACTCGCCTAGGACAATGTCGCGGGCGTTCCTCGGGCGTGCGAACCTTAGATGGGGCCAATCGTTCACCAATGCTGGCCAAGCTGCGCACTTTTTCGTTATTGGGTATCGACGCCCTGCCGGTTGAAGTCGAGGTCGATGTTTCGCCCGGAGCGCTCCCTAAGACGTTTCTCGTCGGGCTGCCCGAGGCGGCCGTCAAGGAGAGCATTCCACGGCTCGAGCGGGCGCTGGTGAACTCGGGCTTTCAGCGGCCCGAGAATCGCGTGGTGATCAATCTCGCCCCGGCCGAGTTGCCGAAGCAGGCCGCGTCGTTCGACCTGCCGATTGCACTGGGCATGATGGTCGGCAGCGGGCAGTTCGCATCCGATCGATTGAGAGAGTACGCCGTCGTCGGCGAGTTGGCGCTCGACGGCGCGACGCGACCGACCAAAGGCGCGCTCTCGATGGCGATCGCCGCCGCGGCCGATCGCACGTTGCGCGGCCTGTTGGTACCGGCCGCCAGCGCCAACGAAGCGGCCGTGGTCGAAGGGGTCGACGTCATTCCGGTGTCGAGCCTCGCACAGGCCGTGGCGTTTCTCAGCGGCGCGCTCGAGATCGAAGCAACTCCGCCGCGCGTGGCCGAACTGTTCGATCAGCACGGTAAGTACGACGTCGATTTCGCCGACGTCCGCGGACAGGAAATGGCCAAGCGGGCTGTGACGATCGCGGCCGCCGGAGGGCACAACTTGTTGATGCTAGGGCCGCCCGGCTCCGGCAAAACGATGCTCGCCAAGCGGATGCCGACGATTCTGCCGCCGCTGTCGGCCGCCGAGTCGGTCGAGACATCGCGCATTTACAGTGCGCTGGGATTGCTGCCGGCGGGCGAACCGCTCTTGGCCACGCGGCCGTATCGCAGCCCGCATCATACGATCAGCGATGCCGGCCTGTGCGGCGGCGGGTCGACGCCGGCGCCGGGCGAGATCAGCTTGTCGCACAATGGCGTACTCTTTCTGGATGAGCTGCCTGAGTTCAATCGTCACACGCTGGAAGTGCTTCGGCAGCCGCTCGAAGATGGTCAGATCACAATCAGCCGGGCGTTGTCGAGTACGACGTTTCCGGCGAACTTCATGCTCGTGGCCGCGCTCAATCCGTGCCCTTGCGGTTATCGCAACGATCCGCGCCGCGACTGCCATTGCACGCTGCCGCAGATCGAGCGGTACATGGCCAAGATCAGCGGGCCGCTCTTGGACCGCATCGACTTGCATCTGGAAGTGCCGGCCGTTCCGTATCGCGAACTGAAGAGCGGCCAGGCCGGCACGTCGAGCGACGACATGCGCCGCGCCGTGGTCTCAGCCCGCGATGCCCAGGCGAAGCGCTTCGGCCGCACGGCCACGCGCTATAACGCGCGGATGACGACGCGGCAGATCCGCCAGTTCTGCGAGCTCGACGCGGCCGGCGAAGAGTTGCTCCGGGCGGCCATGAGCGAGTTGGGGTTGTCCGCCCGAGCACACGACAAGGTGCTGCGCGTGGCGCGGACGATCGCCGATTTGGACGATAGCCCGACCATCGCCGCGCCGCACGTGAGCGAAGCAATCAACTACCGGCTGCTGGACCGGCAGTTTTGGAAGTGACGATTGTTTCGGCAGCGCTGACGGCCATTCGATTATGAATCGAGACGTGGCGATGAGATTGCTTTCGATCGGCGACCTCGAGTTCTTTCCTACGGATCTGCCGTCGGGCCCGATCGACTACGAATTGGACTATGGTCAGCTTGTCGTGACCGCATGCCCGGGTGCGAATGAAGGATTAGTTCAGGCTCAAATTGGGGCGGAACTATTGCTTAAGGGTGAACGCTGCGGTCACGGAATTGCCTGTCTGCGGGCGGGAATCGTTTTGAAGCGGAGACCAGATCGCCTTGTTGCGCCAGCCGCGATGTTTTTTTGCAAACGCTCGTCCCTTACAGATACATCGGCAGAGGGTTACTTTGAGACGATGCCTGATCTCATTGTCGAGATACACGGCTTGCGATTAAGTCGATCGCAGCTTGAAAAGAACATCGCCGACTACCTCAGGGCGGGTGTGCGATTGGCGATTGTAGTCGACCCAGAAGCGAGAACGGCCGCGCTGCATCGCCCGAATCAACCGGTTGTTCTACTGACAGCGTCGGACGAGTTAACGTGCGAGGACATCATCCCTGCATTCCGACTACCGCTGGCGAACTTGTTTGCCGACTTGCCGCCGGCGACGACGGCGCAGTAAGCGCCACTAGGTCAGCCCGCCTCACTCGGCGCGCGACAGGCCTGGCCAAACAGCTCCAGCGCCGTGTCGACTTCGCCGGCCGTGACACAGAGCGCCGGGCAGAATCGCACCGCCGCCTGGCCGCACGGCACCAGCAGCAGCCCACGATCGAAGGCCGCGCGAATGATCCGGCCGCGCCGCACGGGGTCTAGTTTTGTACCGCCCGATTTTGAGCGATCTTCGAGCACGTCGATCGCTTGCATGAGCCCCAGGCCGCGCACCTGGCCCAGCCCCAGCGGAGCGTCGGCAGCTAATCGATCGAGCCCGCTGCGCAGTTGTCGGCCGCGCTGCGCTGCGTTGCTCAGGTACTCGCGCTCGACGAGATCGAGCGTCGCCAGCGCCGCGCGGCAACAAATGGGGTTACCGCCAAAGGTCGACGCATGGCTCCCCGGCCCCCAGTTCATCAGATCGGCCCGTGCGACGAGTGCGCCGAGCGGCATGCCGCTGGCGATTCCTTTGGCGAGACAAAGCAAGTCGGGCACAATGGCGTAGTGCTCGCAGGCGAACATCCGGCCAGTGCGGCCGATTCCGGTTTGCACTTCGTCGAGCACCAGCAAAATGCCGTGCTCGTCGCACACTTCGCGCAGCATGGTGAGAAAGCGGGGCTCGGCCAATCGGTAGCCCCCTTCGCCTTGGATCGCTTCGACGACGATCGCCGCCAGCGAATCGGCAGGGCAGACCCGCGCGAACAACTCATCGAGCTCGGCGCGCGGACAGTTGAACGGCAGCCGATAGACGCCCGGGACCAGCGGATCGAAGCCTTGCTGATGGACGGCCTTCGAGCCACCGAGTGACATCGCGCCATACGTACGACCGTGAAACGCGCCGTAGAACGACACCACGCGGCCGCGCCCCGTGTGGTAGCGCGCGAGCTTCAGCGCGGCTTCGATCGATTCGGTTCCACTGTTGGTGAAGAACACGCGCTTGGGCGCGGCGCCCGGCGCGAGCTTCGCGAGCCGCTCGGCGAGCTCGATCTCGGGCGTGTAGTAAAAGTCGGTCCCCGACATGTGGATGAGCCGCGCAGCCTGATCCTGGATGGCCGCGACGACTTCCGCGTGGCAATGCCCTGTCGAGGTGACCGCCAAGCCAGCGGTGAAATCCAAGAAGACGTTACCGTCGACATCCTCGAGCGCGCACCCTTCGCCGCGGGCGGCCACCAGCGGGTAGTCGCGGGTGTACGAAGGGCTCATAACCTGATCGTCTCGGGCGATCCAGGCGGCGGCGCGCGGGCCCGGCAGCCGCGTTACCAGATGCGGAGCTTGCTGCAACGAGTTGTCGGTCGCGCGGTAGATCATTATTCCGCCTTCATGCCCTGCGCCATGCGGATGGTGCGGTCGTGGTTCACCGTGAAGGCCGTGCGGTGTGTCACCGCGTCGACTAGCGCCGCGGCCGAGGGCTGCCCGTTGCCGCTCCGTTTGACGCCACCAAAGGGCAAGTGCACCTCAGCGCCAATACATGGCAAGTTGACGTAGCCCATGCCGTAATCGCACTCGTCGCGATAGACGCGCCAGCGGCGATAGTCTTCAGTAATCACGGCCATCGACAGCCCGTACGGCGTATCGTTGTAAATAGCGATCGCCTCGTCGTCGTTGTCGAAGGGAACGATGGCCAGGTGCGGGCCGAAAACTTCCTCGCGGATGGTGCGCACGCCGGGCCGATGCTCTTGCAAATAGACGCACGGCGAGAGGAAGTGCCCATCGGCCAAGGCGCCGCCCGGTCGGCGGCCTTCGAGCAGAATCTGAGCACTTTCGCGGCGCGCGAGCTCGTTGTACATTTCGACTTTTTCGACGGCCGCGGCATTGATGAGTGGGCCTGCGAACGAGCCGGCGTCGAATGGATCGCCAAAACGCACTTGCTCGGCCCGCGGCACGAAGCGCTTGACGAAATCCCCCAGCCGGCTGCGATGCACTAGCACGCGGCCGGCCGATACGCAGCGCTGCCCAGCCGTTTTGAACGCACTCAAGAGCGCGGCGGCCGAGGCCAACTCGAGGTCGGCATCTTCGCAAACGATGACCGCGCTTTTCGAGCCCATCTCGCAGGCGCAGGTTTTGTGATCGCTTTCGGCGGCCCAGCGGCGGATTTTCGCCCCCACTTCGTAGCTGCCGGTGAAGGCCACCACGTCGACCTCGGCGTGCCGGGCCAGCGGCTCGCCCACTCCTGGTCCGTCGCCGTGCACCAGATTGATCGTACCGGGCGGAAAGCCCGCCTCGGCGAACAAGGCGACGAGCCTTTGACCGATCTCGGGGGTTTCTTCCGACGGCTTGAAGACGGTCGTGTTCCCTTCCAACAGGCTGGGCGCGAGCATCCACAGCGGCACCGCGAACGGGAAATTCCAAGGCGTGATCACGGCCACGACGCCGCGAGGCTTGCGACGCTCGTACAAATCTTTGGCTTCGATTTCCGACGCGATCACCTGACCAACGCTTTGTCGGGCGGTGCCGAAAACGTACTGCACCATGTGCAGCCCTTCGACGACTTCGGCGCGGGCTTCGTCCAAGAGCTTGCCACTCTCGCGGGCCAGTACGGCGGCCAGCTCATCAACGTCGCGCTTGATGAGTTGTGCGAGATTGTCGAACAGATCGCCGCGCTTGATGCGGCTCGTGCGCCGCCAAGCCGGAAACGCCGTGCGCGCCGCGGAGACCGCGGCGTCGACCTCGGCCGCCGTGCCGGCCGGGTAGACGCCCAACAGTTCGCTGGTGCGGGCTGGATTACGGTTCTCGATCACCGCACCAGTTGCTGGCTGCCACGCACCGCCGATGTAGTGCCGCCCGGGGCTGAATACGGGGTGCGGAGTCGCCGTGTTTTGAGTTGCGGTTTTTTGAGTTGCTGTAGCCATCGAAGTCGCTCACAGATCGCGGAACGGAAAGGGAGTGCATCCGCTCGTGGCGCGCGCAAAGAAGAGGGGAGAACATGAAGCCAATCGCGCACCAACAGAACCATACGCCACGATCGGGCCGGGGCAAGGGCGAAAACAGGGCCGCGCATCTCCGGCGTGGGCCGCGACTTACGAAGAGCAAATCAACCAGTTGCCGGAGCCCGAACGTGGCCCCGCAACTCAGGCGACAAACGGGCTGGCGCCGGGGCCAGTCGGGGAGGTCTGCCCAAATTGTGACGTGCTTGCGACCTGCCTGCGAAACAGCTCCTTGACCGAGGGTCGCAACAGCACGATGAGCGTGAAGATGCCGAGGATCGTCCCGAGCGGCTGGTTGAGCATGCTGAGGCAAGCAACAACGAGACAAAACGTCCAATTGCGGTGTTCGGTCAACCAGCGACCCGACAGGAACAGGGCGGCCCCCATCGTCCACGCCAGAATCATGATGGCCACTCCCAGGAAGGCAAACATCCCACCCATGAGCGGCGCCATGAACTGGGGCGGCGGTGACGGTAGTGGCTGATTAGGAACGTTCGCGCGGGGCGGCTGTTGATGGGGAGCGCTGGTGGGCGCCGGTGGTTGATTGGGGATGTGGCCGGGGGCGGAACGAACATCACCGCCGCCCCGGCTCCCACGTAAATGAAGCCGCAGCATCCGCCCAGTATGGCAAAGCACGCCAAGACGTAGTGAGCAATCGAAAGCCAGCGCAGGTGCTCGAGATCGGTGGGATTGGGGCCAGCGGAGGCGGCACCGCACACGCGTGCCCTGGCGGAAGCGCGCTCGACTGCGAAGCTCCAGACGGCGGCTCAAACGGTGATGCCAACGGCGATTCGCTTGACATGCCGCTCAGAATAGCGACGCGGCGACGGAGCGCACAAGCGGAATCGACTCGCGGCTCTCAGCAGTGCCGCACCCATGTTTCTCGATCTACGGCCGCGGCTGGGCTAGCGTCATCGCTTGCTTGACCAGTTCCACAAACTCGGCGCGGTAGCCATGTTCGTCCGCCTGGCGGCTGCTGTCGGCCATTTCGAGCACCGCGGCCAAGGTGCCGGAGCCGGTGTGCGGCGACTGACGCAGCAGCATGCCGAACAGCGCCACGCTGGCGGCGAAGCGGGTGTCTTCTGTGGCCTGTCCAATGGGCTTGTCGCCGTCGGCCACGCCGAATTCCAGCAGCTTGCTCGTTGTGCCCTCGGGCTCCTTGTAGCGTAACTTGAGCGTGAGCAGCTCGGGAGTTCCACGAGCGGCGTCGGTCAATTCAGCGGGACGCTGGTACTTCAAGGGATCGACGGGGGTGGTTTCGGCTGGCGCGGCTTCTACTGGTTTGTTATCTGCGGGTTTGTCGGCCACGGGCTGTTCTGGCGCCGGCGGCGCCACGGGTACGATCTCGTAGAAGGCCGTGACTGCGTGTCCGGCGCCGATCTCGCCGGCGTCTTTCGTGTCGTCGTTGAAGTCTTCGGCCGCCAGCAGCCGGTTCTCGTAGCCCAACAAGCGGTAGGCCGCCACGCGGGCCGGGTTGAACTCGATTTGCAGCTTCACGTCCTTGGCGATGGTGATCAGCGTGCCGCTGAGCTGCTCGACCAGCAGCTTGCGGGCTTCGTTCTCGGTGTCGATGTAGCCGTAGTTGCCGTTCCCCTTGTCGGCCAGCCGCTCGAGCGTGCTGTCTTTGAGATTGCCCATGCCGAAGCCGAGCACCGTGAGAAAGACACCGCTCTTGGCCTTGTCTTCGATCAGGCGGGTGAGGTCGCCGTCGTTGGTGACGCCGACGTTGAAGTCGCCGTCGGTCGCCAGGATGACACGGTTGACGCCTTCTTTGATCTGATTGGCCGCGGCGATCTGGTAGGCCAGCTCGATGCCGCTGGCGCCGTTGGTCGAACCGCCGGGCGTGAGATTGTCGATGGCCGCGAGGATCGTTTCGCGGTTGTTGGCCGTGGTCGAAGGGAGCACCAGGCCCGAGGCGCCGGCATAAACGACAATCGCCACGCGGTCGTTCTCGCCGAGCTTTTCGACGAGCAGGTGCATCGCCCGTTTGACGAGCGGCAGCTTGTTCGGCTCGTCCATCGAACCGGAAACGTCGAGCAGGAAGACCAGGTTCGACGGCGGTCGGGCGTCGACTTTGATCTCGCGCCCCTTGAGTGCGATCCGCACCAGGCGATGCCCGGGGTTCCACGGGCAGGCGGTCACTTCGGTGTGAACCGCGAACGGCTTGTCAGCATCCTGCTCGGCCGGCGGAGCGTATTGATAGCTGAAGTAGTTGACCAGCTCTTCGATCCGCACCGAGTCGGCCGGGGGGAGCGAGCCCTGCTTCAAGAATCGCCGCATGTTGGCGTACGCGGCCGTATCGACATCGATCGAAAAAGTGGACAGCGGCGCGTCGAGCGGCCGCAAGAAGCGATTGTCGTAGATGCGGGCGTAGGCCTCGGTATTGTGGGCGCGGTCCTCGGCGACCTGCTGCTGCACCTCTTGCAGCTTCTTGAGGGCTTCGGGCTTCAGCTCCCCGCGGAGGGCGAGTGCTTCGTTCAGGGCTTCGCGCGCTTCATTGGCGTCGCCGGCTTCACCTTCCATCAGATCGCCAAGCGCCTGGACGAACCGTTCTCCGCCACTCTCGCGGAAACGGCGATCGACGTCAGCGCGAGCCTTTTCGGTCTGGCCACTTTGCCCCGGCACGCCGCCGTGGGCGTTGAGGTCGACTTTAAGGCCGAAGTTTGGGAGGGCGTCGCCGTTCATATCGCCGGAGGGAACGTAGCCGTAGTGCCATTGCGGGTTGTTCTGTTGACCGGTGCCCTGTTGGCCGCCGGCTTGAAGCTCATCGTCTTGCAGTTTCCCGGCTTGCTGTTGAGCAGGGTCGAAGAGCTCAACAGACACTCCGCCTTGCGGACGCGCGACTTGATCGAAAACCACCTCGCCGGAGCCACTCGCGAACACGTTACCCGAGTGAGTGCTCTCGGTAGTTGCGTGGGATGTCGTGGGTTCCCGCCTCGCTGCCAGATTTAGGGGATCCCGGTCTGTAACGCCGGATTGCTGGGATTCCTCGCGTGAGCCGCCCGCACCAACGCGCCGTTGAACTTCATCTACGACAGCCAAACGCTCGACGACCTTGGAGGAACTCTGGTTACTAAAAAGGAGGGTAGCCACTGACTCGGATTGAAGCGCAAGATTAAGTGGTATCGTGATCGCCAATAGCACGATCGCTGCCAGGGCCAGCACGACGTAGCGACGACGGCGACGACCAGCCGGCACACCGTCGGCCTTATCCTTCGCTTGTGCTACTATAGCTGGCCTCACAGAGGTCGGGCTCTGCGACACATCGTCCGAACCTCCGGAGTTGCTGGCCCCGTCTACAGCATTTGCTAACGAGCCGCCAACCGAGCGACCATCCAGTGCCGCCAAGAGTAAGTCGCTCGCGGCCCGCAGTTGGGCCAAGGTCTCGCGCAGCTCGCTGCGGTTGGCCGTCGAATCATCGGCCAGCGCCGCATCGATTTCGCCGCGCTCAACTTCATCGAGCTCGCCGAGCACGTAGGCCGTCAAACGAGGATCGTTGCTGTCGATGGTCATGATCGTTTGCTCCTCGGTTCGCAATCAGCTTGCTGACTGGGTGCCACTGCCGGCGTGTCCAGCAGTGCCACGATCAGGGTTCAATCTCTGGCGAACCGCGTTAAGTGCCGTATGCAGAATGACGCCGACGTGGTTGGGGGTGATCCCCAGCACGCCGGCGATTTCGCGATAACTCAAACCGTGCTCGAACTTGAGCCGCACCGCTTCCTGTTCGCGCTCACCGAGCCCGGAGAGCACTTCGTGAACGCGATCCATTTCGTCGCGGCGATCGACGGCGCTCGTCGGGTCGGGCTCGTGACAGGTGCAGGCGGCGGCCGCCTCGGCGGTGAGCGTTTGCATGCGCTGTTCCTTGCGTCGCACGTCGATCGCCCGGCGGCGGGCGACGGTGTAAAGCCACTGGACTAGATGCCCGTCGAGTTCGGCGCGATCAACCGAGGCCAGCCGCAGAAATGTGTCTTGCGCCACGTCGCGACCCAGCTCGGCGTCGCCCGTGATGCGGGCGGCGTAGCGAACCAGCGAGCGCTCGTGCCGCGCGAGAACCTCGCGCAGCCAGGCGATTTGGCTCGCCGGCCCGTCGCTGTCGTCTGGCTGCTGGCTCGAGCGCTCGAGGTCGGCCATAGGGTTCTCGGGTGGTCGCAGCACGCGGCTTTGCGGCGGCCGCGTGCGTGCCTTCCGTGCTGCCCACCTTTATGACGCACGAGCCGGCGGTTTATTACCGAGAAAATGCCTTCGAAAGCGAAAATCTGCTCAACCACCGGACCTATTCAGCCAGCGAACGAGATCGGGAGGAATTTCGCCGATCAGTTTGCTAGCCTGGGGCGATGGGCGATCACTGGCCGGTGGAGCATTACGGTTGGGCTAATTCATGAGTTTCCATTTGATGCCGCGTTCGTCGTTTGCACTGCTCGTACTCCTTAGCTTCGCGCTTTCCGCATGTGGCCCCAAGGTGGCGCCACAAGCAATGCCCGCGCCGCGCGGAGCGCTGCCGAAAGCACCGCAGGGGCCATCGAAGCCAAAAGTAGTGACTCATTTCCATCCGAAGGCCGATCCGGCGATTGCGTCGGCCTTGATGGATGATGTCGTCATCTTCGAGTTCTGGATTTACTACCTCCCCGCGCCTGAATCTGATCCGCTTGTTCAGCTCGACGAGCTGTTGGCAGAGTCCTACCCACATCTCAAGCGGGTTGATGAGGCGCCGGAGGATATGACCGTGCCGATCGTGGTCGGCGCAATGCCCGCGGATGTGCGCACATCGTGGCGGCCACCGGGTCTGGAGTCGCTTCGCTATTCGGGCGAGGGCCTGAGCGCCGAACAAGCCTCGGCACTTCAAGAAACCGAAGCAGTCCTGGTCTTAATCTTTGCCCATCCCGAATCACACGCGTGGACGGCCATGCACGACGCGCTGAAATTAACCGAAGCGCTTGCGCGGAAGTCGGGTGGATTGATTTACGACGGCGAGACCCGACAGATCTTCACGCCGGAGGTTTGGCAGGCCGTCCGGCTCGACAATTGGACATCGGGAGTTCCCGACATTTCCAAGCAAATCACGATCCACGCCTATAACAACGACGAGTTTGTCCGGGCAGTGACGCTGGGCATGCGCAAGTTTGGCCTGCCCGATGTCACTGTCGAGGAATTCCCGTGGTCTGAGCAGCGCAGCGTTGGCAATTTCATCAACCTGTTTATACAGGCCGAGGCCGAAGGATTCGTGAGCCCTGACGTGCAAACGTGCCGACTGGATGTCCACAGCATTCAGAACCAGATCGTGCGCGACAAAACGGTTCGTTCGCTCAAGGAAAACTCCCTGGGTACGATCATCGTGAAGCTGCGGCAAACCGAGCCGGAGAAGGGAGACGCTGAGAACCGACTCTTCGCGTTGGAATTCGACGACCACCCTGGCCCCGACGCCCACGCCCGACGCGATGCCGCCTTAGGAGAGCTGTTCGGTTGGGAGGACGAGGTCAACCCCGTCCAGCACAATGCAGAGCTGTTGGCCAAAAGCGAAGAGGCTCGCAAGAGTTTACCAGCCCTACGAGAGAAGTTCACGAAAGGGCTTGATCCTGGCGAGTTCTTGCAGGTCAAAGCGCCGTTCGCGACACCCGACGATGGCAAAGAGTGGATGTGGGTTGAAATCAGCGCATGGGCGGATGGCAAGATAACAGGATTGCTCCGCAACGAGCCATTCAATATTCCCGATCTGCATGCCGGGCAGGTCGTCGAAGTTCTCGAGGCCGATGTGTTCGACTACTTGCATACGCTGCCCGACGGCTCGACCGAAGGAAACGAGACCGGGCGGCTGATCGAGCAACAGTCCGGGGAATAGTGGCGCCTCAGCGCAAGCGAAAGGGGGCGGGCAACCCTCCTTGGGTGCCCACCCCCCGCCGTGTTGTATACAGAGTTGGCCGTCGCCGAGGAGATGTCCTCCATCGAGCGGCGACCGCATTGTCGAGCGAGTTACCGCACCGCTTCGGCCAGCATCTTGGCGTTCGGGATGCTGCGCCGGTTGAGCAGGCCGTCCTCTTCGGTCTCGACGATCGTGGCGACCGGTCCGACTTCGCGGACGCGCCCTTCGAGCCCGGCCACGGTCACGCGGTCGCCGGCGTGGAGCCGCTGCCGCAAGTAGTAGCCGGCCAGGATGCCGCCCATGACGTCGCGACCGCCGAAGCCGAACGCCAGGCCGAAGCCGAGCGCGACCGCGCCGAAGGCGATCAGGATCAACTCACGCAGCAAAGCGAACTGCACGCCGAGCTGATCGAAGGCCGCCATGAACGTGAGCAGGGCGACGACGTAGTAGACGCCTGTCGCCAGCGTTTCGGCATAGCTCAGACCAACGCGATCGGCGCTCGTGGCCACGACCCCCCGCATGAAGGTGGCAACCAACAGGCCGACGACCACCACGACCGTGGCGACCAGCAGCTTGGGAATGAAGGCCACGATCCCTTGCATGGCCGTGCTGACCGCTTCGAGCCCCAGGATGTTGAAGGCGGCCATCACGAAGACGCACATCAACAGCCAGAAGACGATGTTGCCGACGATCGCCGGCACCGTGCGGTTGATGCCGACCTGTCGCATCGACTGCACGAGCCCCCCTTGTTCGGCCGCGTGCTGCAAGCCTATCGCTTCGCACAACGCGCTGGTGAACTTGGCGACGAAGCGGGCGACGACGTAGCCGAGCACGAGCACGACG
Source organism: uncultured Planctomycetaceae bacterium (assembly GCA_964495375.1). Taxonomy (GTDB): domain Bacteria; phylum Planctomycetota; class Planctomycetia; order Pirellulales; family JAEUIK01; genus JAIESQ01. The sequence goes on along the minus strand of CAZBWM010000016.1, from coordinate 987 downwards.
AGCGCCGCCAGTATCACCGGCGTCAGCTCGATAATGTCCTTCATCGCGCCAGCGAAGGTATCGATGAACGTGTCCTTCCAGCTCGTGACCTTGTCCAGGTTCAAGCTGTCTTGCAGCGTTTGCATGGGGTTGGCAGGCGCCGTGACGGGCGCCGTATCAGGAACCGTAACGGCTTCGACCACTTTGGCCGGAGCTTCAGCAGCGAGTAGCAAGAATCGCGACATGGTCTATTTCTCCTCGAAAGGGAAGGTGGCTTGTGCGTCAGGTGCCGTGATGAGTTTTGCCGGGCTCTGGCACGACACGACTGACGCCTGATTGGTTGTGGCGGCCAGGTTCGCTTCGCAGTCTCCGCAAGTCGAAGGCTTGGTCGCGACCGCTTCGTGCCCTGCGACTCGCGGCACGCCTGCGTCACGTGCCTGGTTACTGTCTTGGTTGCCGCGCGGGTGGGCGGCGGTCACGGGGTGGTTCGCATCCCGTTGCCGAAAAAGCGAGCAGGTGCCAAAGCGCCTTGCTGAATTCGATACAAGCGTAAGGGAGCGCGTGGACGATAAAGTCGGCCAGGTGCGCCGCCAGCAACCCGTTGTTGACGCGGTCGTGCAATTGCGACTCGAAATTCGTCGGCACCGGCGGCACGTCGGCCTCGCCGAGACGTTCCAGCAGATCAACACTCATGGCGTCAACTCCGTTTGTGGGGTGTCAAGGTTGCCGAGGTACTGCGCTTGCCGCAGCGGAAATTCTGTACGTTTACGGTGAATGATGGCATTACTGACCACCTCCGGGAAAACGTTCTTGCAGTTTCTCACGGGCGCGCATCACGCGCATCTTGCAGGCGCTGGTGGTCATGTCGAAAAGCTGCCCGAGCTCTTCGAATGTGTAACCTTCGGAGTACTTGAGGATCAGCATGGCGCGGTCCTCTTCGTCGAGGGTGTCGAGCATCTGATACAGATCGAGCGTGAGGCCCGGGGCCGGCGCGTGGTTGTTGGGGCG
>CAZBWM010000015.1:0-98843 GCA_964495375.1 uncultured Planctomycetaceae bacterium | reverse complement strand
CACGGCGGCCTTGCCCGATAGTTCCTCGCAAGTCGAAGAGATTTATCTGACGGTGCTCACGCGCCGGCCAGATATTGAAGAACGAACGCTGGCGGTCGACGCGCTAAACGCCCGGCCCGCCGCCGAGCGCCCTGCGGCACTCGAGGAGCTGGCTTGGGCTCTGTTGGCCTCGGCCGAGTTTCGTTTGAATCACTAGGGTGCGACTCAACGCCGTTAATCATCTGAAATTGTGGAAAATGGGGGGCCCAGCCGCTTGCCGGCTGGGTCGCGAAGCGACAAGAAGCCTTTCTAAAACCGACGCGGCTGATATGACCGCGCGGCATGAACATCTTCTTGTGGCTGCGCCACCCGACTGCGAGCAGTCGGGCCACCCAGATTGAATGGTCGATCGTGTTTAGTGCCCTGCAACGAGCGATTTCACGAGGATCGGAGCCCGCCATGAAATGCACCTACGCCTGCCAAACGGCCGAGCATCTTGTCGCGCGGCGCCGCTTCCTGGGCTTGGCGGGAGCCAGCGCGATGGCCGGCGCGGGCGTGCTGGCGAGCCCGCTCGGTGCTTTCGTGCGTCCCGCCGCGGCGGCCGAGTTGCAGTCGAAACAAAAGCGCATCCTGATGGTCTACCTGGCCGGGGGCTTGAGCCAGCTCGAAAGCTGGGATCCCAAGCCCGGCACCGACACCGGCGGCCCCTTCCGCGCCATCCCCACGTCGGTCCCCGGCATTCACATTTCGGAACTGCTGCCGCAAACCGCCCGGCAGATGCACCGCCTGGCGATTGTCCGCGGCGTGAACATCAACGAGAACGATCACGGTCGCGGCAGCTACATCATGCATACCGGCCGCGTCCCCGATCCCTCGAACGAGTACCCGCACTTGGGATCGGTGGCAGCGCGCTGCTTATCGCCAGAGAACGATCCGTTGCCTGGTTACATCCATATCACGCCGGGGGGTGGCGGTGGATTGAGCTCGAGCGACGCGGCGTTCCTCGGTCCGCGTTATGCCTCGGTGACCCTCGGCGGTGGTCAACCTCCGCAGAACACGGTGCGCCCCGAGGCAGTGACCGAAGCGGCCGATCAGTCTCGTCAGGCGATGCGCCGCCGCGTGAACGATCACTTCGCCCGCCGACGCCGCACCGCCGAAACCGAGGCCTACACGCAAACTTATGACCAGGCCGCCGAGTTGATGAAGCGTCGCGAGTTGTTCGATGTCACGAAAGAGCCTGCGACCGACGCCGAGCGTTACGGCAGCCACGACTTTGGCCGGCATTGCCTGTTGGCCCGCCGGTTACTCGAGAACGGCGTCACGTTCGTCAAAGTGAGCCACTCGAATTACGACACGCACAACGAGAATTTCGATTTTCATCTCGAGCAGCTCGGCGAGTTCGATCAGGCGTTCAGCAAGCTGGTCGCCGACCTGGCCGATCGCGGACTGTGGGACAGCACGCTGTTGGTCGTCAACTCCGAGTTCGGTCGCACGCCGGGCATCAACCAATACTGCGGTCGCGACCATTGGGGCACCGCGTGGTCGGTCGTGCTCGGCGGCACAGGCGTCAAGCTCGGCGGCGCCTATGGCTCCACCAACCACAACGGCACCGAAGTCAAAGACGGGCAGGTCAACGGCGCTCAGTTGTTCCACACTTACCTGCAAGCGGTCGGTCTCGACTCGACCGAACCGTTCGATGTAGCGGGCCGACCACTGCCGATGGCCGATCCCGCCTTCGGCCCGATCAAGGAACTGTTGGCGTGAGCGAACCTGCTGCCCCCGATCCCGCTACCGCGCCGGCCGAGCCCGCCGCGCCGGCCGAAAACACAGCGCCGGCCGAACCAGCCGCGCCGCCGCCACCTCCCACGGCCGATCCCGCGCAGTCGTATATCTCCGCCGACTTCGCCGAAGGCAACTCGCCGCTGTTGTCGTGCAAGTTCGATCCCGCCGGCCGCTTCGTCTTCGCCGGCGCGCAAGACAACTCGATCCGCCGCTGGCAACTCGACGGCGCCAAACACACGGCGCTCACCGGCGCGCACGATAGCTGGGTCCGTACGCTCGCGTTCGATGCCACGGGCGAGCTGTTGATCTCCGGCGGGTACGATGGCCGGCTCGTCTGGTGGGCCGCCGCGGCCGAGCAGCCCACGCCGCTACGCATCGTCGATCGCGCGCACGATGGTTGGATTCGCGCGATCGCCACGAGCCCCGACGGCAAAACCCTGGCCACGGCCGGCAACGACAACCTCGTCAAGCTCTGGTCAACGCTCGATGGCCGCCTGCTGCAGGTCCTGTCGGGGCACACCGGTCGCGTTTACACCGTGGCGTTTCATCCCAGCACGGGCACGCTCTTTTCCGGCGACCTCAAGGGTTTCGTCAAACGCTGGGATCTGGCGACCGCCAAGGAAACCGCGCAGTTCGATGCCACGCCGCTGTGGAAGTACGAGGGAGGGCAGGGAGTCGACTTCGGCGGCATTCGTTCGCTAGCCGTCAGTGGCGACGGCGCGCTCGTCGCCGCCGGTGGCACGACCGACGCCTCGAACCCATTAGGCGCCATCCACAAGCCGATCATCATCGTCTTCGACGCCGCGACCGGCGAGAAGAAACAAACGCATCGCGCTAAGGAAGGTTTTGACGGCTCGATCTGGGGGCTGCGTTTTCACCCCGCCGGCTTCCTGTTGGCCGCATCGGGCGGAGGGGGCGGTGGTAAGCTCCTATTCTTCCACACCGCCGAGCCGAACGAATTCTTCAAGTTCGACTTGCCCGCTCTGGCCCGCGATATGGATTTGCACCCGAATCTGCTCGACGTCGCGGTGCCGATGCACGATGCCCATCTGCGGATCACGCGCATGGCCGCCAAGCCGGCGTGATGTTCACGCACCCAGCGGCACGTTTTCTCGAGCGCCGTGCGGTTGCGCCAATTCGCAAATCAACTGCGCCACGCGCTGCGTCGCGGCCGGTTGTGCCAAACGCAACATGGCGAACGATGCTGCACGTCGCGCTTCCTTATCGGTCAACAGCACGTTGATTTCTTCGGCAAGGCGCTCTTCGAGGCGCCCCGCAGCCTCGCGCGATTCAACGATTCGCGCCGCCCCCGCTTGCGCGAAGAACTCCGCGTTACGTCGTTGATGATCGTCGGTCGCGTGCGGATAAGGCACCAGCACGCTCGGCACGCCTGTCGCGGCCAATTCGGCCAACGTGGTACCGCCCGCCCGGCTCACTGCCAGCGACGTGCGGGCGAGTACCTCGGGCATCGCCTCCAGAAACGGTTGCACGTCGGCCGCCATGCCCAGTTTGTGATACAGCGCACGCGTGGCTTCCAAGTCGCGCTCGCCCGTCTGGTGCACGATGTGCCAGTTGCGCAAGCGGTCTCGCAGTCGATACAAGGCCAACGGCGCTTGCTGGTTGAGCGTGCGCGCTCCCTGACTTCCGCCGAGCACCGTGAGCTGCGGCGCTTGATGGCCGAGCCGCGCGGCTCCCAGTCGCTGCACCAGCCGATTGACCGGGCCAAAGCCCGCCCGCAGCGGATTGCCCGTCAAGCGCACCTCGGCGCACGCGCGAAGCACGTCGCGCGCCGGCGGAAAGGCTACGCACACCGCGCTCGCTCGTCGGGCGAGCCAGCGCGTCGCGCGCCCCGGCACGGTGTTTTGTTCCAACAGCACGAGCGGCACATCGGCCCGCACGGCCGCCGCGGACATCGGCACACTCGCGTACCCCCCCAGGCCCACCACCAGGTCGACCTCGCGCGCGGCAATCCACTGCTGTGCTTCGCGGCGCACGGCCAACTGCCGGCGCAGGAAGCCAAAGGCTCGCCACAACCCGGGGGGCAACGGCTCGGCTCGCAAGCTGAAGTAGTCGAATCCCGCGGCAGCGACCTGCGCGCGTTCGAAATCGTTGCCGATGCCGCAGAACGTGATCGCTGTTTCGGGGCGATTGCGGCGTAAGAGCTCCGCGACAGCCAGGCCGGCAAACAGGTGGCCCCCCGTCACTCCACCCGAAAACACGATGTGACGTGAATCGTCGTTCATTTCTCGATATCGACCGCCGACATGCGGTCTCCTGCCAATGCTGCTTCGTGCAATAGTTGTCAGACGCAACACGCCGGTAAAAGGTTCATTACCGTGGTGCGGCTGCGAAAAAGTTAGTCGTTACCGGCGAGCTGATCTTGGAGCTTCGCCGCGACGGCCATTGGCTTTACGGCGACGTCGCGGGCTTCTTTAACGTTTCGGTTAGGTATGCCGGCCAGACCGCAGGCGATCAGCACACACGTCAGGCTCACCCCCCAGAAGGTCCGCACAATGCGCCGCTCGCTCCAACCCAGAAACTGAAAATGATGGTGCAGCGGAGCGCAGCGAAATAACCGCCGCCCGCTGGCCTTATATCCAGCGACTTGCAGAACCACGCTTGCCGTTTCGATCACGAATAGCCCGGCCGCGATCGCCAACAGCCACGCCGGTAATAATTGCGCGCCGAGCGAACCGAGCGCGCCGCCCAGCGCCAACGATCCGGTGTTTCCCAAAAACACGCGCGCCGGCGACGTATTCAATGGCAAGAATCCAACCAACGCGCCCACGAGCGCGGCCGACACGATCGTCAACTCCGCGGAGGTAGTAAACGCACTCGGACGTCCGCTTGACGAAAGCGTCATACCCACAAGTCCGGCGCCGCACATCGCCACCAGCACCGGCAGCAGAGAACCTGCCGCCAGTCCATCGAGTCCATCGGTCAAGTTCACGGCGTTGACCGCGCCGACCAAAACAAAGAGAACGACGAACATCGACCAGGCAACGTTCGTATGCGGCAGTCCTCTGGCAATGAAAAATGCCGGTGGAGCAAGTAACGCAAATTGTGCGAACAGCTTCGTGCGCGCCGACAATCCGCGCCGCGCCGTGCGCAACTTGATCCAGTCGTCGACAAGACCCAGTGCGGCCATCGCCAGCACTGTCGCCACGCAAGTCAGCACCGCGCGATCGCTCCAATCGACGACGAGCGACAATCCGGCCAGCCAGCCGCCGAGCACCAGCAGGCCGCCGAGCGTCGGCGTCCCCTGTTTGCCGGCCATCAGTTCGTTGAGCCGAGCGCTGGCCGAACGAACGGGCTCACGACAGTTGCGAGTCGCCCAGCGCAGAAATGCCGGGGCACAGATTCTGACGAACGAGAGCGCGACCAACCCGGCGACCGCCGCGCGCAACCACACCGGCAACAGCGCCTGGAAATCGGCGCCCGCGCCACTCGGCGTGATCAGCAAGGTCTCGAACATGTCGCCAGGTTTGCCCCGTGCTCGCTCCCCTCGTCAGGTGTTTCCCTGGGGAGCCGGAGCGGCAATTGCTGCCACTCCGGTCCCCAGTCAATGAGCTCCGTCACAAAGCACTCGCTGGAGCGGTTGACCCAGTTACCGCTGATTCCAGCGAGCTTGGTGCTTCGACCCAGGAGGGTGGGCCGTGTCGAGGTCCCGCAACCTCAACAGGCGTGACGGAGCTCCGCTTTGATCGTTCGCCATCGGCAGCGACACCCGCATAGTCGGGCGACCCCTGCGCGACGTGTGTTTCGTTGGCAACTAGCTCGACGAGCCGCTCGAAGGCCGCTCGGCGCGACGCCTTGAACAGCACAACGTCTCCCGGTTCGAGACGGCCGCTGAGCCGTGCCCAGGTTTCGTCAGTGGTGGCGCCGATAATCACGCTTCGGGCAGGCATACCCGCGGCTTGCGCCCCCGCGGCGACTTGCTCGGCGTGCTGGCCGCAAGCGACCAAGAGATCAGCGCCGCAAACCGACACCACTTCGTCACCGAGTTTGCGATGCCAGTCGGCCGCGTCGTCGCCCAATTCGGCCATGTCGCCGCAAACGACCACGCGCCGACCCCCGGCGTCAAAGTCGCGCAACAATTCAAGCGCGGCCCGCATGGCGGTCGGGCAGGCGTTGTAGGCGTCGTTAATTACCGTCAGTTCGCCGACGTGTCGCACGTCGCAGCGCCAGGCGATTGGTTCAAAGCGGGCGAGCGCCGCGGAGATTTCGCCGAGCGACAGGCCGAATTCGCAGCCGACCGCGATCGCGGCCAGCGCCGATACCAAATGGTGGCGTCCCCACACCGGAATCGTGAACGGTTGCCCGGCCACCCGAAAACTCAACAGCCCGCCACGCGATTGCACGCGCGTCGCGCACACATCGCAATCGGCACTGCGGCCGAACCAGATCTTGCGGCCACCAAAGCGTTCGCCGCTGCGGCGCAACCAGGGGCAATCCCCTCCGAGCACAGCCACGCCCGCGGGGTCGAGCGCGTCAAGCAGTTCGGCCTTGGCGTCAGCCACGCCCGCCGGTCCGCCAAATCCATGCAGGTGGGCATCGGCCACGCGCGTGATCACGCCGACATGCGGCCGGCAAAGCGCCGCTAGATGCGCGATGGCGCCCGGCTCGCTCGCGCCCAGTTCGAACGCGCCATAGTCCAAGCCGCGTTCAAGACGCTGCATCGACAGCGGCAGCCCGAGTGCATTGTTTTGATTGCCGAAAGTGCCGACACCAGCGAGCCGACAGCGCAGCACGGTTTCGATCATCTGTCGCGTCGTGGTCTTGCCGACGCTGCCGGTCACGGCGATCACTCGGCCATCGAACTGACTGCGTCGCCAGGCGGCCAGCCGCTGGAGTGCGGCGCGCGCGTTATCAACTTGCAATGCCCAGCGTCCGTGGGGAATCGGCGAAATGGCGCTGGCCGCGACGACACCGGCCGCCCCGCGGCGGTACGCTTCGTCGGCGAACCGTGCTCCATTCGTTCGCGAGCCCGGCAGTGCCCAAAACACGTCGCCGGCTTCCACCGCGCGGCTGTCGATCACCACCCGGCCCATTCGCGCCGGCTGACAGGTGCCCGCTTGTTCGGAGCCAAAGGCGATCGCGAGCGCTCCGGCCGGCACGTGCAGCGTGCCGCCGACAATCGCTTCCAGTTCGGTAAGACTCAATTGGCTCATTCGATCGTCAACTCGCGGTCTTTCTCAAGCGGCGCGGCGCGCGGCCGCGCTCATCGGTTCGTGATCGTAGAGCCATTGCTGCGCGATCTCGCGATCGTCGAAGAAACAGCGCTCGTCCTCGATCACCTGATAATCTTCGTGACCCTTGCCTGCGATCAGCACGCAGTCGCCATCGCGGGCTTGCTTGAGAGCCCAGCAGATGGCCGTGCCGCGGTCCAGCTCGACGCGTACCTGCGAGCGGTGCCGCATTCCAGCCAGAATCTCGTTGGCGATTTGTCGCGGACTTTCGAAGCGCGGGTTATCGCTGGTGATCACCGCCACGTCGGCCCGCTCCTGCACCACGCGACCCATGTGCGGGCGTTTGAAGCGATCGCGGTCGCCGCCAGCGCCAAACACGCAGATCAAGCGACCGCGCACCAGCGGTCGCAAGGTGTCGAGCACTTGCGCCAAGGCATCGGCCGTGTGGGCGTAGTCGACGAACACGCCGAATCCTTGACCACATTCGATGCGTTCGAGTCTGCCCGGCACCGTGGCTACCGACTCGATGCCGCGCACGATCGTCGCCAGATCGAGCTGATAGACGAGCCCGACGGCCGCCGCTACCAGGCAGTTGCTGATGTTGTGATTGCCGACCAACGACGTCCGCACGGGCACGCTGGTGTCACCAGTCGACAGCAAAAATGTCTGTTCGCTTAAGAATCGCTCGGCCGGCATCGCGGTGATTTCGGCCGGGCTCTGCATGCCGACCGTCAGCGCCGGGCCAAAAAAGTTGCCGGCCAGCTCGGCGCACTGAGCGTCGTCGGTGTTGAAAACGAGCATCCCCTCGGGACGCACCATTTCCATCAGCCGGGCCTTGGATTGCGAGTAGTTTTCAAACGACTTGTGATAGTCGAGGTGGTCGTGCCGGATGTTCGTAAACGCGGCCACGTCGAACTCGATGCCCGCCACGCGTCGCTGCGCCAGGGCATGGCTCGACACTTCCAACACGGCGTGGGAGCAACCGTTGGCCCGCATCGTGGCCAGTGAGTGCGCCAACTCGGCGGCTCCTGGTGTGGTCAACCGACTGGGGCGCACGTCGGCGCCGTCGTAAATGCCCAGCGTGCCCACCACGCCGGCGTGCAGGCCGGCTGCTTCGAGGACGCCCGCCACGAGATAGCTGGTTGTGGTCTTGCCGTTGGTGCCCGTGATCCCAACCACGCGCACTTGCTGGCTGGGGTTGTCGGCCAATGCGTGGCAAACCAGACCGTACGCTTCACGCACGTCGGGCACCAGGCACATCGGCAGCGGCACGTCGTCGATCAGCTCTTCGACCAACAGCCCCTTCGCCCCACGCGCCATGGCGTGATGCACGAAGTCGATGCCGTCGCTTTCCGAGCCGGGTAGCGCCGCGAACAAGTCGCCGCGCTCGCACGCCCGCGAGTCGGCCGCGCAGCTCGTTACGCGAATGTCTTCGGCGCCCACGAAGCGGGCGGCGGGCAGCAATTGGCGGAGGCTCAGGCCTCCGGCCTTCGGGACCGACATCTGCATCGCGCCAGGCCTCCTTGCCTGTCAGCGTGCCACCAACGATGCGGCTGCCGGGCGAACGAAATCTGCGATCGTCGCCAGCGTACTGCACCGCTCGTGCGTATCTTAGGGCGGTTCGACGGGGGCTGGCGATTTGCCAGTTAGCCCACGTTCCAGGCCAGTTCCATCGCCTGGCGAACCGCCAAATGGGGCCGGGATTGTCTCCATTTCGCCGCGCCTGTCAAGGCAGCTTCGGTCATGCGGCAAACTCCTGCGCAGCCACTGTTTGAGTACCCCATTTAAGCATTCTGGAGAAGCTACCGATGCGAACCAATCCGCTTTACAGATGCTGCCGCGGCGTGGGATGATTTGCCAGCACGCTAGCGCCGCGAACTAGGCGGCTCGGTCTTGGTATCTCCGCGCAGCTTGCCAACCATTCGCCCGAAACCCACCGCTTACCGATCGCCGCACTGCTCATGGCCGACGAAGACTTCACCATCGAATCGCTCGCCGATTACCTGCACGTAAACCCCGAGCAGGTGGCGCGGCTGGCCGATCGCGGCAATGTCCCCGGCCGGCGCGTCGGCGGGGCGTGGAGGTTCTCCCAGCGCGAGATCCATCATTGGCTCGAAGAACGTATCGGCGTGCTCGACGACGCCGAACTGCTGCAACTCGAAGGCGCCTTGCGGCGTTCGGCCGGCGAGTCACTCGACAAAGCCGACGACTCGGCCAGCCTCGCCCTGCTGATGCCGCGCGCGGCAATCGCGATCCCGCTGGCCGCCCGCACGCGCAGCTCGGTGATCGCGTCGCTGGTTGAGGTCGCGGCGCAAACCGGCTGGGTCTGGGACCCGGACGCTTTGGCCGAAGCAGTCCGCCGCCGCGAGGATCTGTTTCCTACCGCGCTCGACAACGGGATCGCGCTGCTGCATCCGCGCCGCCCCATGCCCACGATCCTCGCAGAGCCGTTTCTGGCGTTTGGCCGCACGTCGCAGGGCATCCCGTTCAGTGGCCAGCGTGGGCAGCTCACCGATCTGTTCTTCTTGATCCTTTCGGTCGACGACGCGGGCCACCTGCGAGTGCTAGCCCGGTTGAGCCGACTGCTGGCTTCGCCGGGCTTCCTGGACAGCTTGCGCTCCGCGCCCGATGCCGCTGCCGTGTACGAAGCGATCGAAGCGGCCGAGAATCAGTTGACTGTGAAATAGACCGCGGACGATTCGCGTCGTTGTGAACAGGTGACCGAAGAATAACTTCTCCACGATACTCTCTCCCGTTGTGAGAGAGGGCAGAGTGAGAGATCAAGAAAGACGGAAGTTACTCTTCGGTCACTCCTACGTCAGTTAGCTTTCCTCGCATTCACAAGGCGTGCAGCATGGCCGCGGCACTGTTCATCGGCAATGTCGCCAACGAAGAGTTCTCCGCCGCGCTTGCCGCGCTCGGCGAAGCGTTCGCGGTGACGACTTGCGGCGATGTCGCCAGCGCGCTCGCGACCAATCCATCGAACACCGCGACCGGGTATGAACTAGTCGTGCTCGCGCAATCGCGGCCCGGCGAGTTCAGCGCGGCGGATTGCGACCGACTGCGTCGCTGCTTTCCGCTTGCCGCCGTGGTTTCGCTGGCCGGCAGTTGGTGCGAAGGAGAAATGCGCAGCGGCACACCGCTGGCCACCGCCTGTCGAATCTACTGGCACCAGGCCGGCAATCGACTGCGTGACGACTTCGCCCGGCGCGCGGCGGGCCGCACACCAACGTGGAGTTTGCCAACCACCAGCAGCGAAGACGAACGCGTGCTGGCCCGATCCATTCCGCCGCCGCATTCAAAACACCACACCAACGGCGCCGGCACCGCGGATCGCTCGTCCCACCGCGGCACGATCGCCCTGTTTGGACACGAACGCACCTCGATTGAATTTCTTGTTGATGTCTGCCGCGCCGGCGGATTCGAACCCCTCTGGATCGGACCGGGGCGCGTGCTCGAACCAGGCCGCGTGCGGGCGGCCATCTGGGATGTGACAATCCTCGGCGATTCGGCCCCCGCTGAACTGGCCGAGATCACCCGTATGGTCTCCGCTGAGCGCGTCATCGCGCTGCTGGGCTTTCCTCGCTGGCACGATTTCCAACGCGCCGCGCAACTGGGCGTGGGCGCAGTCGTCTCGAAACCCTTCGTGCTCGACGACCTGTATCTCGTGCTCGACGACCTGGTTCGCGTGCTCGACGATTCTTGCCACACGGAAGAGCGCACTGCCGCCCCGCGAATATCACAGGTCCCCTAAAACTCATCCGCTTCCCAATCGCAGCGGACGATTTCGCGCCGCCAGTCGGGCTCGTGGATCGGCCAGGCGACGATCCTCGCTCCGCGCTCGCGCGTGCGAAAAATCGCTCCGCGCTCGTGCGCGAACCGCCAGGCCGCTTGCTCGGCGACCGACAAACTTGGCGTGCGACCATCGCTGCTGCCGCGCCGCCAGGTGATCCGTCCGTGGTCGAACACCGTGATCACCGCTGGCGCCGGCAAGTCAAGCATCCGTCGGGCGATCAGCTCATGGCTCGCCGTCGCGTAGAGTTTTTTGAGACGCGGCAGTTCCCAATCTTCGGCCGACACATCGTCCGCGAACCACTCGCTCGGCAACAGCAGCCGACGTGCAACCTGGTTGGCCAACGACTCGCGCGCCGTCGCCGGCCCCTCGTCGGCCGACCAACCTAGCTGGGCAAAGCACCGCTCGGCCAATTGCTCGCCGATTTCGTGGGCCACGGCCCATTGCCGTCGCTCCGAGCGCGGTTCGACCCCCAGCACGATCGATGGTCGCGCCAATCCGCCACGCGGATGGGCGACGCGCACCAGCCGCGCCCGCGGTTGTTGCCGGGCATCTTCCAAGATCGCCATCCCAAGGGCTTGAGCAACCTCGAAGGCGTCGACCGGCGGCGCGTCGATCTCGGCAATCGCCAAAACCTCAGCGACCAAATCGTCGAGAATCGCGGCCACTTCGTCGGGCGCGTGCGAGAGCATCGTGGCCTACCCCCAGAGAAGATTCGCCAGCCGACGCACCGCCTGCCCAAAGTCGGCTCCGCGCGCCGCTCGAGTGGGTGCCTGCTAGCTTGATAGTGTTCTCATGTACACTATCAGGTGCGGTGGCCGATTTCAAGCAAGTTTTTTGACGTGCTGCGGCGCTAATTCCCGCCATCTTGGGCAGGTACCGCGACGGGCAATTCAAGGCAAACCGCCTCGCGATCGTTCCGCAACAGCAGGCGATTGCCCGACAGCGCCAGATTGTTCCACGTCTTGTCGGCGAAGACTTGCACGCGGCCCAGCTCCGTGGCCTGTTTCGGTGTCGCGTCGACGAGCACCAGTTCGCCCCCTTCGGTCAGCACGAGCAGCAGGTCGCCGACCAACAGAATCTGCCCATGTCCGTAGCGGCCGCGCTTCCACGGTCGCGCGCCCGTTTCGAGATTGACGCAAGCCAGCACGCCATCGTCGAGGCCGATCACGTGGCCCTGGCGGACGACACCGTTGGTGAACTTCATCTTCAGGTGCTTGTTGGCGGGCCACGCTTCGCGCGGTTGCCACTTGCCCGCTTCATCGCGGCGCACTTCGAGCACGACGCAGCCCACGCCATAACCGCTGGAAACAAAGACGCGATTGCCGCCGATCGGCATGGCGTTGGCGACATTCGGTTCGCCGATTCCCCAGGGATAGTCCCAGAGGATCTCGCCCGACTGCGGCTCGTAGCCGGCGACGGTGCGATGGTTGACGATCACAATCTGCTCGACTCCATCGAGCGTCGTCAGCACCGGTGAGCCATAACCTGACAGATCGCGCCCGGCATGCCAGCGTGGCTCGCCGGTTTCGCGGTCGAAGGCCAAGAGCGCGTCGTCGTAAGCTTCGTCGGCCCGCGTCAGGTTGCCGTTGCCGCTGACGACAACCAGTCCGTCGAACACCAGTGGCGAGCACGACTTGCCCCAACCGTTGTTGTAGCCCGGCCCGGCCAGTATCTCGCGCCGCCAGAAAACGCGCCCCGTCGCGCCGTCGAGGCAATTCAGAATGCCCGTCGCCCCCAAGGTGTAAACGCGGCCGTCGACGATCGTGGGCGTGCTTCGCGGTCCGTCGCCGGCCACAACCGAAAGAAACTCGACTGGATCGCTGTGCCGCCACCGCTCGCGCCCCGATAGCACTTCATAGCAAACGACGTCTTCTTGGTACGCGGGCTTGGCGTCGGTCCAGTTCGCCGCGCGACGCTGCTCTTGCGTGACGGCGAACGCTCCGACAATCGCGAATGCCGACCAACCGGCGCCGTGCTCGCTGCCGTCATTGATCGTGCGCCGCCACAGCTCGCGCGGCGGGTGAGCATTCCAATCGCGAGCCAGCTCCGGGCCGGGCACTTCCGGTTTGCCTTCGGGCCCCAAAAACCGCGGAAAGTCCCAGGGCGTGGTCGTCGACAGATCAACTGGCGCGCTGTTCATCGGCGTACCCACGTCCTTGAAACCAGGGGCAATCATCGCCGCGCTTCGCCCGGCCAGTCGCTTCCAAACGGGTCGCACCCGCACTTGCGGCAGCAGGTCCCCCGTCAGCCCGTCGACCTCGAAGATCGGCAAGCAGCCCACCACAATCAGCACAAACGCACCAACGATCGCCAGCCGTGCTCGCAGCGACCATGGTGCCAGCAACAGCAGCCACAGCAAGATCGCCGCCACGGCCGGCACAACGACCTTGAGCGTGTTAATCACCTGGTCGGTGCGGGCGATATCCGATAGCCCCCAGATCCAGGCCAACGCGGCCGCGGCCAAAACAATCACCACCTTGGCGGGCCACGTACGGCCGGCGATGTGAGACGTTGCAGGCATGTGAAACGTGAGTGCGGGGTGTGAAGTGCGGGGATCGGAAGCCGCGTGAAAGCGATGCCTACTTTATCCCCGATTCGCGTTGCCGAGGCGAGTGCCCTGGCGACGGCCCACTCGCTCTTCCTTCACTCGCGCCACAAACAGTGCCAAAAACCCAAAGGCCGGAACCGCGAACAACGTCGGACAACAAAGCACACCAACTACGAACCAGAAACGCTCCCCCGGCTGACGGGGCATGATCTTAGGGCTGTTCATCCAATCCATCGCCAGCACGAGGCCGAGCATTGATAACACCGTCAGCACTAGGCTCGTTGCCAATAGCAACCACGCCGGCGCAGGGGGAGGTGCTGCAGGTGGCTCCTGCCCTGGCTCTGGAAACAGTTCGGGTGAGTCCGACATTGGAAATGCATCATCACTCATGATTTCCCCAGGATATCAGAAGGAATAGCAAAAGCGTCCCGTCTGTTTGCACTCGTCGCGGCAATCGGCGACAGTACCAATCGCCAGGGACTGTCCCATTTTTCGGTTAACTCGCGTCGTGCTTCATCGCTAGTCGTCGGCCGAAAACGTGGGACTGTCCCTCTCGGCCCCGGTTGCTGCTCGTTCGCACGGCTAACTCTCGGAGAGGGAACCCATGTCGATTGTCCGCACGCCCGACGAACGCTTCACCGATCTGCCCGATTTCCCGTACGAGCCCCATTACACTCAGCTTGGCCCCGTGCGCATGCACTACGTCGAAGCCGGCTCCGGCGATCCGATCCTCTGCCTGCACGGCGAGCCGACCTGGAGTTTCCTTTATCGCAAGATGATCCCGCAGTTATCGACCGTCGGGCGGGTCGTCGCGCCCGATATGATCGGCTTTGGCCGCTCCGACAAGTACACCGATCGCGACGCCTACACCTTCCAGATGCACCGCGATGCGCTGGCCGGCTTCCTCGAGGCGCTCGATCTGCGTCGCATCACGCTCGTTTGCCAGGACTGGGGTGGGCTGATTGGCCTGCGCCTGGCCGCCGAAATGTCCGACCGCTTCGCCCGGCTGGTCATCATGAACACGGGCGTGCCAACCGGTGACGAGCCCCCGAGCGAGGGCTTCAAACGCTGGCGCGAGTTTGCCGCCAACTCGACCGACCTGCCCGTCGGTTTCATCATGCGGCGCACGCTGGTCGGCGGCGACAGCGTCGATCAGCGCGTGATCGACGCCTACGAAGCGCCGTTTCCCGACGTCAGCTTCAAGGCCGGCGCGATGCAATTCCCGCTGCTTGTGCCGATCTCGCCTGATGATCCGGCCAGCCCTTCGATGCGCAACGCGCGCAAGGTGCTCAGCGGCTGGACCAAGCCGGCGCTGGTGATGTTCTCCGACGGCGACCCGATCACGCGCGGCGGCGATCGCTGGTTCCGCAAGTTGATCCCGTCGGCCAAAGATCAGCCAGAGATCGTCATCAAGGGAGCGAGCCACTTCCTGCAGGAAGACTCCGGCCCCGAAATCGCCGAGCACATCGTGGCGTTTAACAATCGAACGCCGCTTTAGAGCTTCGACGTGTGCATCCCGCGGCGCGAGTCCTTGACGATCGCCAAGCCCAGGGCACAGCCGCGAGTGACTCGGTAGTCAGATTACTTCACGCCGGCCTGCCCTGGGTCTGCCGCGTGTCCCGCGACGTCGAGCTTTCTTGCTTCTGGAACCAAGATCGCGAGGTACATCGCGAATAGGAGTACCAGAGGATGCGACGCGGACTCGATGACGCGAATTCCACAGCCGATCGTATTCGCTGCAAAAGCTTCGGGCAAGAAATCGAGTGTTGCTTTCCATGCCGTTGAAGTTGTTTCAACCAGCACAACTTCTGACAGCGCGAATCGGAGCTGCGATAGGGGGACTCTCGACCCTGTTATTGATGTGGCATACGTCCGACGACATTATGTACCGCTTGGGTTGGATGTGCGTGGCAACTGGCGGCGCCGGTGTCATCGGTGCGAAATCGAGGCTACCGATTGATGACTGGGTGAAGCTTGGGGTTGCGACTCTGATAGTGACTACCCTAAACCCCTTGGTGATCATCCTTGTCGAGATCGGTTGTGTGGGTTTCTTGCTTTTCCAAATCGCTGGCGCCTTTCTCGCGCCATCTGCAGCGATTGCCGTCGCCATCAGCCGGGTATTTCAAGCCGGGAATCCTTGGTTGACGTTTTCAGCCGTGACGGCACTCGCCGGCGCGGCGATCGTAAACTGGTACTTTGTCGGATTCGTGTACGCTGGGTGCTAAATCAAGCCACTAGCAACCCGGTGAAATCTTCTGCGAGAGGCAAATGACCGCCTAAGAATTATCCTCTTTCCCGCCACCGCTGTAACCGTGTGGTGCCACCTCGTGCCCGAGCACCTCTCAATTGTTGAGAGTCGATTTGTGCCCTTTGAAAGCTGAAGTGGGTATCCGTTTTTGCCATCACTTACCGGCCGACTATGCTGGCAGGTGATGATTCCCGTCTGCGTGCGCGGCCGAAGGACGCCCAATGGAGGACCCGATTCGCTTATTTCAAACCCTGGGCATCTCGTTGGGCTTGGGTCTCTTGGTGGGGCTGCAGCGCGAGCGGGCGGAAAGCCGGCTGGCCGGCCTGCGAACGTTTCCGCTGATCGCCGTTTTCGGCACCGTTACCGGTTTCTTATCCGAACAAGTTGGCGGTTGGCTCCTGGCGGCGGGCTTCCTGAGCATCATGGGCCTCGCCGTTGTCGGCAACATCCACAAGATCAAGTTGGGTGAACTCGGCGGCGGACTGACAACCGAGGTCGCCATGCTCCTCATGTACGCCGTCGGCGCGTACCTGGCGCTCGGATCGTGGGAGATCGGCGTGGCCGTCGGTGCGGGCATGGCAGCCCTGTTGCAGTTCAAGCCCGAACTCCATGGTTTCGCCGCGCGACTGGGAGATGAAGACCTCCGCGGCATCATGCAGTTTGTGCTGATCACGTTCGTGGTCTTGCCGATCTTGCCCGACCAAACCTACGGGCCGCTCGACGTGCTCAATCCATTTCAGATTTGGCTGATGGTTGTGATCATCGTCGGCATCAGCACCGTCGGGTATGTGAGTTACAAGTTCTTCGGTCGCAACGCGGGCCTGGTCCTCAGCGGTATTCTTGGCGGCGCGGTTTCCAGCACGGCGACGACGGTCAGTTACGCTCGTCACGCGGCGACCGGCGCCGCGAATCCCGGGCTCGCCGCACTGGTCATCGCCATCGCCTCATGCTTCGCGTATGTACGCGTGCTGATCGAAATTGCCGCCACGGCACCCGAGTTCTTCTTGTCCGCGCTGCCGCCGATTCTCGCCATGTTTCTGCTCAATGCCATACCGGCAGTCCTCCATTGGCGGCGCATGCCGAATGAAGGGCCCACGCTGGCAGACCAGAAGAATCCGACGAATCTCCGCACGGCGGTCGGATTCGGATGTTTGTACGCCGCCGTGCTCTGGATCATGGCGGCGGCTCAAGAGTACCTGGGGGGCGCAAGTCTCTATACCGTGGCTGGGCTGTCGGGCTTAACCGATCTCGACGCCATTACCCTCTCCACGTCCCGGCTCGTATCGGCTGACCGCATCGAAGTCGTCCAGGGATGGCGATTGCTCGTCCTGGCAAACATTTCGAACTTGGCGTTCAAACTGGGGATCGTTGCCGTCATCGGCGGCCGGCCCCTCGCCAGGCGCGTGGCGGCGATCTTCGCGCCGGCAGTGTTCGGCGGACTCGCACTCGTCTGGTTAGGACCGGCCGTTACGCCCTACTTCGATGCCTTGGTTTCCTGGGTCCAACCGTAATCGCGGCCTCGCCGGCCCGATCAGTGCTATGCTGCCCCGCGTGGTGTGACGCTGCTTGCCACTGGCTGGACCAAATCGGTGGGGCATCCCGTCACCGCGCCCTATACTGGGCTCCGCCGCCGGAAGGGGTGCGTGATCGATCGAGTTGTTCGGGAAGTCGCCGCTTATGCTGAAACTGCTAGGACAGCGACACACGGTTTCGTTCGTGGTGCTCGGCGGAGCCATCCTGGTGCTGGGCGTGCTCTTCTTCCAGGTCGTACAGTCGCTCATTCTGCCGATTTTCCTGGCCGCGATTCTGGCGCTGCTCGTCTATCCGCTGCAGCCGGCTTTGACCCGGCGACTGCGTGCTCCTCGTGGAATCGCAGCCGGCACGATCACGCTCTTCGCCGTGCTGGCCATCATTGGACCGATGGTCGCCGCCAGCTATCTCGCCTTGTCCGAATTGCGAGCCGCGATGGCAGAATTGCAGCCGGCGGCGGGTCGTGCGGGGCTACCGGGTTTGCTCACGGAACCAACCAATCCCCAGTTGGCCAGAACCATCGACTGGCTGAGCCAGACGACGCGCTCCAATCCCCAGTACGTGCGCGAGCGGCTCTTGAAGATCGGCCGGGATCTTGAAGAGACCCTCTATCAGCGATCCATTCGCTTCGTGGGGGACCTTCCTGGGTTTGTGCTCAGTGTCGTGATGTTCGTGGTCGCCTTGTTCTTTTTCTTGAGGGACGGGGCCAGCCTCGTGCAAGCGTGGGATGAGCTGACGCTGCTTGAACCGGAATACGATGCGACGCTCCGGCTCGAGTTCACGCGCGCGTGCCGGGGGACAGTCTGGGCAACCGTCGCGTCGGCCCTGGCACAGGGAGTGCTGTTTGGAGCCGGCTTCTTCGTCATCAATCTGCTCGCCGGTCTTCAGGCAGGGTCGTGGGTGCTGCTGCTTTCGCTGTTGACGCTCGTCTGCGGCACCGTCCCCCTGTTGGGCGCCATTGCCGTCTGGGCGCCCACCGCGGTCGTGCTCTTCGCCCAGGGCAATCAGATCGCTGCGATCACACTGGCGATCTACGGCACGGTTGTGCTGTCGCAAGTCGATAACCTGATTCGCATCGTGGTGCTGAAGGATTCGGCCAAACTACATCCGCTCCTGGCCTGCGTGTGCGTCTTCGGTGGCATTGCCTGGCTGGGAATCGCGGGCGTCTTTGTCGGACCGATTGTCGGAGTCGTCCTGTTCTCGCTGTTGCGAATCCTGAAACAGGAACTGTTGACGCAGCGCCGCAAGGAGCAGCCGAGGGCGGTTGCTAGCGCCGCGGTCCATGGCTGACCAGGCGAGGCGACTCGCAGGCGACCGGCACACTTTAATGAGCGTCCAGTTAGCCGCGGACTACGCCGACTCCGCGACGAAGCGAATCAACCGCGCTCGGCCGTTGCAGCGGCCGCCGCGTGCCCAGCCACCCCATGCCCGAGCACTTCCTCGGCCAACTGCTGATAGTCGGTCGCGCCGTGCGAATCGGGAGCGTAATCGAAGATCGACTGTCCAAAGCTCGGCGCTTCGGCCAGGCGAATGTCACAGCAACTGCCGCGTTTCTTGGCCGCGCAGCGGCCGCGGCGCTTAGCAGTGGGCGCCGGCCCACGGGAACGCGTCCCACGATTCCTCAAAGCCGCGCAGCGGCGACACAATTCGCCGCCCCGTGCGACGCGCGCCCGCTCGCACCGTCACCAGCATCAAAAAATGATCTAAAAAATATACAAAATACTCTGGACTCAGAGCCACCCGGCCTGTATGATACCCACTGTTCCTGGCACGCGCTGCCGGGGCGGGTGTCCGAAAGATACCGAAATACCGCCTAGATCGCAGCTCGTTGAGCATTGTGCCTGGCGGTGGAAGTTGCTTGCCTGAACTCCACCACCAGGTTCCTCCGGGCCAGCGCGATCAGCGTGTCAATCGGCTTCTTTCAGCCAGCGCCGACAGTTCGCGCGCAGGGCAAAAACCGGGTGCCACGGGCTCCGCCCGTGTGTGGTCGGCGGCGAATCGTGAACAACGCAGAAGCTCGTTCGCCGTGGGATTGAAAAACCTCGGCGAACCCGCTCGCCTTGCGCGCGTGAGGTTCATTACAACGGCATTACGGCAAAAAGGAGAATTGACTCTGGGTGTGCCAGTTTGGCAGTCGGCGCACAATGTGTATCGCGCTTGCCAAGCTACGCGCGTCGCCGACGAACAAGCAGTGCGGAGCCTTCAATCCCACAGGGATTGCATCCTTCAGCCTAGGGTTGCGCTTCTTGCGAGCTACCCTAGGATGCGAAGTAGCGGAGTCGTCTACCCTGAAAGGGTTGGATCCGCGTGGGTCCTCATCGTTCGAGGTCAATTTCCTCAATCGCGGTGCCGGGCCTGCTGCAACTCTTTCAGAGTTGGCGAGGTTATTCGGCGTTCGCGTTCCCAGGGTAATCGCTGCGCGACAACCGCTGGGCTGAAGGCTTTGATCCCCGTTGGGGATCGCAAGACCGTGACGAATCTCCGGTTGTGTGGCGCTCAGCTCCATGGTCTTGGACGCAAACAATCGGAGTTTTGCGTCCAAAAATAAACCCCGTCCCCGCAACCACTTAACTGACGCCTGCTAGAGCTTTGGACGGTTTGGACGCAAATTCCCGGAACACTTTATCGAGGAGGCCTTACTCACCCGCGCTCGTTCGCAGCGTGACTGGCGACACCGTGACCAGCAACACTATGCCCAGCAACACTATGCCCAGCAACACTATGCCCAGCAACACTATGCCCCGCCACGCCATGCCCCAGCACTTCCTCAGCCAACTGCTGATAGTCGGTCGCGCCGTGCGAATCGGGAGCGTAGTCGAAGATCGACTGCCCGAAGCTCGGCGCCTCGGCCAGGCGAATGTTGCGGCGGATGCGCGTCTGGAACGGCCGCGCCGTTCCCCACGGCTTGGCCGCGTGTCGCGGCTGCTCGAAGAACGCTTCCAGGTCGCTGGTCACTTCGGCGGCCAGGCGCGTGCCCGCCTCGTGCAGACAGAAGATGATGCCGGTGATCCGCAATTGCGGGTTCAAACGGCGGCCAACCAGCGAAATGGTTTCCAGCAGCTTGCTCAAACCATGTAGCGCCAGAAAGTGCGGCTGCACGGGGATGAACACTTCGTCGACCGCGGCCAGCGCGTTGATGGTCAGCACACCCAGCGAAGGAGGACAATCGATCAGCATATAGTCGAACTGATCCTCGTCGGCGGCCAGCTTGTCGCGGAGGATCAGCTCACGACCGACGACGCCCGCCAACTCGACTTCCGCTGCGGCCAGATCGATGTGCGAGCCGGCCACACACAGGTTCGGCGCCACCTGGCAGCGCGCTTCGGCCAACGAGGTTTCATCGGTCAGCACGTGATACATCGACGGCTCGCTCGGCGACGGCGCCAGCCCCAAGTGCAACGTGGCGTGCGCCTGCGGGTCGAGGTCGATCAGCATCACGCGCTGCCCGGCCGTGGCCAGCGCCGCGCTCAGGTTGACGGACGACGTGGTTTTGCCCACGCCCCCTTTTTGATTGATGATTGCGATCTTGCGCATGGAATGACTCGCTCTCACCGGTGATTGGTTCGCGGCCGAGTCCAACGTGGGCCTGCGGGCCGCGCTGGCCGGCAAATCGGCGCGGATTATAGGCCGGCTCGGCGGAATCAACCTAGACCAATGCACCGCCGCCCTTCGCTCCGTTGGAATGACAGCACACCCCGTTGGAATGACAGCGTTTTTGCGATACAACTGGCGCGCAAAGAACTTACGTGAGACGAGGAATCGAAATGCGCGTGATCGTTCAAAGCAATCGAGAG
Organism: uncultured Planctomycetaceae bacterium; assembly: GCA_964495375.1. Lineage (GTDB taxonomy): Bacteria > Planctomycetota > Planctomycetia > Pirellulales > JAEUIK01 > JAIESQ01. Next base: position 77,977 of record CAZBWM010000015.1, on the reverse strand, counting down.
GCGGTCGGCCGCCGGGCCGCCCAATTTGTCGCCGAGCTGGTCCGCCGCGAGCCCACCTGCGTGCTCGGCCTGGCGACCGGCGGAACGGTGCTGGGGATCTATGCCGAGCTCGTCCGCATGCACCGCGAGGAGGGGTTGGATTTCTCGCGCGTCGTCAGCTTCAACCTCGACGAATACGTTGGGCTGGGGCCGTCGCATCCGCAAAGCTACCGCTTCTTCATGCAGCAGCACCTGTTCGATCACATCAATATCGACGTCCGCAATACGCACGTGCCCGACGGCCGGGCGCTGGACTTCGATGCCCACAGCCAGCAGTACGAGAAAATGATCAAGGACGAGGGGGGCATCGACTTGCAACTGCTGGGGATCGGCACCGACGGTCACATCGCCTTCAACGAGCCGGGCTCGTCGCTGGGGAGCCGCACCCGGCTCAAAACGCTCACCGAGGAAACCGTCCGCGACAACGCCCGCTTCTTCGGCAGCATCGAGCAGGTGCCCAGGCTGGCCGTGACGATGGGGGTCGGCACGATCCTCGAATCGCGTCGCTGCCTGCTCTTGGCCAGCGGCGACGCCAAGGCCAAGGCCGTGCGCGACACGGTCGAGGGGCCAGTGACGGCGCAAGTCACCGCGTCCGCACTTCAGTTGCACCGCGAAGTCGTGGCCGTCGTCGACGAAGACGCGGGCCGCTTGCTCGAACGCCGCGACTACTATCGTCAGGTCGAGCAAGCGCAGACTTTGCTAAGATCAGGGCAGGGCATGAACATGACCTCCAACGTTTGAGCGCAAACTGGCCACACGTCAGGCGCTCGGCAGGAGGGTTCTGATGATGAACGCACGAGCCGCGCGATTGGCGAACTGTTTGTTCCTGTTGGCGGTGCTTGGATCGCGAGCAGCGGCGGCACCGCCGGCGCGGCCTGCCCAACCGGCGCAGCAACCTACCACCACGACCGCCGACACCGGCAATGTCGATCTCAAGCGCAGTCGCGTCTACGTGCGTGTCGGCAAGGAAGGTTTGGGACACGAGCATGGTGTCGAAGGGTCGCTCAAATCGGGCGATCTGAGATTGGGCGCCGCCGACAACGCCGGAACGTTGGTGTTCGATCTGTTGAATTTCAAGGCCGATGTTCCCGACGCCCGAACTTATGTGGGCTTGGAAGGGGAAATCGAAGCCAGTGATCGCCGGCAAGTGAATCAAACGCTGCGCAGTCGAGACGTATTGCATGTCGCCCGCTACCCGACCGCCACGTTCACGGTTCGCTCGTCGAACGCCGTCACTCCGGTGGGTCGCGAGCAGCTAAGTCAGTATGAGCTCGACGGCGAGTTCGACCTGCATGGCGTGCGGCGACCGCTCAAAGTCGTGGCGACCGTCGAACGCGTTGAAAACGCTTTGCATGTCCGCGGTAAATTCAACATCAAACAAAGCGACTATGGCATCAAACCGTATAGCAAGTTCTTGGGCACGGTCCGCGTGGCCGACGAACTGACGATCTGGGGCGATTTGTGGTTGCCGGCCACGGCGGTCTCGCCATGAGCGCGATTGCCTGGCATTTCGCTCACGCGGCTTGTACCGCCGGGGCCTGCCGTTGCAGCCGAGTCGACAAAAAACAACCGGCCAAAGTCGCCGCGCCCACAACGCCAAGGCAGGCAATCACTCCGTACCACGGCGCTCGTGAATCGAGCGCACCGACGACCAGGGCTAACAACATCGGGCCTGCGGGCGCGGTCCAGAATGGTCGATAAAAAGGCTTTGTCCGACAGGCGATAAAACCAGTCATCGCCGGACAGATCAACAGAAACCATAGGTCCATGTGGGGCGATGCGCGGAACGATGTGTGGATGGGCAGCAAAGTCGCCAGGTGAATTCCTATCCCTAGTGAAGCAAACACCACGAAGTTCAGCGTCAGGGCCGTGGCGATCGAGACGACGGCCAGCGCCACAGTTTTCGGTCGCGAGTAGGTCATGTGTCCCTCAGCAGTTCGAGCCAGATAGTGTTGATAGGGCACCGTCCGTGCAAAATCGATCAAGACGCGAACCCACACGTTGGCTAATCCACGGTGACCGCGCTGCTCCCAGGCGTCGGTCGCCAGTTCGCGAAAGACGAGCGACATTTCGTCGCCAAACTCCTGGCGAAACGCCGCGGGATAGCATCGCAATAGCCCGCGATAGATGCGCATCGATCGTTCGACGGCCTGCCGACTCGGTGTCATGTTGCGGCTCCGTCAATCGCCAGTTTTGTCCCGGCCACCAGCCGCTTGGCATGCGCGACACGCACCAGATCAGCCAAGCGTTCCGCCTCGGCGCGAGCGGCGCTGCGGCCCGCCGCGGTCAGCCGGTAATAACATCGCCGGCGCTCGTCGTCGTCCCGCGCGGCGGGCCGGCGCGCCGATTCTTCGATCAACCCACCATCCATTAGCCGCTTGATGGCTCCATAAAAAGTGCCCGGGCCAAGCCGAATGGCCCCTTGCGAGCAGGACTCGACTTCTTGCATGATGCCGTAGCCGTGCCGCTCGCCATCGGCCAACGCCAAGAGGATATGAAACTCGGAGTTTTGCAGAGGTTTACTACGGCGTAGCGGCATGGCACTGCCAGTTCGCTGCTGACAAGAAATTCGATAGATCGCACGCCGATATATCGTATAGCGATATATCTGGCCGTCAAGACGATTTGGCGAAAAGTTGGATCGAACCGCGGCAAATGTTCTCAGAAAGGTGACCCCTACCGGTGCTTTGGAACTACGTGCTGTTGATCGTTACCGCCGCCGCGGCCGGCGCCATTAACGCGGTGGCCGGCGGTGGCACGCTACTCACCTTTCCCGCGCTCTTCGCCGTGCTGGGCGCCTCGCCGCACGCACCGTTGGCCGCCACGGCGGGCGTGATCGCCAACGCCACGAGCACCGTGGCGCTGGTCCCCGGCTCGGCCGCTTCGATGTGGGGCTATCGCCGCGAGCTGGCCGGTGTGTCGCGCTGGGCCTGGCTGCTATTGGCTCCCAGCTTCGTCGGCGGCTTGATTGGATCGCTGTTGGTCGTCCTTTGGCCCGATAAGTTCGACGCCTTGATTCCCTGGTTGATCCTCACGGCCGCGCTGTTGTTCGCGCTACAGCCGGCGATCACGCGCTGGACCGGCATCGGCCGCCCGCACGCCGAGCCCACGCGGAGCACGCAAGCCGGCATCATCGCGCTGCAGTTCGCCATTGCCATCTATGGCGGCTACTTCGGCGCCGGCATCGGCATCCTGATGCTCAGCGGACTGGCGCTGATGGGGCTAACCGATATCCACGCCATGAACGCGCTCAAGACGCTCTTGAACTGCGCGATCAACGGCGTCTCGGTGGCGATCTTCGTCCGTTACGGCGTCGTCGATTGGACCTTGGCCGGCATCATGGCCGTCGCGGCGATCGTCGGCGGCTACGGCGGCGCCCGCGTGGCGCGCCGGCTCAATCGCAACCTGGTGCGGCGCGGCGTGGTGGCGATCGGCTTCCTGCTGGCCGGCTGGTATTTTTATCAGCAACTGGCCGGCTGAGCGCGGTGGGAATAAACCTTGTCGTCACGACGCAAAACGCTGCAGCCCGAGAAACCCAATCGGCAGCTTCGTCGCGCCGTCGATGGCCAGATCGGCGAGTGCCTCCCCCAACACGGGCGTGAACTTGAAGCCATGCCCCGACAAGCCTGCCGCGAACACCACCTGCGGGTGCCGCGGATGACGATCGACGATGAAGTGCCGATCGGGGGACATCGTGTACAAACAGACGCGATGCGCGTGCATCCGGTAGCCGAGCGCCGGCAAGCAGGCCGTGGTGAATGCTTCCACGCGAGCCTGATCGGCTGGTAGCAACTCGCGCGAAACTTTGAGCGGATCGCGCACGACAATCCCGCCCGTGTGTTCGGCCACCTTCACCCCCAGGTCGTCGATCGCTGGGAAGCCGTAGAACTCGCAGACGCCGGCTGGTTTTCCTTCGGCGTTGAGCTCGTTCATCTCATACAAGAAACAAGGCAGTTCGCTAGTGCCAAACTCCGGCGTCTCGGTCGAATACCAGAAGACCGGCTTGCGCAACACCACGAACGGGATCGCCAGCTCGGTCAAAAGCTCAGGCGCCCACGCGCCGGCGGCAATGATCAATCGCGTGGCGCGATACGTGCCGCGCTCGGTCTCGACGACGACGTCGCCACCAGCTTCCACGCTCCAGCCCGTCACGGCTTCTTCGGTGTGCAACTCGGCTCCCGCACGCTGGGCCGCCGCGATATGAGCCCGCACGCACGCTTCGACACGCAAGTAACCAGCCCGCCGCTCGAACACGGCCGCCGCGTCTTCCGGAACGTCCAAGGCCGGCCAGCGCTTCATCGCCTCGCGTGGCGCCAACCGCTCGACCGGCAACTGATGCTCGGCCGCGCTACGCAGCACGCCGGCGACCACTTCGCCATCCGGCGGACCAACTTGCACGAGCCCCACTTGATACAACAACTGCTCGCGAGCCTGCTCTTCGATCTCGTGCCACAGCTCGTACGAGCGCAGCGCCAACGGCACGTAACTGGGATGCTCGAAGTAGGCCTGCCGAATGATCCGTGTGCTGCCGTGCGAGCTGCCGCGATCGTGGGCCACGCCGAAGCGATCGATCCCCAGCACGCGCAAACCGCGCCGGGCCAATTGCCAGAGGGCCGCGGAGCCAACGCCCCCCACGCCGAGCACGATGGCGTCAAAATTACTCATGACGAAGCTGCTTTCGACCGTCTGCTACCAATCGACGGCGTCCGCTTCGTCATTGGTCAACTCACGAAGAGACTCCTTGGCCGTGGGCAGCGCCACATGCGGCACCGGCACGCGCTGGCTGCCGTGCGCGCGATCTTCGCGCAATCCATATCCGAGCGAATCGCGGCGCGGCGAGATTTCTTGCTGCTTGCGACCACCAAGCGTTGCCCAGGCTTCGGCCTCGCACGTCAAACGGTTGAGCAAATGCTCGACTTGCCGGCGATAGTGCTCGATGCCGTCGCGATCGAGCGATTGCGGAATCTGCAGCGCCGGGCTGATCACCCCACGCGTTCGCGAATAGGGACGCGGCAACGCGAACCGGTCCCAACTGTTGAAGCGCCACGGCCGATCGTAGCCCAGCCCCAGCAGCACCAGCGGCATCTGCAACTTCGACGACAGGTAGATCGGCCCCGGCGCCAGCACGCGCCGCGGACCGCGCGGACCATCGGGCGTGATCGTCAGATTCATCCGCCGGCTGCGGCGCAACAGTTCTCGCAGCGCGCTGGTGCCGCCGCGCGAAGTCGAGCCGCGCACGAACTCGAAACCCAAGTGCCCCGCCGCGTAACTGAGGATTTCCGCGTCCTGATGCCGACTCAACAGCATCGCCAGGTTGCAATGCCCGCGCAGAAACAAAGGGGCCAGGATGTACTCGTGCCAAAAGATGTAGATCTTCTGCCCGTGATATTGCGGATGCACGGGGTCGACCGTGGGGTCGTAGAGCGCGGCCTTGTAGTCGAGCGTCGACATCCACTGCCGCACGGTCGTTGCGGCCAGCAGGCCCGCGGTTTTGTTGAGAGGTCGAAGGCGAATTTTCATGGGCTGGGCGTCCGTGCCGAGGTATCGAGAATCAATGTGCGCGAGCGATTCGTTCGCTTTGTGGGCTCCACTCGCCGCTGAAGACTTCGACGGCCGGGCCCGTCATGTACACGCGGCCGTCGTCGGCCCACTCGAGCTCCAGATCGCCGCCGAGCAAGTGGACGACGACTCTTCGCTCGGTCCGCCCAGCCAGCACGCCTGCCACGCACACGGCCGCGGCGCCGGTGCCGCAGGCGAGCGTCTCGCCCGAGCCCCGCTCCCAAACGCGCATCCGCACCTCGTGTGGATTGACTACTTCGATAAACTCCGCGTTCACGCGCCGGGGAAAGTGCTTGTCGTGCTCAACCTTCGGCCCCAGCTCCAGCACCCAGCGATCGCTCAACTTGTCGACAAACGTGATGCAGTGCGGGTTGCCCATCGACACGCAGGTGACGCGCAGATTTTCGCCGCCGATTGGCAGCTTGGCGTCGACGACTGCGGTGGTGCCCGGCTCCAAGCCACTCGCGCGGGCCAACGTTTCCGACGACAGCGGCTTGCCGACAAACGTCGTGGGGATCGTTGCCGCTTCGAGAATCGGCGGCCCCATATCGACGCGCACACGCTCGACCAGGCCGCCGCGTACTTCGAGTTCCAGCGGCAGCACGCCGGCGCCGGTTTCAATTTGCAGTTGCTGCTGCTGTGTCAGGCCATGGTCGTAAAGGAATTTGGCCACGCAACGGATGGCGTTGCCGCAGTTCTCGGCCTCCGAGCCGTCGGCGTTGAACATTCGCATGCGGGCGTCGGCGCGCTCCGAAGGGCAGATCAGCACCAGACCATCGCCGCCGACGCCAAAGTGCCGGTCAGCGATCTGGCGAGCGGTTTCCGCGGGATCGGCCGGCAGCGGTTCGTCAAAACAATTGACGTACACATAATCGTTGCCCGCGCCGTGCATCTTGACGAAACGCATCGAGAAGTTGTCCTGACTGGCCGCCGCCGCCGCGGAGCCGTAAGTGGTGAATAATGGTGATTTGACCGCCGTACAGCGCCGCTGCGCGGTCGGTCGCAAGTGCCCCGCGAGTGGGCATTTTACGCCGACAAGCGGGTTTGGGCAAAGACGGGTTTTCCTGCACGATTCGCCGCCTGGCAGAGTTTTCCAACAACGAAATGCGACGACTCAAAGCTCGATCATCTCATTGCGGCCGAGTACAAGTCGCAGACGATGGGGCGACGTCAACGCCCAATTCTTCAGCGAAGGACCCATGCCGAATTGAATCGTCAGGCCGATCGCCAGTGCGAACGGCCCGGTGACTTCCGCCAGTCGCATGTACCTCATTTGCAACAGTACGACTGCCCAACCCAGCAGAAATGGAATCCAGACGCGGTCGTATTTTGGAATCAAAAGCCTTCCAGTCGCAATCCGGCCAAACAAACTAATCGGCGGGTGGAACTCACCGACATAGACCAGCCAACGGACGGATGTCGCGGCAATCACCGTCAAGATGCTGCCCATGCCAATGCAGACTCGACGGTCGTCAATCAGCTCAAGATTGGTTGCCAGCGCGACGAGCCACGCGGAGGCCAGCCACGGCAACACCAGCGCATCGCGCCACGGCATTCGTGCAAAGGTTTTACCCGGCGCGAGATCGACATGCGGCCAGCCGGCCCGTGCGGCGAACAATTGATTGAGATGATCCTGCAGCGAAGCCGTGCTGCGACTTCCCCAAGGAAAACAGCTCAACGATCGTCGTACTCCCAACATCGCGATCGGGTACAGCGCGATCAACACGGCGACGGAAGCGATGGACGGCAGCCGCAGCCAAACGGCCAGCGCCAGCCCGAAGGCGATCGCGTACGCATAGCCAACTGCGTAGGTGGTCGCGCACGCCAGCATCAACACGCCGAGATACGGGATCGCGAACGCCGCGAACAGCCAGCCAGTTTCCAGCTTCGCCGCATGCTGCAACAACAGAAACCCGAGCCCGAGGACTACGCCATCTTGAGGAACAAGGTGAATTGGTCCGGCGGGCAGCGGGAGCCCCAGCTTCCAGGGAGTGAGCTCCAACCAGGCTGCATAGGGGGGCTGATAAAACGGATGAGTGGAACCCACGCGCCAAAAGCTCCAGGCAAAAAAACCGACCGCCAACCAGACATCACGCGGTGTGTGCGCGATCTGACACATTTCTCGATTGAAATGTTCGTCGAAGGGGGACACCCTACTAGGAGCCAAGAGCGTATGCGCGAAGAGTTCCAAGCCCAACAGCACAACGAAATAGAGAATCACCACCCAGTACGGCGGCGCCACCAGCCATAGCCAGGCAATCGCTCGCCACTTCCAAGTCAACTCGCGCGCGGCCATCACTCCCCCTCGCGAAAGTACTGATCGACGTGCTCGACCGCCTGAGGATAAATCAAGCGCTCCAGCGCGCCGGCCAAAGGGCCCGTCGTGCCGGAGCGTTCGCGCAAGCCTTGCGGCGTGTCATCGATGGCAATCCGCCCGTCGCGCAAGATCAAGATCCGCTCGGCCACCTCATCGAGCAATTCGGGCACCGGCGTGGTCATCACCACCGTGCGATCGTTGCGCGCCGCCAAGCGTTGCAACACGCGCTTCAGCGCCATGATGCCGGCCGGATCGAGTCCGCCGCCGAACGGTTCGTCCAGCAGCAGCACTGGCACATCGGTCACCAGCGCCCCGGCCAGCGCGATTTTCTTTTTCTGACCATTCGAATAGCTGGAGATCGGCCAATCTCCCTCGGCCTCGAGATCGAACAGCGTCAGCAAGCGATCGATGTGATCCAGCAATCGGATCGAGTCGATTTCGTAGAGCGCGCCCACCGCCGCCAAGAACTCCCGCCCCGTCAAGCGTTTGGCCAGCCAGGGATGATCGGGCAGGAAGCAGACTCGGCGGCGAATCGCCAGTTCGGTCTCAACCGAGCTGCCACGTCGCAGGCCGTCGATCTCCACGTGACCACGTTGCGGCGCGAGCGTGCCGGCCATCACGCGCAGCAGAGTCGACTTGCCCATTCCGTTGGGGCCGACGATTGCGACCAACTCCCCGGCCGGGATCTGCAAATTGATATCACGCAAGACGGGCCGCACACTGTAATGCTGCACCACGTCGACGAGTGTGATCATGAGAAATTCAAGATGCGGGTGTCTGATGGCGGAATCTACCGGTGCAACGAAACCGATTTTCCTCTCGATGCCAGACGCGGATTATCGCAAATCCGTCCCGCGTGTCCCCCAGCGCGTGCGGCCTTCAGCCCTCAAGATTGGTGCGTTGAGAGGAATTCTACGGCGGCGTCAACGGCACGACCACGTTGCCGCTACTGCGCCCGACAATTCAAGGTATTAAAAAAACTTGACATTAGCTCGGGGTGAGCCTTCAATGCAATCGAGTTGCACAAGTTCGAACTCGCCCGGAACCCCTCTTTCCTCGCGAAAGAAGTCGCTAATGGACACGAGCAAGATTCCCATGTCGTTTTTGCTCAATCCATTCTCGAGGGAAGGTTCTAATGGGCCAATTCCAGATGCGCCGGTGTTCGCCGCTCGTCGTTTCGACTAGTCACCGCCGACGACAATCCCAGGTTCGAGTCAGTTTCTCGCGCGTATCATTGCTGATGTTAGGCTGCGCGATCTTAATCGCTTGCTCGGCCGTCTCGCAGGCCGCTACGTATCACCTCAACATCGTCAGTGAAATCAGTTCGTTCCGCTATCAAGGCAGTGTGGCGACGCAACTGGGGGAGGTGATTCCGCTCACGGAGCAAGTGGCCAACAGCACTAAAATGCAAATCCTGGGCACGGTCGATGTCACAGTCGAAAACGGCGAGATTTCCTGGGCCGCGGATATTACGGGGGTCGGCGCCACGAATGCCAAAGTGCTCCCCTCCCTCCCAGGAGGCAATTTTTTTGAAGGCGCGCCAGCCGACCTCTCCAGTCAGGCCTATGATGCGGCGAATAATGTGTACCTCTACCACGCACTGCGCGACTTTGCCGGCGAAATGCACGGGATCACCGTTCCCATCGACCCGCAGGGTGACTTCGAGGTATTCGGCGCCGGAATCGGCAAGTTCGATCTCTCTCAGGAAGTTATAGTCGTACGCCAGAATCCCTTTGTCGGCAGCGGTGCCCCCGACTTCTCGTCAAGAGTACTGGGGAACGTGTCAACGAAATCAGGGTCATTTACGATCGCAAAGAACTTCGCCGTTCTCGAGCTTCCCGTCGAGTTGTCCTGGAATCTCAAAATTCCGACGTTGTTTAGTTATCAAGGCGGAACGCTCAAGGGTGGGATCTATGCGATCGCGCCGGTTCCAGAAGCATCGGGCATCTCGATGGCCATGAGTGCGGTCGTGCCCTTGTCTGCGTGGCTGGCACTTCGGCTGAGGAAAACTTCTCGACTTCGCTTAGCAGAATCAAGGCAAAACTAGATGCAATTAACCAATTGGTTCGTAATTGGCGTAATGGCCTGCGGTGCTGCGCTGCGTGCCGAACCACTCCGCGCCGCCGAGCCGCTCGACGTCTCCGGAAGCCGCGAGTTGTTCGTCGATCGCTACTTGATCGACTCGCTCAGCGGCGGCGAGCTGCGCCTGCATGAGCCGCGCCCAGCCGGTACGGCGATCAAGTTCGATCAACTCTGGGAAGGCGCCTTCTGCGGTTACGTGACCGTGCTGAAGGATCCAGCGATCCAGGGGCGCGACACCTATCGCATGTACTACCGCGGGCTGCCGACGGCCGGCAAAGATGGCTCGCCGGCCGAAGTCACCTGTTATGCCGAAAGCCCCGATGGCATCGAGTGGACGAAGCCCAACCTGCGCATTCACGAGGTCGCCGGCACGCTCGACAACAACGTGATCCTCAAGGATCAGGCGCCCGCGACGCACAACTTCTCGCCATTCGTCGATGGTCGTCCCGATTGCGCTTCCGATCAACGCTATAAGGCGCTCGGCGGCACGTCCGAATCGGGGTTGTTGGGCTACGTCTCGGGCGATGGCATCCACTGGCGCAAACTGCAAGACGCACCGGTCTTTCGTGACAACGGCTGGGTCTTCGATTCGCAGAACGTCGCTTTCTGGTCGCCGGCCGAGCAGTGCTACGTGCTCTACTATCGCCGCTCGGTCGACGGAGTTCGGGCCGTGGCGCGGGCCACGTCGACTGATTTTCTCACCTGGTCGCCGCCGGTGCAGATGACCTTCGGCGGCACGCCGGCCGAACACCTGTACACGAATCAAACGCATCCTTACTATCGCGCGCCGCAGATTTATGTCGGCGTGGCGGCCCGCTTCATGCCCGGCCGCAAAGTGATCAGCGAAGAACAGGCAAAGAAGATCGGCGTCGATCCGGGCTACTTCGGCGACTGCTCCGACGCCGTGCTACTGACCACGCGCGGCGGCGACCGTTACGACCGCACGTTCATGGAAGCGTTCGTCCGCCCAGGGCCGGGGCTCGAGAACTGGGTGTCGCGCACCAACTATCCGGCGCTCGGCATCGTGCCGACCGCCGACCATCAGTTGATGTCGCTCTACGTGCAGCGGAACTACGGTCAGCCGACTGCCCGGCTCGATCGCTTCACCCTGCGCCCCGACGGGTTTATTTCGTACCACGCGCCGTACTCCGGCAGCGAGTTGACGACGAAGGTGCTGCAGTTCAATACGCCAACTGGCGCCGGGGCACGCGAACCAGCGGCCTGGCCGCTGCTTTTGAACGTGGCCACCTCGGCGGCCGGTTCAGTGCGCGTCGAGATTCAGGATGCCAAGGGGAGGCCGTTCCCAGGTTTCACACTTGAGGACTGCACGGAGATCATTGGCGATGATCTCGATCGCGTCGTCACTTGGAAAGGGGGCTCGCTCGACGCTCTGGCCGGCAAGCCATTCCGCCTGCGTTTCGTAATGAAAGACGCCGATCTCTACTCGATCAAGTTCCCGTAGCAGCACGCTGTAGGGTGCGTGAAACGCACCAGTTTTTGACGTGGCAATCCTGATCGCGCGGCGGCGCTTGCCGTTGGTGTGCTGCGCACACCCTGCAATCAAGACCTAAAGCCTGCAGCCTATATTCGGCAGCCTGCTCTAGTATGGCCCTCGCGGCCGTTGGGGTACCGCCGCGGGCGCGGCCCCGGGTGGCGTCGTCAGTCGCGCTGCTGGCAACGGAGCGCTATTGGCTGGCACCGCGTGTGCCGATTGCTGTGCCGTCCGCGGTGCCAATCGCCCGGTGCGTTCCGGTGGCGGCAGCAGTTCGGCCGTGAGTGTTTGCCAGGCCTGGTTCACGCCAGGGAAGGGATCGCGACTGATTTGCGGCGCCCCCATTTTGCCGTCGACGTGGATCAACATGATTTGCCGGCTGGCTGCGCGGAACAGCTCGGGGATCACCGGGATCGGCAGCTCGTCGCGCCCCACCAGCGCGTAGAACGTCAGCGCTACGTCGCTGGAGAAGTTCATCTCGCCGCGCCCCTTGAGGCTGATGGCGTCTCCCTTGAAATCGATACGGTCGAAATACAAGTGATCGCCGTCGATGCGGAAGTCGATGTCGCTGGTCGTAAACGCGGTTGTGTCGGGCGGTTTCAAGCTCACCACGCTCAACAGCGACATCATCTGCGGAATGCGATAAATGTCGGCGTCGTGCAGCCGCACGTAGCCGGTGCCGGCCAGCGTGTGGAGCCCTTCGCCGCTGCCGCGCAAGTTGACCCCCGCCTGCACCTTGCCGAGCATCTGTTGCTGCCCGGCGAACAGCTCGTGCGCACAGCGCGACAGATCGGCCTCGACGATCGTACCCTGCAGGGCATAGCGCGGCGTGCCAGCCAGCAAGATCCAGGCGTCGCCGACCACGCGGCCGTCGTAGGCCTTGGCCACCAGCGGCCGCGGCTGGCGCCCTTTGACGTTCTTCTCAGCCCAGGTGCCGACCAGTACGCGCTCGGCGTCGATCCAGGCCGGTCCCCGAACTTCCGTCAACTGCACGTTCCGCCAGGTGAGCGAGTCGAGATCGAGCTCGGCATGCGAGCCAAACTGCTGGCCGTCGAAACCACCGATCAGGTGAACGCAGCCGTAAATGTTGTTCAGGCCCAGCCCCGCGCGCAGGCTCGCCTGCTGAAACGTCACGTCGAGATCCCACGAGGCCTTGGGTTTCTGCTGCGGCTGCCCGGCGATGGCCAGTTTGCCGCTGACGTTGATGGTGCCGTGTGGATCGACCTTGCGCACCAGATCGCGAACGCTCGGCGCCAGCGCCGTCTGCAAGTCGCGATCGAACTGCAGGCGATACACAATCAAGTCGTCGACCGACACTTGCCACGAGCCGGCGGGCGCGAAGGTGCATGAACCACGGGCGGCCAGTTCGACCCCGTTGTGATACGCCCTTAGTGCCGGCCCCGGCGCGCGCCCGAACTCCAGTCGGCCATCGCGATAGACCAGTTGACCTTGGACCGCTTCAAGCCGATACGGAAACGCCCGCGGCTCGATCGACACCGTGTCGGCGACCGGCGTCGCTCGCAGCCCCAACGACAGTTGCTTGCTCGCCAGCATGTAGCGCACGTCGGCGTCGAGATTCACCAGGCCCCGCGGCTTCAGGTCTTGCCAGGCGGTTTGCATATGAACCGGGAGTGCCGAGCGTAGCTCATCCTCCAAGGCAATGTTTCGCCCCACGAGCTGCACGTCGAGCTCGCTCCCCTGCGGCGTCGGGCGGAAGCTTCCCCGGCAGTGGATTTCGCCCGTGTCGTTGGTTCCTCGCAGCTCGCGGCAAGTCCAGGCCTCGCCCGACCAATCGAGCGTGCCACGAATGTTGTGGATCGGATACGCGAAGCGTTCGTGATTGATCGAGCAATTCATCAAGTCGATGCGCACCAGCCGCTCGAAGCGCGCTTGCGGGCCGGGGCGCCGTGAGAACTCGGCCTCGACGCGGATCGCTCCGTACGGTCGCAACTCGCGGATCGCTTGCCGCGGCCCCTCGGGCAGGGCGTCGAACAGCTTCTGGTCGAGCGCCAGGCGATCGGCCCGTACCTCGAACCACACATCGGGGTCGCTCTCGCAGTTGACCACCTTGCCGACGAGCGACACTTCGTCCGCCCCGCTATAAGCGCGCAGCGAGAGATCCATCGTGTTGTTCTTGAAACGCAGGCTGCCGCGCCCTTGCTCGAGCCGGTAGGGAAACTTGTGATAAGTGAACGAGGTGTCGACGCAGTTCACCAGCACGTCGGGGTTCCAGCGCTGGCCGTCGTAATCGAGCTTGACGTCCAGGTCGACCACGCCCGCCAGAAAGAACTCGTGCCACTTGCCGCGCCATTTCTCTGGCAGCGAATCGAGCACGTCACGATCGATCGTCAACCGGTCGCAGCGTCCTTCGATCGACATCGGCGCGCCGGGACCAAAACCGCGCCGCACGGCCTTCTTCACCCACAGCGTGGTTTGTCCGTTGCGGGCCCGCAAATCTTCGATCCGCAGCCCGTTATTATCGAGATAGACGCGCCCAGAAGTGTCGGTCAGCGGGTAGGGGAGCCGCTTGTCTTCGATACGCCCGCGCACGAGTTGACCGTCGAAGGCGAAACGAATCGGCGGATCGTGGCGTTTGTCCTGGCTGATGCGATACTTGAACCGCGACATCGAGCGCACCGAGCGCAGCACCGTCAGCCGCTCGGCCAGCGGGCCGGGGAGCGTCGCGTGCAGCTCGGGCGAGAGTTCGAGCCCCTCGGCGATGCCGGTGAACTCCCAACGGCGGCCACCGTCGGCCAACCGCCCGGTGAACTCGACCCGCTGGCAGTGATCGGCCACGAACGAGCCCTGCACCAGGTGCGAAGCGTCGGCCGTCGGAGCGTCGTGCGCCACGGCGATCGGCGTCACGACCAGGTTCACGTCGCGCACCGTGAACGTGCTCGACGGATTCTTCAGCGGATCGAAGAACTCCATCGTCGCGTTTTCGATCACCACCTCGGGCGGCTTCGCGCCAAAATTTGGTAGCGGCAGCAGTTGGCCGCTGCTCCAGGTGCCGTCGGGCCGGCGCGTCGCCAGCAGGTGCGCGCGGCGAATGACCACCTTACTTACCTTCGGCTCCTGCACCATCAGCGATGGCAATTCCGCGTCGCAGGCCAGAAACATCTCATCGAAGTGGGCCAGCTCGCCCCGCGGCCCCACGGCGTGCGGCTCGCTGATCGCCAGGCCGCGCACTTCGAGCCCTTGCCCCGGCACGCGCGTCGCCGCGTGGACGCTCACCGTTAACTGAGGGTAGTGCTGGGCAAACCTGGCCTCGACGTGCCGGCGCACTTCCTCATCGACGTGGTAGTACGCGTAAAAGCCGATCGCCACCCCTGCGGCCAAGGCAAGCGCCAGGCCCCATTTGAAGAGCATCCAACAGCCGTTGACGCAGGAGTGAATAATGACGCGCTTCCTTTAACGTCGAGCCACGGCGGCTCGACCAACCACAGACGTGGGGTTGTCGACCGATCGAAACAAGCAGGCAGCCGCCGCCAGCACCAACAGCGCCAACAGCGGCGGTTCGCGATAGCGAAGTGAGCTGACGAACACCATGTGCATCAAGGTCAAGTACGCCGCTGGCAGCCAGCAGATCGCCGTCGACCAGCCGCGCCGGCGGAATCGCCACGCCCCCACGATCGCCAGCACGAGCACCGGCCCATACGTCACCAGTACGGCCAGCCGCAAGGGCCACGAGCGAAACTGAGCTTCGTTCGGCCAAACGTTCCAAAGCCGCGCGAATTTCACGGCAGCTAATCGGGCAACTTCGAAGGGATGCTGCCGCGCCCAAGCGGCCGCGGAGTTGAACATCCGCCGGTCGAGCCGGTACTCGAAGGGATCGCGCGGCGTGCTGGCCTCGGGTCGATCGGCCGCCAGGCGTTCGGCTTCCCTTTCCTCAAGCGTGAACGTCGGCACAAAACTCATCTCGCTGGCGCCGGTCGCCTGGGGGCTGAGCCCGTCGTACAAACTGGCGCCCACCTGCAGGGTCGTCGGCACGAAGTGCCCGATCACGCGGTAATTGCGCACCCACCAAGGGGCCATCCCCAGCACCAGGCCGGACACCATCGCGGCCCCCAGCAGCAGTTGCCGGCCACGTGGCGGAAAGAAGAACGCGCCGACGGCGACCGCCATTGGCGTAAACAGCAACCAGCTCGGGCGCATCAAGGTCGCGGCTGCCGCACAGAGTCCCGCGGCAAGTGCCAGGCCCAATGACGCCGAACGCTTACTCGCGCGCCAGGCGGCCACCACCAGCGCCGCGTTCAATACCAACAGCGGCGCGAAGGCCGCTTCGCTCAATACGTAAACGCCCAGTCCGATCGAACCGGGCAGCACCGCCGCCAACCACGCCGCGAGATAACCGACGCGCCCGTCGAATGCCAACGCACCCAACAAATAAACCGCTCCCACGCCAAGCGTGCCGAGTACCGCGCTCTCGGCTCGTGCCGCCCACACCGGCGGTTTTCCTCCCCACATCACAAACAGCGGCGCGAGCACCGCCGGATAGCCAGGCGTGCGAAACACTTTGGCATCCGGCGAATCAAACTGGTACGGCTTCCCCTCGGCAATCGTGCGCGCCAGTTCCCAATAACTATGGCTGTCGCTGAAACCGAACGACTGCGCATCGGGCAGCCGGCTTTGCCACCACACGCCTGCCGACAGGCGCAGCACTAGCGCCACCGCGAAGAGCGCGACGAAACCGCCGAGATGTCCGTGCCGCAACCACATCGTCAATGGTAAATCCAGGCATCCAATGCCCCTTGGTCCAGACCGAGGGGGGCGGCATGGTAGGTGCGGCCGCTGGCAGGGGTCAAGCCAGCTTGCGGGGCGAAATCGCGGGCAATGCACCGGCATCTGCTAGCACGTGCGTGACACTAGCTACCAGTTGGTAAACGGTGGTGCGACTCTTACGGTGAGTTCGTTTTCACGGGCTTCAGCATCAACCCCAGCATGTCCGGCTCGATAGGGAAGCTGTAACAATCCCAACCACCGCGCGCGTATCCTACGGAAACTCCCTCGTGGTAATTCCGACGGCGTTCCTTCCCCGAAAGGGCATCGATGACATCGACCCGATCATCGCCCGGTTCGAGCCAATTCATCTCGTGACTGCCGTCCTCGAAGACGATCACCGTAAATGAATCCGCTTCATCCTCGCTTCGCGCCACGCCAGATCGAGAGTACAGGTATTCGTCGCCGATCGGCACGAAATACGAGGTCAAACCCTCATCGCGAGCCCCCGAGACAGGGCAAGCAAACAGCGCCGGCATCTCGAATCGCAACTTGCTATTGTTGGGTCCGTTCCATGGCTCGGAGAACTGGTACCGTTTGGCAAGGCCCTTGTCGACATACGGCAACAAGAGCGCTCTCCAACTATGAGCTCGCTGTCCGCTCGCATCCAGCGTGAATGCGGGCGGAAAGCAGCCGTGGTCCGCGCGATACGCGCGCATGGCGCCAACGAGGTGCGCAGCATTGCTGCAACACGTCGTTCTTCCACCGCTTATCCGTGCGGCTCGCACCACGAGAACCAATGACACCACTGCGACGACAACAAATGCCAAACAGCCCGCTTCTACCTTCGTCATTCTCCGCTTTGGGTTTGGCGCTAGTGACATGGCGAATCTCTGCCCTCAACAAATCAATGACGAGCTAGGTGAAGCTGCCGGATCAAACGCACCTTTCTAGTATGTCACTTCTACCGGCCCCTTTCGCAACTCGCGGCGTGCTTCGAGCTCAGGGCGTCTGCCTAGCTGTTGCCCGACGCCTTGAGCCCGCAAACTCCTGCGGATTTCCCCCCGCCTTGTTTCTGAAATTTCACCCTCCCGCACACGACTGAACCCCCTTCGGCCACTCAAACCTCGCGGCCTTTGCCTCTCGTGCACCCGTCGTCCGACTTTCGCCCCCGAAATCTAGGCCCCAGGGTGATTTACTTGCCCCCACCGTTCTCTATACTCCACTGCTCGCACGCCTACCCAAACCCTTATGGCCTAAGGAAATCGCCCGATGAACTCCCGCTGGCTGTTTGTTGCTAGCTGCATCGCCCTGGTCACCTCGGCGTTCACCTTCGTCGTCCGCGGCGACGTCTTGCAAGACCTCGGCGATTTCTTCCGGCTCACGCAGGAACAAAAAGGGGGCATCGAAGGGGCTGTCTTCATCGGCATGGCTCTGTCGATGCTTGGCGGCGGATTCATCTGCGATCTGCTCGGCATGAAACGCATCATGTGGTTGGCCTTTGCCTGCCACCTGGTTGGTTCGCTGGGGACGATCTACGCCCCCAAGTTTGTCCCCGTCGAAAACAGCTACGGCTGGCTCTTCGCCCTCAGTTGCCTGATGGGCTGCGGAAACGGCTTCACCGAAGTGGCCATCAATCCGCTGATCGCCACGCTCTATCCAACCCAGAAAACGCACTACCTCAATATTCTGCACGCCTGGTGGCCGGGCGGACTCGTGATCGGCGGCATCACCGCCCAACTCGGCGTTCGCTGGTTTGTCCCGAAGTATTTCCCGGATGGCATGTTCGGCTTGCAGCTCTGGCAGGTTAGTCTCTGGCTGATCACCATCCCCGCGGTCATCTACGGCATCATGCTGTTGTCCGCCAAGTTCCCGCAGTCCGAGCGCGTGCAGTCGGGCGTCTCGACCGCCGACATGTTCAAGGAGTGCCTGCGCCCCATGTTCTTGCTCTGGGCCTTCTGCATGCTGTTGACCGCCAGCACCGAGCTCGGTCCGCAGAAATGGCAAGAGTCGGTCATGCAGAGCACGACCGATGGCAAGGTCTCGGGTACGATGATCCTCGTCTACACGTCGGGCATGATGTTCATTCTCCGCCACTTCGCCGGGCCGATCGCCCATCGGCTCTCCCCGGTCGGCATGCTCTGCGGATCGTCGGCGCTGGCGGGCATCGGCTTGTATCTATTGAGCACCGCCAATAGCCCGGCCACGGCCTTCGGCTTCGCGACTATCTTCGGCTTGGGGATCGCCTTCTTCTGGCCGACAATGTTGGGCGTCACCGCCGAGCGTTTCCCCAAGGGGGGCGCGTTGGCATTGGCCTTGATGGGCTCCGTCGGCAATCTGGCTATTTCGCAGGTGCTGCCGGCGATGGGCAAGATCGTCGATCACTACGCCGTCGCGCAGGTCGAATCGTCGGCCCCCGTTTACGCGAAACAAATCCTCACGTTCAACGAAGCCGGCCAGGCGGTAACCCTCAACAAAGATGAGATGAAAGCCCTCGAAAAAGAGGTCAAGACCGCCAAAGCAGAGAACCAGCCGGTTAACGAACAAGACACGGCGGCCCTGGCCGCGGCCAAGAGCGCCGAGAGCACCGGCTTTTCGATGGCCTTCCGCTGGGTCTCCGTCTTGCCGATTGCGCTGGTGATCATCTTCGGCGTCATCGCGCTGTACGACAAAGCCCGGGGCGGCTACAAGCCCGAGCTGTTGATGAGTCGTGAAGAAGAAAACGAGCTTTACGCCGGCGGCGTGCAAGCCGCGGTCGAATAGCACGCGCCGTCCGCCCGAATAGCAGCCCCCCTCCCCAATAAAGTGTTCCGGGATTTTGCGTCCGGGTGCGTCCGGGTATTTTGCTATGCGACGCTAAATCGATTAGATGGCACAACTTGGGGCGATCGGGCCACGCGGAGTTTTGCGTCCGGGTGATCGTCCGGGTGCGTCCGGGTGTTTTTTGATATGTCGCTCGAAGTACGGTTCCTGATTCGGTTTGCGCCAACACAAACGCCGTTCCGTTTGCGTCCGGGTGCCGACGAGAGGTCAGAGGCTAGGGGCTAGGAGCGTACTCGAATCCCTAACCCCTAATCTCTGATCCCTATTCTCTACAAAGTGTTCCGGGATTTTGCGTCCTAACCGTCCTAAGCCCGACAAAATCGCCCTCAACTCCCTTCACAACAACAAGTTAATGCTAGGACGCAAATCGAAAAAACTTGCGTCCTAGCTGCGTCCTAACGGGGCTGGTTTGCGTCCTAAACCTGCCGCCGATCCCTAGTGTGTCCGGGTGATCGCCCGGTTTGCGTGTCCGGCGAGGCTGTTTCGTCTGGGCTCCCGCATACCCTCGAGTCCGGAGCGTGCGGACTACAGCCTGCTCTGGCGTTCGAGGTGGGTCCCGCCCGTTTCCGTAACTCAGCCCTGTCTTCGCAATGATGGCCTTTTACATCGCGCTACGTAAGCTATCCGAAAATGACGCGAGGACGGTGTACTCCTTCGGTGTCGCTGACGACAAGATTGGCCGCATTCAGATTGACAAGTCTTCTGGACAAGTCAGCCTGATCGAACCAGCTCCCGACGATCAATCGGAGCGGTTGTTCTCGCGGGCGGCTCGAAAATTGTGGCTGCACTGGGAGGTAGGGGAATATCCTTCCGCTACGTGTTGGGCCTCTTGAACGGCCAACCAGCAACCCAGTCTTAAGACACTACCCAAACCGCGGTTGGATGGCATCGTGGCCAACTGATCGTGCACTTGCATTCGCTCTCAACTCAGCAGCGTGCTAGCGCGCTTATTGCGGTGGTCGCCCCAGGTACATGAACAAGTCCGCGATCTCTTCCAACGTCAGGTTGTTGAACAGCCCCTCGGGCATGGCCGACTTGTTCGACGGGACGATCTCTTCGACCTCGTCGTTGGGGATTACCACTTTTTCGGCACTCGCCTGCAAGACCACGATTGCCTTCTCGCCGCTGGGGGCAACGATGCCCGTATAGGTCAGGCCCCCGGTGGTGACGACGGTCTTGCTGGCGTACTGATCGGAAATCACCTGCGAGGGGTGCATGACCGACTCGAGCACTTCCTTGCGCTGGAAGCGGCGGCTGACGCCCGAGAGATCGGGTCCGACCCCTTCGCCGCGCGTGCCATACTTGTGGCACTTGATGCACAGCGCTTTTTCGAAAACCGTGGCTCCGCGCTCGGCGCTGCCTTGCGAACCTTCCGGGCCAGTGATGTACTTCAGGAGTTCGTCGTAGGTCCACTTGTTCTCTTCGCTACCGCTGGGCAATAGCGGTGGTGGCTGGTCGGGATATTTGGCGGTGAACCACTCCTGCCAGGCGGCCAGTTCCACGTTCCATTTTTCTTCGGCGTATTGCGGATGCTCCCCGGTCCACTTTTCCAGCAACGACACGGCGTATTTACCGCCGCCATCACCGAGCTTCAGCCCCGTGAGAATCACCTGCCGCAGCGGCTCGGGCTGGTCGGGCGTGTGGTCGACTTTCGCCAACTGCATGAGCACTTCCTGTGCGGCGGGCCCTTCGCAAACCGGCAAAGCCCTCACGAGGAAATCCCAGTTCTCGCCGTTGGGCTCTTGAGCGAGCCCCATCGCCGCGTCCTGCCGGCGCTCCGGCTGATGCTCGAAGACATCGCGCAGGTAGGTCATTGCATCCGGGCGACGGCTTTGACCTAGTACCGCGATCAGCCCCACGCCCAGTGTGCGGGCCGCGTCTCCCTGGGTCCCCTGCAGGCGCCGATCCAATTCGATCAACGTCGCGACGCGATCGTCGGGCAAATCTCCCACCAGGCTCGGCAGGGCCCGCAGCGCCGCACTGGGCAGCGCGTCGCCTTGCGTGACGACGAGCCATTGCTCGTCCGGAGTCATGCTGGCGACAAAATCGCGCGACACGTTATCGATGTACCCGGCATAGCTGTGTCCCCCCGGCATTACGCGCGCTTGCTCGTAGAAGCGGAGCACCGCCAGCCGATCTTCCGTCGTCCAGCCGGCTTGCAAGAACTTCAGGCACAAGGCCGTGTGAATCTTTTCAGGCATCGGATTATCGCTGCGGGCGATCTCTTCGAGGAAACGCGGCAACACCGTCGCATCTTGGAGGTAAACGAGCAGACGCACCAGTTCGCGATTCATCCGCGGCTCGAGCGCGGGATACTCTTCGGAAAGTTGCGTGCGCAGGGCCGCGACCTCATCGGGTTTGATCTCGCCGCGCAGCAGCGCCAGCTCCATCACGCGCAACAGCCCCAGGAAATCGTCATCGCTCAAAAAGCCCTGTAAGAACTCGGATGCCCGGCCAATCACGGCCAGCCCCGTCTCGTGATTCGGCTCGAGCTGCAGCAGCGCTACCGAGCCCAACAAAAACTGTCGTGGATGCTCCGTCGACAGTACGCTGCTGCGCCAATTGTCGGTCGGCGCTTGCTCGAGCGCGCGCATCGCCGCCCAGCCGACAAAGCGGCTCGAGTCGGACATGAGCGCCACCAGCTTGGCCACGGGGAGCGGCGCCTCGGCCCTGACGATCGCTTCGCAAGCCTTGCGGCGAACCGTGGCGTCGTCGTCGTCCAGCAGTTCGACGAGTCGCGCGTTGGTCGCGTCGTCGACGTGGACTCCCATCAGGTCCGTGGCTTTGGCCCGCACCGCCGCTTCGCCATCTTGCGAAAGCTTGACTAACATCGCCGTCGACGGCGAGGGGCCCACCAACTGCATCAGGTCGAGCCCGCGGGTGCGGTCGTCGGCCGAATAGCGCGGGCTTTGGATCAAGGCCGTCAGGTCCGCGGCCCAACTGTTGCCCAATTCGCGTTTGATGTTGGCGACGCGGTTGCGTCCCCAGGCGCTGTAGAGCTGCGGCTGGCGAATCGCCTGAATGATGCCGGCCTCTTTGGGGCGTGGCGGAATGCGGCCGCCGTAAACGATGCGGTAGATGCCCCCTTCGGTATCGCGGCCGCCGGTCGAAAAGTAGAGCCAGCCATCGGGGCCCACGGCAATGTCTGTGACGTTCAGCGGGCGTCCCTGCAAGAACAGTTCGTTCCGCGCGGTGTACGTTCCGCCGGCCGGCTCCATCCGCGCGACCACGATCCGCCCCAGCGACCAATCACAAAGGAACAGTGCGTTGTGATACCGCGCCGGATACATGTGGTGGTTGTAGCATTCGACACCCGTTGGCGAGCCGCGCCCGGTGTTCGACAACGGCGGCAAGCCATCGATGTAGTAGTCGGGCCAGACCGACCAGCCGCTACGCGATCCGTATTCACCTCCCGGTACCAACTGCAACACGCGCGTGGGACGGAACCAAGGCAACCCCTCGTCCCATTCCATATCCGAGTCCCAGGTGAACAAGTCGCCTTGTTTGTTGAACACCATGTCGTAGGCGTTGCGCATGCCACCGGCGACGAGCTCGACGAATTCCCCCTGTAAGTTCGTGCGCACAATCGTGCCGCAGGGGGCCTTGATACCGACCGCGTGGCCGCCGGCATCTTCGTACTTCGGCGTCAGCAAGTCTCCTTCGTAGTAATGATGGTGCGGGCTCGTCGGCTCAAAGGGCAACTCGGTGCTCGAATGGTTGCCGATCATCAGATAGATCATGCCATCGGGTCCCAAGAGCGGCGCGTGGGGTCCATGCTCGCCCATGTTCCCTTTGAATTTGAAGAGCGTGGTCACCGCTTCACCGACACCGTCGCTGTCTTCGTCCGAAATGCGGTAGAAGCCGGTGCCGTCGGGGCCGTCGCCCACGGCGAACACATGACCATTGAGGGGCAGAATGCCCTGGCAATTGGTGACCTTCTCGCAATAGACGGCGACCGCCTCGGGCGCGCCGTCGCCGTTTTCATCGCGCACGCGCACCAGTGGCCCGCCGGCGCGCGAGGCGATGATCTCGCCGCGCTCGTTGAAGGCCATGGCCACGAGCGAGCCGGCCGCTTCGGGCGAAGTGACCCGCTCGACACGGAAATTCGGCGCCGCCGTGAACCGAGCACCGGCTTGCCGCTGCCCGGAAGTGAAGTTGTCTTTCCAAGGGGCGGCCTCGCGCAGCTCGCCTAGCACCTGGGCCGGGGCCCAGCGACCGTCGTTGAATCGCGGGGTTTGCCAGTTCCGCTGTTCGTCGAGGGCGGTGCGCCAGGTGCCGTCGGTCGAGAAACTTTGATCGGTATTTCCGCGCTGTTTGACGGTCACGCGCGCGATGAGCCCCGCGGCGCCATCGGCGTCATTGAACGCGTGGACGGCAATCGTGTTATTGCCAGGCACCAGCAGCTTCTGGATGTCGTAAACGTCGAACGTCTTCCAGTCGCTCCCAGCGCCGACGAGCCGGCCATTGACGAACAGCTCGTAGCCGTTGTCGCAGGCGATCTCGATGCGGCCGCTTTCGGCGCTTCCCACGCGAAGCGTCTTGCGAAAATAACACTCCCCCTTGGGGGCGTTGAACGGAGGATGGTCGGGGCTCCAGATCCATTGAGCCTCGCCCCCGTCGACGGCCGACGCCGGGCGAGCCGCGGCGATGCCGGTTGCGACGGTCAGAATCCAGATCAAAACGGCGACCGGTCGTTTCGATCGATGCATCGTTACCTCGTAACCAGCGATGATGAAAGTAGTTCACTAGCCCAGCAGATGTCCCCGGCCAGCGAGAGCGCCCCGCCTCCTTGCTGGGAGCCGGACCTCGGACAGCGCCACGTCGGGCGATGTCGCGGCAAAAGAACTGCCTCTGGCCGCCGGAAATCGCTCTCAAGCGTAACGGTAGTGGCGACTTGGAGCAACGCCAGCTAGTGGCGGCCGGGCGAGGCGCCGGCGCGAATCGCTTGCTCGGTTCAGGCGGCTCGAACTACCGACAGCGGCGGATTGCGCCGGCGGAAACGGCTTTCGGCCAACACGGTTAGCGCGACGCGATCCTCGAGATTGGGCCGCATCACGGTCAGCAAGAGCAACGGGAGATACCAGGCGACGTAGAGCCCCCCTTCCTCAAGGGCCCAGAACTGCGTTGCTAGCATCACAGCCGCCGAACAGGAGATGAGCGTTCCCAGGTTTTTGCGGGCAGGCCAGAGCGCCAGGCTCAGCGACATGGCAATCAGGAGCGTGGCGACCGGCAAGCGATACGCCGGCTCGATGATCGTCCAGAATCCGACCGGCTCCTGATCGAGCTCGACGGTCCAACTGAACATCCCCCGCACCTGGGCGACGAAGCCCGCCCAGTCGCTTGAGGTCAAAGCCAAGGAGGCCACGAGCACGGCCAGCGTCGCGGTCACCCCGATCACGAAGCGGCCACGCCCGCGTGCCCAATAGAAGCTCAGCCACAGGGGCAGGAGAAACGCGGGATAGTAGACTGCGCCAATCCCCAAACCGATGAAAACGCCGGCCACGAGCGGCCGCCGATAGAACACCACGGCCCAGATGAGCAGCGCGGCGGGGAGCAAGTGATCGGGCCGGCCTGCCATCAGGGCCGTGTAAGGAATCAGCAGATAGAGCGCGCCCGCGGCGATGCCGGTTCGCAGATTCGCGAAGTGCCGATAGCCGATCACCACCAGGCCGGCGATGATTGCCAGGTGCGAGAAAATCGCCGTGCCGCGTATCGTGGCCAGTTGCTCGAGCCTGGTTTCTTCTGATGCGCTCCGTTCGCCAGACTCCTGAATGAGGGCTTTGCTCGGCACGCCCGCCAGCAGATGCAACAGCGGATAGCCCGGCCCGCGCGCGCTCGGTGGCGCGGCGATACTCGAGCGACCGAGCACCAAGAGCTGGTCTGCGCGCCGGGCCCCTTCGAGGTCGTCGGGGGTGATCCGATACGTGGCGACCGCCACCGACAACAGGGCTAAGAGCGACAGGCCCAAGAACGTTAGTGCCGCGGGCGAAAGGTTTGGCTCCAAGAGCGGGCGCCGCACCAGCAGGGGATCGACGAACAGCCGCACGAACCACAGCGCGCCCGCGCCGATGAGCCACAGGTAGCCCCAGCGCTGGACGTCGGAGCCCAGCGCCGCCCCCTGCGCAATCAAGAGCGGCCCCGGTGCCAGCAAGATGATCAACAGCAGGTCAAGATTGCGAACGCTTGCCAGGCGATTGAAACGAAAGAAGATGGCAATCGTTAGCAGCGACGCCTGGTAGACCCACGTCGTGGGGCTCAACTCGAACGTATACAGACTGGGGTCCATCGAAGCGTTGCACCAGCGTCCGTGACCAGCGGGGGGGTGGTGTCAAATAGTCACCAGCCGTCTGGACACTCGAACTCGGCGGTCCCTGTCGAACCGCAGAACTGAAATCTAGCTCGCCGAGCCTTGGCAGCCTAGACTCTGGACCGATCCGAAAACCACTCGCTAGCGGCGTTCGGCCGATCGGCGGGTCCAGGATCGCCGAAATCGTCGACCTTATCTGGGTGAACTTGCATGTCGGGCGCCGAAATCCAGCCACCGGAGCTGCCGCGGACCGTGTTCGAGCGAATCGAAGCGCTACTGACCTCGCGCGGCGCGGCCTTCGATGTCTTGCGGCATGAACCGGTATTCACGAGTATCGAAGCAGCCGCCGTGCGTGGCACATCGTTGGCCAGTGGCGCCAAAGCGCTCATTTGCAAAGCCGACGAGCGATTTCTGATGTTCGTGCTGCCGGCCGATCGCCGACTCGACAGCAAGGCCCTCCGCAAGACGAAAGGCTGGAAGAGCCTGCGATTCGCCACGGCCGACGAAGTGCTCGAGTTGACTGGCCTGACTCCCGGCTCGATACCACCGTTCGGTCAGCTATTTGAGCTGCCAACGCTCTGCGACCGCCGCCTGGCCGATGAGCCGACGATCAACTTCAACGCCGGCGATCACGCGGTGTCGATCTCGCTGCGCTACGCCGACTACACCGCGGTCGAGCAGCCCGAGATGGTTGATGGTTCGCAGTAGCAGCGGCACTGAGTGTCGCTCATGGGTGAGCCAAGGGAGCGGGTTGCCCGCATGGTGTCAGGAACCGATTCAACCAGCCAGTCACCAATCGTGGGCGTGCATTTGAATCGGTTCCTGACATCCTGACACCGTTTGGAGGCCGGCTGCAACCGAACCCGACGCCGATCTCGTCACAGCTCCCCGCGCAACTACTATAGCCGTCAAGGCTTTCCGCGCTCTGTGCAAAACCTGTCGATCGCGTGTCGATCTGGCGACCGCCGCGTCTGACGCTCAGGAGCGTGGTTGTCTAAACTCCCGTCTGGTGATTCGTCAGCCTGCGGCCACTGGCTAACAGCCCGCATGGCAACCGAGGACATTCACAGCTAACGCACAGGATATCGCGAAACATGGAAGCTTCGTCGTCGCCGGCCACGGGGGTGGCCGAAGAGCGGTCGAAACTCTACGTCGGTCGCTGGCACCATCTCGTCAGCGACACCAACTGGGAAAAAGGTCGGATCATCTGCCAATGGCGCGGCGAATTGCACGAGGCCGGCGCGCCGGCCGCCGAATATTCCGACGAGGCCTGGGCCACGCGCATCGGCAATGTCAGCAGCCAGCACGTAGGGCGCCTGCGTCGTACCTTCTTGCGATTCGGCGAAGTGCAGACCAGCTACGAGCGGCTGTACTGGAGCCACTTTCAAGCGGCCGTCGAATGGACCGACGCCGAGATGTGGCTCGAAGGGGCCGTGCAAAACAAGTGGTCGGTCTCCGACATGCGCAAAGCCCGGGCCGAAACGACTGGTCAAGCGGCCGAGACCGAGTTCGACGCTCCGGCCGCCGAGTTTGACGAAGACTCCGCCGACGACACCGGCACCGTGATCGCGGCCACTCCCAGCGTGATCGCCGACTACGATCGCGCGGACGCCGACGAGGAAACCGCCGCCGAAGAGTACGGTGACGAAGCCGCCGAGTACGACGCCGCCACGGATGGGGACGAGGGTGGATCGCCGGGCGACGACAGCCCGCGAGCCGCCGCAACGGCGCCGCTGGCGTCGCTCCCCGAACTACCCGACGACCTGATGGACGCCTTTGAATCGTTCAAGCTGTCGATCTTGCGGCACAAGCTGGCAGGCTGGGCCGATGTCGCGGCCGACGATGTGCTCGCGGCGCTGTCAGCCCTCAAGCAATTAGTGACGGCTCCGAGCGGCGAATAGCCGATCCAGCGGCAAAGCACCGACAGCGGGCTAGTTCACAGCCTCGGTGCGCGCGGCTCCGAGTTGCAAGGTCTCGCAGCTCGTGGCCTGGCAGTTCAGGAAGCAGACTCCCGTCGCCCCATCGGCCGAGGTCACCTGCCAAGGCATCAGCCAGGCCTGATGAAAGTAATTCAGTGCGTGCTCGATGCGCCGCACGGCCACGCCCAGGCCGAACACGCCCGCTTGCAGGTTGACGTTCAGCTCGAAGGTGGCGACGAGGCGCTCGCCGGCCGCTACGTCGCACGGTACGATGCCGAGTTGTAGCGTCGACGCCCGAAACACCAACTGGTTGCTGCCGTCGTGCAGGTAGATCTCGACCGATGCCTGCTGCAGTTCGCGCCGGGCCTCGATTTCGATTTCAATCCGCGCCGGATCGCCCGAGCGGAAAGTCATCTGGTTGCCGCCGCTGGGTCCGCTAACACTGGTGCGCACGATCCGGCAATTCGCGTTCTCGGCAGGGCGGTCGTGCTCTTCGTGGCACTGAGTCGTGTACTGGGCGACGACTTCCGCGGTGGCGCCGTAGGCCGCGCGCTCTCCTTGTCGTAGTAACAGACACTTCTGACACAGGCTCGAAACCGCCTGCAGATCGTGGCTGATGAAAATGATCGCGGTCCCCTGTTGGGCGATCTCCTGCATCCGTTCCAGGCACTTCTCTTGGAAGACCGCGTCGCCGACTGCCAAGACCTCGTCGACCAACAACACATCGGGTTCGAGGTGCGCAGCGACTGCAAAGCCGAGCCGTGCCTGCATGCCCGAGCTGTAGCGCTTCACCGGGGTATCGATAAACGGCTCGATGCCCGAGAAGGCGACGATCCGATCAAACTTGCGCTCGATTTCGGCCTTGCGCATGCCGAGGATGGCGCCGTTGAGAAAGATGTTCTCACGGCCAGTCAGATCGGCATGAAAGCCGGCGGCGACTTCGATCAGCGCGCGCAGCTTACCCCGGACCTCGAAGCGGCCGCGGTTGGGCCGCAGAATGCGCGACAGCACCTTGAGCATGGTGCTCTTACCCGAGCCGTTGGGGCCGATGATGCCCAGCGATTCGCCGGGCTCGACCGTAAAGCTGACGTCGCGTAGCGCCCAGAAATCGCCCGTCGACAACTCGCCGGGGCGCGGCCCGCCGCGCACTAGCCGCCGCGCGACCGCGGGAATCAGATCGCGCAAGCTATCGTGGAATTCGCCACGATGGAATTTCTTCCAGATCTGTTCGACTTCGACCGCCGCTTGGCCCATACGCTGCGCTTCTCCGCGTCACTGTCCACCTGGCGAGTGCCACCCGACCGCATTCGATCGGCGCCCTAGATGTACTCCGCGTAAATGAATTCCAGCTTGTGGAAGTAAAACCAGGCCAGCGCGCAACCGACGATCGACCACGTCGCCGCGTACCCGAGATAAAGCGGATGCCAGGCCAGCACTTCGCGGCCGTTGTGTAAGTGCGTCAGTGGATACAGCAGGTTGTGCCCGTCGATGACCGACAGGCTCAGCCCCTCGAGCAACGGCGCGATCGGGTTGAGCATCATCAGCTTGCAGCCCAGCGGGCCCAACAGTTCAGGCTCGTAGAAGACCGGGGTAACGAAAATCCCAAAGGTGAGGATCACCTGGACGATGTACTTGACGTCGCGGAAAAAAAGATTCGCGCAGCTAAGCACCAGCGCCGCCGCGACGGTCAGCAGCACGATTAGTACAGCCAAGAGCGGTACCCACAGCATTTGCCTGGTGAAGGGAATCTCCGCCTGAGTGAAGAGGATCACGCTGAGCACGCTCCCCCCCAGTAACGAGTCGACCGCCTGGGTGAGCACAGTAGAGAGGGGGAGCACCTCGCGCGGGAAGTAGATTTTGGTCACCAGGTTCATATTCGAGATCAGGCTCGGCGTGGCGAAGCCGATCGAGCCGACGAAGAACGCCCAGGGGAGCGCCTTGACGGCCATCGACGCCAGCCGCGAGAGGGGCAAATCTTGCTCACCCGCTTGGGCCATGGCGTACTTGATCAGGGCCCCTGAACCGACGATCAACACCGGCATGAAGAGCGCCCAGCCGAGCCCCATCACGGCTTGCTTGTAGCGCAGGTGCAGGTCGCGCAGCGTCAACCGCCACAGCAGCTCGCGGGCACCGATCAATTCGGTGACCATCTCACGCACGGTGTCGCGTAAGCGCTCCCGCGGCGGTGCCGACAGTTGACCGGTTGCGGTCGGATCGATCGCCATACCCCCCCGTTGTCGAGCGTGACTCGACGCACTGCGTAGTTGCGGCTGCCAGTTGTCTGGTACCGCGGCCTTTGGCCAGCACGATATTCTGGTCAGACACATTGGCCTCCCGCAAGATGGCCCGGCAGGGTCGTTGGCCTTCAAGCCGGTTCGCCCCCAACGGTGTCAGGAACCGATTCAAGTCGTCGGTAACTATTAGTGGCTACTCACTTGAATCGGTTCCAGACACCATTGGCTCGGCGCCTTCAACACCTCGCGCGGTAGCGATAGAATTCGGACTGACCAATTCCAGGGCATTTTTGTCGCGCCGGAGCGCCCGATTTGACCGACGAGGTTCCTCACGAGTTGTTGCCCCTGAGCTTGCTGACCGCCGGCCAAAGTGGCCGCGTGCGCGAAATTGTCGCCCCGCGCGACGAGGCGCATCGGCTCGCAGAAATGGGGCTCCGCCCAGGGGCCGTCATCGAAATCGTGCAGCCGGGGAGCCCTTGTATCGTTCGCCTGGCGGGGCAAACCATCTGCTTTCGCCCCGGCGAGGCCGGCCATGTGCTTGTCGAGACGGGAGCCGCGTCGTGACCGAGCGGGCAAAACACCTGGCTGATCTCAAGGTCGGCGACTCCGCGCGGGTGCGGCTTGTGCACGGTGATGACGAGGTCAGCGTTCGGCTCCTGGAAATGGGGCTCACCCCCGGCGTGATTGTGTCGTATCTGGGCAAGGCGCCACTTGGCGATCCGCTCGAGTTTGAAGTGCGAGGTTACCGGCTTTCGATCCGGCGTGCCGAAGCGGCACTGGTCGAAGTCGAGTAAACCGAAAACCTGACTGTCACCTCGAAGCCCTTTTCTCCAAACTTTCTCGAGCGGACCTCCCGTAGCCCGAGCGCCTATGAGCATCGCCGCCCAGTCGCGGACTGTCACCGTTGCCCTGATCGGCAATCCAAACGTCGGCAAGTCGACCCTGTTTGGCGCGCTCGTCGGCGTGCGCCAACGCGTCGGCAACTATCCCGGCGTCACCGTCGAAAAGAAAACCGGTCACTGCACGCACGCCGGCCGCCACTTCGAGGTGATCGACTTGCCCGGCACGTACAGCCTGGCGCCGCGGTCCCCCGACGAAATGGTGGCGGTCGACGTTCTCTTGGCGCGGCGCGACGATACGCCGGCCATCGACGTGGTGATCTCGATCGTCGACGCCAGCAATCTCGAGCGCAACTTGTATCTGGTGAATCAGGTGCTCGCCTTCGGCCGACCCACGGTGCTGGCCGTCAACATGCTCGACGTGGCCGAAGCGCGCGGCGTGGAGATCGATCTCGACAAGCTCGAAGCGGCGCTCGGTATTCCCGTGGTCGGGCTCGAAGCCCATCGCCGCCGCGGCATCGATGAGCTCAAGGCCGCGCTCGAGCATGTGCTGGAACATGAGGCGCCGCGCCACGAGAGCCCGTTTCCGGCGGCCTTTTCCGGCGAAGTCGACTTGCTGGCCAGGGCGCTCGCTCAGACTGGGCCAGCCACTCCCGATCCAAACACCGGCACTCCACGCTACCTCGTCGAACGGTTGCTGCTGGATACCAGCGGATACCTCGGCACCGCGCTCGGTGTGGACCAGAGTGAGCCGGTCCAAAATCATCTGCGCGAAGCCCGGGCCCGCCTGGCTGCCGCCGGTCTGCCGGTGCCGGCAGTCGAGGCGATGAGCCGCTACACTTGGGTCGCCCGCGTGCTCGAAGGCTGCGTGACGCGCCCCGCCACGCGCGCCGCCACTCTGTCCGACCGCATCGATCGCGTGCTCACGCATCGCTGGTTTGGATCACTGATCTTTGCCCTGCTGATGATCGTCATGTTTCAGTCGGTCTTCACCTGGGCCGGCCCGCTGATGGATCTCGTCGATCAGGGAGTCGGCGCGGTTGGCGAAGCCGTTGGCGGCTTGCTAGGCGAGGGGGCGCTGCGCAGCCTGCTGGTCGACGGCATCGTGGCCGGCGTCGGCGGCGTGTTGGTCTTCTTGCCGCAGATCTTCATCCTCTTTTTCTTCATTGCGCTGCTGGAAGATTGCGGCTACATGGCCCGCGCGGCGTATTTGATGGACAAGCTGATGTCGCGGGTGGGGCTCAGTGGCAAGTCGTTCATTCCGCTGCTGTCGTCGTTCGCTTGCGCCGTGCCGGGCATCATGGCCACGCGCGTGATCGAAAACCGCCGCGACCGCCTCACCACAATCCTGGTCGCCCCCCTGATGAGTTGCAGCGCTCGGCTGCCGGTTTACACGGTGATGATCGCCGCGTTCATTCCCCCGCGAGCGTTGTTCGGCTGGCTCGGTCTGCAAGGGCTGACCCTGGCGGCGATGTACGCGCTGGGCACGGCCGTGGCGGTCGTCGTCGCGCTGGTGCTCAAACGTTCGCTGCTGCGTGGCCCGACTCCGCCGTTCGTGATGGAATTGCCCCCGTACAAGTTACCTTCGCTCGCTACCGTGCTGCATCGCATGACCGAGCGAGGCTGGTCGTTCGTGCGCCGCGCCGGCACCTTGATCTTTGCAGTGTCGATCGTCATTTGGGCGGCCCTCTACTATCCGCACCCGGCCGACATCGCCGCGAAGTACGAGCCGCAGCGCGCTCAAGTCGAAGAACGGATGAAGCGGGCTGAGCTCACGCTGATTAGCGCCGATCCCCAGGGCAATCAGAACCTCGACGCCACGGCCGATGAATATGACCGGCTTGAGGAAGAGCTGGCCTCGATCGACGCCCAGATTGCTGGCGCTTACCAGCGGCAAAGTGTGCTCGGCCGGGCCGGCCAGTGGATCGAGCCGGTCGTACGACCGCTCGGCTGGGATTGGCGGATCGGCTGCGCGGCGATCGCGTCGTTCCCCGCACGCGAGGTCATCATCGCCACGCTGGGGGTGATCTATAATCTCGGCTCCGACGTCGATCTCGAAGCCGACAATGACCGCACGCGCTTGCAAACCGCCTTGCAGCAGGCCACCTGGGATGGCACCGATCGGCCGGTCTACAACGTGCCGGTGGCGCTGTCGATCATGGTGTTCTTCGCGCTGTGCGCGCAGTGTGCCGCCACGCTGGCAGTCATTCGTCGCGAAACCAATAGCTGGCGCTGGCCGCTGTTTGCCTTTACCTACATGACCGTGCTGGCTTATTTCGGGGCCCTGCTCACCTATCAAATCGGCATGCGAATCGGGGGTGGGTAGTCGAACCGTTGGCCAATTACCGGGTGCGACGGGCTCCGCCCATTGGTCTCGAGACAAGTCCGCTAGCTGGTGGGTAGAGGACGACGATATGACGAGATGACGTTGGAATTGGTGTGACACGACCAAGGATTTCGCCGCGCAGCGGCGGCGGCGCTTAGCCGTGGGCGCCAGCCCACGGAGGCGTTTCGGGTTCGATCGAAGCCGCGTAGCGGCGACGGCGACGCGGAAATCGCCATGGATTCGTTGTCATGCCGCCGCGCCGATGTCGCCGCTGCGCGGCTTAATTGTTGTTTGGCGTCGAGTGTCCGTGGGTTAACACCCACGGCTAAGCGCCGCGGCCACTACGTGGCCAATGACAATCGATGATTCGCGTCAACCAGGAACCAGGGCGAAGACACTTTCCACCGAGTTGCCGATGCAGTCGCGGGTCTGCCCACCGCGGCCTAGCTAGCTAAGATGTGTTGAGACCTATGGGCTCCGCCCATGCTCTTCGACGCCGGCTTCGTGACCCGAACCCACATTGCCGCACCGTGTCAGACTTTTCGGCGGCCGATCGTATAGAATAGTGGCAACCATGAGCACCACGGCCGTGAACATCGACTGGCAGAGCGCTGCCGCCGGGCTGATTGTGGCGGTGGCCGCCGGCTATCTCGCGCGCCGCGTCTGGCTCGCCGTGCTTCGCCAGCGCTTGGGGGGCTGCGGCACGTGCTCCACTTGTCCGGCCGAAGAAAGCCGCAACCAGGCGAGCGCGGACGGCCGACAGCTCGTGTCGCTCGAGTCGCTTGCCCGCTCGGCGCGCCGCGAACCGCTCGAACCTTCGCAATCGCATTAGCAACCACGAGTCGTCATCCCATCCGCGTAGGGGCCCTGCCTGTCATGACTTCGCCTGAAGATGTCGTCCGTTCGCTACGCCAAGCGCTCGAATTCTCGCCCGACAACCCCCCACTCCGCCGCCACCTGGCCGAGACCTTGCTGAGCCACGGGCGCCCCGACGAAGCCGCCGAAGAGTTTCGCCGCATGCTCGTCGACGCCCCCAAAGACAGCACGCTGCAACTGGCACTCGCCCGGGCGTACTTTCAAGCCGGCAAGTTCACGCCGGCATTGGTAGTCGTCGAAGAGTTGATGAAGACCGACGAGCCCGCGGCCGGCGTGCTCGCGCTTTTCGCGCGTTTGCTTTATCAGCGGGGCGAAGTCGATCGGGCCGTGCGCCAGTACCGCGCCGCCGTTTCGCAAGACGCCGCGCTGGCCGACGATTTGTTCGCCACGCAATTGGGAATCGACGCCGCCGAAGATGACAGCTCGGACGTCGTAGATGGCCGCATGCGACTGGGCGGGGGTGACGATGACGACGAAGA
The DNA here is from genome assembly GCA_964495375.1 of uncultured Planctomycetaceae bacterium. GTDB lineage: Bacteria > Planctomycetota > Planctomycetia > Pirellulales > JAEUIK01 > JAIESQ01. The sequence goes on along the minus strand of CAZBWM010000015.1, from coordinate 43,966 downwards.
CGAATCGAACGTCGAGGCCGAGCGCCCCAAGATCAACTTCGCCGACGTCGGCGGCATGGACGCCGTTAAAGAAGATATCCACCTGAAGATCATCCTGCCGCTCGAACAGCCCGAGATCTTCAAAGCCTACGGCAAAACGGCCGGCGGCGGCATTCTGCTCTACGGCCCACCCGGCTGCGGCAAAACGCATCTCGCCCGGGCGACGGCTGGCGAAATCAAGGCCCGCTTCATCTCGGTCGGCATCAACGACGTGCTCGACATGTGGATCGGCAACAGCGAGCGAAACCTGCATGCGATTTTCGAGCAGGCCCGGCGGCTGCGTCCCTGCGTGCTGTTCTTCGACGAGATCGACGCCCTGGGGGCGAGCCGCGCCGATATGCGGCACACCGGTGGTCGGCATCTGATCAATCAATTTCTGGCCGAACTCGACGGCGTTAAATCGTCCAACGAAGGGCTGCTGATTCTCGGCGCGACGAACGCCCCCTGGCACATCGACAACGCGTTCCGCCGGCCGGGTCGCTTCGACCGCATCATCTTCGTACCGCCGCCAGACACTAGTGCCCGCGAGGCGGTCTTGCGCATCCTCTGCCGCGACAAGCCAGTCGCCGAGATCGACTTCGCGGCCGTCGCCAAAAAGACGCCTGACTTCTCGGGGGCTGATCTCAAGGGCGTGGTCGAGTCGGCGATCGAAGCCAAGCTGCGCGCGGCGATCCGTGGCGGGGGCATCCAACCCCTCGGCACGCGCGACCTGATCGACGCGGCCAAGACCTTGAAGCCGACCACCAAAGAGTGGTTCGCCTCGGCCCGCAACTACGCCCTCTACTCGAATCAAGGGGGGACGTACGACGATATTTTGAAGTACTTGAAGATGTGATGACGAACGTCGCGTCGTCGCGGGAATTCGGCACTTCGTCGCACGTCGAACGATTCTCATGACACCGGCCGCCGCCTATCAACAGCGCCTCGATCGTGGCTGGCTGCTGATGGATCTCAAGAACTGGCCGCTCGCCGAGCGCGAGTTCCGCGAGGCGATCGCGCTCGAGCCACAAAAGGCCACTCCCCACGCAGCCTTGGCCTGGTGTGTTGCCCGGCGCAGTTTGAAAGAAGCCCTCCCCGAGGCGCGCGAGGCCGTGCGTCTCGAACCAACGTTCGATTATGCCCATTACACGCTTGCGCATTTGTCGATCGACGTCCGCGACTTTGCAGCCGCGCGCGAGGCCACCGACGAGGCCCTGCGGATCGATCCGCGCGACGTGAACTATCACGCACTGCGAGCCCGGCTACATATCGCGCAAAACAACTGGCGCCCGGCGCTGGCGGCGGCCGACGAGGGCTTGCAGTTCGACCCCCAGAACTTGTATTGCCTGCGCTGGCGAGCCGTCGCCCTGCGCAATCTGGGGCTGCCGATCATGGCCGAGAAAACCACGGCGCAGCTCCTGGCCGCGCATCCCGAGGATGCCGCCGCCCACGAGCAGCACGCCTGGGCACTGTTGGCGCAAGGGGAGGCCGAGCCGGCCGAGATGCATTTCCGCGAGTCGCTGCGGCTTGCGCCCAATTGTCAGGACACTGCGAAGGGGCTGCAGAAAGCTCAACGCATGAGGCGCTGGTGGCGACGCTGCTTCGATGCCCGACCGCGAAATCGTTTCGAGACCGCTGTTTTCCCGATGTTGCGACCTGTGCTTGAGTTTGCAGCGGTGCTCGGAGCGTTGATGGCTGGCTGGATTCTGCTCTACCTCGCGGCAGTAATTTGGTCCGCAGTGTGATAAAAGTACGCGTCGGCCAAGGCCCAGCAAGCATCAAGCAATCGAATCATGCAGCACCCTAACTTTCAGCGCGGCTCGATCCTTCTCCAGCAGCACCGTTACGACCTGGCCGAGCAAGAGTTTCGTCAGGGGCTAGCCGACGAACCGCAGAACGCCTTCGGCCATGCGGTGCTGTCGATCTGTCTGCGCGAGCTCGATCGTCAGGCCGAGGGTATCCAGGAAGCTCAGTTGGCCATCCACTTGGACCCCGAGCAGTCGCTGGCCCATTACGCGCTCGCGCTCAATCTGTTGGATCAGAAGAAGCGCGCGGCGGCCCTGGCCGCTTGCCGGCAGGCGATTCAGCTCGACCCCTACGACGCTGATCTGTACGCCGCTGAAGCCGCCATCCAGCTCACCAGCGAGCACTACCACGAGGGGTTGGCCGCCGCCGATCGAGGGCTGGCCATCGATCCCAAGCACACGCAGTGCCTGAATCTCAGGGCGATGGCGCTGCGCAATCTCGGCCGCAGCAGCGAATCGCAAGTTGCCTCGGGGCAGGTGCTGGCCGCGGCGCCCGAAAACGCGCTGGCCCACACCGTACACGCGTGGAACTTCCTCGAGCAAGGGCGCGTGCCCGAGGCGCTCAATCACTTTGCCGAAGCGCTGCGGCTCGACCCGAACAACGAGTACGCCCGACGCGGCATGGTCGAAGCGCTCAAAGCCCGCTACCGCGTCTATCGCTGGTTCTTCGCTTTCCGCGTTTGGCAAGCGCGACTGGGTCGTCGCGGGCAGTGGTTCCTGCTCGTCGGGCTGGTGATCTTCATGCGGATGACGACCGAAGCGGGCGAGAAAATTGCCGGCTTGCAAGCACCGGCGAACATCGCAATCGGCCTCTACATGGGCTTCGTGTTTTTCTCCTGGGCTGGCACTCCGCTCTCGAATTTCTTATTGCGCTTAAATCGCTTCGGTCGCAGTGCGCTCAATCGCCAGGAGACCTGGGAGGCAAACATAGTCGGCTGCTGCTTGCTGGCCGCGCTGACTTGCCTGGTCGTGGCCATCGCCAGTGAGAACTATCGATATGTTGGATTGAGCGGGATTGTCTGTTTCGTGGCGGTCATCCTGCCGATCGCAGGCGCTTTCCGAGCGGCGCCAGGCTGGCCACGCTGGGTGACTGGGGTATTGGCCGCGATCGCGCTGCTTTGGGCCTTCGGTTCGCTGGGCGTCGCGGTCGCGGAGGCAACGTGGGGCGATCCCATCTTGGCGGTCAGGCGAGCTGGCAACGGAGCGGTAGGGCTACTGTTTATGGCGGCCGGCGCCACTTGGCTGAGCGCCTTCTTGCCAAAGCGAGTTTGAAAACGCGGCCCGCATTTGGCAAGCTCGAATGCTTGCCCCCCTACCCGCGCCCTTTCGTCCAGACGCGCGGCGCGACAACATCCTTCGCTAGCCCCACTCGCTCCAGGGCGCGAATCGTCAGCCAGGTGATGTCGAATTCCCACCAACGGTGGCCGTGCGCCGCGGCGCGCTGATCGGCGTGGTGATTGTTGTGCCAGCCCTCACCGTTGCTCCACAGGCCGACCAGCCAGTTGTTGCGGCTGTTTTCGCCGGTCTGGTAGTTCTGATAACCCCAGACGTGGGTCACCGAGTTGACGCTCCAGGTGATGTGCCACACGGCGACCGTGCGGACGAACACGCCCCACACGACCCAGCTCAAGCCGAGCTGCACTCCGCCCAGCAGCGAGCGGGTCCAGAGGCCGCCGACGACCGCGCCGGCCACGTAGAAGACCGCGATGCTTGCCGCATAGACCCACACCCAATTCAAATTCCGCTCGAGCTTTTTGTAGTACGGATCGCGCAGGATGTCGCGCGCGTACCGCTCGTAAGTGTTCAGGTTGTTCACGTCGCGATTGGTGAAGATCACCCAGCCGACGTGCGCCCAGAGAAAATTCACCAGCGGGCTGTGCGGATCGGGCTGCTCATCGGAGTGCTGATGGTGCAGCCGATGGATCAGCACCCAGCGCGCGGGCGCGTCTTGCAGGCAGCAGACTCCCAGCGTCGCGAAAACATGTTCGAGCCACAAGGGCACCTTGAAACCTTGGTGCGTCAACAGGCGGTGATAACACAGGTTGATGCCCAGCGTGCCAAAGATGTACAAGCCGGCCACGGTCCAGGCCACGCCGGTCCAACTGAACAGCCACGGCACAAAGGCCAGCAGGCTCAGGACGTGCACCCCGGAGATGCCGATCAGGTAGGGCCATTGAATGCGCAAGGGTTGCGTCGCTTCCGGCGCGTCGAGCCGCCGCAGCACTTGCGGGTTGCCGGTCGTCGTTTCAGCGGTCGACATTTCGACCGTTTCGGCGCTCGCACTGAAATGCGGCTGCGCGTGCCGCGGGGCATCCGACTGCGGGGCGCTCGTCGAGGGTTCGGCGATCGACATCGGAGATTGACCTGAACGTTTGGAGGAGATGGGAAAATAGCGGGCGGGGCGAAGCACCGGGCTGCACGTTGGTGAAACGTTGCCAGTCCCCAGGGCCGAACCCCCTCTCAGGCGGGTAGTTCAGTGTAACGAACCACCGACCTCGGCTGAATAGAGATATCGACCCTTTCCTGCCAGGCGCAGCACCTTTCAAAGTGTTACGCCGTGCGGCATTTCGCCACGGATTTGACAGCCACGGCTGCCATCACGGCACCTGGTGACTGAGCGAAACCTCCATGCCGGCCCCGTCTTCCGCAATCTCCAGCGGGACCGTCCAAACCACGCTCCCCGCCTTGCAAAGCCCTTCGGCCCCCTCCTGGCAGTAGTAGTAGGCCAGCGATACCTTGATCCGGGCGGTTCCCGCTTTGGCTGTCAGCGGAAGCTGAAATGTGAACCGCGCGGCTGGCTCTTTAACCCGCACAAGCTTGCCCAAGCCGGCGGGGTCCAACGGACCGGCCGCCTCTTCGACGGCCCCGTCAGCATCCACCTGGTACGCCATCGGAGCCAGCTTGTTGATCTTGTACCCCTCGGGCAACTTGAGTTCGGTCGCGATCGTCACCTTGCCATCGACCGGACGAACGCTCGCCGCCGCGGCATCGACCGCCGTGGCATCGGCAAACGGCGACGGTCCCGCCGTTGCGGCCGGTTTCGCAGGCGGAGCAAGTCCCTCGATCGCGAGCGTCTGCACGCGGTTGCCGGCTGCCAATTCGATGACGCGCACGGCGTGATTGTTCGTGTCAGCCACGTACAGCTTGCCCGAGGCCAGCGAGATTCCGCCGGGCTCGTCAAACTGCGCGGGCTCGTCTGCGCGCCCCGCCGCGCCGGTCCCGACCAGCGTGGCGCAGCTTGCTTCCTTGGGATCGACGACTTTGATCTTGTTGTTGTAGGTGTCGGCCACATACAGACGGCCATCGTGAAACACGACGCCCAGCGCATGCTGCAAACGCACCGTCTCGCCGCGACCGTCAACGTCACCGAACGTGAACAGGCGCCCCTGCGGCAAGTGCGACGTGCCGATGATCGTGCGCACCTTGCCGGATGGTTTGAGCGGCACCGCGCGAATCGAGCTCCCTTCGCTATCGGCGACGAACAGCGACGTGCCATCGGACGCCAACCCGCTCGGCTGCGCGAACGACGAGACGACGGCGCCCCCGGGCGCCACTTGCGTGCCATACGGTTGTCGTGGCAACAGTGCACCGTCGACAATATCCTCGCGGGCGTTCCCGGCGTATGGGCCAATCTCGCTCTCGTCGAGCGGCAGCTTCCAGATCTGATGCGGCCCGGCCATCGCGATATACAAATCGTCGCCGTGCACCCACAGGTCCCAAGGGCTATTGAGCGCGGTGACTGCCGGCTTGCCGACATAGCGCTTTGGCAATTTCGACGCCACGATCCCGCCGGCTTGAATTGCCTCTTCAGGAATGCCGGGCCAGGCGCTGCGCCCTTGTCGGCCCGTGCCTGCGATCGTGGAGACCGTTTTGCCCGCCAGGTCGATCTTGCGCAGCAGGTGGTTCTCGGTGTCGGCCACGTAGAGCGTCTCGCCCACCAGCGCCATCCCCTGCGGGTGATCGAACTGCGCTTTGTCGAACGGGCCGTCGGCCGCGCCGATCTGTCCCGAGCCGATCACGTCGATCAGCTTGCCGGCCAGCGTCGTCACGACGATGCGGTTGTGATTGCTGTCGGCGATGAACAGCCGACCGCTGGCTTCATCGGCCAGCACCTTGCCGGGGAACCGTAGCGGCGTCTCCTCGGCGCTGTCGCGCGCCAGGTCGAATCGCAGCGGCGTTGTGTCGAGCAACTTGTTCTTGCGGTAATACGGTAGTGCCCGCTTGAAGAAGGCGTCGAGCGTCTCGAAGTCGATCTCGCCTCCGTGCTCCGCGACGACGAAGCCTTCGGGATCGATCAACCGCAGGCTGGGCCAACTGTTGACAAAAAACTTCTGCCAGATGATGTGCTTGGCGTCGTTGACCACCGGATGCTCAATTTCATAGCGAAGCACCGCTTCGGTGATGTTCTTGGAATCTTGCTCGGTCTCGAACTTCGCTGAATGGACGCCGATCACCACCAGCTCGTTGGGGTAGGCGTGCTCGAGCTTCTTCAGCTCCGGCAGGATGTGCATGCAGTTGATGCAGCAGTAGGTCCAGAAATCCAAGAGCACGAACTTGCCGCGCAGGTCTTTCATCCGCAGCGGCCCGGCCGTGTTGATCCAGGCGACTCCGCCATCGAGCTCCGGCGCCCGCACGCGCCGCTGGAAAGGGTTTTGCTCGTCGTCGGCCGGCGCGTCGGCAGGTTGCGGTTCCGCTTGAGGCTCCGCGGCGTCGGCTGGCGCGGTGTTTTCTTGCGCCGAATCGTCTGGCTCCGCGGCTGCCACGGGTAGGTCATGCATCCCGTGCAGGACAATCGTAGCGAGCAGTACGATTCGCGCGATCGAGAAACGCGACATCATCCATGGTGCCCAAGTTGGACATCGAAGTAAGCCGGCAATCGAAAACTGAGCAATAAGATGACGAAGCATGACGGACCCCGCGCGTCCTTGAATGTTGATAGTTTTTGGCAGAACCGTTTGCGTGTTTGCAAACATCCCGCTGTTAGTGCCTCTAGAGCGTAGCCGACACACCCCGGTGTCTGCCACTGCCTGGCAGTCGTCGCGAGACGCAATCGGGCGCGAAGCTCAGGCCAATAGATCGCTAGAAATCGACCTGCACGCGGCTCACGTAGTTGCTGGCCACGCTATTGCCGCGCTGGCTGTTGTCGAGCATGGCATAGACCCAGTCGAACTGCACTTTGGTGTGATAGTTCAAGAACCAGGTGCCGCCGAGCGTCAGATCGGTGAGCGTACCATTGCCCGAGTTGTTCGTGTTCTGTACGTACATCGAGGGTTGCAGCCGGCCGGGATTGCGCAGGTCGATGTACGACAGCCGGGCGGCGACTTCCCAGGCACCGAGCCCGACGATGCCGCGCCGCAGCGAAATGAAGTCGGTGAAGGGAACGGGGTTCTTGAGCGCGGCGAGCCGCTTGTCGTAGCCGCGCTGTTCACCCGTCAAGCGATACATCACTTCGACGTAAGCGCCGGTGTACCAGACCGGACCCGCGACACTGTTGACTTCGGTAACCATGAACTCGCTCTGCAAGTTGAACGGGCCGTTCTGGAAGACCGTTTCAAAACCCAGCAGGTTGAAGCTGCTGGCTCGAAAGCGGCCCGTATCGACGAAGTTCGGCGGCGTGAAGTTCGACGCGGCGTAGCTGACTGGCCCGAACGTGGGAGGTGAGGTTTCGATGCCATCGCCAATCGGCCCGAACTCGGGTCCCGTGCGCGCCTGGTAAAAGGGGCGCGTGCCGTTCCCCAGGTTGCCGGTGAGTGAGCTGAAGTTGTACCCGCCGCCGACGTGCCACAGATAGCGACCATCGCTCGGCTCGTCGTAAAACAGGAGTTGCGTGACGCGCGTCGAGAACGAGACGCCCCCTTGGTCGCCGATGTCGGTCGCAAACCGGCTATCGCCCAACGGCGCGTTGTTGAAACCGCCTGTCTTGAAAATGCTGTAAGCCCAGTAGGTCATCTCGTCTTCGCTCTTGTTCGACGCCATGGCGCCGACCCGGCGAAACGGCACGAACGCCAAGAACGGCAACGACCGCTCCATGAAGGGCAAGTGGCGGAAACCGCTCATGGCGTCAACACTGAAGGGCTGCAGGTACTGCCCAACGCGGACGGCCCCGAACCAGGGAATCTCGTCCTGCTCGACGAAACAGTCGAAGAAGCTGGGGCGGCCAGCCGTGGCAAAGTCGACCTCCAACTGATAGGCGGTGAACTGCGCGACGTTGCCCAGCACCGCCAACCGCGCGCGGCGGAAGCCTAGACCGTTCTGGCCATCGCCAACCGTGGCGATGTTGTTGCGGCTCTGCTGCATGAAGTAGTTATCGAGCTGCGTGAAGCCGGTCAGCTTGGCCGAGGGAAACTTCGTCGCGCCTGCTTCGCGTTCGAGTTGCCGCTCGAAGGCGTCGAAGGCGGTTTCCAATTGTGAGAGGCGCTGTTCGCCACCGGGTGTTTGGCCATCGGCCACGTTGTCGTTGGTGTAGCCTTCGGGCTGCTGCGCGGCTACCGGTTGCACACCAAACGGGGCCGGCGCAGGCGCTGAGCCTGTCGGTATGGTCGGAATCAACGAGGCGCCTGACGGCGAGTTCAGCGGCGCAGCCGGAACAGGCACAACCGGCGGCAGCGGAACCGGCGCCACCATGCTCGCCTGGTAGACGGCCGATGCGGCGGTGGGGGCCGCGTTCATCGCGGCCGTCGCTGGCGGCACGACGGCAATCGGGCTGGCGGCGGGCGATATCGGCGCCGCCCCCTTTGTGGACGCGACGTGCCATTGCGCCCCGGGTGCTGGCGTCGATTGAGCGACTACTGATTGACGGGGCGCAATGGCCAATACCGCCGCGCAGACCACAAGGGGCAACGTCGAAGAGCCGTATCGAAGCATGACTGTGGCGCGAGCCGGAGGCGAGCAGGTACAACCGTTGCAACCGTTAAGATTGATCGAATCGTTACAACCGCCGCATGAGTCAAAGCTTACGTAACCCGCAATCAAGCAAATCTGCTGGGCACGCCCCGACGCATCGCGTGAGATTGCGCAAACGTGGCGAGCGAGCAAAACGTCGAGCTGACACGTCGGGTAAAAGCTACCACTGCTAGCAGAAGTCGGGCGTCGACAGCCAGGCACCTGGTAGTGCTGGCGCCTAGCGCGCCGCAGGTGCTGGCACTGCCAGGTACTCGATCTTGGCCCCCGAGCGAGCGGCTTTCGCTAGCACGGCAAACCGCTCGTCGGCCACCGCGCGAACAAGCTCGTCGCGCGCGTCGGTCCAAGCTGCGTTACCAGGCCGAATCTCCGTGCAATGAATCAGATGCACGCCAAACGGCGTAATCACCGGTGGGCTCGTTTCGCCGGGCTTGAGTGCGAAGGCCGCCCGCGAGAACGGCTCGACCATTACCCCGCGCCTGGGAACGAAGCCTTGATCGCCTGCGGCGTCGCGGCTCGGGCTTTCGCTGTGCTTGCGCACGGCAGCGGCGAAGCTCAACCGGCCGGCGGCAATGTCGTCACGAATTGCGCCGGCTTCGGCCAGCCGCTTTTCGCGCGTCGCTTGATCGGCATTCTCGGGCAACTTCAACAGCAGGTGGCTTACGCGCACCTGCGTGCCGTCGAAGTCGGCGCGATGGGCATCGAAGTATTCTTCGAGCGACGTGTCGGTCAATTCGCGCTGGAGGTAGCGCGACCAGAGCGTGCGCCAAGTGAGAAACGCGTTTAGGTCGGCATCGCTCCAGCCGCGCTCGGATTTATACTGCTCGACCGAGGACTTTTGTGCGGTCAGCGAGGCGGCGAAGCGGCGCACGACGGCCGACTGCTCGTCGGCGTTCAATTTAAGCTTGTCGTCGCGGGCGAGTCGATCAGCGACCAGGCGGCGGTCGATCGCGCGCTCGAGCGTGGCGGCAATGAGATCGGCCGGTAGGTCGGCCGTGGCTGGCTTCGCAGATTGATTGTCGGGCGGTTCCGGCGCGCCGAGCGCTTCATGAATCGTCGCGTGCAACTCGGCGAGCGGAATCACCTTGCCATTGACGCGAGCCGCGATGTTCGCCGCGCTCGAAGGTTCCTCCGCCCGGGCGACAGGCAGATGCCCGAGAACTAAGGCGACGAGAACGGTCACCACGGCCGCTCGTGAAATCGACGGTCGCCGAATCGAGAACTCTCGCGCGCCCCGCGCTCGGCCGGCCATTACGGCAGCTCCAAATCGCTCAGCTCAAACTCGACCGGAACATTCAAGAACACGGTCGGCGTAGAATAGACGAACTTGACCCCCGCGAGCCCCTTGGGCATGTCGAAAAGGTAGGCGATGCCGACTTCCTGTTCGGAGTGGCGCGTCGTTTCGTAAGCGTCGGGGACGTGGCGCTCGCCGTCGGCCGTGAGCAAGTAGGCCTCGTTTTCGAAGACCCAGCCGCGATGCGATTCCAGCGCCTGTCCGCTGTCTTCGTAGCGCACGCGAACTCGCAGCTCCCACAGGGCGTTGTTCTTGCGGGTCTGCTCGAGCACCACGACCGCCCCGGCGCGGCGCTGCTCGACGTCGCGGGCTTTTTCCAGATTGTCGAATGTGAACTGTTCGTTCCGCCCGGGCACTAATGCTGTCAGCTTTCCTTTCAGGCTGGCGATCTTGCTGGCTTCGCGCGGCGGCGGCGTCAGCGGAACTTGCAATTCAACCGCGGTGGTACCGGGATTGGCCGGCGCCTCGAGGCTCCCCGCTTCGGCCGCGATGATTTCGCCTCCCAAGTCGTCGCGGCCGGAGAGCGAATCCAACGGCAACCACAGGGCCAAGGGTTTCGTGCGCGGTTCCCAGGCGATCGCGAGCCTGAGATGTACGGCGTGCCGATTGTCTTGCAGGTTGCGCTCGGCCACGACTTGGGTCGGCTCGAGCCGGAAGACGCCCGCATAACGGACGTGGGCCGTGTTCGTGGCCGGTACGTCGCGCGTGACGATCGCCAGGCCTCCTTTTTCGGCATACGGATAAAGGGCCAGGCCGGCCTTGTCGAGAAACTGCTCAAGCGCGGGCCAGAACTCGACGTTGTTGATCGCCAGCTCGAACTCGGTGTCGTCGGCATCTTGCCCGAACTCCTCGCGGTAGTCGACGATGGTGTTGCCCGACTGCGCGGCGATCGACTTGAGAATCTCCGACAACTTCAACTTGCCTTGCAGCGTGAGATGGCTGGGCAACACGTATTTCTGCGCGCGGGCCAACTCGAGCTTGCCGCGGACGCGTTCGACGCGCTGCCGCACTTCGGCTGAAAGCCGCCCCCCGCCGCGCGGCAGGAGATCGATGATCGGCGGCCCCAGTTCAATGAGCCGGGCCTCGGCGGCATCGCGCTCGGCGAGCGATGCGGCGTCGAGCTGCCGCAGCAACGAACGCACTTCCGCCGCGACTTCGGGAGACGGAGGAGGCGTCGGTTCTTCCGTGGCGGGGCGTTCCGCCGCCAGGGCAGCGGCCGGGAAATCGTCCGCCGGAAGATCGGGGACCGGATCGTCCGTAGTCGCGTCGCCGTCCTGCTCTTGATTTGCCTTTGGTGGCGCGGCAATGGCGGAAGGAACCAACATGCAGAGCGGGGCGCCAAGACCCAGGATCGTGGCAACCAAAAGCGTTCGACGGAGTGCAGAAAGCATGGCAGAGGCCCCGGGGGCGGACAGTGTGCAGTGTTCCGGAAGTCACTGCTTCGAATCGACACCCTAGATTGTAGGGGCGCGCGCCGCGGCGTACTAGAAATCCCGTGCTCTGGAAAGTCCGTAGCGTCGATCGCTCCGCGTTGCCAAAACGCCACGTGCCGTGCGGGGGGCATTTTGTGCCCGGCCGTTCGGGCAAATCGGTGGCCTATGTTATCGATAGCTCGTCACAAGCTGACTGCTCGCGCGTTCGCGCAACTCGGTTTTCACATCCTTGATTCAAAGCAATGCCGCTGGTTTCTCGCATGCGTTTACGATTGGCAATAGCGCTGGCGGTTTCGGCCAGTTTCGGTGCTTCAGGTCGGGCTGCCGACTCGCTGCGGCCGCTGATTGAAGTGAATCTCAACGGCCAACGCGTCGAAGGGACGGCGCTAAGCTGGTCGAAGAGCACGGTCTTTTTGCTGGCCCGCGATGGGCGGCTGTGGGATTTCGCGCCGCAAACGGCCCGCGAGTTCCACAAGATGCCGACCGCGTTTACCAGTTATTCGCCCGGCGCGGTGCGTGCCCAATTGCAGGCCGAGCTCGGCAATCAGTTCGAGATCACCGGAGTGGGACACTACCTGGTGGCACATCCGGCCGGGCAGCGGAGCCAGTGGGCCCAGCGCTTCGAGGATCTGTATCGCTCGTTCTTGCTCTACTTCTCGGTGCGTGGCTTCCAGATTCAGACCCCTGAGTTCCCGCTGATCGCCATCGTGATGCCGACGCACGAAGACTTTTTGCGTTACTCGTCGCAAGAGGGAAAGCCGCTGCCGGCCGGCGTGCTGGGCTACTACTCGCCGACGACCAATCGCGTGGCCCTCTATGACATCACCAACGGCGAGCGGAGCGGCGCCACCTGGCACACCAACGCTGACACGATCATTCACGAAGCCACACATCAAACGGCCTTCAACACCGGGATCCACTCGCGGTTTGCCAGCCAGCCCCGTTGGGCGGTCGAGGGATTGGCCACGGTGTTCGAGGCCCCTGGCGTGTGGAACTCGCGGGCACATCCCAATATGCCCGACCGCATCAATCGCACGCAGTTGCAAAGCTGGAAGCAGTATCGCTCGCGTCGAAAAGAGGGCGCGCTCGTCGAATTGATCTCATCCGATGGCCGGTTCAACACCGGCACGCTCGACGCATACGCCGAATCTTGGGCACTGAGCTTTTTCCTGCTGGAAAAGCAGCCGCGCGACTACGCGGCCTATTTACAGCGACTGGCCGTGCTGCCGGTGTTTCGCGACCGGTCGTCGGCTGAGCGGTTGGCGGACTTCACGGCGGTGTTCGGCACGAATTTTCGCCTGCTCGAGGCACGTTACTTGCGGTTTATGGACGAATTGAGATAAGCAGGAGGTCGTTGTCGACTGGCTTCGCTCAAGGAAGGTGCGGTGTTACTGGTTGAAAGCACGTTGGGCGCGGGCCCCGTTCGGGATTCGCATCCCAATTGCTAGCACTGCTAGCGGCAAATCTTTAGAATTCATCGTGGTTGTGGAAACGCTCGCTGGCCTTCTCCCCAGGTCCGCGGACAAGGGGGACGTATCGATGCTCGATCGTCAAACAGTTCTCGTGTTGGTGGGGGTTTTTGCCCTGGTCGTGCTGGCGTTCGGTTTTGCCGTGCGCCCCTGGGGGCGCGGGAGCCGCTTTCGCCGCGCGCCGTACGGTCGCGCGCCGGGGCAGGTGCCGATTGTCGGCCATCGCACGGCGCTGGAGATCAATCTCGATCAGCAGAAGCTGGCAGCGATGCGCGAAGAGCGCGCCGCCGCGCGGGCCAGGCAGGCAGGACATGCGAACGAAGCGCCGCGCGCCGAGGGGTCGCACGAGAGCGCGCCCCGCCGCGAACAGGCGTAACGCGCGTTGTGAGTAAGTAGAAGCAACGCGGAGTTACCCATGTCGATTGTCTTTCGATTGCTTGCCGCGTCGCTCCTGTTGTTGTTTGTATCTCAACCGAGCCTTGCGGCCGAGCCTGCGGCAACTACTGCTTCGCCAACTAAGAAGATTCTGCTGATCGGCGCCCCGAAGGACGGTCATCCGTACCGCACGCATGAGTACGTGCCGGTGTGCGAACTCTTGGCCAAGTGCCTGAAGCAAACGCCCGGCATCGAGACGGTGGTATCGCAGGGCTGGCCGCAGGATGCCGCCGCGGCCGCCGGGGCACAAGCGATCGTGCTGTACGTTCCTTGGGGAGCCAACGTGCTGTTCGACGGTCCGCACCGACAGCAAGCACAGCGACTGCTCGAAGACGGCGCCGGCCTGGTCGCGTTGCACTGGGCAACCGGCGCGGAGAAAGACGAGTATGGCCAGCTCTGGCTCGATCAGCTCGGCGCCTGGTTTCATACCGATTTCAGTCCGCTGGCGCATCTCGAGCGGCGCTTGCACATCGTCGATCCCGAGCATCCCGTGGCGCGCGGCGTGAGCGATTTCACGCTGTTCGATGAGTTCTACTTCAAGCTGCGGTTCGCCGAACAGGCTCGGCCGCTGGCCACGGTCGAATTTGAAGGCTCGCCGCAGACGATCGCCTGGACTTACACGCGCGGCGGGAAGTCGGCCGACGACGAGAAGGCCGGCCGCTCGTTCGGCTGCGACGCGGGACACTATCACAAGAATTTCGGCAACGACCTGTTCCGCCGGCTGGTGATCAACGGCATCTTGTGGACGGCCCACGTCGAGGTGCCGGCTGGTGGCGCTCCGGCCGAGATAACGCCTGCCGACCTGGAATTGCCGGCGCCTCCTGCCGCGACTGTGAAGCCCGCCGAACCGGCCGCGAAATAGGTCGCTCGGCAGGAGGAGCCGGCAGCCACCGTTGGCGTCGGGTGGGCAACTAAGATACTCTCTAGTAGCAGGACGCGCTTTGTGAGCGGTCCTGAGAATCGATCGCATCTGTCGCGCGAAATGGCGGTTCGCTCGACAGGGAACCTGCAAGAGCTTCGATGCACCAGGCTCGCATTCTCGTCGTCGCTCCCGCCGACCGTCAGCCGGTATTTCGCGCGGCATTTGCAGACAGCGACGGCGCTACCAATGGCACTACCAAAGTCGCGTCGAACGGTGCCTCGCAAGGCCCGCCAAACGGATTGGTGCTCGAGTCGTCGGCATCCACGGCCGAGGCCCGGCTGGCGCGCGAATCGTTTGACTTGGCGGTGATCTCGCTGGCTGCCGATGAACGTGCCGCGTTGGCCCTTGTCGAAAAGCTCCGCCAGAGTAACCCACCGCTGCCGGTGATTGTGGTCGCGGACCAACCTTCGGTCGACAGCGCAACCGCCAGCTTGCGATTGGGGGCTGGCGATTATTTGACGGAACCTGTCGCCACGTCCGATCTCACGGCCAGCGCCGAACGACTGCTCGGCCAGCGCCGCCCGTTGGAAGAACGCGAGCTGTTGCGGCGGCAAGTCGAGAAGCCGTACGGCTTCGAGGAGTTCGTCGGTGCCAGCCCGGCGATGCGGCGCGTGTTCGACACCATCGTGCAGATCGCCGATTCGAACGTCGACGTGCTGGTGATCGGCGAGACGGGAACCGGTAAGGAGTTGGTCGCCCGCAGCATTCATCGCCGTGGTCGCCGTCACGACAAGCCCTTTGTGCCGGTCGACTGCGGCGCGATCCCCGAGAATCTGCTGGAGAGCGAGTTCTTCGGGCATGAGCGCGGCTCATTCACGGGGGCCGATTCTCGTCGCATCGGCTTACTGGAATTCGCCGACGGCGGCACGCTGTTTCTCGACGAGCTCGGCGAGCTACCGCTACTGCTGCAAGCCAAGTTGTTGCGGACGCTGCAAGAGCGCAAGATTCGCCGGGTCGGCGGCCGCGAAGAGATCGACGTTGATATTCGCATCGTCGCCGCCACGTCGCGCAATCTCGACGAGATGATTCGGCAGAAGCAGTTTCGCGAGGATCTCTATTACCGCATCAACGTGGTTCGTATCGAGTTGCCACCGCTACGGGCGCGCGGCGACGACCTGGGGCTGCTGGCCGAGCGCTTCGTAATGCGCTACAGCCGCGAGATGCACAAGCCGGTCGGTGGCATTACGCCCGAGGCGTTCCAAGTGATGCGGCAATACCACTGGCCAGGCAACGTGCGCGAGTTGCAGAACGTCATCCGCCGCTCGATCGCGCTGACGCAGAAGTCGCTGATCGGTCTCGATGACTTGCCCGACGCGCTAGTGGTGAGCGCCGGCGAACGAATCGTCCATGAGCAGCCCGGTTTCTTCCGCGCGCGGGAGGAGCACGTGGCCCGCTTCGAGCGCGAGTATCTCGAAGCCCTGCTGCGACGACACCAAGGAAACGTCAAAACCGCGGCCGAAGAGGCCTGCCTGCCGCGCGGCACCCTCTATCGCTTGATGAAGAACCACGGCCTGGACGGCGACAACTTTCGCTCTTAACGATTGCAGGAACGAAGGAGTAGCCGCATGGCCCGGCGCGAACTATTTGGCAGCCGGGTGCTGGTCACCGGCGCTTCAAGCGGCATTGGACGCGCGCTGGCCGTCGCGCTGGTGCGTGCCGGGGCGACCGTGCTGGCGGTAGCACGTCGCGCCGAGCGACTCGCCACGCTGGCGCAAGAATGCGCGGCCGGCCCCGGCAAGGTGCTTTACTTCGCCGGCGACGTCACGCAGGCGGCCGCGCGCCGCACTGCCCTGACGATGGCCGAACAGCAACTCGGCGGGCTCGACATCTTGATCAACAATGCCGGCGTGGGGGCACTCGGCCCGTTCGCCACGGCGAGCGAGGCGCGGCTGCGTCACATCCTGGAAGTCAACTTCTTCGCTCCTTGCGAGTGGACGCGCGATGCGCTACCGATGCTGGTGCGCGGTCGCAGGCCGCTGGTCGTCAATGTTAGCTCGGTGCTGGGGCATCGGGCTATCCCGCGCATGAGCGAGTACTGCGCGAGCAAGTTCGCGCTGCAGGGCTGGAGCGAGGCGCTGCGGGCCGAGTTGAGCGGCCAGGGGGTCGACGTGCTGGTCGTCAGCCCTGGCACGACCGAAAGCGAGTTCGTCGACAACTTGCACGAAGTGCAGGCCGAGCATATTGGCGGCGCGCGGCGCGGCGTCTCTGCGGCGCATGTCGCCAATCGCACAATCCGCGCCATCGAGCGCGGCGCTCACGAGATCACGCCGAGCACGAGCGGCGCGCTGTTGGTGTGGGCGAATCGGCTTGTCCCCTGGCTCGTCGACTGGGCGCTAGCGCGTCGCGCATAGATTCGATCTCGCCCGATTGCGGTCGAAAGCGGATCGCACGTCGGCAATGATCCCGGCGAACTTGAACGATTGCGTACGATTCGCACGAGCGAGTGAATTGCAAATCTCGCGGCGCTGATTTCTCCGCGCGCCGTCGTCGACCCGGCGCACGCTCGGGTGCGTAGTGAACTGCAGTGGCGCACATGCTCGCCATGTGCAATCGATGCTGACCGTTGGCCGGTAAGGTTTACGCCGTCGTTAGCGTCGGTAGCGGCGGCCAACAGTTCGCGGCATCTGGGGGCTTTTCGCTAGCTAGCAACCAGGGTGCTTACCGATCTTTGGCGATGCGCAGAGAACCGTCACCGCAGCAGCGACGCCAATTCTCGGGCAGCGGCCCACAGCGCGAGAGCACTTGCGACAAGGAACCGAGCCATGCAACCACAGATCAAGCTTGCGCTGGCCATGTTGTTGCTGGTCGGCGGCGCGGTCGGGGCATTCATGTTTCGCAAGTCCCCGTCGACGGCGGATGAATCGGCCGACGCGGCGCTAACAGCCGGCCCTCAGTCGCGCGTCGAGTTGCCCCTGGAAGTCGGCGAAGAGCCGGCCGTCGCTCCCCATTTGGTGGGGCGGATCGACGCTCTGGACGCGGCGGCCACGGCTCCCGGAGCTGGCCCCTGGCACGCTGACGTAAACTCGGGCGACAGGTTGGCAGGCGATCCCTTGGCCAGCGACTTGATGCCAGGGGCCGAAGACATGCCCGTGGCCGCGCCGTGGCATCAGCCTGAACGAGGTAACGGCATTCCCGGTCGTCGGACCTCGGCTCGTAGTGGTTCGACGGCCGACGCCGGTAATCGCGGGCCGCTGCCGCGCACGCACCGCATTGTCGACGGCGATACCCTCTCGGGCCTGGCGACCAGGTATCTCGGTCGCGCCGATCGTTTCGGCGAAATCTACGAAGCCAATCGCGACGTGCTGCGCAGCCCCGACGTGTTGCCGCTAGGCGCGACGCTGAAGATTCCGCCTGCTGACGAACCGCCAGCGATGCAAATCGGGCCAATGGTTCCGCTTGCAACCCCACCCGCGACCGCTCCGAATGCTACAACTGCTCCGGCGGCGGCAGCCGGAGCGCAGAGCATTGTGGTGAGCAGCACACCAACTTCGATCAGTAGCGGGACATTGAGCGCAACTAGCGATTTGACCAACTTGGGCAACGCTGCAATGCGTTCACTGACGTCGCCCTCGAGTGTTGGCGGCCACACGCGACTGTACCGCGTGCAAGAAGGGGACACGCTCACGGCCATCGCCCGCCGATACTTTGGCGACGCCAACCGACACTTGGCAATCTTGGCGGCCAATCGCGATCAGTTGCCCGACGCCGGGGCGCTGCGCGCCGGCATGGTATTGGTCATCCCCGAATGAGCTGCCGGCTTAGCACGGGTGTGTAAGCCACTGGCGGCCGCCCTGGCTGCCTACGGTTGCGGCTGCGGTGGCCCCGGCAGCGGCTGAATGCCGGTTGTGATTGGTCCGTTGACTTCGGCCGTCGAGGGATGCTCGGTCAGGCTGGGGGCGTAGTATCCCTCTTTCTTCGCGCGCAGGTGGAGCGCCTGCTGAAAGTACTGCAAAGGGCGGCGGTACTTCTTGTAAGCATAGAAGAACGTGCCATGCACCATGTGTAACGGAAGCTCGCCTACTTCGACTTTGTGTGCGATCAGGGCGCAGTATTCAAAGTCGACCGGCCGACGGGCACGCAGCCCCTTGCTGAGCATGTCGTATAGGCTGAGCGGCTTGCCACCAGGGGTAACCGGGCCCTGCGCACGCGTGGCCAGCGTCAGTAGCACCAAGACGATCAGCATCACCGCGGCGGCGAGCCAGGTTTTCAGGCGCATGGGGAGACGAGCCTCCAGACGGGAGAGTGCCGGCAAGCGGACGAGAAGAAGAGGCGCGGCTTGTACCGCAATCACCAACAGGGGGCAAGGTCGCTGGCGAATGTGCCACGGAAAAGGGCGAATAGCCCCCGACGCCGTTTATAGATTTTGCCCAGTCTCGCATGATTGCTCTCGTTTCTTGCCAGTTCGCGATCTCCGTTCTACGTTGGTAAAGCTTGCACGTGGCACAATTTGGGTTGTCGGCGCAGCCCCGGTCGCATAGCCTGGAAGTACGGGTCTCGCGACCACGATGGTCGACTCCCCGGGGCTAATCCAACGTTGAACGTGTCGCGACACGGAAGTTTTCGAGCGTCCCCGCCAACCTAGCCTGCTTCGTATCCAGCCGAATTGCGTATGCGACGATTTCAATCCTTGGCGCTGGTTGCTTCGTACGCGATGGCGCTGCTGCTGTCGGCGGCCGACGTGTCCGTGGCGGAAGACGGCCCTGACGCCAAGCCTGCTACGCCCACCCCGACGGTCGATCAACTCGCTGAAATCGACCAATTGCTGGTCGATCTCGAAGCACCGAACGTCGACAGCCGCGAAGCTGCCGCGCGGCGCCTGACCGAACTGGCCGCCGACCCCGCCTGCCATCCGGCGCTCGCCGATCGGGCAGATGCCGCGCTCCGCTCGGTGTCAACCTCTTACGAGTTGCGGCTGCGGCTTAAGGCGCTACGATCCCTCATCCCGGTCAAAGCGGCGACGGCTGCGGTGGTCGTCACCACGGCCGAAGTCGACGAGCTGTTGGCTCAACTCGACGACGATTCGCCTGCGACGCGCGCCGGCGCAGCCGAACGCTTAGCCTGGTTTGCTCAACAGCCGGCCAGCAACGGCACGGTGCTCGCGCGATTGACGGCGATCGTTGACGAGCCGAGCGAAGTGCCGGGTCTCAGTCGTCAGCGCGAGCAGCTCTGGAAACTGGCCCACTCGGTTTGGCTCGCCAGCGATCCTGCCAGTTGGCGTTTGCCTGAGGTCTCGGACGAGCAGATTGAAAACTGGGTCGCGACGTTGGCCCTGCCCGGAACGCCGACGACCGCGGCCGAGGCCGCGAAACTAGCCGCCGCGCGGCGTCAGCTTGTCGACTTGCTAGCCCGCGACGAGTACGTGCCGCGGGTGCGTCAGGCGCTCGCGAAGCCGCTGGCTGCCGAGCAGCAGGATGTCGAAGCGGCCGAACGCTTACGCGAGGTGGAAGACTGGACGCGGCCGGCGCTAGTCGCCGAGTACTGGCAAGGGCCCGAGCACTTGGGCATCCAGCACTTGCTGGTCGGCGTGGCGAATCAATCGGAGGGGGCCGAACGCCCGAGCCTGTTCGATCGCTGTGACGATGCCATAGCGCATTGCGTCAGCGGCAATTCGCTGTCGCCGGGCGATTACCCGGTCGGCGTGTTTTTTCCACATCCACGCGATAGTGGAGCGCAATTTCACCTGGTGAATTTGCCCACAGCGCGGCAGCGGCTCGCCTACGACAGCTACGTCGCGCGGCCGACCGTCGAACGGCTGGCCGAAGTCACGCAGCGTACACTTGATTGGATCATTGCCCGAGGTCAACCGCTTTCGCTGGGCGAGTTGGCGATGTTCGAAGGGCTCGACGCCGAGGCCGTGTCGCGCTTTGCCGGCAAGTACTTCCTCAAAGTTCCCGATTCGAC
Organism: uncultured Planctomycetaceae bacterium; assembly: GCA_964495375.1. Taxonomy (GTDB): domain Bacteria; phylum Planctomycetota; class Planctomycetia; order Pirellulales; family JAEUIK01; genus JAIESQ01. The sequence goes on along the minus strand of CAZBWM010000015.1, from coordinate 23,789 downwards.
CTACGACGAGGGGGTGCAGAGTCAGCTCGTCGGGCAGTTGAGTCGGCACCACAATTTCTGCTGCGTGCTGGCCCGCATCGGCACGCCCACGGCGGTGCCGGGCATTGTCGAAGCGATCGAAGCCGGTCGGTTTTTGCCGCCCCGCGCCGAGGCCCCCTATCATTGGCCCTGGCTGGCGGCGCTGGCAATCGCGAACCGCACCCCTTGGCCCGAGTGCGACCAGTGGCTGGCCGGATTGGTCGGGCGAACCGATGCCATGGTGCATCGGCCGGCTCCTTCGCCTGCTTCGGCCGAAGAGCCGGCAGCCCCCGCTGATACGGCGGCTCCCACGGATCGCCCTCCGCCTTCCAAAGTGGCAACGCCCCCCCAAGCGGTTCGCGAGATTCGCGCGCCGGGGGCGCTCTGGATCGGCGCCTATGGCGAGGCGATGCCCGATATCGGCGCTTGTGCCGCTGGCATGCTGCTGGTGCGGCACCAAATGCCTCCCACGGCGTTCGGTCTCGATTCGACAGCCTATCCGCCGTTTACCACGTTCGGCTTTTCGGGGTACTGGTTCCGCGACGCGGCCGGGCGCGATAAGGTGAACGCCTGGTGGCAAGAGCAGCGTCGCGCGGCCGCAGCTCAGGCCGCCGTACAGCCCGGCATTGTGCGCGGGCGTTAGCTCACGCACTCGGCTGCCGCGGGGAGCCTCCCTCGATGATCTGTCTGAACGTGTTGCTGTTGGTTCGCGACGCGGCGCAAGTCGACAATGTTCGCGACTTGCTGCGCGAGGCGGGGCGCAGCTCGCGCACCGAACCGGGGTGCCTGCGGTTCGAGGTCTATCATTCACAAGCCGAGCCACGGCGATTCATTTTGTGCGAGCATTGGGAATCGGCCGCGGCGCTCGATGCCCATCGCCGGGCCCGGGCGTTCACCGAGATCTACACGCCGCAGGTGTTACCGCTGGTGGAGCGTGATCCGCACCCCAGCGACCTGATTGAGTGAGCCATTTCGGCATAGTCGGCATCGCCGACAGAATCGGACCCTTGGTCCGGCCTGGCCCCGGTACGATTCGCGCTGCCAGTTTGGTTGTGGCCTATGGTTGAACGTCGTCCAGATTCGAGGCCCACTCCGCCGGATGGCTCAATGTCCACCGACGCCACGACCTTACTTTCGACCGGCACGCTCGATGCGATCCACCGCAACAAGGATGCGGCGCGCGGGTACTTGATTCATCTTTATCCGGCCGGTCAAGGAACGTGGCTCGTGGCAGTCGCGAGCCGCCCTTTGTTGATCGGCCGCGACGCTGGCTGCGATCTGGAACTGGCCGACAACGGCGTTTCGCGCGAACACGCCCGGCTCGAACCGACGCACGATGGCGTCATGCTGGTCGACTTGAACAGCACCAACGGTACCTATCTGAACGATGTACCCGTCACCCGGCATCGGCTGGCGTCGGGCGATCGCGTGCGGATTGGCAATCAGATCTTCAAGTTCCTGGCCAGCGACGATCTCGAAGCTCAGTATCACGAGACGATCTACGCCCTGATGATCGACGACGTGCTCACGGGCGTGCGCAACAAGCGCTACCTGCTCGAGACGCTCGAACGCGAGTTGTCGCGCAGTCGGCGGCACGAGCGGCCGCTGTCGTTAGTGATGTTCGATCTCGATCACTTCAAGGAAGTGAACGACGAGTTCGGCCACTTGACCGGCGACGACTTGCTGCGTGAAGTGTGCCGGCGGGTATCGTCGACCGTGCGGCTCGAAGAAGTATTCGCCCGCTTTGGTGGCGAGGAATTCGCGATCGTGTTGCCCGAGGTGCGCGGCCCCGAAGCGGTTCGGTTCGGCGAGCGCGTGCGGAGCCTGGTGGGTGGCTCACCGTTCGAACTGCCGGCCGCCACGGTGCCAATCACCATCAGCGTCGGCATCGCTTCGACCAATGGTGACGAGATTCTCTCAGTGGCCGACTTCATGCGGCGGGCCGACGAAAAACTCTACGAAGCCAAACGCGGCGGCCGCAATCGGCTGGCACATTAGCGCAGCGCTCGTCAACCGCGCGCTACTTCCAGGGGTCGACCCAGTCGCCCCAGCCTTGCAAGTAGCTCGCGATGCCGGGCGAATCTTTCGCCTGCCGCAGGAGCCATTCCTTTGTTTCCGCAACGATCCCCTGCTCTTCGTCGCGCGTAAGCTCGCCGAGCATCACCCGCGTGCGCAGAAAGACGAAGTAGGTGTCGAGCGCGTCGCAGCGGCAGTAGTCGTTGATCTCGGCCAGCTTCCCTTCGTGAAAGAGGTCTTGCACCATATGGCCAAGGACTTCCATTTTGCCGGGCTTGCCGAGCAAGTTGGCCGCCAGGTTCAGCCCGCCCGTGAAGCGTGAGCTGCCGAAGTTGGTCAACAGTTCTTGCAGATCGAAGTGGGCCTCGAGGTTGTAGCGGTTTCGCGGCTGCTCGAAGCTGCGCGCTTTAAGATCGAACCAGGCGGGGACGCTGATTCCAAAGCGGAAGGCCGCCAGCTCGAGCACCGGGATATCGAACGTGCGACCGTTGAAGCTCACCAGCGTTGGCCGGCGATATTTTTCCCAGCCACGCCAGAAGTGTTCGGCGATCACGTGTGGTCGAAAGTTCGGTTCGTCGAGCACGACCAAGTCGATCAGCCGAAAGTCGGCGGCCACTTTGACAATCGCCGCCGACACCGGTACTTGAAACGTGTAGGGAATGAAATCGCTTTCGTACTTCTCCATCAACTCGGCGCGATAACGATTCACGGCTTCGATCGGGGCGAGCCCTTGCCCTGGGTAGCGCAGCCGCGAGACGAGCGTGCCTTCGGCGGCGGTCTCCAGATCGAACACCAGGTAGCGAACCGTCTGCGCCATGTCAGGCACTCCACTCAGCGAAAAAAGGCTGAAATTATCTTCTCGAAAAACGACCGGCTCTTGGCTGCCAAGCTACCAAACTTCCGGCCGGCTAGCGATTCTCAGGCGACGGAACAGGAATGGAGAACGCCTGAAACGCGTAACCGCACGGGTTGGCAAAACTCTGCCGGCGCGCCAGCACAGGCGCGCGGCAAACTGCGGTGACTTGTCAGGGCCCCAAGGCGTGTCGAATCCGTAGTTTTGCGAGATTCTCCAGGCGCCGCGAGTTGACCTGAATTTCCCCGCCTGCGACCGCCGAACTTAATCTCAGCTTGCTGAGGGAGTTTTTGGGTAGTGCACCTCGCCGGGCGAAGATTCCTCTCGCCGACACGGCCGTGCACGCCTGCTAGGGCAGCCAAGGAAGGTGTCTCTTGCCCAAGCTTTCGATCATCGTTCCGGTTCTGGGCCAGATCGAGCCACTTGAGCATTCGCTCACTTCGCTGTTAGCGCATCGCCCGCGCTCGAGCGAGGTGTTGGTCGTGCTCAACGGGCCTTACTCCGATCCGTACGCCTTGGGAGACGAAGTCCGTTTCGTCTCCGCGGCGGCGGGAGCCGGCTGGGTCGACAGCGTGAACGTCGGGCTGCGCGAAGCGTCGGCGCCGGTCGTACACGTTGTCTCGCCGGGGGTGGAAGTCGCCGACGATTGGGTGTGGCCGGCGCTGCGCTATTTCAGTGATCGACGGATTGCCGCCGTTTCGCCGCTGGCCGTAGCGGCCGCTGATCGGAGCGCAGTGCTGGCCCTGGGGGTCGGCTACCGACCCGCGGGGGGACGCACGCTCGTCACCGGGGGCAACGCCGCCGAGCACGTCGATCGCGGCGCGGTCGTCGGTTGCTGGCCCACGGCGTGGGCCGGTTTTTTCCGCCGCGACGTGTTGCTCGATCTGGCCGACGGCTTCGACACCGCCGTCGGTGATGAATTGGCCGACATCGACCTGGCGCTACGGCTCGAGGCGGCTGGCTTCGACAGCGTCTGCGAACCGTTGTGCCGGGTGATGGTGCCGCAACCAGCGACGCCGCGTACGAGCTTCGCCGCGGGGCGCGCCGCCGAACGTCTTTATTGGCGCCATCGGAGCACGATGGGCGCGAGCGGCTCGGTCGCCCGTCACATGACGCTGGTGGCCCGCGACGCGCTGACCTGCCTGGTGAAACCTCAAGCCGCGGCCGCGATCACCGGTCGCCTGGCGGCGGCGCTCGAACGGCGCACCTATCGCCGCTCGCGCGACGCGGCGGAAATGTTGCAGCAGCGAGCGACGGCAATGTTGAGCCAGGAGCCGCTGAAGATCTTGCGATTCGACGAGGCGCATCGCACCGTTCGCCCGCCTCAAGGACGCACGACCGCCGCGCCGGCGCAAGCGCCCGCCCCGGCGCTGCCACATGTGACCCCGCGGCTGCGGTTAAGCGCGTAGCCGTTGCGTTCAGCCGCCTCTAGCGATTCCGCGCGCGTCGCAGATCGACGCGCGCGGCAGGCTGCATCACGCCTTGAGTTGCTCGTCGTGCCGCATGCCGCTCGGCGGCTGATCGGCGCGATGCACGTTGGCCAGCGCCTGCCGCGCCCCGGCGTGCTGCTCGACGTCGTTGTCCTCCCATTCGATCGACACCGCGCCGCTGTAGCCCGCGCGGTTCAGCTCGACGAACACTTCTTCGAGGTCGACCGCGTCGCGCGACGTGCCGGCCGTGACGAAGTTCCAACCGTTGTGCTTGTCTCCCATCGGACGATGACCAGCGAGCAGACCATTGCGCGTATAGCCATCGATCACTTGCACCCCCTTGATGTGAGCACAGTGAATGCGGTCACCGTAGGTTCGAATGAAGTCAACGCCCGAGACTCCTTGCCATTCCATGTGCGAGTTGTCGAAATTGAAGCCGGCCGCCTTGGCAAAGCCCGCTTTGTCGACGGCCGCCAGATACTCGCCAGCACTGGTGATGTCGCCCATCGCCCGTTCGCTGGGGTGGCACTCGAGATCGAACGTGGTGCCATAGTCCAGGCACGCCTGAAACACGGGCGAGAACCGCTCGACCAACAGCTCAAGGCTCGTCTGGTACAAATCGGGAATCGGATGCCCGCCGAGCGAACTCGGCAGGGGCGGAAACAGGAACCAATGGCTCCAGCAGCCGGCCGGCGAACCAACAAAGCCCGAAACCGGGACCGTGCGGTTTTCCAACTTGCCGATGAAGTGGGCCAGACGGACCACCGCCACGAGCGCGTCGGTCGCTTGGCGGCGCGCGATCTCGGCCACTTCGGGCGGAACATAAAATGGATCGGTGCGTGGCGGACTATTGCCAGCCGCGCGCCAGCGGGAGTACGCCTCGACCGACTCTCCGCCGAGGAACTGCAGCGTCTTGGCGCTCGGCTCGTCACCCAAGGCCTGGCCTTGCAAGTGCGCGGCGAGCGAGAAGATTTCGAGCCCACGACTTTGGGCCTTGGCGACTCGTTCGGCAGCGTACTGTTTGGCGCCGTCGTTCGTGGCGCAGCGCGCCAGATCAAGCTCCCAGGTGGCCTCCTCCCAGCCGTCGAAGCCGACTTGCTGAATGAAGTCGAGCCAGGCGTCTTCCGGCACGTTGCCGAACTGCCCGCGCACAAGCCCGATCTGATGGTGCGAATGCTTGCCGGGCCGATGCTCGGCGGTTTGGTGATGACCCACGGTGTGTGCTCTCCCCACAAAATGTCAAAAGAAGGATTGTGATCTTGAATTAGCTGTTGCCGCGGACTCGTTTGCCCGCGCTTATTCCGGCTGCACAAAACTCATGTGCAGCTCAGCATGCCGCAGTTGTAGTGAATCCCACTGGGCCGGCGTCATCGGCCCCAAGATGAAATGCGGATGCGACGGCGCCCCCTTTTGCCAGCGCGCGACCGATGCCCGTAGTGCGGTGAGCGCTTGGTCGAGCCCGGTGTCCTCCCCCGGAATCAACGTGCGTGCGGCCGCCCCTTTGACCTGGAAGCCGGCTGGCATCGGCCCCTCGATCAAGCGCCGCTTAAACAACAGCCGCGCCAGAACCCGCACGATCCAGGGCGTGGAAATTCGCTCCCCATCGAGGGCAAAATTCAGGGCCTTCGACACGTGAGCGCAAATTTGCGCGAGCGACCAGTTGCCGACTGTGCGATACGGGCCGGCCGAAATCCGTTCGACATCGTCCAGCAGGTCTTGCATCGTGCGATAGTGCACGTCGCGGCGACCGCCGACACGCTTGGTATCGACCGCGGGCTTTTTGGCTGCCGGAATTGTCACAGTTGCAGTTGCCGCCAGGTTCATCGGATCGTTCCTCGGTTAGGGCCATTTTCCGAAGATTCGCCGTCCGCCAGTGGCACGTTATACCGCCCCGAACACGGCGCTAGCAATGAGCGGGATTTTTTGCGATGGACTGTCGCGATTCGCGCAGATAACCGCCGCGCGATAGAATGAGGACTATGCCCGATACGTTCATTGACCGCGCTCTGAGCCACGGCAACGCGTACATCTCGTACGCGGTGCCATTCTTTGTCGCGCTCATCGCTCTGGAGCTCTTCGTCGGCTGGCTAACCAATCGCAAGCTTTATCGGCTGAACGATTCGATCAACGATCTGAGCTGCGGCGTGCTCGATCAGGTGCTGCGGGTGTTTCTCGAGCTGGTGTTGTTCACCGGCTACATCTTCGTGTTCGATCACTTCCGACTATTCGAGGTCGTGGAGTTTTCGCCGGCCGCCAAGTGGGTGGCCGCCGGCGTGCTCGTGCTGGGTGTCGACTTCGGCTTCTACTGGTTTCATCGCTTTTCGCACGAGTGGGCCGGACCGTGGGCGACGCACGTCGTGCACCATCAAAGCGAAGAGTACAACCTGGCGGTCGCCCTGCGGCAAAGCGCGCTGGAAAGTTGCTTCGCCTGGATTTTCTATCTGCCGCTGGCGCTGTTGGGCTTTCCGCCCGTCTGGTACATCTCGATGGCGGCGCTCAACCTGCTGTATCAATTCTGGATTCATACGCGCGTGATCGGCAAGCTCGGCCCACTGGAATGGGTGCTCAACACCCCATCGCATCATCGCGTGCATCACGGCCGCAACCTTAAGTACCTCGATAAGAACTACGCCGGGATGTTTATTATTTGGGACCGTCTATTCGGCACCTTTCAGGAAGAAGGGGAAGAGGTCGTCTACGGCATTACGAAGCCGCTGGCGAGTTGGAACCCGTTGTGGGCCAACTTTCATATGTGGGCCCATCTCGCGCAACTCTCCTGGCAGGCGCCGCGCTGGTTCGACAAGCTGCGCGTCTGGTTCATGCCGCTGGGCTGGACACCGCCGGGCGTGGCGCCGCAACCTCGCGCGCAAGACATCAGGCCCGAGGAGCTCAAGAAGTACAACCCGCGAATTCCCGGCGGGCTGACCGCGTACGCCGTGTTTCAGTTCCTGCTGGTGCTAGTCGTTGCGAATTTGATTCTGCTCGCGGCCGATCGCCATGCGCCGCGACGCGAGCTGATTGTGCCCACGTTGTTCGTCGTCTGGTCGCTGGCGAACCTGGGGGGCATTCTCGAGCTGCGCCGCTGGGCCCTCTGGTCCGATTTGTTCCGGGTCGCGGCGCTCGCGGCCGGCGGGATTGCCATGAGCATCAATACTGCGTGGCTTGTGCCGGCCCTGGTTGCCGGATCACTGTTGGGAAGCATCTCGGCCGTTTGGCTGCTCGGCTATCGCGGTGCGTTCGTGGCAAGCCCACTGCGTGAAAGGCCGAAGGAACAATCGAGCAATCAGCCCTCGGGAGCGGTTGCCTTGCCGGACCCCTCACACTAACATGCCGAAGCCCACCCCCGCGGTGCGTGATCAGCCCGCGTTTTGCCCCGATCTGAGCCCCGCTGGCCCCGCCAAACCCGGTGTTTTGGCATAGGCTTGCTGTGCGGCTCGTGACAGTCGTCCGAGCTGGGTACTGCGCCCGCGGACACCCGCCAGGTTAATCCGCCTTCATGAAACAACAGCGGTTCAGCGGACAGTTCGAGACGGTTTACACACTGGCGGTGCTGTTGGCCCGTTCGGTCGAAGCCAGCGCGCTGGTGGTTCTGCTCGATGGGACCGCCGACTGGGATCGCATGAAGGAGCTCTGCGACGACGTCAAACTGATCGTCGTGGCCGACAGCGAAGAACTGCTCAAGGGGGCCGCGGCCGAAGGGCTCGCTCCTTTGGTCGTCGATCTCACGGAAATGCCGATCCCCGATCAGCTCGGCAACGTCCTCATCCGCTGCGTCGCCGACGGGCTGCTCGTTTCCGGCGCCAAGGCCGTGGCAGTCTACAGCGGGCTCGAAGCGGACAAGATCGACAGCATCAGCGTCGTCGACATGGGCGAGCACCTCGGCCGGCTGACTGCGCGCGATTTGCAACAGCTCGAAACCCGCGTGCCGCTCGATACACTGCAAACGGTTGTCAATCTCGCGCTCGATATCGGCCGGGAAGGGCGCGAAGGCAAGCCGGTTGGCACGCTGTTCGTAATCGGCGACACCCGCAAGGTGCTCGCCCACAGCCATCCCACGGGCTTCGACCCGGTCAAGGGCTACAGCCGCAAGGAGCGCAATCTCAAGAGCGCGCGCGTGCGCGAGGGGATCAAAGAGATCGCTCAGATGGACGGCGCGATTATCGTCGCCCCCGATGGCACCGTGGCCGCCGCCGCGCGCTATCTCGATGCCCCGGCAGCCAACGTGCGACTCGCCAAGGGGCTCGGCGCCCGCCACTGGGCGGGGGCCGCGATCAGCCGCCTTACTAAAGCCGTGGCCGTAGTGGTGAGCCAATCGAGCGGCACGGTGCGACTGTTCCAGAACGGCGAAGTGATCTTGCGCATCGAGCCGTTCCGCCGGGCGATGAAGTGGCGCGACTTCGAACGCGAGCCGCCGCAAGCGATCGACTAGAGCAGCAACCACACGCCCGCCTGATCTGCCGGCGATCAAGTTGCCTCACTCGAGTACACCGTGCGAGGCCAACTTAGGGGCTACTCACGCTCGCTAGTCACCAACTGCCAATCGGCCGAATAGAGTGGCACGCCGTGTGCAACGCTATCTTCGCGGGGCGCCCCTCGTCTCTTTTGGTGGCCCAGCGATGAATGTTCGACTTTTGCTTTTCACCTTGTGCTTGTATCTCGCAGGAATAGTGGTCGCACAGGCCGACGAGACCGCCCCGCCGCTTGTGACGGTGCCTTCGAAGGTCGCAACGACGCCGAACGTTGCCGTGCCGCCAATGGTTTCCAAGCAGCAGCATCGCAATGCGACGAGACACATCGTGACGCCGAATAGCCTAGCGACACCGAAACTAGTTTATGAAGGGACCTGGGTGACGACCAATCGCCCGCTCGACGGCCGCATGACCTGTGAATTGCAGGCTGTCGGGAAGGAAAAGTGGCGCGCCCATTTCGAGGGCATTTGGCAGGGCGTGGCGTTCGATTACACCGTTCACTTCACCGGACCCGACAGTGCCCTGCGCTGTGACACGAAAGTCGATGGCGCGGCGTACGTCGCTCATGGCGTGCTGACCGCTGAGCACTTTAAGGCTCGCTTCGGCGGCGACCGTTATGAAGGCTCGCTGACCATGAAACGCGTGAAGGGAGACATCAAGCCAGCGCCACGGCCGGAGTCGAGCGCCGTCCGGTCAGCTCCAAGACCGCAAGTTCGCACTTCACGGCCGCCGACGAATGTGGCGCGCTAGTGAGCCTTACCAGCATCAAGGCCGCATCGATTTGCCCTGTTCGGCGAGCGCTTCGCGCAGGATGCGGATGCCCTTGGGTCCGAAGCCGTGCAGCTTCAAGAGCTCTTTTTCGCTGGCTTTGACCAGTTGTGCGAGCCGCGTGTAACCGGCGCCGGTCAATGCACGAAGGGCCGGCTGAGATAAACCGGCCGGGAAAGTCGGAGGCAGCTTTTTCGGCTTGCTCATCTTTGTCGGCTTGCTCATCGGGCCGGTTTGCCTATCCCACGCAGCAATGCGTCATTCAAAAACCCAATCAATTCGACATCGTCGCGGTCGCGCGGTCAGGCGGCTTTGCAGCGTGAGGTAGCGCGGCAGCTTCTTGCCCGCGCCCGCGCCAGTGGCGCATCGACGTCGTCACTCCGAACCAGCGGCCGACCCAGTCGAACAGCCACGTCGGCAATACACCCCGCATCACCGGCGTGATGTAGGCCAGCCGCGGCGCCATGAGATAGATCTGGTCGCGTTCGACCGCGCGGACGATCTGCTCGGCCAAGGCGTCGGCCTCGAGAAACGTCGTTTGCTTAATTGCCGTCGCCCCCGCGAACAAGCCGGTGCTAACAAAGCTCGGGCAAACCGTCGTCACGTGCACGTGGCGATGACCGAGCTCTTCAAGCTCCAGGCGAATGCCGTCCGAAAAACCGAGCACTGCCCACTTGCTCGAAGCGTAGGTCGTGCCGTAGGGCAGCCCGATGTAGGCGCTGGCGCTAGCGATGCTAACCAGGTGGCCGGCTGGCCTGGCAATCAAGTCGGGCAGAAAGGCGTGCGTCATGGCCACCAGCCCCAGCGTATTCACTTCATACGTGGTGCGATGTCTGGCGAGCGGCACATCGAGGAACGAACCGCCGAAGACCAGCCCGGCGTTGTTGACCAAAATATCAATTGGCCCGAGCGTGCGATGAATCTCGTCGCGCAACTGGAGAATCGCCGCTTCATCGGTCACGTCGAGCGGATAGGCGGTGACGACCGGCGCACGTGGCGCTGACACCTTCGCAGCCTGGCCGCGCAGCTCAATGACCGCCGCTTCGAGCAAGTCCTCGCGCAGGTCGGTGAGCACGACGTCGCAACCGCGCCGCACGAGCGCCGAGGCAGTCGCCCGGCCAATCCCTTGAGCGGCCCCGGTGATCAACACGCGTTTGCCGTTGAGCGCAGTCATAGTTTTCGGTTTTCAGTGTTCAGTTTTCAGCGACGACATACGGTAGCCACGCGAGCTAGCGCGCGGGACAAGTTCCGCGGCTAACAACTGGCTACTTCTCCACCCATTCGACTGGTTGCGGATTCATTTCGTCGGTCGGTCGTTTGCCCGCGTCGACGCGGCCGCTCCCCTCTAGACGGCTCGTGGCCCGCACGTCCATGTCGTGATCGCATTGGATCTGGCAGCTCAAGCGAATGCCTGAAAGTCCGCGGGCGGCCAGCACATTCTTCTCGGCGACGGTCATTTTTTCCGGTTCGCCGGAGACAAACGCCACCCGGCAGGTCGTGCAGCGGGCGTTGCCACCGCAAGCGTGCAACTGATCAATGCCGGCCTCGTCGGTGAGGGCCAACACCATCCGCTTGCCGGCCGGAACTTCGAACTGGCCAACTCCTTCGACGGTCAACTTGGGCACGAGGGATATCCTTTCGCTGGGTATTTTGGTCGCAAAAACGAGATCAAGGTGCGACGGTTAACTGCCTGGCAGTCGATACTAAATGCGATTCTACCGGAACTGCTATTTGACGGGCACCACGGCAATGTCGATCTGGCCTTGGAAGCTTTCGCCCGGCTTCAGCACACGCAAGCCCGCCGTGATGCCGCGCGACTCGAGCGCGAAGGCGTCGGGCACGGCCGTGTACGGCTCGATGCAGATCGCCTCGCGATGGGGCGGATTGTAGACAACGCAGGCCGGGAACTCCGGGCCGAACGTCATTTCGACTGCACGATGCGTCGCGGGGTCGTCGATCGACGTGCGGCACTTGCCCGACTTGAACGTCAAGTCGCCGAAGACATCGTCGAGCTTGGTATCGGCGAACGGTGCGCCTGCAGTGAGTTGGGCCGCGGCGCCACCAATTTCGGTCTTGCCAGTCGGCAGCATGTTTTCGAGTGGCCAGCGATTGCCGGCCGGCACGCGAACAATGCAGCCGGCCGCATTGTCGCCCCCCAGCGGCGGCACGCGAAAGTACGGATGCGTGCCGAACCAGAACGGCAGCGGCCCATCGCCAGGGTTATCGATTTGGATTTGCGATAGGAGCGCGTCCCCGCGTAGTTCATAGCTTACGCGGATGCGAAAATCGGTCGGCCAGCGCGCGAGCACGGCCGGGTTATCCCGACCGGCGTGGTACTCGCCCATCACCTTGCGCTCCGACTGTTCGATTACTCGCCAGGGAACTCCGAGCACGAAACCGTGAATGCCGTTACCGATACCATCGCCGGGCTCAAGATCGTACTTTTTGCCTTCGTAGACGAACGCCCCCTTGCCAATGCGGCCGGCAAAGGGAAACAGCAGCGGAATGCCGCTGGCCGATGCCCGCTGTGTGCCTGAGGCAAAGTTGGGCTGCGCCCACAGCAATTCGGTCGGCTGACCCGCGTGCTGTACCTGAAAGCTATAGCAATTGAAGCCGTAACCGGCCAGCACCCGGGCCTGGCTGCCGGCTCGTTCATCCTTCAACACGACTTCTTCGACGGCCATGCAAGCGGCTCCGCTTCGATGCGATCCAAAAGAACCTTCGACGAGCCTCACGCGCGTCAGCAATGGACGCGCCCGCCCCCGGGCTTTCCTCCAAGCAGCGTGACAGGTTCGCGCGGTTCGGGCAAGGTGCGGCGCTCGCAGTGCGCGGCCCTGCCGCTGGGCGAATTCTGACGCAGGTCGTGGCGGACGGCGACGCGGGTGCCGACCATCATCGTGACAATTGCTACGATCAACAGCGCGGCGCGGCGTACCAACCGCCGTTCGACATCCCCCAATGCCAGGCTCGCCAGCAAATGCATCAAACCCAGGCTCGTGACTACCGCGGCAACCATTAGCCCGGTCGCGAGCAGGTTGCGCCCCAGGACGAGATTCTGCGACGCCCGCGGCAATGTCGTCAGTAGCCAGATACCCAGTGGCATTTGCACTGCGGTGGCCACCAAGGCGAGCCGAGCGCCGAGAAGCGTGCCGCGCACGTCGCTTTCCGAGTTAACTGCGTTCGGGGTGTCGACGGCGTGCAGCGTGTCCAGTTTTTCAGTGCGTGCTCGCCAAGGTCGCATCGCCAGCACGCCGGTGACCGCGAACGACGCGAACCAGAAATGCGCGACTCGGGCGAGCGTCTCGCGATCCACGAGCAGCTCGCGGAATTTGATCGTATCGCCCCACAGTTCGGGCCGCTCGCTCACCAGGCTCACAATCGTGAACAGCGCCGGAAAGTGATAGCCGAGATTCGTGCCCGCGGCGATCGCCAACAGCCACTGCCAGCCGCGCCTCTGCCAGCGATCGTAGCCATACCAGTAGGCCAGCATGCAGCCAAGATACATCAGCAGTTCGAGCCCGCCGAACCACCAACGGCTGATCGGCATGGTCCGCAAGGCTTCGAGATCGGCCGGATCGCTCCGCCAAAAGAGCCAGCCGAGTTCCACCAGCCCCAGCCCCGCGCCGATCAGGAACAGCACGACACAGTCGCGCGCCAGCCGACGACCGACTGCCCGCAGCGCCTCATTCCCGGGCCGCATGGCTCGCCATTCGCACCACACGCAGACAAATGGTGCGGCCGTGGCGACGTTGACCGCCAACAGGTGGGCCGAGAGGACAACGACTTCGAGAATGCTGAACAACATTGAGGGGGCAGATCGTTCGAGTGGCGGCAGGGTTCCGTCCGAGACGGCGGGATTATAGAGGGGCGACGTGCCCGTTCAAAACCGAGCCCTTGCCGCGTCGCACACCCGCCGGGTAGGCTCGTTCCCTGCGCCCATGCCGAAGCGGGGACCACTATGCTAAACTATCGTTCGACCGACGCGGCGCGGGCCAATCGAGCAGGTCAGCCGTCGTTATCCGGGCGATTAGCTCAGTTGGTTAGAGCGCCACGCTTACACCGTGGATGTCGGGGGTTCGAGTCCCTCATCGCCCATGCCTCCGGGCCATCGATAATCACTTCTGAGAACAATGCCGCATTATGCGGCATTTTTGATGCGCATTCGTCGCCGCCAGATTCATTCGACGCCCATACTTCGCCATCTTGCGCCATTGCGCGCGTAGCAAAGTGTGTAGCACCTCCCTGCTGAGCGTCGACGTCGGCGCCGCCAGCATCGCCCGCGCTGCCCTGCTCGCTTCGATCCTGAGCCTCCTGCTTTGCGCCTGACGAGTTCGGGCTTCCGTCGGCTTGTGCTGGCTCGCTGGCCGCGTCCGGGCTCACCTGGGCGGCAATGGCTCGCTCGAAATGCTCGTCTGTCACCTGGAGGTAATGCTTGGCCGCCACAAGCTGCGAGTTGCCCAGCCAGGCGGTGACCACGTGCAACGGGTAGTGCTCGGCAAGTTCGGTCTCGCGGGTGCTACGGAGATTCTGAAAAAGCTTCGGCCACTGGTCGACTTTGGCCCGCTTGATGATCTTCTCCAACGTCGTGCGGAGGTTTTGATCGGCGTCACGGTACCGCGTGATGATGAACGCCTCCGGGTCGAGTCGGCCGCCGTTCGCATCCTTCGCGAGGTAGGCCACGTCCTCGAGCCACTGCCGGAGTTCCGGGAAGAGCGGCGTCATGCGCGTCGCCTTGCCCTCGAGGTGTTCAAGCTTGGGCTGCGGGACAGTCAACCGGCCTCGCTCCCAATCGACGTGGCCCCACTTCAACGCCAAGTGCTCGCTCGGGCATCGCAGCCCGCCGAAGCGACTCAGGGCGAAGATCAGTCGCCACTGAGCGTCAGGGCACGCGGCGAGGACTTTAGCGGCGTCCTCGCGAGTGATGAACGCGAACCGGGCTGCGTTCCCCTTCACCGCGGCAACCAGATCGCCGAACGGGTTGAAGTCGACCAGCCCCTTACGCAGCGCGGCGTTGAAGAACTGTTTGGCGATGCCGCAGCGGCGCCGCACCGTGTTATCAGCCAGTCCTTTCTTGACCTCGGTGCCCTTTCGCTGTTTGCGGGCCTCGGTGATCAGGTACAGCCGCCACTCGTCCGCATCGCCGCGCGTGATGCTGCGTAACTGCCGATCGGCGCCGAAGAACGCGAGCAACGCCCGTCGTGTGTGCCCGTAGACTGTGCGCGTGGCAGGCTTCGTGTCGGCGCGTTGGGTGATATAGCGATCGAGAAAGGCGCCGAGCTCGGGCGACTCAGTTACGGTCACCAGCCCAAGGGCCTCGAGCCGCGCTTGCACCGTCGGCCCCAATTGCGACAGCCAGGCCTTGGTGACCGGGTCGAGAACGTCGCCGGACTTCTGAGCCTCGAGCATTCGCTTGACGCATTTCTGCCAAAACTTCGCGTCGTCGGCCGACAACCGACCGGTGCGCAACTCGCGCCGCTTCCGCTGAGCGTTGGTGAAAACAATTCGCCAGCAGCCCGTTGGTTCGCCGGCTTTGTTCTTAACGGGGACGAGAGTTGCCATGATGCAAGTTGCTTTCGTGTCGATCAGGTTGCTGAGAATTCAGGAATCGGAAACGCGCGTCGCTCTTCCACTGTCGGCCGCAGCAGCCGCAGCGGCGCCTCGATCGTCCGCCGCAAAACACCGATACCGCCGCGCGCCACGTCGATCGCCAATGCCGGCGAGCACGGCGCCTGCCCGATTTCGATCAGCACGGCCCATGGGCAGCCGATCGCATCCCCGCCGGCAGCAACGCCCGCGAAGTGCCGCTGCAGCGCCGCCCGGTTTGCGTCGGCCACGGTGTCTAGTCCCGATGGCCGATCGTGCCGAGCGTCGTCGTCATCGGGCAGGCTGTCGATCGCGAACGTACAACCCTGGGGGACGTCGACCAGGCTATGCGGCCGCGGGAAGCCTCGGGCCGGCGCACCAGGTCGCGGCGTCCAGGCCACGGTGACCAGTAAGAACCGGCGCGCATCGTCGGCCGGGTGGAACCGCCAGGGGCCGATACGTGTCGCCTTGGTGTTGCTGGGCATGGTTCGCTCGCTTTCGCTCATTCCGCGGCGGACGCAACGGGCTCGAGCCCCATCGCATCGGCCGACGTCGCTACGGTGATTGCGGGGGTCTCGGTCTCCGCCGGCGCCTCAGTCGCCGCTGGTCGGCACGCTTCCGCCAGCCGGCGCTTGAGTACCTCGCGATCGGTCAGCCAGATGATGAACCGCCACGTAGAACTATTTGGGTTCGACTCCAGCGCCGCAAGCAAAACGTGTCGCCCGTCGACGTTGGGCTCGCCCGCGATCTTCGCCAGTTCGCCAGCCCGGAAGATGATCGCGTTCGCGGCCGGCGTCAAACGAGCCTTACCACTGGCCGACGTCAGGGCGTGCCCGTCCTGCGCGGCGAGCTCGGCCACACGCATGATGCATTGCCCGATGGTTCTGAACTCGCCGATGGCGATCGCCGCCGGGTCGTTCGCTTGAACCGCGACGCTGGCCAGTAGCAGCGGCCCGTCGATCGCGTTGAATCCCAGGTCGCGGGCCATGTCGGTCGCCCGGTCGACGAACGCTTGTATCCGCTTCGGTAGATCCTGCAAGGTGAATCCCTTCGCTTTAGGTACCGCAGTTTCCTAGTCGCTTGCTCGCGCCAGGATTACATCGCCGTTTCGCAGAGGTCGAATGTGACCTCTGGCGACGAATCGCCATCGAGCGCCGCAAGGAATCGGCCGACGTCGGCGGCCCAGCAAGCGGTTTCGTTTTCGAGACGGAAGTCGATAGCGATTGCGTCTGCGTTGGCTTTAGTCGCAATCAAGTCGCGTAGCTCTTGATCGGTGAGCGGTCCAGCGCAGAAGTTCTTGACGTGGCACTCGATCGCAACGGCCTCCACGTCCGCCGGCGTTCGGAACAAGCAAATGGCCCGTTTGCCGCTAGCGAGATTGATGACCATAGGGAGGTGCACGCCGCCCGCGCCATCGCCAGCAAAAATAAGCGCATACCGCGGGGCCGGATACTGCCGCCATGAACCGTGCTCCATGATGCCGCCGCTGATCGAATTCCTGCCCGCCAACTTGAATTCGGCGTCCGGTTCGCGGCCAGCCTCGATACCGCTTATCGCGTCGAGCGCCTGCTCCGAAGTCATCCACCAAAACGTCTGCGGCGTGTGAATCGTCAAGTCTCGCAAGAGGTATTTGCATTGCGCCTTCAAGTGCGCGACAGCGAATGGTAGATCGAGGTCCTCGAGATGCCGCACCTCTGAGCCGTCGATATGGCTTGCGTAGGCAAGAGCCTTTTCTTCTGTCGTGAAAAGCAAAAGCGCTCTGTCGCTAAAGCCAACTTGAAAACACTCTAGGTTTACTTTGCAGTCGCTGCCGGGCAGCACGGTCGTGATCGCGAATCGCGGAAAAGGTAGTTTTCGTGGCATTGATTGCTCCCGTGGTTGAGAACCGCGCGGGGCCCATCGGCCGCCGCGCGGAGTGTTGGATTGCCGTCGGGGCCAACCGATGGCCTGTCACTTTGCGACCGGCAGCGCGAAGTCGACCAGCTTGGACGCGACGACGGCCAGCGTTCGCGGGGCGACGAGCTTGTTAAACTCGTCTCGCCAGTGGATCGCCGATGCGCGGTCGGTCGAAATGTAGGCGGGCTTGCGCGGCTTGCGGCCGTGGATCATAACGATGTAAACGCGGATGAGCCGATGCGGCGCGCGATAATCACGACGCGGGGCCGGACGAGTTCTGCGAGCAAAAGTTGTTGCGGTTGCCATGATCGGCACCTTTCTTGCGCCAGAGCGGCGCAACAAAAAAGCCACAGCCCCGGCCTGTCGTTAGTAAGACGCCACTGAGAGCGTCCGCGCGGTGTCACCACTCGCGCACGGCAAGCCGGGGTTGCGGCCCTTTTCAAAACCATTGGAATCTCAGTGTAAGTCACCCTTTGTCGGGCGATCGCCGCCGGTTACTAGCCGGCCGCGATTGGTTGCCCGGCATGTTACATCGAAAAGTATTTTCCTTGCAAGCATCCGGTTTCGATTTAGCGTTTTCGTCGTGGTTTCAGGCATGGCGTAGCCGCCGAAATCAAGAGGGTCGCTCTTGTCCGCACTTGCCGACAACCTTCGATTGCCCGCCAACTCCGGCGCCCGTAGGCTGCGGTTGGTGAGCCAGTTGCCGGGTAGCGGAGACTCGGCCATGATCGACGACGATCCTCTTGCGTTGATTCCGCTGAAGGACGCCGCCGCGCATTGTCCGCGACCGGTTCATTACCAGACGCTGCGGAATTGGACGCGTAAGGGCGTGAGGGGTGTGAAGCTCGAGAGTCATTGGATCGGCGGCCGCGAGTTCACTAGTCGATCGGCCTTGAAACGGTTCTTCTACCGCAGGTCCGCTCAACAGCAACCGAGAATCATTGATGATGAAGAGCGTCGGCAGAATCAACTTGTCCGCGAAATAATTCGCGCGGAGTTCGGCGTTTGACCGCGCATCGCCGCGCGGTCGCCGGTTGTCACGCCAGCGCTTGCTGCAATGCCTGGTCAGCCAGTGGCCGCCGGCTGTCACTTCTTTCATTCTCGCCCTCTCGGCACTTTGGTGACTGGTTCATTGTTGCGGCATGGCTCGTCAGTCGATCAGCTTGATAGTGCGCGGGCAGGGTGCGAGCGGTAGAAGTTGCGATTCAGCGAGCGGCCGTAGGGGTCGGTCACGACCAGCGTTTGACGGACGTCGACACGCTGGCGAGAAGAGGATTGATTCGTGGTCGCCGGCGGTACAACAGCCGGAGTCTGTTGCTGACGAGGAGTCGGCGATGCTGGCCTTTGTTCTTGAGCCTCTGGCCCGATCTCTTGCTGCAATCGATGCATTCGCTTGCGGATTCCCTGCAATTCGCGAATCTTGCGTCGCTGCTCTTCGGAGCGATTGTGCAGGGGACCGACTTCGCCCATCGGATCTTCGGGATAGTCGGGCAACTCGTTCGACCACGGCAACCGCGGCATGTTGAACAGTGACTTGAAGTTTGTGCCGGCGCCGATCTGAGCATTTCGCAGTTCGCGATCGATCTCCGCTAACGCCTGCCCAGCAGTGACGTCTGGCCCCATTTTGCGAATGAAGCCATCGATTTTCGCCGCAATGTCAGACTGACCGAGGGCGCGCAGCAGGTTCGGCAGCTTGTCGACCACGATGCCCTTGTAGGCCTGCTCGGGCCGGGCAAGTCTCGCGGTTTCCGTCTCTGCGTCGATAGCGCCGCCCAGCCGCCCCATTCGCTGCGCGTCGCTTTGTGCGAGGGCTCGCATCGAGTCGTCGTACGCTTGTCGCTGTGCGGCGGGCGTAGTGGGGATCTCGCCCTTGAGATCTTGATATAGCTTCCACGATTTCTTATCGGTCGGTTCAAGCAAACCACGCATGCCCGGGAGTGTCGCCGCTTCGCCATGCAGCGCCGGAGTGTTGCCGAACCCAGCCCTTTCGGCTTTTTGATCGAACACTTTCTTTTGCGATTCTGATAGCTTCGCAAACTCCGGCGACATGGTGCCGAGCATCTTCCATCGCAATAGCCGGGCGTTATCGCTCGCGCCGCGGATGAACTCCATGCGGTCCTCAGGCGATGCACCTTGAGGCAGAACGCCGGCGGTCGCGCGAGCCAGTTGTTCGGCGAACGACTGCGCGGCTGTGCGCGAGCGCTCGCCCGTCGGATCTTTGCTCTGGTGCGTTAGGTACGACAGCAGGCCGCCAGCTGATGCAGGCGAAGCGCCAGCATCAGCCAGGGTCGCGGCGCCAGGGATGATATTGCGAGCCAGGTCGGGCGTGCGCACGACGCGTGCCGTGCGGAACAAACTGCCGATGTAGCCGAACGCTTCCTCGGGCGAGCCGCCGTGCTTACTCATGTGGTCAACGATGCCGCCGGCGATGCGCCCGATTTCCTCGGGCTCACTTCCACGAAACGCCTTGGCTGCAATCTCGACTGCCCGCAACACGGTTTCGATCGACATATTGCCACGCGCCGATAACGCCTGCGACGATGCGGCGTAGAGCGTCTGGTGTTTCTCGTGCGTCGTGCCGGCCATCTCCGCAATGCGCGCATCGAGTTGCTTCGGCGTCATGGTCGCACCGGTGCCAAGCGACATGTAGGCCGCTTGCTGCGCCTGTTCGATGTTCGCAAACGCGCTGGCGGCTTCACTTCGCCGGAGTTGCACTTGCTCAAGTTCTGCGCGCAATTGCGAAGCTAGCGCAGTAAGGCTAGCCATTGCCGTGCCGATGCCCGCAAACTGAAGGGCGGCTTTACCCAGGTCACCAACAAGCGACTTACCCATGTCGCCAAGCGTCTTGCCCGCTTTCCCGCTTTTCTTGTCGAGCTGTTCGACTGAATAGCCAAACTTTTCAGCCTCGGCACGTGCGGCCAGCATTCTCTGAACAAACTGGCCATCTTGCGCACTGAGTGTGAGAACGATATTGCTCATGATTCGATTCCTTCCGGCTCGAGTTCACTGTCGGACAAATCCGCTGCGGCTGGCGCTGCCGGCACAACGAGTTCCGCCGCCACGGTCGCATATCGACCCAGCAGCGTGTTGATCGTGGCCGTCTCCGCAGTGGCTAGCAGGACCGACGCGAAATTGCTGTCGTCGATCAGGCCGATCGCGGCGATGATTTCGGGGCAGAGTCGATAGTTCATCGCGAGCGATCGGCAAATGAATTCCCACGCCTCGGGCACCGGAACGCCGTCGCCAGCGTTTACACTCAGCGACTCGCCAGCGCCAAGCAGGCTGTCGTAAACACGCGCCGACAGCTCGACAAAACTCTGGAACTGCGGCTGCACGTTGCGCTGGAACCGCCCCAACGGATCGAGCCCCCACGTGCGAGGCAACTCTCGCGCGAGCGGGATTCGCCATTCGTTGCCGTCGGCCAGTGTTGTTGTCAGACTCGTGAACAGCCGGCGTCGCGACACGCTATCAGGGGTGACTGTCTGCCCCTTCTCGCGCCCGAACCACCACGTTCGGTCGGACATTGCTTGCCACTCTTGATCGTCGGGGTAGTAACCCAACTGTGGGGCCCCGGGTGACAAGCACCAGGTCAAAAGCACGCCGCCCGCGCCAGTAGGCCCAACGGCAACCGGCAAGGCGTCGGGCAAGTCGTCATCGCACAAGCCGCCGAGTCCAAGGTCGGCAAGCAGTTGGCGCGGCTGCGCGTTGGGGCTTCCAGCGGGAATGAAAATCAAATATCCGGCCATCGACTAACGCCTTTCGATATTGAAACGTCCAAGGACTGTACGTTCGACAGTAAAAGTCAACTCGCGGCGGGCAGCCTCGGGGAGCGGAGCAGGGCCCGAGCACTCACCCGCCGCGAGCGTGATCGGTCACCAGGTCCGGCTTGCGGCACGCGCGTCACTGCCAGTCGCATACTCGACAACGTCCCCCTCGCGCCCGACGATCGCGATCTCCGGCAGCCCGAAGTTGAAAACCTGATTGAGGCGCGGACCGAGCATCCCCAGCACGTCGCCGGTGCCGTCCCTGTAGGCCATGTCGGCGGGATCGCCGCCGGTCATGCGGATCGGCGACTGACACTTGCGGGTCGAGATTCTGACCGGGCCGTCGACCCTGATGATGTTGCGTCCCTTCTTGAGAACGATCGATTGCATCTCGTAAGCCTCCGTGTGTGAGCAGTCGCCGGCAACTCGCCGCGCTGCAGCCTCAAATCTGGTAATCGAAAGCGACGGTCGACAACTCGCCCGCCTCGGGTTGTTTTCGCCTCGGTCAAGTGACCAGCGCCGGGCGCCGCCACCAGGTCGAACCGATTCCGTCAGGATGCCAGTGATTCGGGTTGCGCTGCAGTTGCCGCAGTGCGACCATCTGCTGGGCGACCACGTTGCCGCCGGCGTCGCCCAAGCCAGTGCTCGGATGGGTGAAGTCGGGCCAGAATGCTACCGTGTTGGGGTACGTGCCCGGGTTGGCGATCGCGTCGGCTTCGATGTCCGACAGGTACAGAAGTCGCTTGCGCTGCCGGTAGGCCATCGCGGTGCGGACGAACGTGTTGAACTTCGTGATCGCCGCCAACTCTTGCGACGTGTAGCCCTTGGCCACGCCGCCCGAGGTGTAGCCGCCGCCCGAGGTGTCGACGCCGGTCATCGTGATCGTGTCGTCAGTCGCGCGAGCCGCGTTTGCGATGAACGTGTTGACGTTGGACATGGCGCCCGTGCCAACCACGCCCGACACTGCCAGGCGAAACGAGCCGGTCAACCCGTGGCCGACGCTTTCGATCACTGCCGGATTCGCCGCGGTTACATCCGTGATGGTCAGCGTGCGAAGATCGCGCGGCAGCATCGTTGCCGCCCAGACCGTCACTTCATGGTCGACCGCCCAAGCGAGCATCGCGTCGAAATTCGATTCGAGCATGGCAAGCAAGCCGTCGTCGTCGCCCGTGGTGATAACGGCAATGTCGTTGATCGAGCCGCCGTCGACCGAGATCAGTTCGCAGCCGTAGCAGTGCGTCAGTGGCGCGATCACGTTGCGCGTGAAGTCGCGGCGCAACAAGCCCGAGCGACCCAGCGGCGCAACCGGTATCCGTCGCTCGAGCCCCAAGTGCCGAAGCCGGTAGTGCGCACCCGGCAAACACTGGCTTTCGTGCTGCGTCGGAAAGGATCGCATCACGCAACCGGCGTTTTGAATGATGCTCGTGTTGCCGCTGCCGGGCGTGTGGGGCGCGGTGGCGATCGAGTCGACGCCGTAAAGCGTCGGCCTGGCGTAGACACCCATGAAGCCGCACTCGACATCGTTCGCCGTCGGGCCCGCGGTGAGCACGAGCACGCCAATATCCTGCGGCGTCCAGTCGGGCAGGTCGCGGCTTGTGGTCGTCGTCGCGTAGCCGGCCCCCATCGCCGGGTTGCCGGTCAGATCGATGATCGTGAACGCCGCGCGACCGTCGCGATTCAGGTGCAGCAGGATCGAGTAGCGCGCCGTGGCGTGCGTCCACGCGCCGACGTTGATGTACTGGTTAGACCCGGTCGCGACGTAGACACTGCCGCCCGTGACAAAGAACTTGAAAAGCGCCGAGCCACCCGACGCGCTCACTTGCCACACGGCATAGCCCGACGTCGGCACGAGCAGATCAGATAGCACCAGGTGCCCCCAACCGTGCTCATTGTACGGCAGCCGTCCCATCGTCGGGATCGTGGTCACAACCGGGGCATTGCAGCTGCCGGCCAGTTTGTAGCGGTGTCGGCAAGGCGAGCCCGACTGATTCAGGTATTCGGTATCGACGGTCACCGTGCCCGAGCCACTGACTTGAAAATGACAACCCTGGGTGAGCCCACCGGACTGCGCGGTGCAGAACGGCATGAGGATCTTCGTCGCGAGCGCGTCGTCGGAGATCAGATCCCACTGCGGCGTAACCGCCATATCGGTTCCGTCGCGCGATTCGATCGGCGCGGAAACTTCCCAGTACGCGCCCACCCACTGCGGCAACGTCACAACGAAACTGCCGGCCGCGAGCGAGCCCCAAAACGAATCGGTGTCGATGCCGGTCTTGAAGCTGTAGAGCGTGCCATTGATGAACAGCCGCCATTGCCCCGTTGTCGCGTGACGCTGGACGTGCAGCACGACTTCGCACCAATCGCCCCAGCCGATTACCGGTTCCGGCCCGGCGTCGTACATGATCGAATCCGTCGTGCCGCCGGCGATTCCGGCGTCGCCGCGCAGCGGAGTCCAGCCGATCTCGCCGTCGCTGTCGGTCGCAAACTTGAACGTCAGAAAGTTTGAGCCCGAATCCCAAGCGAACAAGCCGTAGTCGCCGGCGTGACTTGCCGGCGCTGCGCCGACGCCGCGCACGCCGCGGAGCCAGAAGCGTAGCCAGTAGTGGTTGCCGGTCGACGGCGCCACACTGGCCAGCGCGTCAACGCGAAAGCTCGCGGTCGCATTCTCGACCGACCGTAGCACGCCGCTCGCGCTCGAGCCGGGCGGAACGTCGGCCGTTGGTACGTGCGTCAGGCCAGACACCGCGGCGAGTCCGGTCGTGTTCGCTGTCGCACTACCGGTGCCCGGCCAGCCCGCGCCGTCAATCTGCTTGATCGCTGCCATCGTGTTCCCCTTCGCTTGAAGCGTGTGTTAGTGGTTTGGTTTGCAGATTTCGTTTTGCCCGTCGGCCGCTTAGGTGTCGTCGTGATCGGCCGCGCACTCGCCGGCGGGGTTGCCAGCCGCGGCCAGTCGAGAGGCTTCGCGCAGGTGCCAGGCCGCCAGCGCGGCACG
>CAZBWM010000014.1:39034-103989 GCA_964495375.1 uncultured Planctomycetaceae bacterium | reverse complement strand
CGCAGGTAACGCGCCAGCTCGGGCTTGAGCACACGTTGCGACCGCGTGGCCGCCCACGAAAGAAGTCCTCTTCGGCGACATCCGAGAATTGATCCCCGTCCCGGGGACGGGGATCGATTCTCTGTCGGCCGAGAAAAACGACGGCGCCGTCGTGGCGCAAGAGATCACCTGGAACCAGCAGGGTGAGCCCGCCAAAACGAAGCGTGACCTGGGGCGCATGACGCTCGACCAAGCCGCCGTGCAAGTGTTCGCCGGCGAACAGGATGCCAATCCTGGGACCTGACACCGATCAATAATGGGTCACTTTGAATTCCGTGTGCCAGGGGCTCTGCCCATTGGTCTCAACACATCTTAGCTAGCTAGGCCACGGTGGGCAGACCCGCGACTGCATCGGCAACTCGGTGGAAAGTGTCTTCGCCATTGCTCCTGGTTGACGCGAATCATCGATTGTCATTGGCCACGTAGTGGCCGCGGCGCTTAGCCGTGGGTGTTAACCCACGGACAATCGACGCCAAACAACAACTAAGCCGCGCAGCGGCGACATCGGCGCGGCGGCATGACAACGAATCTAAGGCGATTTCGGCGTCGCCGCTACGCGGCTTCAATCGAACCCGAAACGCTTCCGTGGGCTGGCGCCCACGGCTAAGCGCCGCCGCCGCTCCGCGGCGAAATCCTTGCTCGTGTCACACCCATTCCGACGGCATCTCGTCACATCGTCGTCCTCTACCCACCCGCTAGCGGACTTGTGTCGAGACCATTGGGCTCTGCCCGTGCTGCTGCTGCGGCACGCCGTAAAATACGGCACGGGCGGAGCCGGTGGCACACGGTGCGTATTCCAATATTTTCAAAGTGACCCACTACCCACTACCCGCTGATCGCTGGTTGTATACGTCGAACTCGATCGCCGCTCACTTCTCCGTCGATTCCGCGGGTGTGCCGGGCGCGGTGTTCGCAACGGCCGCCGCGGGGGCCGCGAAGAGCTCTGTGCCGTGCTCGTCGGTTACTGCCAGATAGGGCCCTTCACGCCCCACTTGCAGCACCGCGCGAAGTCGTCCGCCATCGTCGAAAAGCGTCAGGCCCGGCCCCGCGGTCGTCACGTCGAGGCTGGCCCGCAGGCGCTCGTTGCCGTCGAGGAGTCGCAAGCCGACACCGTCGGACTCGCAGGCGAGTTTGCCGCGAGTGATCCCGTTGGCGTCGACCAGCAGCACGCGCTGCGCCGTGACCAGGTGCTTGCTGGGACCGCGATCAAACCACGCTTTGACCGCCGCGGGGCCATGTTCGCCGTCGGGCCAGCGCCGCATGATGCCGTACGTCGTCAGCGCGGAAACCGGCGCCAGCAAAAGCAGCATCGCGACGACGAGTTTGAGGCGGCGAACACCTCGTTCCAAACGGAGAAGCCGAGCTTCGAGATCCATGGCTGGCGCCTTTTTGACCGAAAGTGAGCAACCGGAACCAAGAACAATCTAAGGAACTGACGCGAAATAACTTCCAATACTCTTTGCCCCCTCACCCTACCCTCTCCCGCAAGGGGAGAGGTAACTAGGGAGAAGTTATTTCGCGGCCGCTACTATGCCACTGCCTGCGCCGACCCGTTGCGCTTCATGGCCGCGACGTCGAGGCGAACGCACGATCTCTTCGTCCACCGTGCGAATGGCGTGCGCGGAGTCGCCAAAATCCCAGGGCCGCGCCAATGACAATCAGCACCACGGCGGCAATCAGGTAGCGCGCAACGCGATCACCGCTGGTGGTTGCTTGCGACGCCACGAACGGCGTTGGGCGTTTGGGCGTTGCGAAGGCCAGCGCGCCGATCATCATTTCTTCCCAGGTTTGATCGCCCCAGCGAACCGCAGCCTGGGGATCGGGGTTGGCCGGGTTATCCGCCGAGTTATCAAAATGGGCCACGCAGTGGATCGTCGTGCCGGCCGGCAATTCTTTCGGTTCGCGCAGCACGTAGACCGACTGCCAATTGAAGTCGTATCGCGGGACGCTTAGCAGCGTTTCGGTCTCGCCACTGGGGTAGCGAGCCTCGTAACGAAACGACTTGCCGCGGAGATGCATGTGCGGGTTGAGGAAGACCAAATCGCCGGTCTCGGGCATCGTGTACGACGACTCGACAACGTGGTCGGCGCTCTCCGGCGGAATCGTGAAGTCGGTATTGGCGGCCAGCACGTAGTGCAGTTGCTCTTTGACTTCGGCCGGATCGGCGAATGACAACCCAATACAACTGCGGTCGAGTTCGATCGTGCCGACTGGCGTGTAATGGACTTCAAACACAAGCTGCGATCCGGCAGGCACGTAAATGCACGGTGGATTTGCCACGCCGTGCGCCGGGCGCTGCCCGGGCGTGAACCCGCCTACCAGGTTGATGCGGTCGCCGAGCTTTAGTTCCCAGTGCCGCCCCGGCGGCTTGAAGTAAACCGTGATGTGATGCACGACGCGCGGATTGCCGGGCCGGCATTCGGTCGCCCGCAGCCATTTGCCTTCGCGAAAACCGGGATCGACGTAGAACCACTGATAAGCGACTGCTCCTTCGGCCGGCACCGCGAAGGGTTGTGGGCTCATGTAAACGATCTGGTCAGGCCCGGGGATGTGCCAGCCCTGGGGAAACGTTGGGGGCGCGGGAGTCTTGGCCGGATCTCCCTCGGGCGCGCCGGCATCGAGCCAGGCTACGAGTTGCGAGCGTTCTTCGTCGCTAAGGCTGTTGTCGTTGATGAAGTGGCCAAAGTTCGGATCGGCTCCCCAGGGAGGCATGCGCCGCTCCTGGAGCACTTCGCGGATCATTTCCTCCCAGCCCTGAATGTCGGCATAGGTCATCAGCGGAAACGGCGCGACCTCGCCGGCGCGATGGCACTCTTGGCAATGGCGCTGAAAGATAGCGGCCACTTGTCCCGACCAGGTGATTACCTTTGAATTGCCACCCGCGGGTTCGACCGCACTGAGCACCCGGCCGATCAAGCAGCCCGGTGCGGCCGTGACCGACACGCTGACCTCGCGCCCGCTGAGCAGTTCGTCGAGCGCTTCGGCAAGATCGTGGCGTCGGGCCGCCGAGCGCTGGATACCGACTTCGTACTGGTCGTCGATGCGGCCGCGATAGCGCACGTGCCGCTGGTCGTCGAGCACGAAGACTTCTGGCGTTCGCGCGGCGCCGAACTGATCGGCGACTCGATTGCCAGCGTCTTTGAGCAGCGGAAAGGAAATCCCCAGCGTGCGGGCCGCATGCAGGATTTCCGTCAGCGAATCCTGCCGATTGGAATCAACGCCCAGGAACTTTACGCCCCGGCTTTCGTAGCGCTCGGCCAACTCGGCCAGTCGCGGCGCGTACAATCGAGCGAGCGGGCATTCGGTGCCCAGAAAGGCCACGACCACGAGCTTGCTGTCGGCAAAGTCGGCCAGCGAAATGGCCTGCCCCCGGTAGTCGAGAAGCGTGAAGTTCTCGATCGATTGCGGGGGGGCCGGGTCGCCTGCGCGGGCGAACGAACCTGCCAATAAGAGCAGCGCGATAGCGATGATTCGCGGCGCACGTGGCATTCGATCGACCGTCCCCGGTACCAAGAACGCGAGCTCGCCCGTCGAGCGAGCCGCGAATGAAACGAGAGCCGTTCCCAAGACCGATTCTAACCCCCGCATTCGCGGGCCGAAACCGCCATGACTATCGTGGATTTATCGCGGCGAATCGCGAACTTGCCCGCCCGAAAACCGTACAGCAACCGTGCCTAGGCAGGTACACTGAAATTGGGCGCAGCGGCCCTGCCGGCCCGGGGCAACCGTCTCCTCATCCGCGATCTTGGATCTCGTGTCGAAACTGCAACGAATCTTGATGCTGACGGTTGCCGGCGGCTGCGCATGGCTGGCCTGGCCGATGTGCATTTCCGCACAACAGGCCGCGGCTGCGGGCGGGGCCGCAAGCACCGGCGAACCAGCCAAGGTCGCGGCTGCTGGGGATGATGCGGCGGCGGTGGAGTTTTTCGAGCGCCGCATCCGGCCTGTGCTCTCGCAGTCGTGCCATTCATGCCATGCCCAGGGGGCCAAGAACAAGGGTGGTCTCGACCTGGCGACTCGCGACGGCATGCTGCGGGGTGGTCGCCGCGGACCGGCCGTTGTGCCCGGTGACCCCGATGCCAGTTTGTTGCTGAAGGCCATTCGTCGGCTCTCTGATGCGCCGATCAAGATGCCTCCCAAAGAATCGCTTGCGGCGGAGACCGTGGACGATTTCGCGATCTGGATCGCTGCGGGCGCGGCCTGGACCGCGACGACTCATGAGGTCGCTGGCAAGACGGCGGGCGACGAGGCGAACAACAACACCGCTGAAGCAACGATGCCAGGCGACTGGGCTCTACAGCCGGTCGGCGATCCGCCAGTGCCGGCGGTGCACGATCAATCGTGGCCGAAGAACGATCTCGACCGCTTTGTGCTCTCGCGGTTGGAGCAGGCCGGCTTGCATCCTGCCCCGCCGACGGATCGGCGGAGCTTCCTTCGTCGCGTGACGTTCGACCTGATCGGCTTGCCCCCCACGGCCGCGGAGATTGACGATTATCTCAACGATGAAGCTGCCGATGCGGACAGCCGCCTTGTCGAGCGCTTGCTGGCCAGCCCGCATTATGGCGAGCGCTGGGCGAGACATTGGCTCGACGTGGTGCGCTATGCCGAGACGGATGGCCATGAGTTCGACGTCGATAAGCCGAACGCGTTTCGCTATCGCGACTACGTCATCGAGGCGTTCAATCGCGATTTGCCGTTCGACGATTTTGTTCGCGAACAAATCGCCGGCGACTTGATCCCGCAGGAAGCGCAGCGCACCAGTGCCGATGGGCTCACGCGACTGGCCCCGATCGGCTCCGGTTTCTGGTATCTGGGTGAAGTGCAAAACACCCCGGTCGATGAGCGACAGGACCGTGCCAATCAAATCGAGAATCAGCTCGATGTATTTGGTAAGGCGTTCCTGGGACTCACGCTGGCCTGCGCTCGCTGTCACGATCACAAGTTTGATCCGATTCCGACGGCCGACTACTACGCGTTAGCCGGCTTACTCTACAGCTCGGATAAGCGGCAAACCTGCGTCGATAGCCCGAGTCGCCAAACGCAGCTCGCGGTGGACTGCGCCGAGATAACCCAGATCGACGAGGAGCTGACCTCGCTCACAGCGGGCGGCGAGCTTGCCGCGCGGCTCGCCGGCGCCGAGCGGCTCGCCGACCTGCTGCTGGCGGCGCGTGAAGTTCTCCAGGCCGAACCGGGCCGCCGCACCGCCATGAGCCAACAGGTCGCCCAGCGGCACTCGCTCGATGAGCAGCAACTTGAGCGACTGGTCGGTCAGGTTGACGCGGCAAATGACGCCCCGAGCAATTTCCTCTGGCTGTGGAGAAGGTTAGTTGCGGCCGACTCGCATGACTTCGCGCAGCAGTTGGCGACCATTGCTCGCGATCCCAGCGCCGCGGTCCCCGCACCAGACGTGGCGCCGGGGGGGCCCGCCGTTAAATCTCCGCCCGAGGTGTTCGCCAGCTTCGACCAAGCGGGCTTCGACAACTGGGACGTGACTGGAGCCGCGTTTGGCGCCGCGCCGGTGAAGACGTCGCCGGGCGTGTGCAGCGGCGCCACCGGCGCCGGCCTTGCTGCGAGCGGACAGGTGTCGGGCAAGCTGACAGGTCGCTTGACGAGCCCCAAATTCAAAATCAAACGCCCCTTCATCTGGTTTCGCATCGCGGGGGCCAACGACGCGGCGAGTTGCCGGATCAGCCTGGTGGTGAACGGGCAGCCACTTGGACTGCTGACGCAAACCGGTCGTGGCGATCGCCAACTCGAGCAGCGTTACTTCGACGTGCACGAGTTGCTCGATCGCGAGGTGTTCCTCGAGATCGTCGATGAATCGGCGTCGCACGACGGCTTCCTCCTGGTCGATGAAATCCAATTCGCCGATACGCCACCTGCGGTTGTCGCCAGCCCGTTGGTTTGGCAAGAGCTGCTATCGCCGGCCGTGACAACGCCCGCAGCGTTGGCGGCCCGCTATCAGCAGTTGGTGCTGCGTGATCTGAGATTGCATCGCGACGCGCACGCCCGCAACGCCGTTCCCGCGACAACCGCGATCGCCTGCTGGGGACTGAGATCGGATGTTCCGCTGCTAAGCGCCGGCACTGGGGACGTTGTCGCGAATTTGCCGCCCGCCGAGCAAAACCGTGCTCGTGAATTGCAGGAGCGCCGCGCAACCCTCGAGCGCGAACTGGGCCCCTCGGCGATTGCCATCGTCGCTTGCGACGCCGCGCCGCACGACGTCGCGATTCAAGAGCGTGGCGAGGCTTCGCACCCGGGCGAACTTGTCCCACGCGGGTTTCTGAGTTGCGTGACTGCGCTCGAGAACCATCCGGCGACGCTCGTGGGCAGTGGCAGAACGGAGTTGGCGGAGTGGGTTGCTTCGCCGCGAAACCCGCTCACCCCGCGCGTGCTCGCCAATCGAATCTGGCTGCACTACTTTGGCCGTGGCCTTGTGGGCACGCCGGACAATTTCGGGGAGATGGGCGAGCGACCTGCCCAGCCCGAGTTACTCGACTATCTCGCGAGCCGGCTGGTGGCGTCGAACTGGTCGATCAAGGATCTGCACCGACTGATTGTTCTGTCGGCGACCTACCACCAGGGGAACCAGACGACGTTCGAGGCCCGGCAACGCGACCCGGAGAATCGGTTGTTGCACCATATGCCGGTGCGGCGGCTCGACGCCGAGTGCCTGCGGGATGCCATGCTCGCTGCGGCCGAGAACTTGGATGCCTCGACGTTCGGGCCGAGCGTCAAGCTGCATCTGACACCGTACATGGACGGCCACGATCTGCCGAAAGTGTCGGGCCCCTTGGATGGCAACCGGCGCCGCAGCATTTATCTCGAAATTCGACGCAACCACCTCAATCCGCTGTTGGCGGTTTTCAACTTTCCGCGCCCTTTGAACGCCACGGGCCAACGAATTCAAGCGATCGTGCCGGCGCAGGCAATGTCGCTGATGAACAACTCCTTTGTGGTGCAGCAGGCCCAAGTGTGGGGAGCCCGCGAATGGGCCGCGGCAGGCGAGCCGGCGGACAAAGTTCGGCGGATGTTCGAGGCTGCGTTGGGGCGTCCGCCGGACGAATTCGAGTTGAACGAAGCGCTGGCCTTTCTGGTGGCTCAGCGGGCGGCCCGCGCGACGGCCGATCGTGCGAAATCGCCCGACGCCGCTGCCTGGTCCGATCTTGCCCATACCCTATTCATGTTGCCGGAGTTTCAGCTTTTGCGTTAGTGGCGTTCCGCGGGTTCCGCGGTTAGAGCCGTGTCGACGGGGCGCTGGTCGGCAGTGGCGTTTTCTCCGTCCGACAGCGATAGAAACCGTCGTCGGGGCGCTTTAGAATCGAATCATCATGTCATCCGGCGGCAATTTCGAGCACGTTGAGCGACCGCTTTCTCGGCGCCGCTTTCTGCATCACTGGGCCAATGGCTTTGGGGGCCTGGCGCTGGCCGGGCTGACCTCTTGCGCGCGCCCCAGCGGCACTCCGCAAACTGGTGCCCCGCCGCGTGCCACATCAAGGACGGGGGGTCGCGCAAAGCACGTTATCTTCCTGTACATGGACGGCGGTCCTTCGCAGATTGACACGTTTGATCCCAAGCCGCGACTGGCAAAAGAGCACGGTCAGCCGATCAAGATCAATACTCCGGCAACGCAATTTCACATTGGCAAACGGGTGCTCAAATCGCCTTTCGGATTTGCCAAGCATGGCGAGTGCGGGGCGGACGTCAGCGAGTTGTTCCCGCATATTGCCCGGCATGTCGATCGCCTGGCCTTTGTGCGATCGATGGTTTCGGATCATTCGGAACATACGGCGGCGAACTTCTGCCTGCACACGGGGTTCGGCATGCCCGGGCGACCGAGCATGGGGGCTTGGATCAGCTACGGGTTGGGGGTCGAATCGGAAGAGCTCCCTGGTTTCATCGTGCTCGACAGCGGCAACATTCCACTGGGGGGCGAGGATTGCTTCGGCGCGGGCTTTCTGCCGGTGCGCAATCAGGCCACGTTGTTTCGCCAAGGTCGATCGCCGATTGCCGACTTAACCCGTGTCGAACCGACGGCCGAGTTGCAGAAATCGAAGCTGGGGTTGGCCCAGCGGCTCAGCCGGCACCAGGCCGCAGGCGAGGGAGAGCACGACCCGTACGAGGCGCTGGTCGCCAGTTATGAGCAAGCCTTTCGCATGCAATCGGCGGTGCCGGCGCTGACAAATCTGGAAGACGAGACGCAGGGCACTTTGCGACTCTACGGCATTGATCGGCCTCAGACGGCAGCATTCGGGCGCCAGTGCTTGCTGGCCCGCCGGATGATCGAACGGGGTGTGCGCTTCGTGCAATTGCTTCCGCCGAAGTTGCCCGACCACAATCGCTGGGACCAGCACTCGTTTCTGGTCGAACACCATCGCAGCAATGCACTGGCGGTGGACCAGCCAATCGCTGGTCTGTTGGCCGACCTGGCGTCCCGCGGGTTGCTCGAGGAGACAGTCGTGCTTTGGGGGGGTGAGTTTGGACGCACCCCGATGGCCCAAGAACAGGCAGCCGGCAAGGATGGGCGCGACCATAACCCGTATGGCTTTACGATGTGGCTGGCAGGCGGCGGCGTGCGTGGCGGGGTTACCTATGGCGGCACCGACGAGTATGGGTACTTTGCCTTGCCGGGAACCGAAGTCCACATCCACGACCTTCATGCCACGTTGCTGCACTTGTTGGGAATTGATCACACGGAGCTTACTTTTGGCTACAGTGGACGGCAGTTTCGCCTGACCGATGTCTACGGTCGGGTCGTTCACGAAATCGCTTCTTGATAATGGACCGAGCCTTTCATTGGTGGGGGCCAGCGAGGATGCTCGTTATGCGACGTTGGATGGTTGTTGTGCTCTTGGCAGGTGCCTGGTCGATCGGCACCGGTGCGTCGGCGGATGAGAATGCTGCCCCCGAGGCGGCCGCGCCCACGGCCGAAGCGATCGCCGCGCGTCAGGAATTCGACCAGGCAATCAAGCCCTGGCGGCAACTGGCGCGGCACATGCAAGAACTGCGCACGCGGTTTCTCGCCAGCAACCCTGAGAACCGTAAAGTGGTGCGGGAGGAGTATGGCAAGGTACTCGAAGATTCGGAGCGCGTGCTGCGCGAGTTGGTGCCAGTGCTGAAAAAGGCGTATGCCGCCAATCCGGCCGATGCCGAGGTTTCCGAGTTGATGATTACGTTGGCGGTGCTGTTTTTCGACGGCGATAAGTTCGAGGATTCTCTCGGCCTTGCTGAAACGCTGATTGCCCACGATTTTCCGCGTGCCGAGGTTTACAACATTGCTGGGCAATCGGCGCACGAACTGGATCGACTGGATGATGCCGAAAAGTATCTCCGCTTAGCCTTCGATAAAAACGCGCTCAATCCTTATGGCCGACAATTGCTCGAAGAAATCCCGCAGCGTCGCGTGGTCATCGATGCGGAACTGGCTCGCCGGGCCGCGGACGAAGCCAAAGGCGATCTGCCGCGCATGCGCTTGCACACCACGCGCGGCGACATCGTGCTCGAACTATTCGAGGACGACACACCCAATACGGTTTCCAGCTTCTTGGGGTTGGTCGCCGACGGATTCTTCGATGGGCTGGCCTTCCATCGCGTGATCTCGGGCTTTGGCGCCATGTCGGGCTCTCCCACCAGCGACGGGCAGGGGGGGCCGGGGTACGAGACGCTCTTCGAAAACGATCCGGCGCATGTCCGTCCGCATCTACGCGGCGCCATCAGCATGGTGCCTTTGTCCAAGCGCACCAACGGCTCGCAGTTTTTCATTACCCTGCGCCCGACGCGGGCCAAGGGGCTCGACGGCAAGCAAACGGTGTTTGGCCGAGTGATCGAGGGCATGGATGTCGCGACGCGACTACGCCGATACGACGCGCAAGAACCCAACTCGCTCTTCGATCCCGATCGCATCCTCGAAGCCACGATTATTCGCCGGCGCGGCCATCGCTACGACGCTGTGACGACCGCGGATTTGGCGCAGGAGAAGCAAGCGCAAGGCATCGCCATGTTCCAGCAAAAGAAATTCGGCGAGGCCAGTAAACTGTTTCGCGAGGGATTGGACTTGCTGCCAACGCATCACGCCTTGCATTTCAACCTGGCCGCCTGCCTGCTCAACGATCGCAAGTTTGAAGACGCGGAGAAGCAATTGCGAGAAACACTTCGCCTCAACCCGAAGCACTCGAAGGCACATCACTTTCTGGGCGTGATTCTCATCGGGCGTGGACAAAAGGCCGAAGCCATCGACCACTTTCGCGAAGCACTGCGTATCGATCCAACGTCGAAACTCGCCCGCGAAGCGTTAAACTCCGCGGAGGGATCGTGAGCCGTACGTCGGGGCTATCCACGGGAGCCAGCGGTAGCGATTATGTCGACAAAGGACGGCAGAAATGCCAAGGTAGGATTCGTTAGCCACTCGCGATGGTCGGCGGAGGAATTATACTGATGAGGAAGACTTGCCGGCCGCAAACAGGCAGTGGCGCTCGCTAGCGAAGCAACCTGCTGCCGGTCCCTTTTGGCAGCCCAGTCGTGCGGCGCCACCTCCGCAGGGCGTGGAGCGAATGGCCGACGGGCCGGACGGGCGACAGTCCAGTAGGCTGCGGCTCGCCGAAATGCTGCGAGAGATTCTAGCTAATTTGGAGACGGGTGATTCGATGGCGGACTACATACCACCTATTCTGGGTTCGGTGATGAAGCATATCGCCTGCACACCGAACAAGAACTTCGACAACGAAGCCTACGATCGCGGAGTCATCGAACCGGCGCGTGCTATTCGAAAAGTCTATGAAGAGCTGGGGGAGGCTCGCCCGTCGGACGAACAAATTCGGACGGCAGTCGGGCATCTCCTGACGATCTTTGAGACCAAGATGGTCGATATGGACGAGCGCGAAGATCGGCTGAAGGAACTGCTCGACATGCACCAATTGCATTCGCTGTTTCCCGACCTGTTGCCGCTGAAGAAAACGGCATCCGCCAGCTAGACTGGCAATCAGGATTGGTCGTCGCCTGGCATGGGATCAAATTGCGCCGCGCTCCAGGACATGAGACGGAATCGAGGCTGGCAGGCCGGTGGGCAGCGCAGCGCGGCAGCCACCAGGTAGCGCGCGGCAACGGTTTGCTGCCAGAACTGCCAGCAGGCCGGATTGTCCGAGATCCCGGACGCAAATTCGATCGTCACCGGCACGTGATCGTGCGCGAGCAAAAATGAAAAGCGATCCAAGGGGAGCGACAGCCCCATCCCCCGCGCCTTGATGTAGGCTTCTTTTAAGGTCCAATAACGCAAGAATTGGCGCTGCTGTTGATCGTGTGGGCGCCGGCGCAGCTCGGCCACTTCCGTGGGCGAGAAAAAATGCTCGGCCACTTCCGGCCCCACTTCGCGGCGAGCGGTGTCCTCGACATCGATCCCTAGATCGCGCGACCAGGTCACTCCACAACAGGCCAAGCCGCGGGTGTGCGACAAATTGAAGCGCAGCCTCGGCCAGGCTGCCGGGCTGACGACTTCGGGTCGTCCGTAGCGGTTCGGACGGAACTGCAACTCGCCGGGCTGGCAGCCCAGGTAGCGTGCCAGCACGGTACGCACCAGCACGTGGCTGATCCAATAGAGCCGGCGATCGACGTCGAACACGAATCGACCGCGTTGCCCTTCTTCGGCCTGGGAAAGCAACCGATCGAATCGCGACATCACAAGCGGATCGTCCGCGAGGCTGGTTTCGACGTACCAGAGGTCGACGTCATCGGCACCTAGTGCGAGCGGCGCGAGCGCGGGGCACATCATGACATGCCCCCGGGCAGTGGCGGCAGACGCCGGATAAAGCTGGCCACGCGCTGGGCAAACAGTTCTGGTTGCGTTTGTACGAACAGATGGCCGCCGCCGACAAACTCAATCTCACAGCTTGGACAAAAACGCGTCCATTCGAACACGTGCGCAGGACGGCAAACGACGTCTTCAGGCGCTCCCACTGCCAGCACCGGTAGATCGACCCGGCGCCCATCGAGCCGAAAGGATTCAAACGCCTGAAAATCGGCACGCACGACATCGCGAAACTGGGCGAATAGCTCGGGCTCGGCCGCCCAATCGGCCGGAACGCCGCCAAGCTGAATCAACACGTCGAGCAATCCCTGATCGTCGAGCGTCAGGAAAGAATCGTACTCGGCAGCGCGATGCGGGGGGCGCGTCGCACTGAGCACCAAAGCTCGTGGCGCTCGCCGGAGCTGGATAAGTCGTTCGGCCAAGGCAAACGCCACGCAGCCCCCGAGGCTATGCCCCAGTAATACGGCGCCAGAAAACACTTCGAGAGGCAGATGGCCGAGATAGGCGTCGGCCATGTCCTCGACCTGGGCCAGCGGAGCGCCCCCCGCCCAGCCGTGCCCGGGCGGGTCGATCGCCCACACCCCCCACTCCTTGGGCAGGTGCTCGGCCAGCCCGCGAAAGGCGAGTGATTGCCCGCCCGCATACGGCAAGCAAACGATTCGCGGCGCGTCTGCGGTAGGCCAGCGAAAGCGCCGCAGCCCGATCCGATTGTCGGCAAAGCGTAGATAGGTCGGTTCCGCGGGAGGCTTCATTTCACAGGCCGTGGGCTGGACAGCGCCGACTTCGTCGGCACGATCGGTGGCGCGAGGTAAGGTTCTTGTCGCTCGTACAGCGCCAGTCGCGTGGCAATGTCTGGCGCGAGTTGGTCCTGCGGATCCTCCTTGGCACGCGCGATGGCCTCGCGCGCGACGGCGACGGCTTCGGCGAAACGCCCGTCGGCCGCATACGCGGCAGCCAGGGTGTCGAGCATGCTGGCGGCTTGCCGGAAACTGGCGGCGCAAGCAGATTCGGCTAACTGTACGGCGCGGGGGGGATTGCGGAGTTTCTCGTCGGCAGCCGTGGCCAGCAGCCAGGCGAGGTCGTTGTTGGCGGCCGCCCAATCAACTCGCAAAACAAGCGCCCGTTCGTAGGCCGCGATGGCGCCGCGCAAGTCGCCCGCTTGCTGTCGAGCCGAAGCGAGCAAGTAGCACAGTTCGGGATCATCGGGCGACAAACGGGCAGCTTCGTCGAGGGCCGCCGCTGCCGCGGCATACTTCCGGCAGCGCAGCTCGGCGTTGGCCAGTCCCTTCCAGGCAACGAGGTTCTCGCGATCCAAGGCCACCGCGCCCCGAAAACTGTCGGCTGCCTCCTGCCAGAGTCCCAGCTCGGCCAGGGCACGACCCAACAGATCGAAAGCCGGCGCCCGACGTGAATCCAAGTTCGTCACGATCCGCAGATTCTCGACGACCGCCGGCCAGTCACGCTGCTGGAAGTAAGTGAATGCCAGACCCATGCGCGCGTCGATCTGGACGGGCGAGTCAGGTTGTGAGGCCGCCGCGTCCAAGGCCTCGAAATAGCACCTACGGGCATCATCGAACCGTCCTTCGCGGGCGGCGACGTGGCCGCGCTCAATCAAACCGCGCGAGGGGAGCACGATCATCTGGTATCGCTCGGCGAGCTCGGCTGCGGAAACGACCGCCGGCCATTGGCGGCGAAAAATCAGCAACGGCGAGCTGGGATTCTCGCTTTGATCGTTCCAGATCAATTCGTCGCCACGCTCCGGCGCCGGCACTTCGCCCGTGGCGAAGGAGTTGCGCACGCGCACGAACACGACGTCGCGAGGCGCTTGCTTCGGCAAGTCCAAGCCCGACTTGAAACCCCCGCCGTGGTACCGACTAAGCGAAAATCCCTTCAGGGGGCGCTCGACGTAACCGAGCCTGGGCAACGACAGAAAATGGACGTACGGAGATGGCGCGATAACCGTTGCCTCGGGATGGCGGATCGCGAGTTGGGACATGCCGGCGATGTTCGATTGGTGGTCGCGTAAGTACTCGCGACTACGCTCGAGCATGGCACCGGTGCGCAAGGCATCGCGCGGAGCACGGTCGATCGCCGGAAAAAACTCACCATTGGCATTCGCCAGATTGAAAATCACGAGAGCGGAAACCGCTGCCAGGCCGAATCCCCGCAGCCGGGGTCGCGAAAATAACAGCAGACCAAGCGACAGATAAAGAAATGGCAAGATCAAGATGAAGTACCGCGGCAGGCAATAGACAAACCACAAGGCGGTGAGCATGCCAAAAATGATCGTCCAGCCGACGGCCAGCAGCGGCTCCGCGACGAGTAACCGATAAAGGATGCGCCGCAGCCGATCGACGCCTCTTCCGGCGACTTCGCGAAATCCGGTGCGCAGCGCCCAACCCGTGGCGACAAGCAGCACGGTCAGGCACACAGCAAACACCGCGAGTTGATCCGGAAACCAGTAGGGCAACCAGTCCCAGTAGTTCTCGCCGCGAAAGTAGCGACGGCTTTGCGTCCAGGTCTCGATCTCCGAGTGGGGTAGCGAATTGGTCCAGTCAATGGCCGCGATTTCGGCCGCAAACACCAACAAGTGCCATCCCAGACCGCGCCATAGTCGGCGACGTTCTGCCAGGGGCGCAAGGCCGCGTCCTAAAACCACCAAGGCCAGCAGGTAGATAATGGTCGCCGCGATCACGGCGCGACCGGGCGTTTTAATCAAAAATGCTCCGGCACCCGCCACGGCAGACCATTCGTAATGCCCGTGAGCAATCAACAGTACCGCGGCGACTGCCATGACCGCCATGGGCAGATCCATGCCGCACATGTCGATCTGCGTGCTGAGCAGGGGGACGGTCAGGCAGCAGAACGCTGTGACCAGGGCGCCCCAGAATCCCGTGCGCGCTCGCAACGCGGCAAACAACAGCAAGGCCAAGGTGGCTGCTGCCGCGAACGTAAACAGGTGATAGGCAACGAGGACTGCGCGCGCGCTTGGTAAACAGCGCATGAGAACCGCGACGAACGTGGGCATCACACTGGTGATGTAGACCGCAGCTCCCCCCTCCATCCAGCGGCTTTGCTCGTGAAAAAGCTGGGAATAGTCGAAGCCGGTCTCCGCTAAAAAATTGGCTTCGAGGAACAACCCTGTCGCGAAATCGTAGTAGGGAGGTGAATCGATAATCGCCGAGCGACTCACGACGATCGTCAAAACGATCGCGAGCCAGGCCCCACCCCAACGAACCCATGCCGGCCATTGGCCGATCCGTAAAGCGATGGCGGGCCACCCATTCAATCGACGAGCGGCCGTCGAAGAACCATGCGGGCTTCGGTTGTGCTTGGTGGGTCGTCGCGAGGGCACTTCAGGTTTTTGAACAGCGGAGTGAAAGCAACCGTACGTCCAACACAAAACTCGTCGTCTAATCAGTATCAACCGCCCGTCGCAACCTGACAAGCTGGGCCGGGCGGCGGGAAGACGCCCAGGGGTTGATGTGGAACCTTCGGGAAATGACCTCTTCGATTTCCTCTCCACTCGCGGGAGAGAGTACAGGGGCGCGAGAGAACGGGAAGTAGCTTCGCGGCCGTTCCCAGGGGCATTAAGCGACGCGGCGGCTGGCACCCCAATGGCGCCCGGGTTCCGATGGCGATCAAGACCCGCGCGATGTGACCGAGGTGACGAACCGCGGATCATGGCTGCCGCGCTGCTGTGTAGCGAGGGTCCGACGAGGTTTCCTTCCTATCAGTGATGAATCGTACGCTCTCGACCAGCGGCGCGTGTATGCGAAGCGTGGCACCGGCGCACGCAGGAATTGCTAGGCCACCCAAGGTGGTGCAGACGCGAGCGGCATATCAGGACCGCCGCGACGCGATCCAAGGTCACAATCCACTGGTCGTTCGCGGGCAAGAAAAGGTATTGGATCACTTTGAAATACAAGGGTGGGAACATCGTGTGCTACGGGCTCCGCCGGGGCAACGCAAAGACGCACGGGCAGAGCCCGAGGCACACAGAATTCAAAGTAAACCAGGTCTCACAAAAAAAAGGGCTGGCTCCCACCGTTTGGCAGGAGCCAGCCCATCGAAGAGCCGCTGGATGAGCCCCGCATTCCTGCGAGGCTCGGCTATCGGACTACTTGCGACGACGGCGCCGGCGAAGTGCCAGGGGCACTGCACCTGCCAGACCCATGAAGAGCAACATGATGCTCCCCGGTTCCGGTGCGACGACGTTCGCAATCGAATCCTGCAACTGGTAAGCCATGTCGTTTGCCAACAGGCTGGCCAAGATGCCGAAGGTGATGGTCCCGGTCACGCTAATCGTGATCGTAACGGGGGCCACCAAGTTGGTCGTGGTCACCAATTGCGTGGCAATCGTGGCCGTACCAACCGAAGCGAGCGAGAACGGCAGGCCGATACCGGTCAGGTCGAGCCCGATCGTGGCCTGCAAATCGTCCTTGTTCACTTGGTTGAACCCGGTCGGGTTCAGATCAGCCAAGGTAACCGTACCTGGCAGCGGGAACGAAGAGTCCAAATTGATGGACTGATTGATCAGATCCCCCAGGTTAAAGGTACCAAGGTTACCGAAGTCACTCCCCAGAGTCACAACGCCACCCACGGACGCAGTTCCACTACCCGACAGGTCACCCCAAGCGTTGGTGTCCAGCGGATAAGAACGAGTAGCGTTGTTGCCGGGCGGCAAGAGGTTCGGGGTACCGTTACCAATCATGGCATCGCCAGACGATGTCTGCTGGTACGCCAAGTTGGAGAGGCCGACCTTCGCGTTGCCGACGATGCTCGCCGTCAGGCCCAACGTGAACAAGCTCAGGTCGATACCACCCGAACCGGTGATCGTGATCGGGTTCGTGGTGACCGTAGCGCCACTGGAACCAATCAACGTCGTCTGGAAGGCCGTCAAGTCGGCACGCGACAAGGTCGAGGGAAGGGACGGCACACCGGTCGCCGATTTGAAGCCATCACCACCGGGGTCGAAACCTCCGACCTGCTGACCCCACAAGGTCAACGAAGCGCTACCAGTAGGCGTCGTTGTGATGTTGGCAGCGCCGGTCGTCGTGAGGTTGGGCGTCTGATACGGGATGTTCAGGTTCCCCGTCGGGCTGAACGTGGCGCCCGAAATACCGAGGTTGGCCGACATCGAGATATTGATGTTGAAATTGCCGGCAACTTGCAGTTGCGACGAAGGGTCAATGTCGAGATTGACCGAGAACTTATTGACGTCGACCGGAGCCGCACCTGGATTGGTGAACGGTCCCTTGGTGTTGGCGGCACCATCGAAGTTCAACGCCAGTGACGCAGCGTGTGCCGGTGATCCGGCTACCCACACCGCTAGCGCTGCCGCGACGGGCAGGGCTGTGCAAAACAGTTTTCTCAGACTCATTAGCGACTCCTCGAACTAAAAACTATCCAGCGGTAGTCGAGCAAAAAACGATTCGAAACTCTTCGATTCCCAAAACTTGGCAAACTGGCCGAATGCACTGCGCACGCAGCCCGGGCCGGGCAATTTGCCTACTGAGGTCACAGTCTCTCAGATAAACGATTCAAGTCAAGAAAAAAGTAGAAAAAATCCACACGATCCCCCCCTGGCCATTTCCCGGCAGAATCGTGCCAATCGCCGGGAGAACCCGGTGGCTGTATACTCCGTGGCGCGGTACGTGGTGTCAGCACTTTTCGCGCGATTCCCAGGCTTTTCCACTATGACGACGCCCCTCTGTGAACGCTTGTTCACACAGCTCGATTCGTTCGCGCTGATCGATCCCCACACGCACATCGATCCCCTGAAGCCGGCCGCCGATTCCTTGGCCGACCTGCTCGGGTACCACTATTACACCGAACTGGCCCATTCGGCCGGCATGCCGCGCGAGCGGATCGAAGAGCCGGGTATTACCCCAGCGGAACGGGTCCGACGGCTGGTCGAAGGCCTTGAGCCGCTGGAGAACACAGTCCAGTACTCCTGGCTGATCGAGATGTGCCAGCGATTCTTCAATTTCGGCGAAGATCGGCTGACGATCGCGAACTGGCAGAAGCTTTACGACGCGAGCCTGGCTTGCATGCAGCAGCCCGACTGGGCGAAACAGGTGCTGGCAACCAGCAAGCTCGAGGCAGTGTTTCTGACCAACGATTTCGACGATCCGCTCGCAGGCTTCGATACCTCGGTCTATATCCCCTGCCTGCGTACCGACGACCTGGTGTTTCATTTGGCCCGGCCGGCGGTGCGCAAGCGACTCGAGCGGTCGTCGGGAAGTAGCGTCAGTAGCCCGGCAAACCTGCGCGCGGCGCTGGCAGCTCGATTCGGGCATTTCTGTCAGAACGGCGCCCGGGCCGCGGCGATTTCGCTGCCCCCCGATTTCGGCCCACGACGTGTCGGCGAAACCGAGGCCGCCGCGGCTCTGGATGCTGTGCTCAAACAAGGCGAGGACGCCACGCTTGCCGACCGCCAAACACTTGCCTGTCACGTCTTCTGGACGCTGGCCGAGTTGTGCGACGAACACCGGCTGCCGTTCGACCTGATGATCGGCGTCAATCGCCGTGTCTATCCCGGCGGCGTCTATCAAGGGCAGGATTTGTTCGACAGCCGCGTCTCGTTGATCCAATACCGCGAGCTGTTCAATGCGTTCCCGCGGGTGAAGTTCCCGATCTCGGTGCTGGCCAGCGTGACCAATC
Source organism: uncultured Planctomycetaceae bacterium (assembly GCA_964495375.1). Taxonomy (GTDB): domain Bacteria; phylum Planctomycetota; class Planctomycetia; order Pirellulales; family JAEUIK01; genus JAIESQ01. The sequence goes on along the minus strand of CAZBWM010000014.1, from coordinate 85,484 downwards.
AGGAGTTGGTCGCCTATAGCTGGATCTTTCCAAACGTGCTGACCAACGGCCATTGGTGGTATTCGAATACGCCCGAGTTCATCGAGCGGGACGCCGCGGCCCGGCTCGAAGCCATTCCGCAGACCAAGCAGATCGCCTATTACAGCGACATGTACAAGCTGGAGTTCGCGCTGCCGAAGTTCGCCATGTACAAGCGGGTGTTGGCTAAGATCCTCGCCGAGCGGTTTGTGATGGATCGACGTTGGAGCGAAGAGCGGGCGATCGAACTGGGCCGGCGCGTGCTGCGGGGCAACGTCGAATCGGTATTCTTTGCCCCGGACTGACAGCCGCGATCTTGGTCGGAAATCGCGGTTACAATACGCGTGGAAACTGCGCGGCGAACGTGTGCTTGACGGCTTCGATCCCGCGGCGCAGGCAGAGCACATCGCCTCCCATGATCAGGAAGCGGCAGCCTTTCTCGACCGCGCGAGCGGCGTAGGCCTCGTCGGCCGGCAGCGTGCCCCAGTGCTTGCCATGACGGCGGCAGGCGGCGGCCATACGGTCGATCGCCTCCCACACCTTGGGATGCCCGACTTCCCCCAAGTGGCCGAGCGCCTGACTCATGTCGCTAGGGCCGAGGAACAGCAGATCGACGCCGTCGATGGCCGCGATGGCGTCGACTTCGTCGAGGGCGCCCATCATCTCAATTTGGATGCTGATGAAGTGCTCGCGATTGGCGTCTTCGGCAAATTGCTGCTGCGTCTTGTGGGTGAAATGGGCATCGCGGCCACCGGTGTTCATGCCGCGAATGCCGCGTGGCGAGAACTTCGCCCAGCGGACGAATTCCTCGGCCTGAGCCGCCGATTCGACGCGGGCCGCCATCAGTCCGCCGGCCCCCGCTTCCAGGCACTGCGTGGCCTGGGCGTAGTTGGTCGGCGCCATGCGCACAAAACAGTCGAGGTTGTTCGCTCGGGCGCAGACAGCTCCCAGGCAAATTTGCTCGTAAGTCAGACCGCCGTGCTCCTGATCGAGCCAAAAACCGTCGTAACCGCCGGCCAGCCCCAGGAGGTCGATGACCACCGGATGCACCACCCGGGCAATCGAGAAGACGCGGATGAGGTGGTCTTTTTGTGCCAGCAATTGCTTGAAAGTGCGGGTCATGGCGGAAGATCCGTAGCGGGTGGGTGAAAACAGGGGAATCGGGACGGCGAACTGCTCTCCAGCGGAAGGTGAGTCTGACGTTAGGTTTAGGGCTGGTCAAGGAGCAGCGGAGGATGGGTGGCGGGCGAGTTTCCCTGCGACGACGCAATAAATTCCACAATCTTTGGTGAACCAACTGGCCGATCGCGTGTCTATACCAACACAAGCCCGCCCTGCACGGGGTGCGGCATCGGCCTCGCCCGCCGTTGACGCGCCCGGCATTGCATGTCAGGCTTGAAGGACTGGGTGGGTTTTGTCGACTGCTGTGCAGCAGGTGGCAGGCTCACGAAGCAACTCGTAGTGGTTCTATCTCTCGAACCGCGCGGAAGCGCAGGAATACTCCGATGCGTAAGACGATCAATGCTTGCTCGACGAACCGTTGCCTTGGTTTGAACCAAGAGCGTCGCTTCGTGGCCGGCGGCGACGATCGCCATGCGCAGGTGCTTTCGCGACCTCTAAGTGCATGGCAATCGTATCTGGCGATTATTTGCCATGCCGCCGGCGTGCTGAAGCACGCGGCCAAACGCGCCGTAACCGGACAGACCGGCATACTCGCGTCCCCCACCGGGATGGCGATGCCGGTCTTGGCCGCGGTCGAACCACGAGTTCGACCGGCGCCGTGGGCGTCCGTCGTTTCAGGCTAGGGCCTCAACCCGGTCTGACATCACGGATTGTCGACGACGCCTGCGGCCGACCGCCCGCCGTGCGTGAGCGCTGCGCTCCGCATTTGGCTTGGCGATCGGCCTGGACGTTTTCGATTTCCCTCGGCTCGACGCGTTTGCTTACACGTCGGTCGCCTTGCTTGTGCGTTAGCACATCGTGGCGGCCGACCTCAAGAGGCCCCCAGCGATTCGAGAACTTTAGTCATGCGACTTTTGGATCGACCGACCAACCGAGACGACCTGCAGGCGATGACCGTTGCCGAGCTGGTGCGCGCGGCCCAGGAGAACGACCGCGCCGCGTTCGGCCTGCTGGCTGAGCGTTACGAGCGCGCCGTCTACGCGACGGCCCTGCGCCGGCTGCGCAACCACGCCGAAGCGCAGGAGCTCGTTCAGGAAGTGTTTGTTCAGGCGCTGAGGAAGCTGGCCCAGTTGCGGACGCCCGAGTGCTTCGGCGGCTGGCTGCGCTCGATCACCGTGCGCATGGCCATCAACCGGGCAGCCCGGGCGCAGCCGGCCTTGGCGACCGAGCCGGCTACGCTGGCGGCCACGTGCGTGGAGACGCGCACGCCTTTGGGCGACGCGCTGGATAACGAGCGGCGTCGCGAGGTTCGTAAGAGCCTGCGGCGGCTGCGGCCGTTGGATCGGGAAACCCTCGTGGCGTTTTACGTCAAGGGTCACTCGCTCGTGGAAATGAGCGATGCCTTTGCGTCGCCTGTGGGCACGATCAAGCGGCGGCTGCACGTGGCCCGCAAGCGGCTGGCCAAGGAGCTGGCCGAGATGTCGGTTGCGTAACGCGACGTTGGCAACACTGGCCCGAAATGCTGGCGAGGGACACCACAGGTGCTCCCTCGCCGGCGCGGGCTGGTGGCTTCCGCCAGAGGGAGTCTGTGCATCTTAGGGCGACGGCGACGTCGCTCCGAGGCCCGCTCGCGCTGGTTCTAACGCGTGCTGCGCCCACGGTCGATCGCCGTAGAGTTCGAGCAGGCTGCTCCAGATTCGCCGCGCCGCGACTGGTTGCGCTGCTTGCAGCTTTGCCGCGCGCGCGAGCTGCTGCTCGATTTCGGCGACGACCTGCGCTGTCGCTTGATCGGCCAAAGGGCGCAAACGATCGAGCTGTCGTCGCGCCAATTCGAGCAGCCGGCGATCATCGTCGCTGATGATTGACGCCGCGCCGTCCGATTCGACCGTGGTAGCTGCGCCGGTGTTCGAGCTCTCCGGCGGATCGGCATAGAGCGTCAGTAGCGCTTCGAGCCGGGCAACGGCCCGCTGCGGTTGTTCGTCGGCGGTGAGCATCGCCTCGCGGTACAAGCGTTCGACGGGGGTCTTACCGGCGCGCTCGCCGCCACGGCGATTCTCGCGCGCCAGCTTGCGCTCGAGACGGTCGAGCTGAACTTGCTCAACGAGCCCGCGCACTTCGGCGGCTCGCGAATCTTCTGGAAACCTGGCGAGAAAATCCTGCAATTGCGGTTCGGCCGTGGCCAAGGCATCGGGCTGTTCGGACTGCGCGGCGCGGTTGATCTGCGCATACAAGGCGTCGGCACTCGGACGTTGCAGCAAATACCAGGCGCCGGCGGTCAGCACGCACAAGCCGGCGGCCAGCGAAAAAGTCTGGGCTAGCAACACGAACCGCTTGCGGCGCAACGCAGCGGCGGCCAGCGCCGCGTCCGCTTCGGCAACCGCGGTGAATCGCGCCGCGGACGTGCCGGGGGTTTCGGCGCCACGCGACTTAGGAGCTTCCGCCGCCGGCGACTTCCCGCTCGCTTCCATCGCGCTCGGTGGGGGCGGGGCGACCTGAAATCCGCCCCGCGGCGGCGCCATCGTCGGTTCGTCGGGGGCGAGCTCCGCCGGGAGCACGCTGGGGCCACCGCTGTCCAAGATCGAACCGCCATGCGTGACGCCAAACGGATCTTCACCGGAAGCTCCCGGCGCGGCAAGCGTTTGGGCGAATGACGACTCGTCGTGGTGGGTTTTGCCCCCTGGAGGCAGCGGTGCGTCACCGGCGCGGGTTGGCCGGTCCTCGACGATTTCGCTCTTCAGCAACAGCGCGCTCTGTCCGGCCCGCTCTTCGCGCCGCAACAGGCCGCGTTCGGTCGCTTCGAGCCGGCGGCCGAGCACCTGAGCTGTCGGCGGGCGCGCCTCGGGATCTTTCGACATCAACACGGCGATGATTTCGGCGAGCTCTTCAGGAACGTCGGGAGCAAACCGCCGTAGCGGCTCGGGTGTGGCTGTGCGTTGCATTTCGAGCATCTCGACCAGCGAGCGCGCACGAAACGGCGGCCGACCCGCGCAGAGCGCGTAGAGCACCGCGCCGAGCGCATACAGATCGGCGCGATGTGTGATCGGCCTGCTCTCGGCCTGCTCGGGCGACATGTATTCGGCGGTGCCGACGACGCCACCGTCGCCCGTCATGCCGACGTTGCCAAAGAGCTTGGCGATGCCGAAGTCGGAGAGCTTGATTGTCCCGTCGCGCGCAGCCAGCAGGTTGGCCGGCTTGAGATCGCGATGAATGACCCCATGATCGTGGGCGTGACGCAACGCCCGGCAGACCTGGATGCCGATCTGCGTGGCCTCTTGCCAGGTGAAGCGGCGGCTGGCTTGCAGCTCTTCCTCAAGGCTCGTCCCTTCGACCAGCTCCATCGCGTAGTAGAGGATGTCGTCCTGCTGGCCGAAGCCGTAGAGCCGCACGATGTTGGGATGCCGCAGCTTGCGAAGCGTTTCGATTTCGGCCTCGAAGCGCTCGCGAAAGCCCTCCTCATCGGCGAGGTGCGAGGAAAGCACCTTGACGGCCGCCGGCAAACGCGACGTCTCTTCAACGGCTGCGTAGACGGTGCCCATGCCGCCGCGGCCGAGCCGACGCCCCACGCGATAGGGACCCAGTTGTTCAAGCGGCATAGCTGGTAATTGACGAGGGTGCGCTGTTGCGAGGTTGCATCGCGAGGAACCAGCCTCACACTCATTCTACACCGGCAAGCGCACTTGGGGTGTGCCACGCTGGGCCAGTGCCGCGTCGATTTTGGCGCACACCGCAGCGGACAGCGGTGCCGCCGCGCCGCCGGCATTCTCATGGGCCTGTTCAGGCCGCTTCGCGCCGCACAGGGCGCTGGTGATGCCGGGTTGATGGACGGTCCAATTGATGACCAACTGTGCAACGCTAAGCCCCCCTTCGGCGGCGATCGGCCGCAACTGGTCGACGAAGTCCTGATTCTTCTGCCACTCGGCGCCTTGGAACATGGGGTACTTGGCCCGTCCGTCGCCCGGAGGAAAGACGTGATCGCGCGCGAGCTTACCGGCGAGCAACCCCTTCAAAAGTGGCCAGTAAACGACAAGCGCGACGCCTTGCGCGACACACCACGGGACGAGGTCCTGTTCGATATCGCGCTGCAGCATGTTGTAGGCAGGTTGCACCGCCGCCAGCGGGCAGGCACTAGCGAACTCGGCCAACTGCTCGACCGTGCAGTTCGATGCACCGATCGCGCGGGCTTTGCCCACTTGCATCAAGCGAGCGAGTTCGGCAGCCGATTCCGCGACCGGCGTGCGCGGATCGGGGGCATGTAGATAGAGGAGATCAACGCAATCGGTTTCGAGCCGCTCGAGGCTCGTTTCGCATTGCTGCCGCAGTTTGGCCGGCGAGGCATCGAGCACCTGCTGGCGACCGGGCCCCCATTCGATGCCCCCTTTGGTGGCCAGCACAACCTCGTCGCGGCGCGAACCGAGTGCGCGTGCCAGCAACCGCTCGCTCTCGCCCTGTTCGCCATAGCCGTAGGCGGTATCGAAAAAGTTGACGCCCGCGTCGAGACACGCGGCAATCGTGGCCAGGCTATCGGCGTCGTTGACACCGACGCTGCTCATGCCAGAGATGGGCCAGGCGCCGAAGCCAACAGCCGAAACGCAGAGATCGGTAAGACCTAGTCGGCGGTATTCCATCTACGAAAACTCTGGCGTTACGACCGGGCGAGTTTATGGAACCGCTCGCGGAGGTCGCGCGTCACGGGGCCGGGGGTGCCAGGGCCGATCATGCGGCCGTCAACCTTGACGACTGGAATCACCTCGGCAGCGGTCCCCGTCAAGAAGCATTCGTCGGCCACGTAGACATCGTGCTTGGTGAGCGCCGTTTCGCGCACTTCGATCTTCGAATCGCGGGCCAGTTCAATCACGGCGTCACGCGTGACCCCTTCTAGGATGCCAGCGTCGAGCGGCGGTGTCAGCAGCACGCCGCCGCGCACCAGAAAAATGTTGTCGCCCGTGCACTCGGCGACTTCCCCCTTGGTGTTGAGCATCAGGGCTTCGATGCAGCCGGCTTGCAGCCCTTCGATTTTGGCCAGGATGTTATTGAGGTAATTGAGCGACTTGATCCGCGGACTGAGCGCGGCGGGATGGTTGCGAATGGTGCTGGCCGTGATGATGTCGAGCCCACGCTCGTAGAGCTCGGCCGGATAGAGCGCGATCTTGTCGGTGATGATGATCACCTGGGGATCGCTGGTGCGGTTGGGGTCGAGCCCTAGGCTGCCGGCGCCGCGCGTAACGACCAGGCGAATGTAAGCGTCTTCGAGCGAATTTGCGCGAAGCGTATCGTTGACCGCTTTGGCCAGGTCGCTCTGCTTGATCGGGATTTCGAGCCAGATGGCGCGGGCCGATTCGTAGAGCCGATCGAGATGCCGGTCGAGGCGGAAGACCTTACCGCTGTAGCTGCGTAGCCCCTCGAAGACGCCGTCGCCGTAAAGGAGTCCATGATCGTAGACGCTGACCTTGGCGTCTTCTTTATCGACCAGGCGGCCGTTGATATTGACCTTGAGCGACATACGAAGCTTCGCAGATGGTGGTGCGGTTTGTGGATGTGTGAGCATAGTCGATTTTAAGGCCAGAATGGAGAAAAGCCCAGGGAGGCGATCCCTGGGCTTACGGTGGATTCGTTTGAATTCGCCGCTGATACGGGAATTACGTCGCGCTTACGCGGCGGCGACGCGGCCATCGGCCAGCCGCACGATGCGATCTGCCTGCGCGGCGATCGATTCGTCGTGGGTGACCATGACTATAGTGAGACCCTGTTGGCGGTTCAAGGTTCGCAGCAGCTTGAGGATTTCGGTGCCGGTGCCCCGATCGAGATTGCCCGTCGGCTCGTCGGCCAAGAGCACTTCGGGCTCGTTGATGAGCGCCCGGGCGATGGCGGCGCGTTGCATTTCGCCCCCCGATAGTTCGCGGGGTCGATGGTCGCTACGGTGTTTCAGACCGACCAATTCCACGAGCCGCGCGGCCGCCGCACGATGCTGCCGGCGATGCCGCCAGTAGTTGAGGACGCCGTCGCGAATCATCCGAGGCGAGAGCACGTTCTCGAGCGTCGTCAGCTCAGGCAGCAAGTGATAGAACTGAAAGATCATGCTGATCTTGCTGTTGCGGAGGCGATCGCGCTGCCGGCTCGGCAGGTTATCGACGCGATTGCCGGCGAAGCGCACTTCGCCTGCGGCGGGTGAATCGAGCAACCCCATGAGATGCAAGAGGGTTGTCTTACCCGATCCGCTTTGGCCGACGATGGCCAGCATTTCACCACGGCGCACTTTGACGTCGGCGCCGCGGAGCACGGGAATCTCGGTGCGACCCTTATAGTAGGTCTTCTGCAAATTGACGGCGGCCAGATGCGTGTCGTTGGCATTGCGCCGCGACGCGTGGCTCGTCTCGTCAGCGCGCGGTGAATCCGATACGGCAACCGTGCCGCCGCCCGCAGCGCAACCGGCGCCGGACTGTCCACCGGTCGACAGATGCGGCCGCGAAATGGGAGCGTGCTTCTTATTCATAGCGCAGCGCCTCGACAGGATGCAACCGCGACGCCCGACGGGCCGGCAACACGCTCGCCCCGACGGCGATGGCGATGGCGCCGGCTACGATCCAACCGATCGTCACTGGTTCGATGATCGTGGGAATGCGGCTGAAGTAATAGATCTGTGGATCGAACACTTCGCGGCCGGTCACTTTGCCGAGCGCCGCGGCGATTTCGTTGATATAGACGACAAATAGCAGGCCGATGACCATGCCGACGCCGGAGCCGACGATCCCCAGCGACAATCCGTATCCGAGGAAGATGCCCAAAATGCCGCGGCCCGACGCGCCGAGCGATTTGAGAATGCCGATGTCGCGCGTCTTCTCGACGACGATCATGAAAAAGATCGCCAAGATACCGAAGCCGGCCACGGCGATGATCATGAACAACAACACATTGAGGATGGCAGTCTCCATTGCGACGGCCGCCAAGAGCGGGCCCTGCTTGTCGCGCCAGGTGGAGATGACATACAGCTCAGGCGGGAACATGGCCTGGAGCTTGTCGCGCACCAGGTCGCCGTCGGCTTCGTTCTTGAGCTTGATCTGAATTGAACTGGCGAAGCCAACGCCGGTGCGCGGCTCAATCATGCCGCGCAGTTCTTGTAGCTTGCGAAGTGGCACGAAGATGAAGCTCTGATCGTATTCGCTCATCTTGCTTTGATAGAAGTCGACGATCGTAAAGACGTCGCTGATTGCCTTGGGGGGCTGACCGACTGTGGGAAACGTGAGCTTGATGTCATCACCAGGGACGACCAGAAAATGTTCGCGGCCGTTCTCGACGCGGTAGCTGCTTAAACCCATGCCGAGGATGCAGCCGGTTGCCTGCTCGGATTCGGGGTCGAACCTGCGGGGGGCCGCCGCCGGCGCGCCGAACGGATCGGCTGTGGGCTCGGCGGGAGTGGCTGCCGTGGCGGCAGTTTGCGGTTCGCCGGCGTTGTCTGTCGTAGCAATACTGTCATCGGCGGGCGAGGTTTCCGTGGCCACGGCGTCATCGGTCGACACGTGCGAAGCTTCGCCGTCGCTGGCCACATCGCTGGCGATGTCAGCTTTCGAATCGGCAGGCACTTCAGCCGCGACGGGGCCGTCGCTCGCCGGTGCGTCTGTGGAGTTGTTGCGCTGCGGCGCGGCCTGCCCGGGCGGATTCGTCAGCGGCGGCGGCTCGACGGTTTGCTGTTGTTGCTGCTGTTGCAGTTGCTGCTGTTCTTCGACGTAGCGCTGGTGATTGAACAGCGAGCCCCAGCGGCGGCGATGCTTCCAGCCGGCGTCGGCCAGTTGCGGGCGGATCAGGCCATCTTCGCCGCCCGTTGGGTCCTTTACGTGATATCCACCTTCGTGCAGGGCGAAGGTCATCTGCTGGCGGTTTTTCGGGTGTTGCAGATACTGAGCGAACTCGCTCGCCATGCCGCCTGCTTGTTCGTCGATGCCGATCAATTGCACGGGGCGCGTGACCGTGGTGCCGCGGTAGTTAAAGTTCAACAGCGCCGGCACGGTGACCGTGACGGTTGTAGCCCCGATCTTGTCGCCGGCAACCTCGCGAATGCGGCTGAGATGCCACTCGGGGTCGTAAAAGCCTTCGAGGTTGCGGCTCTCGACCACCACGTCGGAAAGGATGCCGTGGATGCGGTTCTGCATCTCGGTCGTGAAGCCATCCATGACGGCGTTGACGACAATCATCGTGGCCACGCCGAGCGTGACGCTCACGATCGAGGCCAACGCGATCCAACGCGTGCGGAGATAACGCCAGCAGAGCAGCAGCTTGTACACGGTCACCGTCCTTGGTGTTGAGGATGCCGACGTCTCCACGCCGGTCGCTCTATCTTATTCCTCTTCAGGCCGCAGCAGCGGAAACAAAATCACTTCGCGGATCGACGTGGCATTCGTCAGCAGCATCACGAGCCGATCGATGCCGATCCCCAGTCCGCCTGCCGGCGGCATGCCGTGCCTCAGCGCGCGGATGAAATCGTGATCCATTTTGGCCATCGAGTCTTCTTCTTTCTGGCCTGCCAACTGCGTGCGAAAGAGCTGTTCTTGCAGGTCGGGGTCGTTCAGCTCGGTATAAGCGTTGGCGACTTCCATCCCTTCGACGAACAGCTCGAACCGCTCGGCCACGGCCGGGTTGTCGCGGCGGCGCTTGGTGAGCGGGCAAAGCGTGGCCGGATAATCGAGCACGAAGATCGGGCCTTTGAGCCGGTCCTCGACCAACTCTTCGAACAGCTCGCCTTTGATGACGTCGGCGTGGCGGCCCGCGGTCTCGATGTCGTGCTTACCGGCCAACTGGCGCACGGCCGCTTCGTCGGCTGGATCGACGCCCGTGTGTTCGGCGAACAGTTCGTCGTACGTCCGCCGGGCGAAGGGGGGCGTGAAGTCGATCTGCTTGTCGCCCCAGGTGAGCGGTTGCGATTGCCCGGTCGCCCGCACCGCGTCGACGATCAACCGCTCGGTCAGGTCCATCATCGTGCGGTAGTCGCCATAGGCCTGGTAGGCCTCGAGCATGGTGAATTCGGGATTGTGACGCGGGCTGATTCCCTCGTTGCGATAGACGCGACCGAGCTCGTAGACGCGCTCGATGCCGCCGACCAACAGCCGCTTGAGATGCAGCTCCAGCGCGATTCGCAGGTAGAGCGGAATATCGAGCGCGTTGTGATGCGTCTTGAACGGGCGGGCCGCGGCGCCACCGGCAATGGCGTGCAACGTCGGCCCTTCGACTTCGACAAAGCGATCGGCCGCCAACGTGGCACGGATCGAGTTGACGATCTTCGTGCGATTCAAGAAGCGGTCGAGGACGCCGTCGCCGTGGATCAAGTCAAGGTACCGCATCCGCTGACGTAGCTCGGGGTTCGTCAAACCCTTGTGCTTGTCGGGCGGGGTCTCGATCGACTTGGTCAGAAACGTCAGGCTCTCGGCGAAGATCGTCAGCTCGCCGGTGCGAGTGACGCCGAGCCGGCCGTCGACGCCAATCACGTCACCCAGGTCGAAGCACTGCGAGACGGCCCAGTTATCGTCGCCGACCTGCTTCTTGCCGATGAGCACCTGCAACCGGCCGCTCCAGTCGCGGATATCTAAGAACGTCGCCTTGCCACTGGTGCGCTGCAGCACGATGCGACCGGCCGCGCGAACCTGCGGGCCATCGGTTTCGCCCGGCCCGCGCTCGGCGATGAAGGTCTTGAGGTCGCTGCCGTCGGTGGGAAATGGGATACGTTCCCCGCTGGCCTGGTTGACCAGCACGATCTCGCCCAAGCGGCTGCGGATGTCGCTGACCGGCTGGTGGTCGTCGAACCGCTGCCCCCACGGATCGAGCCCCAGGGCTTGCAGCTTACGGAGCTTCTCGCGGCGGGCGGCTTCCAGCGCGCTGGGGCTGGTGGCCGTGTCGGCGACCGGTTCGGGCTGCTCGGGGGCGTTGGTCATCGAGGGGGCCATGTGCGGTGGGGCGCTGATAATAAGGTGAGCGGAGCGGGCGGCAGTCGGCGGCAACTGGCGAGCGCTCGCCCCGCGGCGCGCGGTCGAATGTGCCGACGGTTTGCTATAACTCGAAAGAGCGCAGCATTTTATTGGAAGGACTAGAGGGGTCAATGTCAGGTTCGCCGGGGCTAGGGGCTAGGGGCCGGGGGCTGGAGAACAGGGGCCAAAGGTTAGGGACCAGGGGGTAGGGATCGAAACCTCGAAACCGTAGCCTCTAATCCCTGATCCCTATCCTCTATAAAGTGTTCCGGGATTTTGCGTCCGGGTGCGTCCGGGTGTCTTCCTATTGCACCCGAACTCGAATGGAGGGCACAACTTGGAGCGATGAGGTCGCCGCGAGTTTTGCGTCCGGGTGATCGTCCGGGTTGCGTCCGGGTGGGGCGATTTGCGTCCGGGTGTTTTGATATTTCACCCGTTTTCGACTGGGTAACACAGCAGTGGCCAGGCGGCTTTGAGTCTAGCCACGAACCACTGGCGCCCAACCACTATTAGGTGTTCCGGGAATTTGCGTCCAAACCGTCCAAAGGCCGTCTTGCAAGCACTTAACCTATTGTCTTGAAATGACTTATTCTTGGACGCAAAACTCACATCGGTTGCGTCCAAGTTGCGTCCAAAGACTGCCGATCCCTGTCGTCTCTGGCCTGAAGGCTGACGCCTGTAGTCTGTAGCCTGAACTGGCCTGTGCCCGCATTGAGGTAGAGCTCGATGGTCTTCGTCTCGGTAACACGGCTGCGGATTCGCAAGTGGCGCTACCTGCCGGCCTTCTTCTACTACACCCTGCTGTCGGCCTGGCAGGCACGACGGGCGGAGGGCAACCTCGGCCTGTCGATCCATCGCGACGCCCGGCAGGTCTATTGGACGATCACCGTGTGGCGCGACGAAGCGGCGATGCGCGATTTCCGCAACCACGGCGCCCACCTGCGGGCGATGCCCAAGCTGCGCGACTGGTGCGACGAAGCGACCTACGCGCACTGGCAGCAGGAGAGCGCCGCGCCGCCTGACCTGGCGACCGGCTACGAGCGTCTGGTGCGCGAGGGGATTGTCTCGAAGGTGAAGCATCCGTCGGCCGACCATGAGGCGCGAAGGTTCCCGAGGCCGGGTGGGGGTTAGGGATTAGAGGTTGCGGATCAGGGGGGAGTGCGCTTCGCGAACCTGATCAAGGGTCATGGCGTCCGGAGGTTCACGGAAAGCGATTGCGGGGCACCTCAGCATGAATACGAACGACGACTGGCACTATTGCCCCTGCTGCGGGTTCGCGAGCGAATTTGCTGGACCGGATTTCCATTATGGGATCGGCGACATCTGTCCGTACTGCGGCTGGGAAATTGAAAGCTACGAGCGCAGATTTCCGGACGCGCCCGGTGGTGCCAACGGAGGCTGCTCATTGCGGAATTGGCAGCACGCTTTCTTCCTGCGGTATGAGGGTCGCGCCGCCTGGGAAAGCGGGGCTGCGCCGCGGGCGTCGAAGCTGGAACACGACCCGAATTGGTCCGCACTCGCCGCTCCCTTTGATGGCTGGCCGATTGTCGATCCTGATCTGCCGCTCAACGATGCGACTTGTCCCTGCTGCGGTTACAGGTCGATTCATGCTGGCAGGGCCAGATGCCCGATCTGCGCCTGGGTTTTTGGTCCCGGTTCGTCGGATCCGGAGCTTCGTAGCTTTGTTGGCTACGGCTTTGTCTCAGGCGGAATCACGTTGGTCGAGGCTCAGCAGAACTTCAGGAAACTCGGGGGAGCGCACGAAGGACTCAAGCGACTCGTTCGCAAGCCCACCCGACAGGATCGCAAAGACCCCAACTGGCGGCCATATGACGGTGGCCCGAAACTCTGGGATGCAGGCAAATCGACGTCACAAGCGACGAGAGTTAGCCAGAACCTGCTTCCGCTTACGTGTCCCTGTTGTGGCCATCGCGCGATTGCAAGTGATGAGTGCGAAGTCTGTTGTTGGCGCTATTTCACCGGCCATCGCGATCCTCGCGATCACAGCAAACCCAACCCGGTCCGCCTGCGCGAGGCGCAGCGCAACTTCTTAGCGCATGGCGTGTGGACGTTGGGTCACAACGAATGGGATCAGCCCTTCAAGCCGCCACGCGATCCCGACCCCGCGCTCAAGGATCCAGCCTGGCGCCCGCTCGATGAAACAATTCGCGAGTCGTAAGGGAGCAGCCTACAGCCGTAGGTCATGCACTCCGTGCATGACAACCGCGCCGGTGACGACTGGCTCAACAAGGCAGCGGCTGCGCGGCGACAGTTTAGCTGTAGGTCATGCACGCCGTGCAGGGCAATCGCAACCGTGTCGACGGTCTCAAAGGGCCACGGTTGAGCGGCAATTTGTCGGGCACGGAGTGCCTGGCCTACCTGTGCTTGTTGGATACCAAGGCGAATAATGCATCACCCAGCGTGTCACATCCGCTGCCACATTGATCGTCGATGTAGCGAATCGCACCCTGTGCAAACTCCTCGATTTGCGCGCGCTCGTTTACCGGTGTCAGGCTGGCCAACATCTCGTCGAAGCGAGCAGTAACTTGCTGAATGATCCATGCTGGCGCTGTTCCGCAGATCGCTGGATCTCGCGTACGAAGGCCTGCTCGAAGTTTGTCGAGCTCTTGCCGCATAACCGACTCCATTATTGGGCATTGTTTAGGGTAATGGTGTCACTGGCCCAAATTGTACGCCTGGGAGCCACTCTCTTGGGATGAAAACCTGGCTACCTCCGCCAGGGAGGGAACCTTGTGCTCCAGTAGCCGTAGGTCATGCACGCCGTGCATGACAAGCGCCGGTGACGATTGGCTCAACAGGCCAGCGGCTGCGCGGCGACAGTGTAGTCGTCTCGCTCCGCGAGACGGAATTTCATCACGGCGGAGCGTGATGACTACACTGACCTGTCGCCGCGGCGCGGCTTAATAGGTTTATCGCGAACGGTTCCGTGGGTTTCACCCACGGCTAAAGCTATGTTGGCCGCTGCGCGGCCAATGGGGAACTTTGTGGTTTGCCGGTTGGAGCCGGAGACGATGGGGCCGATCCTGGCGGAAGTCTTCCCCGAGCGCCGCGCGATCGATCGGATCATTCACATCCAAATCGAAAAGAATGGCGCGCTGGCCTTCGGCAGGGACGGAGTGCCTGACCTACATGGGCAAAATCGTGGACGTGGGGTGGCCTAGCCGCTTGTCGGCTAGGTCGCGAAGCGACAAGAAGCCTTCTAATTGCGACGCCGCTGACTTGGGCAAGGCGGCATGAATAGATTCTTGTGGCTGCGCCACCCGGCTGCGAGCAGCCGGGCCACCCCTGATCCAAGATTAATTGGGTTGAGGTCCGCAGTGGGTTGCTCAGCCGTGCAGCGATCGATGCAGCGCTGCAAGTCGCAACTTTCAGTGACACGGGACGTTCGTTTCGCGCTAGTTTTGATACTGCTTCTAATCGCGATCGCTTACAACCCCGCCCGCACGCGCGCCTGTTCCGCCAGGGCGTATTCCACCAGCCGGCCGGCGAAGGGCTCGAACGTCTTGATCGGCTCGCGCTCAAGCGGGCTCACTAGATAAGTCAACTTCAAGATGTCGCCCTGCGGCGAGAAGTGAGGGCCGATTCCTGTGAAGCCCAGACCATCGGCTTCGAGCTGCTGGGCGACATAGCCACACGCGGGATCGGCCAGTGGCAATTCGACGACGACCACTTCGGCGCGCGATTGTTCGACCAGGCTGCGCAAGCCATGGCGGATCGCGTAGACACTGTCGCGGCCCAGCGTGCTTGCGCGAATTTTGCCGAGCGCCTTGCCGGCCGAGAGCTTGACCGCGTGCGTGCCATGCTCGGCGGTGGGAACAGTCAGCGGGCCGAACTCGACCGGCGCTTGCAGGTTGGCGTAGATCTCGGTGGCGATTTCCTGATGACGCGGCGGCACGAAGAGCGTGCGCGGCGCCGGATCGCCGAGCCAGCGGAAGTAAAGGACGCAGCTCACCCGCTGCGCCAACTGTCGGGCGATGCCGCGGAACGATTCGGTTTGCGGTGACACGGCCAGGTCGACGCCGCAGACATGCCCTCCGTGATGGGCGTCGGACTGCTGCGTGAAGGTGTGCACCGTCACGGCGTCGGCATACCAGCCGACGAGGCCGAGCGTTTGAGCTTCGCTTTCGAGAACCGCTTTCATGCGATCCAACAGGCCGCGGCCGCGGTGCGCCGGGTCGACGGCGGCCTGACCGATCTCGGCGACCTGCCCTGGCTGGTTCCGTTCCAAGGCGCAGTGGGCGGCGACCTGGCCATCGGCGGCGACGGCGACGACGGAGAGGACCGCCTGCTGTTGGTTTAAGCTGGCGATGCGCTCGGGGTAGTAGACGTCGGCGTTGAAGTAGGTGCCGCCGTAGGTGCGGTACATCAACTGCGAGACTTGCGTCGCTTCGGCCGGGAGCAGGCGGCGGACTGCATATTGCTGTGGTGGGGCGAGCGGGACGGCTGTGGGGGCGGGCTGGCTGGAAGATGTAGCGGCGGCTGGTTCCTTATCTATTGAGGCGGCCGGGGGGCTGTCGACGACGCTGGCCTGGTGCAGCCATTTGACGAGTTGCAGCGCCTTGCCCTGGGGTCCGAAGGCGAGCCAGTGGATTTCATCGACGAGGTTGGTTTGCTGTGCGCTGCGGAGCCAGGCGCGGAGCGACTCGCCGGCTTGCAGGCGAGTTTCCATCTGACCGACCGCCTGCGGGAGGCCAAAGTCGCGGACGCGGAATTCGAGCTGGCCGGCCGCAGCTTGGATCGCGAGTTGGATCTGGCCCGACTCGCCGGCGGGATAGGCGTGGGCGACGGCGTCTTGGACGGCGGTCATCGCGAGCGCGGTGAGCTGGTCGGCGTCGGCCGCGGCCAGGGCGGTTTGTCGCAGCGCCTGCGTGGTGAAGGCCTCGACGGCCGGCAACGCGCGTGGGTCGTTGTCCAAAGAAAGTTCAAATTGCATCGGGGGAATTGTAGCAGGGAGGAGAATCTTAGCCGCGGTGGGTCGGCCGCGGGAATGGCGGCGCGGCGCGTCGAGCCTTGGCAACCTGAAAGGGGACGGGAGTCGTTTCCGGGCTTGGACGCTACTTACGTCGACAACGTTGATCGGAAACGACTCTCGTCCCCCTAGCGCTGGCTCGATTGCCCACGGTCGAGGGCGGCGGCGAGCTCGAGCTCATCGACGACGAAGTTCTGATCGCTGAGGGCGTAGCGAGGCAAGCGGTCGGCCGCTGGCTCGTCGACGTTAAACGGCTCGAGCGAAAAGTCGTCGGCCGCGGCAGGCGCGGATCGGGTTTGCGCTGCACAGGGTGGGTTTTGTGGTTCACCGCACGGTGGATGCTTCGGTCGGCGAATCCAGCACGTGGCGCTGGCCAGTAGCCTGGACAGAAATTTCATGGCCCCCTCCGCAAGACTCCTGCGATCAACCGGGGCCGGCGCGGCGACGGCAGGCCCCTTCAGAAAGCATAGGTCGCGGGGGCGTGGCCGGATGGCGTCCCTGGAGGGGGAGTCGTGGGGCGCGGGGGCCGCAGCGCAGGAGAACGGGACAAGCGGCGGCTCAAGTTCGCAAGGGATCGAAGGTCGTGGGATCCTCGTAATAGGGGCGATCGGCAAGGAACCGTTCGTAGCGACGTTCGATTTCGGTGGCGAAGTCGTCCTCTTTATCGAAGTAGGCGCGTTCCTTCGCCCGGCTGGCGTAGTCGCGGGCCCGCTCGAAATCCTTTTTCGAGGCGTAGGCGAGGGCCAGGGTGTCGAGGGCCACGGCGTTGCGCTCCTGGGTGGCCTTGGCGGCGACCTTGGCCAGGGCGAGGGCTTTGTCGGGATCGCGGTACTTGGCGTCGGGGTGCGAGGAATAGATGCGACTGAGGAGGACGGCCGCGTGGGGTTCGTCGGGTGAGAGCTCGAGGGCGCGTTGATAGTTGGCGATTCCTTCATCGACCTGGCCGAGTTGCACGAGGGCGGCGCCCAGGCCCGCCGCGGCCTGTGAAGCCTTGGGGTCGATCTCGAGGACGCGGACAAACTGGCGGCGGGCGTCATCCCAGCGGCGCATGGTGGAGAGGGTTTTGCCGAGTTCGATGCGGCAATCGCGTTCGGTATACCCCCAGCGCAACGAGGCTTCGAGGTCGCGCAGCGCCAGGTCGTATTTTTTTTGCACGCGATAGGCGATCGAGCGGTTGAAGCGGGCCATGGCCAGGTTGGGGCCGATCTTCAGCGAGGTGTCGAACATCTCGAGCGCGGCGTCGACGTCTCCTTTGCGCCAGTGGGCGGTCCCCAGGGCGAAGTAGGCGCCGTGATTACGCGTGGTGACCTTGACCGTGTGGCCGAACAGGTAGGACGTGTCCTTCCAATAGCCGACTTGCCAGTAGGTGAGGACGGCAAATACCGCCAACACGACGCCCGCGCCCGCGCCGACGCCGTAACGCGCCATGTTGTGGAATCGCGCCGCGAGCACTCCGAGCGGCAAGGCGACCAGGAACAGTCCGCCGATGGTCGCCAGGATGACCCCGACCGGAACCGGCGTGCCGACGCGGCGGCCATATTCGGTGAGCAAGGCCAGGGCGGGGAGCGCCGTGGCCAGCACCCATAAGGGGACGAACGCCCAGGCGGGGATCCGCTGTCGCTGATTCACCAGATCGGCCAGGCCGAAGGCCAGCGCCGCGAAGATGCCGATCAAGGGGATATAGGTGTAGCGATCGGCCATGTACTGGCTGCCGACCTGCACGAAGCCGATCACCGGCACGAGCGTGCCGAGATACCACAACCAGCCGACCAGCAGATAGGGCGCCCAGCGAAAGAGCATCGCGGCGACCGTGGTGATCAGGCCGGCGCCGATGAAGGCCAGCGCCGCTTGTAGCAGCGAGAGGTTGCGGTTGTCGAGCGGATACGGAATGGAGAGATCGACGGGCCACAAGGTGTTGGAGATGTAAGCGCTGTACGACATCAGCGAGTTGACGATGCGCACCGAGATGGGGATGAACTCGAGCGGCGCGACGGCGGCCTGCTCCTTCTGCGCGAAGAAGGTCATGACCGATTCGAGCGCCACCAGCGCGAACAGCGGCAGCTTTTCGAGCACGAGCAGCGGGAATTTCTCGACCGCGACTTGCAGCCCCTCCCAACTGAAGAGATTTACGTCGCCGAGCCGGTTGAGCGGCCAGAGGTCCAACAGCAAGAGCACGCAGGGGAGCGTGACTACCATCGGCTTGCTGAGCAGGCCCAACACCATGAGCACGGCCATGCCGGCGTATTTGCCGACGCTCGGTTTCTCGACGTAGCGTGCGTAAGCCCACATGGTGAGCAGCCAGAACATGGCGCTGAGCACGTCCTTGCGTTCGGAGGTCCAAGCCACGGATTCGACGTGCAACGGATGCCAACTAAAGAGCGCGGCCACGAGCGCGCTGGGCCAGATGCGGCCGGTCATGCGGGCAAAAACCAGGAAGACGAGCACGACGTCGAAGGCGTGCAGCACGAGTGTGTTGAGGTGATGCCCCCACGCATCGAGGCCATACATGCTGCAATCGGCCATGTGGGTGATCATGGTCAGCGGATGCCAGTTGGCGGCGACGTTCGAGCTGAGGTCGAACGTTTTCAGCACGCCCCAGAACGACAGGCCGGCCTGCACGTCGAGATTGCGCGTCACATAGAGGTGATCGTCATAGTTGACGAAATCGTGACGGTCCCACACCATGCGGCCGAACAGCCCAATGGTCGCCAGAATCAAGCCGGTGGACAGCAGCCACTTCAATTGAGTGCGCGACACGCGATGAGATCCCCCAAGCAATCGAATGCGAACGAGCGTTCGCCCCCTACAGAACTTTCAGTCTAACCGCCGCTGCGCGTGCCACCAGTCGAGGCCGCGGCGAATGTTGCGCGATGGGGCTACTGGCGGAGAAGTGGCAGTAGGGCGTATCAGGGTGGCGTTATCGAGTGGCGACGGAACGCGACGGTTGCCGCACGATGAGGCACAAGAAGCTCGACGTCGCCAGCGATGGTGAATATCGGCGGCGTGGGCGCGTGCGGCCCGGCGGCGTGGGCGGGTTCGATCGCACGCGGGGCCACTACATCCAGCGTGGTCACGCCGTTCACCAGGTCTTGGCGAAATGTGGCGAATGTGCGGAGCGGATCGGCTGAATGCGGAGCAGTCACTGCTGTGCAGGTATCAATAGTACGGAGAGGAGAGCGAGGTGTCGGCAGCGATCGCCGAAATTGGCATTCCGTGACAACTTCTCGCTTGAAACGCTTCGTCCCTACCCAGTGTTGGGGCCATCGGGTTTCACGGCGGGCGTTTTTTCTGGGAAGAATCTCGGGAAAATCTCGCTCGATGCCGTCCGGTTTCTAAGAAATCTGGCGGACGAAATGACGTCCCACGATTGCTGAACGGGGCTCAACGAGATCGCCGGCTGGGGCGTAAGTGGTCATTCGAGCTGAACGCAAGTCTTTGCTGCATGGCGTCTTGTGTTGTCGGTGCCGGCACCGCGAAGCGGCAGTTGGCGGGTGATGCTGATAGTGGCGGAAATTCGCGGCAGGGGAATTCGCTGTTGATTTGCTTATTCCACGAATTTTTTGTTTGACATGGTTTCTAGGCACGAGTATTCTCAGACGCATCTGGTCGGGAAGCCAGACACGTGCCGCGATGGCGTTTTGGGCAATATTGCCCTGGCGAAATCACGGCAGGTGAGATTTCGGGTGCCAGTACAGGACGTTGAGTAAGTAGTCAGGTCAGTACGGGGGCCCGCTTCGATCTGTAGCGGCCTTAGTTTGATCCAGGAAAGGGGGGAACTTTCGACCGCAACCATTGAAGTAGTTGGTCTCAGTTTTTTTCTTGCGAGATTTTGAGACGACCGCTGCTGGCTGTAAAACTTCGAGGCAGGTGTTCAGCCGAGTCAACAGGTCGTTGGGGTTTAGAGTCGTTTTTTTCCGTTCAAGTGAGTCGCTAGTGTAACGAAACTTGTGGAGTTCCAATCCATGCGAACGTATCTTCTACGCACGTGCGCTGCGCTGAGCCTTGTTGGGCTCGCTCTTGCCGTTGCAGCACCTGCTCGGGCCGTTTCGGTCCCCATTGATTTCACCGGCACCGAGCAAAACTTCGATGCCACGATCGATCTGACCGGCAACCTATTTGCCGATGGCTCCGGCGCGGTGGTCAACACCAAAGCCAAGGTTGAGCCCTTTAAGTTCACTGCTCCGTTTGACCATCCGTTGGCGTTGTACGGCGGCGCGGTCACCCTTTCGTCCGATCCCAAGACGGATCCGCTCGGCACCGCGTTTGACTTCTCGGGTGTCAATCAGTTGGTCGACATGGCCGACCTGGACGTTGATTTCCTCAACGGCCAGACCTCCGACTTCGCCCTCGACACGATCTTTATCACCACGAACAGCACGGTGTCGCTGCTGAAGTCGATTTCGATCGACGTCTCGGGCACGCTAACCGGCTTGCGGTTCGACCAGACCGGTGCCGCTACCGTGTTGGGCGGTCCTGGCTCGGGCACGTTCTCGGTTGACGGTGAGCTGAGCGCCAACATTGACAACCTGTTGGCCGTCGTGTTCGGCCTGCTGCAGGTTCCGGTCGGCACCCAGTCGATCACCTTGCCAGGTTCTCTGACCGGCACCTGGACCACGACGCCACTTGGTGGACCGAACACCAAGATCGCGTTGGATGGTGTCATCGACCTCAACGTCCCGATCTCGTTGATCACCAACTTGACGACCGCCATCACCGACGTGCTCAGCTTGACGATCTCCTCGACGATCGACTTGCAGGCGAGCCTCACGGTGTCGGTTGCCTACCACTTGGAAGACATCGTCTCGATTCCGGAACCGAGCAGCATCGTGTTGCTAGGTATCGGGCTCTGTGCGGCTTTGGTGCCTGCGGCTCGCCGGCTCCGTCGCCGTAAGTAAGACGCGAGGAACTCCAGTTCGTCGTTACGGGTCGGCTCCCTGCCTCGGGGAGCCGACCCTTTTTTTTGCGCGCAGGCTAAGATCGAGAATCTCGCCGCGCAGCGGCGGCGGCGCTTAGCCATGGGCGCAGCCCACGGAAGGCGGGCACAAAAAACCGCAAAGCCGCGTAGCGGCGACGTCGACTTGGAAATCGCCTGAAGCTCGTTGTCTCTGCCGCCAGGCCGATGTCGCCGCTGCGCGGCTTAATGATTGTTTCGCGGCGAGCGTCCGTGGGTTAACACCCACGGCTAAGCGCCGCGGCCGCTGCGCGGCCAATAACAAGCGATGGTTGGCTTCAACCAGGAGCAACGGCAGAGACACTTGCCACCAAGATGCCGCTCCAGTACCGAATCTGCCCAAGGGGGACTAGCTAGCAGAGTTGGGTCGAGACCAATGGGCGGAGCCCGTGGCCCACCGTGGGTACTCAATTACTCTTCCAGAGGAACTTCTGAAGCTGCGAGCGAGAACTGGCATCACGCCTGCGGAGGTCTCGGAGACGCCCGCAACCAATACTCGCAGGCCAAACGGAGACGGCGACAGAAGAATTGCCGAAGGATCGGCATCGCGAAACGGGGATATTCGCCGAAGCGGGCTGTTCGCGGCTTAGGCCCAAACCACTTCGCGGGGGCCGCTGAGTACTTCGCCAAGCTGCCAGGCGGGCAGGCCGAGATCTTCAAACTGCCGCACGATGCTGGCCGCGAAATGGGGGCTCACGACCAGGACCAGGCCGATCCCTAGGTTGAAGACGCGCTCCATTTCTTCGTCGGGCACTTCGCCCAGCCGCTGCAGCCAGAGGAAAATCGGCGGAACCGGCCAGCTCCCCGGCACGAGTCGCACCCCAACGCCCTCGGGCAGAATGCGCTCGAGGTTTTCACGCAGGCCACCGCCGGTAATGTGGGCGATTCCGTGAACCACGCTTTTGACGCGGTAGTGCCCTAGCACGCTCCGCAGCGGTCGGGCATAGAGCCGGGTGGGAGTGAGCAGGGCATCAGCCACGGTCGCGCCAAGCTCGGGCACATGGTCGTGGATGCCCAGCCCCGCCACGTCGAAGACGATCTTGCGCACCAGGCTGTAGCCGTTGGAGTGCAAGCCGCTGGAAGCGACGCCCAGGACGACGTCGCCCGGCATGATTTGCTTACCGTCGATCACGCGGCGCCGCTCGACCACGCCGACGCAGAAGCCGGCCAGGTCGTAATCGCCGGGCTGGTAGAGGTCGGGCATGATGGCGGTCTCGCCCCCCAGCAGGGCGCAGTCGCTTTCGGTGCAGCCGGCCGAGATGCCCGAGACGATCTGCTCGAGCAGGGCGGGGTCGTCGTGCGACATGGCCACGTAGTCGAGGAAAAAGAGAGGCTCGGCGCCGCAGCACAGCGCGTCATTGATGCTCATGGCGACGAGATCGATGCCAATCGTGTCGTGCCGGCCGGCCAGCGTGGCGACTTTCAGCTTGGTGCCGACGCCGTCGGTGCAGGAGACGAGCACCGGGTCTTGGTACCGGCGGGCGAAGAGCGGGCTCTCGAAATCGAGCTGAAACAGCCCGGCGAAGCCCCCTTCGAGGGGCAGCACGCGGGGCGTATGGGTGCGGCGCAGCAGGTGGGGGAGTCGGGCCATCGACTCGCGATAGACGTCGAGATCGACGCCCGCGTCTTTATAAGTCACCTTGGCCATTGGCCTTGCTTTCGCACTCCTTTGTTGGAGTGAGGGATTGTAGAAGGGTGCGGAACTGGCTGTCAAACGGGGGCGGGCGCGGCTGCGGCTTCTGGCATGCCGATAAGGTCCAGGTAGCAAGGTCCAGAATGAGGCGCGAGTTGTTGGCAATCCTAGGTAAGTCGCGGTGGTCCGGCATTCGAGGATTGCCGCCGACGAATCTGCGAATGCTCGACGGGGACCGGAAGAGAAAATCGCCCTAAGGCAACTCACGATTCGCGGATGCAAGTCGCTTGAACCGCGTGAGATTGTTGATTGGATTGCTCGAGAGTAATGAGCAGCCAGGGCATGTGCTCAACCGAGCAACGCCTTCGCGTTGAGGCTGTCGCCGCTGGAAGCGGGGGGACAGTAACTCGAATTTCACTGAGCATGTAGGAGTGCCCGATACTTTGCAGCGCACCTTGGATGGGGAACTCGCCGCTGCGCAGCGATGCCACACGCTGCTAACATCGGGGTCTCGTGTCAGCAGACGCCGCTGCGGTCGTTCAGCAGGCGAATTGCCGGCTGAATTCGTCAGGGGATAATTCGCGGCCGAAATCAACAACCGACCCGCCGACGAGGGAAGACTTGATGACTCGTATTGCTCCCTCGCGTGCGGGCAAGCCACGCGCAAAGGAAACCGCCAAAGCGTATAGCGCAGAGCTGCGCGTCGTGGCTTTTCCGACCACGCTCGGCTGGATCGCCGCGGTGGTCTCCGGCTCGGCGAACCTGCTTGTTCATCAACTTACTTTCGGCCATGCCACGCGCGCTCGAGCGCTCGCCAAACTTGATCATGCATTGCTGCGCAGCGCCACGAAATCGGCAACCGAACCGCAATTGGAAAGTGCCGTCGAAGCGTACGTCTTGGGGAGTCCCGAACCGTTGAATGAACTTCGGTATGTCGAAACGGCGCGAACCCCGTTTGCGCAGCGCGTGCTCGCTGCTTGCCGGCGAATACCTTACGGACAAACTCGCAGCTATGCGGAGTTGGCCGCCCAGGCGGGTTCGCCCGGCGCGGCTCGGGCGGTGGGGAGCGTGATGGCGCAAAATCGCCTGCCGCTGTTGATCCCCTGCCATCGGGTCGTGGGGAGTCAGGGCAAATTGGGGGGATATTCGGCTCCCGGGGGGCTGGAGACGAAGGTTCGACTCCTGGAACTGGAAATTGCCGCGCTTGGCCGGACTGGCCGGAAGACGGTTCGGAGCTCGCCGCGAAACTCGGCTGCGAGGAGATCGGTGCAGAGACACGCGTAAACGCCCTGTTTTGCCCGGTTTTCTCGTCTCGCCTGCCTTTTGGAGGGGCATTTTGGGCTAATGGCAGGGGGTTGGAAAAAAATCCCCAGAGTTTTTTGTTGACACTCCTCTCTCGTGGCTGTAAAAGGTATCCAAGTCAGCCGAGTTCTCTGTTTTAGACTCGGCGGCCAAACCTTTTCGAGCTATTGCTAATCAGCTTTTTCGAGGACCGCTAGTGAAGGTGTGCGAAAGCCAGCCCTATTTCACAGGGTGAAGGGTCGTTGAGGCCTGAGGTTTTTCGGACATTCGCGGTTCTCGTCTTCTGAGCGCAGACGTTTTCTCTGTCGTCTGGCTTGTGTGCTTACGCACTCCTCGTTGACGATTTAGCCACGCTATTTCCGGCTCCAATCGCTTCGAATGGCCCCTGCCATAACGTGGTCGAGTTTTGTTGTCCTCGCCAGGCTGAGTGCCTGAGGGGCTTCCGCGAGCTCGACTTTCTTGCGATCAGTTTTACGGAAACACCGTTGCACAACCCGTGGGCGAGTTCGGAGATTGAAAATGCTAATGAAGAAACTCACTGTCCGTTTGTTTGTTGCCTTGACCGTTGCCACGCTTGGTCTCGTAAGCGCCAATCGCGCGCTGGCCGTCACCGTGCCCATCAACTTCACCGGGCCGGAGCAGGATTTTGACGCCACGATCGACCTGACCGGCAACCTGTTTGCCGATGGCAGTGGCGCGGTCGTCAACACCAAGGCGAAGGTTGAGCCGTTCAAGTTTACGGCCCCTCTCGATCATCCGCTGGCCCTCTTTGGTGGTCCGATCATTTTGAGCTCGGACCCGATCACCGATCCGGCTGGCACCACCTTCGACCTGCCGGCCGCCGATGAAATCGACGACATCTCGGCCCTGAATCTCGACCTGCTCAACGGCGTGACGGCTGACTTCGCGCTCGACACGATCTTCATCACCACCAACAGCACGGTCAGCTTGCTCAAGGCTATTTCGATCGACCTGTCGGGCACCCTGACCGACTTGCGTTTCACGCAGACCGGCGCTGCCATCCTCAATGGCACCGGTGGCGCGGGCACGTTCTCGGTCGACGGCGAACTGTCGGCCTCGATCGACAACCTGTTGGCCGTCGTGTTCGGCCTGTTGCAGGTTCCGGTCGATCCGCAGTCGATCAGTGCTCCGTTCACCCTGTCCGGCACGTGGACCTCGACCGGTCCGAGCAACAACGTCAAGGTGACGCTCGATGCGAACATCGACTTCAACATTCCGCTGTCGTTGCTCACGAATCTGACCACGAGCATCACCGACGTGCTGAGCCTGACGATTTCGTCGACGATCGACCTGGCAGCGAGCCTGACGGTTGGCACCACGCTGCACCTGGAGCAGTCGGGGATCGTGATTCCCGAACCGGGGAGCATGGTGCTCTTGGGCCTGGGCCTGCTGGCCTTCGCTCCGCTGGCCGCTC
Source organism: uncultured Planctomycetaceae bacterium (assembly GCA_964495375.1). Lineage (GTDB taxonomy): Bacteria > Planctomycetota > Planctomycetia > Pirellulales > JAEUIK01 > JAIESQ01. Next base: position 60,083 of record CAZBWM010000014.1, on the reverse strand, counting down.
GACGCATCCGTCGCTAGTCAGCCAGTAGCAGTGATCGGGTGATCGTCGAGCCATTCGACGGGCTACCCAAAGCATTCGTCGCGGCCGGCCCTCATTGCCCCGAGGGCCGGCCGCTTTTTTGTTGCGCGGGAGGGGAGTTTCTTGGGGCGCTGTGGGGCCAGCGATCGAAGGGCAATCTACTGCCGAGTTCCAAGGCTGCGTGTTCTCTGACAGACCGGCTGAAGGCACGCCAGCCGCACGCTGGCACGTTCTTGGAGGTTGATCGCAACCGAGTCAAGCGGCCGGCCAGCGACGGGGAGCCAAGGGCTCAAGGGCTGTGGGGTGCCGGGTGACTTTGGAATCGGTGTGGGATGCCGGTAGGGAACTCGCTTGAGCGGGGGGGTAACTTGCTGGATTGGTGAATGCCCCCCCTTGGGACGCCGCTTCGCGGGGATCGCGAACCGTTTTTCCAAAAAATTCGCTCCGATTTTTGTTGACGCAAGGTTCGCTTACCGATATAAGTAGGGAAGTGCGTTTGGCTGGCAGCTGCCGGCTGGGCGTTTTTTCACATCTTTTCGATGGGTATGGACTGCTAATGTAGGCGCGCGAGGGAAGCCGCGTCACTCTAATCTGCTCGCGAATCGGGTCTGTCGGCCCGATGGCTTTCCGAGCTTGGCAGTCCGTTCTTTGGTCTTCGTGGTGTCTTCAGGTAGTCGCTTGCTGCGCCTGCCGCGATTGGGCACCCCGCATCTACGAACGCTGTCGACTTGGTTGCCGCGATGGTTGGGACTGCTCTTGCCGGGAGCCCAACGACATCGATCGCTGGCCCGCTGCCGCGTTCTGCTCTTCCTCGGGCGTCTACCTCTCAGGTCGCCTACGTTCTCTTATCACATTGCCGAGGAAGATCACCGATGACCAGCGAGACTTCGCTTTTCCGTTCCGCCTTCTCGACGAGAGGATTTCGATCGATGAACACGACGTTCACCCGGCTGCTGGGTTGTGGCGCGATCGCCGCGGCGGCGTGCCTTGCTCAGTCGCGCACCGCGCAAGGCGCGGTGATCGACGTCAATTTCCAAGGCCCTCAGCAAACGTTCACCGCCGAAGTGACCGGCGGCGGTAACCTGTTTGCGTCGGGAGAAGGGAACGGCCCCGGCAAGGGGGGCAAGGGTACTCAAACCTTCGTCTTCACCGAGCCGCTGAATCACCCTTTGACGCTGCTGGACGATCTCACGATCAACGGTGGCGTGGATAAGGTCACGACAGCGTCAACCCCTCGTAGTGTCGCCCTGCCCAAGATCAACGCTCCTTATCGACTCGATCACACAAAGCCACCGGCCAAAGTGGGCGATCCCCCAATCGATGTCTTTGTCTATTACGATCCGTCAACCGGAGACGGCGTCGATCCCTACTCGTCCAAGGTGGTAACCAAGGAGGTCGATGGGGCCCAGGTTCCCATCACGTTCACCATTGATGGGGGTGTCCCCAGCGTGGCTCCGCCGAGTGTCTTCGGTTACTCGCAAACCCAACTCACTGCGAATGGCCAGGTGCTCAGTAACATCAAGAACCTCGATTTGGATATCTCCAACGGCGTCGGTACCAATTTCGCGCTCTCGCAGGTGAAGATTACGTCGAACAGCCCGAACTTCTTTCTGGCCGGCATCACACTCGACGTACAAGGGACGCTGAAGGACCTGAATTTCCAGCAGACGGGAGACGCCGTGTTGAATCCTACGGGGATTGGCACTGGCACGTTCTCGATTGGCGGCACGCTCTCGGCCGTCGCCGGGAACCTGAAGGCAATCGCGTTCGAGTTGTTGGACATCCCGGTGGACGATCAGGATTTTTCGCAGGACTTTGCACTTAGCGGCACGTACCACATCATCGGTAGCCCCAACGATCCGAATGCCAAGATCGTGCTGGAAGGGATCAACAACTTCTCGATCAATCTGGCCACGGTCACCTCGTTGGCCTTCGAAGACAGCGAGTTGATTCCGCTGACGATCTCCGCGGCGGTCGATCTGGCGGCCAGCATCAACTTCAACGTTGGCTTCCACCTCGAGCGAGTCGGCGTCATCCCCGAGCCGGGGAGCATCGTGCTGCTGGCGCTCGGCGTGGTGAGCATGCTGCCGGTATGGATGCACCGTCGCCGCAAGCAACGGCAGAGCTGATCGTAATCGCTGGGCGGGCCCTCGTCGTGGGTGCCGACCAGCTCGATCGATATAAAGTCACAACGGGACGTCTCGCCCAAGCGAGACGTCCCGTTTTTTTTGTTGATGGGTGTTTCCGGCTCGCCGAAGGCTGAAGTTAGTCGCCGCGGCGGAGCAGCTCAGAACTCGATCTCCATGCCGTCCACGCCGATCTCGGTATCCGGAAAGATGGCCTGCGCCACTTCCAGCCCGATTGGGTCGTGTTGATCCAATAGCGGATTGACGTGCACGAGGACCAATCGTCTGACCTCGGCTTCGAGCGCCACCCGGGCGACACCGGTTGTAGAGCTGTGACCCGTGCGTTCGGCCCAAGCCTGCATCGAGTCGTCGAAGTAGCACTCGTGGACGAGCAAGTCGACGCCACGAATGGCCGCGATGTACTCGGCCCCCGGGCGGGCCACGGTGTCGGTCACGTAGGCCATCGAGCGCCCCGGCCAATCGAGCCGAAAGCCGGTCGAGCCGCCAGGGTGTTCGAGCGGAAAGTGGGTGAGGCGGCCGCCGCCGACCAGCGGCACCGGGCCCGCAAGCGGCCGATAGTCGCACGGCAGCTCAACGGGAAAAACCGCCGGCGCCAACAGATGCTCACGCACGGCGGCGATCGTTTCAGGCTGGGCATGCACCGTCACGCGGCGCATGTTCTTCTCGAACAGCACGTCGAACAAGAACGTCAGCCCGACGATGTGGTCAAGGTGTGCGTGCGAGAGAACAATGTCGAGCTCGTCGGTGGCCAACTGCTCGCGTACGCGAAACATGCCGGTCCCCGCGTCGAGCACGACGCCGGCCTCGGGCAGCATGAAGCAGGCGGTCTGGCGACGATTGTTCGGGTGGTACCCGGTCGTGCCCAATAGCACCAGCTTCATCGGCCGACGCTCCGGAGGCGATCGGCGGCGGCCGGCCTCGAGGGCCGTCGTCGCGCGAGTGCCTTTTCCGAAATGCCCCTTTCGCGGCACGCCGGCAGGGCGATCGTCCGCCAGAACTGCCAGCGAGCCAGCACCGCTATTGTGCTGTGCGGCGGGGTGCGTGGCAAATCGAGGCTCGCCGAACGACGCTGAGACCCATTGCCGCGCGGTTAGCGCGGCTTACCCAGCAAGCGGTCAAATTGATTCATCAGTTCTCCTTCGATCGCTTGCCCGGCGGCGTTGCGGAGGAACTGGGCACTGGTTTGCTGCAGGGCCGCCTGGTCGATCTTCGGGGCCTTGAGGGTACCGCCGATCGGCAAACGAATCGTCTGCCCGCGGATGGCGTCTCCCAGGCGGTTGTTGCCGATCCATTTGGGCGGGACCGGCATCTCGGCGACGATGGCGAGCGATTCGTCGAGGCCGACTGAGCCCGAGGTCTTGATCGTGAAGTCGGGGAACACCAATGCGAGCCCCTGGTGATAGATCCGCCCGTTGACCATGCGGAACTCGACCACGCTTTCCTGGAGCAGTCGGGCCGGCGCCGGACGGCTCATCAAGACGGCCAGCTCTTGCACGAGCGGGCCAGGACCGATCGCGACGTCGTGGACTGTCATGCGACCTGCTAGATCGCCTTTGGCCAGTTCGCCCAGCGGCAGCCGGCAGTTGTCCAAGTCGATCGAGAAGCGGCCGTTGGCCTGCGTGACGTCGGCCAGAATGGGCGCCACGAACTTAAGCGCTCGCGCGCACATCTCCGGCGTGATCTGCACCTGCTCGGCCATGCGGCCGCGCGGCATGGTCAGTTCCATGGGGCCAGGAGCAACGCGCACCGTGGGGGCCAGGTGCAATCGCCCACCCGAGGCTGCCACGTCGAGCGGTGTCAGCCCTAGCATGCCACCGGACAGATGCGCATCGATCGTCGCCGGCCCGAGCACGAACCCATACAAGTTCCCCCGCTCCCACTTGAGCGAAGCGTTGCCATCCAGCTTGGCCAGCGCTGATGGATCGGCGGGCGCCGCGGCGACAGGAGTTTGATTCGGCGGTTGATTCGCCGGACGTGCGCCCCCGGCATGAGCCAACGGAACCAGCGGCGCGAGTGGCGCGTCGGGCGCTCGCGGTGGTTCGGCCAGCAGGGCAGCCAGCGGCCCGCGCAACGAGAAGGGGCGTTCGTCGCGGCCGTAGAAGTCGATCCCCTGCCCCGTCCACTGTTGCCAAACGGGTTTCAAGCTGGCCAGGTCGTACCGCACACGGCCATCGAGCTCGATGAGCCGCTGGCCCGAAAGATCGCTGATCTGCCCGCGCGCCGTGCAAGCGAGGGCTTGCGCGGCGACGTCGAAGTTGGCCAGCCGCACCGTTTGCGATTTGGCGTCGTGGTTCAGCGTGCTGGTAACGTTCAACTGCGGCTCTTGCCAGCGCGCGCCGCTGGGCCAGGCCGCCAGAAACTGATTGACCGTGGTGTGCAATCGCGCGTTGGTCACGTCTCCGCTGCGGGTGATTTCGACGCGCCCGTCCATCCGCCCTGCCAATTGGCAAGCGGGGGGCTGCGCGGGGTCGAGCGTCCATTGCCACAACCGGGCGACGTCGCCGGAGTATTGCACGGTTCCCTGGAGCTCCATGCCGCGTGGCGTGTTCATCGCCAGTTGCACGCCATTGGCTTCCGCCGTCAGGCTGGCTGATTGCCAACGTGCGTCGCTGATCAGTAGCGTGCTGGATTTGCCGTTCCATTTGCCGCTGGCCGACAGGTCGACGAGCGGTTCGTCGATCACGGCTCCCGGCAAGACTGCGTGCAGGGCGTGGACGTTGGCGCGGAGCGGTTCCAGTTCGATCAATCCCGCGCTGTAGCGAATGTTGGCTGCCACCTGGCAAGTGCCGGCCAGATCGTAACCGGGCAAGGGACCGATCCACGGTTCGACGCGCGGCAGCCAGCGCTCAAGCTGCCCGTGCATCGTGACCGCGACCGGCCAGACACTGGCCGCTTCGATCTTGGTCAGCGGCTGCTCGAGCTGGGCGTCGAAGCGATCTCGCCCCGCGATCAGGCGCAGCGTGGCTTGTTCGACGCTGGTGAGTGCCGTGCCGTCCATCGCGCCGGCCAGAGACATGGTCACTTGTAATTGCGGCTCGATCCACGGATGCGCTCCGGGCCGAGATAGTTCAAATTTTTGCGCGTCCAACTGGCCATCGAACCGAAAGTGGCCGTCGTCGGCCCGCTGCCAAACAACTTTAGACGTGCCGGTGCCACTCATGCGCAGCTCGCCGACATTGACGAAGCGGGCCAGCTCGTGCGACAGCCGATCGAAATCGAACGAACCGGTAACTTGTCCTTGATGGGCGCTTCCCGAGCCTTCGAGTCGCAAGAAATCGGCCTCGCCGTTGAGCTTGTCGACTTGCCAGCCATCGGCGGCCTCGTGCGCCGCGAACGTGACCAGCATCGGCTTGTCCCAGGTGATCTGTTCGCCGGCGGCGACGGCCGCGAGTTGGGTGGTTTCCAACCGACCTTGCCAGACGACCGCTTCGCCTTGCGGCTGCGCGTCGATCTCCAGTTCGATGCGGCCGGCCGTGATCCGGGCGTCGTCGCGCACGCGGACGGTGCGCGGCAGGGCCGCGGCCAGCTTCGCCAGATCGACGTGGCCAACAACGCGGAACGGCTTGCGCTCGAGCGCTTTGCTCCAGCCGCCGCTACCGTCGAGCGTGCCGGCAAACGAGGCTTCGCCCAGGTCACACGTCATGGTGAGTTGATCGACGACGAGCCGATCATTTTCCCACGATGCTTTGATCGGCACGCGCACCGCGGCCAGTTGCAGCTTGTCGCCGTTGAGTGCCGGACCTTCACAAGTCAGTTGCTCGACGATCGTCTGACCATCGACGCTGGCTCGATTCAGCTTGCCATCGTGATACGACCATTCGCACACCAGGTCGCTCGCCAGGCGGCCGTCGGCTTCCCAGCCTGCGGCGGCGCGGCGCGAAGCGGCCGCGGCGATCCACAGCGGAAAGCCCTCGCTTTTGAGGGTCAAGCGGCTGATCGGTTGAGTCTTATCGGCGCCGTGCGTACGGCCATCGAGCGCCAGGTCGAGCTTGGCGACTTGCTGGCCCGGCGCTTCTTGCACGTGGGCGGTCGCTCGGGCGTCGTAGCCCGCCCCCGCGGTGGCCAGATGGCGGAGCGTGGCGTTGACATCGCCGATTAGCGCGCGGCGGTTCTTCACCGTGTCGATGACCATCACGTTGCCGCGGACGATTTCGAGGTCGAGCTCCAGGCCGTCGAGCGGATCGCCACCGGCATTGTCGTCGGGCTGATCCGGTTTCTCGGCGAGCCAGGGAGCGAACACGCGCTCCAGATTGGTTTCTTGCTGGGCCAATTCGAGGCGCAGCTCGGGCTCCAGAATTCGCACGCGCCCCAGGCTTGCGCGATTGGTCAACATGCCGATCAACGATTTGTCGCAGTCGATCGCGCCGAGTCGCGCGACGAGCTCGCCGTCGTCATCGCGCAGCTCGATCCGGTCGAGTCGTGCCGAAGTGAACCAGCCAACCGAAATTCCGCCGACGCGCAAATCGCCGTGCAGATCGCGCACCACGCGGTCGACAATCCATGTGCCCAGCGGCGTATAGCTGACGATCGAGGGGGCCAGCGCCGCCAGCGCCGCGAGCACGAGGACCGGTGTCAGCAGTAATCGTGTTCCGCGCGAGCGGCGCCGTTTCGGCCGTGGCTCGAAGCCGTCTTGCTCGTAGTGAGAATGAAGTGGGCGGCGTCTACGACGGCGCAGCGTTGGCATGAGACTGGCCCTCATCCGTGAGGCACTGAGTTTTGCGAAGCGCAGAGTGGCCTGCCCGACCAGGTCTGGGTCGACCGGTTGCGCGACAATCCGTCTGTGGCGGCGGGGCATTCTACGGGGCTGGCGGATTTCGACCTAGACCGGATCGCAGCCACGCGCGGCCCGGCGTTTTGCCGCGCCAGTTGTCGCAGCCACGGCCTGCCAGGCCGGGCCATTTGTCGCTGCCAAGGCCTGCTAGTAAGATCAGGAGCGTTCCGACCTTGCGCCCGGAGGCCCCCACGGTGTCTGCTAGCTTTCCGCAGTTCTTTCGCGTCCGCCAGAAGTTCGAACGTCCGCAGGTCGAGAATATCGCGACCGAAGTCGAGCGGCAGTTGGCCCGGCTGGAACTGAAAAACAAGATCGCCGCCGGCCAATCGGTGGCGATCACCGTCGGCAGTCGGGGCATCGCCAACATCGACCGCATTATCAAGGGGGCTGTCGACCATCTGAAGGGGTTGGGGGCCAAACCGTTCCTTGTGCCGGCCATGGGAAGCCACGGCGGCGGCACCGCGGCCGGCCAGCAGGCGATCGTCGAAGGCTACGGGCTCACCGAGCAATATGCCGGCTGCCCGATCCGCTCGTCGATGGAAACCGTCGAGGTTTGCCGAACCCCCGAGGGGTTTCCCGTCCATTTCGACCGCCACGCGTTCGAGGCCGACCACGTGCTGGTCGCGGGGCGAATCAAGCCTCACACCAATTTCGTGGGTGAAGTTGAGAGCGGCCTGATGAAGATGATGCTTATCGGCCTGGGGAAGCACGAGGGGGCCAAGATTTATCACCGCGCGATCCAGGATTACAGCTTTGGGCAGATCGTCCGCAGCGTGGCGGGCGAAGTGCTAGCACGTTGCCGTATCGTGGCCGGCCTGGGGATCGTCGAAAACGGCTACGACGAAACCGCCCTGATTGAAGCGGTGCCCCCCGATGCCTTCGAACGCCGCGAGAGCGAACTGCTCGTGATGGCCCGTCGCTGGATGCCCAAGTTGCCGTTCGATCGGGCAGACATCCTGCTGATCGACGAGATCGGCAAGAACATCAGCGGCGCCGGCATGGATACCAATGTCGTCGGCCGCAAGTTCTACGATCATCGAGCAGCCGAGACGGAATCACCCAAGGTCAAACGGATCTGCCTGCGTGGGCTGACCGAGGAGACGCACGGCAACGCGGCCGGCATCGGCATGGCCGAGTTCTGTCTGCAGCGCGCCGTCGACCTGGTCGATTGGAAAATCACCAAGATCAATTGCCTTACCGGCGGGCACATCACGGGGGCCGCCGCGCCGGCCACTTACGACACCGATCGCGAAATGCTCGAGTCGGCGTTGGCCAACATCGGACTGGTCGAGCCGCCTGACGCGCGCGTGCTGTGGATTGCCAACACGTTGCACCTGGCCGAAGTCGAGTGCTCAGGCGCGTACCTCGATGAAGCCCGCAAGCGCGACGATCTGGAAATTGTCAGCGAGCTGCGCGATCTGCCGCTGGATGTCGCCGGTATGCTACCCGAGATGAGCGAGCTGGGGGCGGATCATGCGACGGCCACGGCCGGTTCGTAGTTTGGTACTCAGCAAGGCACCTCATGCGTGCAGTTGAATTGCACGTCGACTAGGTCGCCTTGCGTAGCACCCAATCTCCCAGAGACGGCCATAGTTGGCCAATCGCCGCCAGCCAGCGCGCTTTCGACGGAATCACCAGCTCGATGCGATGCTCGTCGCACGCCTGCACGATGCGGCGCGCCAATTCGTCGGGATCGATCGCGCGCGTCTTGGCGCCGGCGCCGGGGCGCCGGGCACTTTCGGGCAAGCCATCGAACTCGTCCGTCTCGCGCTCGCGCGGCTGCGCGCGAGCGATCGGGCCGGGCGAGACCAACAACACGTGCAAGCCACGCGGTCCCAATTCCAGACGCAACTGCTGGCTGTAGGCGGAAACCGCGAACTTGCTGGCCGGGTAGGCGCCAATCCAGCGGGCCGCGATCTTGCCTGCCAGCGAGCCGATGTTGACCACGCTTCCGTGGTGTTCGAGCAACTGCGGTAAGCAGGCCCGTGTGCAGCGCACCACGGAGAGAAAATTCAGTTCCCACATGGCTTGGAAGTCGTCGGGCGTGGTGACTTCGATTGCCCGGCGCCCCGAGCGGCCGGCGTTGTTCACCAGCGCGTCGATGCGGCCGAAGCGCTCGAGTGACGCGGAGACCAGCCGCTCGACATCGGCTTGCCGCGTCACGTCGGTCGGCACCGTGAGCACCGGGGCACCGCATGCCGACAAACTCTCAGCAGCCGCCTTAAGTGGCTCGGCCCTACGCGCCGCCAGCACGACGCTTGCACCGCGCTGGGCCCAGGCCCGCGCCAGTGACAGCCCTAGCCCTTCGGAGGCGCCGGTGACGATGGCGACTTTGCCTGACCACGATTGCATGGTGGCCGCTGTACTCACGCGTCGATCGTGTAGGGCGCTCGCTGCGGTCGGCTGAGCATGGCATTGGCTTCGCTGTCGCCGACAAATTCTTCTTTGGCAGCGTCCCAGTTAAGTTTGCGCCCCAATCGCAGCGAGATGTTGGCAAGATGGCACGCGCTCACCGAGCGATGCTGGCTGACCACGTCGGAGATCGGCGTCTGCCGGCTCCGCACGCAGTCGATGAAATTGCCCATGTGGTTGTTGCTCGCGTAGAGCTTGACGCGATCTTCGGGGAGCGGGTTCTCGGCAAGTTCTTCGACCGGCTTGCCGGTGATGCGTCCGCGGTTGACGTAGACACGGCTCTTGTCTCCTTCGAACAGCACGCCGTTGTCGCCGATATCAACGTGCAACTGCACGTCGTTAGGATAGAGATAATCGACGGTGAAGCGGTTCGGCGTGTTGTAGCCGTTGGCGATCTTCGGCAGCGTGCCGTGCCCTTCGACCGACAGCGGGCCGCTTTGGTCGACCCCCATGCCCCAGTGCGCGATGTCCATGTGATGGGCTCCCCAGTCGGTCATGATTCCGCCTGAGTATTCGTACCACCAGCGGAACTGGTAGTGGCAGCGCTCGGGAATGTACTCGGTCGCGGGAGCCTGACCGAGCCAGAAATCCCAATTGAGCCCCGGCGGCACGGGCTTCGTGGCGAACGGGCCGCCGGCGTCTGAATCGGGGAGTGTGACGGTGACCTTCTGCAGTTTGCCGATGCGACCGTTGCGCACCAGCTCACACGCCAGGCGGAAGCGTGCGTCGCTGCGCTGCTGGGTGCCGACCTGGAAGACGCGGCCAGTCTCTTTGACCACGCGCACGAGCAGCTTGCCTTCGTCGACGGTGAGCGTCAGCGGTTTTTCGCAATAGACATCTTTGCCGGCTCGCAGCGCCGCCACGGCGATGGCGGTGTGCCAATGGTCGGGCGTGCCGATGGTGACCAGTTCGATGTCGGGGCGTTCGAGCAGCTTGCGATAGTCGCCGTAGATTTCAGCCTTGCCGCCGAACTCGCCTTTGGCTTTTTCGGCGCGGCTCTGATCAACGTCGCAAACTGCCACGACATCGCCATAGCGCCGCGCGGCGTTGGCGATGCTGGTCCCTTGCCCGCCCAAGCCGATCGAGCCGATCACGAAGCGATCGTTCTTCGAGCCCGGCTCGCCGGCCAGCGATTGCACGGCGCCGGTCAGCAGGTGGGGAGCCAGTCCGGCGCCGGCCAATAAACCGGCCGACGATTGCAAAAAGTTGCGACGATTGACGCGTGACATGCGGGGACTCACTTAGCGGGGTTCTGTTGGTCGCACAGAGGATCGCACGGACTCAACGTGATGGCGCCGCTAGTGTAATCGTGCCGTGGCCGCGGGGCCAGCGCCTAGGCGCGGTAGCGAACGACCGGCACTGCGGACGCGGAAAATTGGCTTTGTGGCGCCATGCCCGGCGGTCTCTTAGGAACGGCCGCGGAATAACTTCCAGATTTCTTTTCCCCCTCACCCTACCCTCTCCCGCGAGGGGAGAGGGGATAACGGAGAAGTAATTTCGCGGCCGTTCCTTAGTTGACGCTGGCCGTGGCCTCGTTGCCGTCGCGGGTGGCGATGCTCCACCAGATCAGCAGGTCAATCTGCTCGGAAACGAACTGCACCCGTCCATCCCCCATCATCACGTTGACGCCACCGGCATGTTGGCTGCTGGGGGAAACCAGCACTTGGCCGTCGAGCTCGCCGTCGATCAAGTGGACGTTGAACGAGTTGATCGGCAGCACGTGCAGATAGGTGTTGCCCACCAGCGGCGAGCCGGAGATCCAAGCGCGGCCGGTCAGTTTGCAGTAAGTCAGATCGGTGTGGGAGTACTGCCCTTGCTCGTAGTAGTCGCCCAGGCGGCGCTTGTCTCCGGCGCCGCCACCGCAGAGCGAGGTCACTCGGCGTTCGGCGACTTCAATCTCCGCGGCCGACGTCAAGCTGCTGATCAAACGCTCGGTGACCGCGACGGTGTTCGACAGGCCGTCGCTGAAGTGTGCCGCGCGAGTCGCCCCGGTGTGCCAGGCCGCGGGCTTGCCAGGAGCCACCAATCCCATGAAACCATTGTGCTCGCCGGGAACAGGACGCGTGCCGTCGATGCCCGTGGCGCGTGGCGGCCAGCCGGCGTTGGCTGCGTAGCTGCTCGCCGCCGGTCGTGCGGTCCCCATCGTTTCGAGCTGGTCCTCGAAACTATCGGCAGGGCACAAGTAGACCTGTACGCTGGTGCGGGCAGCCGCCGCGTTGGGATGACTGGCATCCAGTCGCGGATTGAACGCCTGCGTCGCGCTGGCATTGTTGACGTTGAAGTCGATCTGGCGGTGGATCGCCTGTTGCTCGAGTTGCGGCAACAACAGGGACAGCCAGCTATAGAGCCCCGTCGTGGCCTTGCCCGTGGGCAGTGCCTTGCCGCCTCCCACCATCGAGATCGGAAACGAACCAGCCGCCTCGTGGTAATGGTGCAACGCGATGCCGATTTGGCGCAGGTTGGCGGCGCATTGCAGCCTTTGAGCGCTGCCGCGGGCTGCTTGTACCGCGGGCAGCAAGAGCGCGATGAGCACGCCGATGATGGCGATCACGACAAGTAATTCCACGAGTGTGAACGCCTGACGCGAAAATCTAGTGGACATGCGGTTTCTCCGCTGAGTTGTCTAAGGATCGCCTCACAGGGATCGCGCGGGGCCGGAGAGACGCCGGTGGGGGCATCTCTCCGGCAAGCACGCGAATTCAACTTCATCGATTGCTAGTCCAAGCTTCAGTTGCCGGATCGACGGCGCCGCCACACGACACTCACTAGTCCGACTGTGCCGAGCGCCAACATCGCCAGGCTGCTGGCCTCGGGTACGACCTCGAACGTGAACGTGTCGGTGCCCGTCACCAGGCCGTGCAATTTGTGCGTGCCGGTCACGGTCAACTCGACCTGATAGGTGCCGGGTGCGGTGAAAGCCAGATAGAAATGGCTGTGCCCGCCGGGGCCGATGTTGATAAGGTCGTTCGCGAACGAGCCATCTTGCGTATCCCAACGGCGCGAGAAGGCTCCGCTCATCGCCGAGAAGTTCCCCGGACCCGAGAAACCGGTCATCGCGAACTGGATGCTGCCGCTCCAATCCGACGGGGTGAAGCCTTCTTCGGCGGCCATACCCAAAAAGGGTTGTCCATAGAATGCGGCGTCGGCCGAATCGAACATCAATACCCAAAGATCATCTCCGACGTCGGTGCCCAGGAAGTTGGAACCGGCGCCGGTGAAGTCGTAGGCTTCGAAGCTGCCGCCGAGCACGCCTGCCGTGCGGCCGATATTCGAGGTGTTCGGAACTTGGATGATCAGGTCGGCAGGCTCGAATTCCGCTTCGTCATCCAGTGGCGCTCCGTTGACCATGCCACCCGCGCCGATGTGCGCGTGGACATGAAAGCCGTTAGGGTCTTCGTCGGCATCGTACTCAACCCCCAGATCGCCGTGCCCGCCGGTGTAGACCGACGCGGCCAGCGCGGACGTCGGGTGCAGCCAGGCTAGAGTCAACGCGGCGATCAAGGGAATTGCGACTCGTGTCTGCAAAATCATGGTGATGCACTTTCAAAAAACTGTGTAACTGTGGGTCGTATTTTTTGCGTACGGCCGCTTCGTCGTGGCCTGCGGAAGGCTTCTCGCCACAAAATCGAAGCGTCAATTAAATCGCGCAACAAGACGGGGCACTCCGCTCCAGCAAGCCGGACGAAGCCCGTGGTGGTCGGACCGCTATGCTCCGTCCCGCGTTGGCAAAGACGGAGTGCCCGCGTCGATCGTTGCGCGCAGGATCAATTTGCTAAGCTGCCGCGGTGCGACCTGGAACGAAGAACTCGATGCCATGCCTTGCGCCCAGGGAGGACGCGCAGTAGCGCAACTTCCCAGCGATGCGCACCCCAGGGTGGCGGCGAGCGACCGTCAAGGCGCCTGGCAACGGCGAGCTAGCGCATTGGCAAGCTAAGTACAGAGTTCTTACGAATTTCCAGAACGACGCGGCACAGCACCGGCAAAGTGCTCTGCTGAAATCACCGCCTAAGCGGCCGAGCGCTCCGCGGGAGGAGCCCGCGATTGATAGCTGCGCTCGAAAGTCGTCGAAGGTTGCACCACCAACAGAGGCGGTGCGGCGAAACAGCTTCCCGTTAGGGGCAAATCGATGGCATACGCCTGCTGCTGCGCTTGCGAACAAAACTGGCACAACGAGCAGCCATCGTCCGCAGGTGATTCCGCGGGCCGCTCGCCAGGCGCTTCAGCCGGCGCGGGCGTTTCGGCGTGGTGGGCGTGGCCAGCGTCGTGGCTATGTGGGCAGCCCGAATGAGCGGGATGTCCGTGCTTGACCGCAGCGTGGCTGTGACGATGCGCACAGGCGGTTGCCCCCGGCGCGCAAGAGTGCGCGAACCCGGGCAACAGGTGCAGGCCCCGTCCCCCGACGGAGAGCCCGGCGAAAAACGCCAGAAACGTCCAGTAACTGTACTGCCGCACACGGCGCATGCAGAAAACCGCCCAACCGTAGAAAAAACCAAAACACAGTTGCGCGGTCCGACCGGGTGTGATTATTGGCCGCTGATGGCCTACTGTCAATCGCGCGGCCAGCCATTTTTGCGGAGTTTTTTGTCAGCCGGAAGGGCAGCGGTCAACGAGGCGTGAATTGCATCACGCGCCATTCGATGGAGTTCGAAGTTCCGAGCACTTGCCGCCGATAGCGCCGCGGGTAGCCGAGCACCGGGTCGAACTCGGCCTGCAGCACGATTTGCCCACGATCGGCCACGCCGAACGCCCGCTGCGGATCCCCCTCGGCGGCGACCAGATCCTCGTCCATCATTGCGATCTGATTCGGGACCGACCAGAAGTCCCAAGTGCGGCGCTGCACCGGAGCCTGACCATCGCGCGTCATCTTGGTGACGTCGCCGTCGCGAACCTCAATGTGCAAGTTGCCGGTTTGCGCACCCGAGAGAATCAGGTCGAGATCGTAGTTCGCGGGTCCGGCTTGTAGCCAGCGCGCGACCGCGGCGTCGAGCGTTTCACGCGTCAGCCGCGGCAAGGGGTCGCGACCGGTGATGGCGATCGCCACTAAGAGACCCACGCCCGCAGCCACGGCGCCTAGCAGGCAGCCCAACGCCAGCGCTGGCGGTCGCGCACGGCGGCGCGGACTGGCAGGGGCTTCTCTTGGTGACGAAATATCCGACACGTTCCTACGTCCCGCGAACCATCCCGTACCACTCGATGTGCCGCCGCGGGCAGAATCGCACGCCGAACTCGGCGCAGAGCGCTTCGAGCCAGACGCCTTTGGCTGCCAACTCGTTTTGCTCAATGCCTTGCGGCATTAACAGCACGCGCTGCCGATCGATTTCGGTGCCCAACTGCTGCAAATAACTTTCCACTTCTGGAACGTCGGCCGGCGCGTCGATCACGAATTTCAGTTGATAGTCGAACCGCTCGATCAGTCGCCGGACAACTTCGTATGAATGACGCGTCCGCTCGTGCCGCTCGTGCCAGCGCGGGTGTCGCGCGGCGTCGGGGCCCGAGCCAGCCAGCTTGGGGCTGATCGACATCAAATCGCACACAACCGGCAAGTCGAGCGTGCCGGCCGTTTCGACCGTGATATGCAGCCCGCTTCGCCGCAATTCTGCGGACAGCGGCACTAACTCGGCGAACAGCATCGGCTCGCCGCCGGTGAGCACCGCGTGCGTGGCTCCGAAGGGCTCGATGCGGGCGAGAATCTCGTCGAGCGATAGGTCTTCACCCTCGGGCTCCCACGACGTGTACGGCGTGTCGCAGAACCAGCAGCGCAGGTTGCAGCCACTGGTGCGGACAAACGCACTGGGCTGCCCGGTGAGCAGCCCTTCTCCTTGTCGTGAGTAGAAGATTTCGGCGATCCGCATCAGCAACACGTGTTTCGAGGGGGAGCTGGTGATGCCCAGCGGGCGTCATTTGCCATAATCGCAGAAAGGGCGCGAGCCGGGTAGCGGTCGCGGCGACTGTTAGCCGCGGGATTTATCCCGCGCGCTATCTTGTGCGACAACGCTTCGCTTTCGAGCGTGCCTCCCACTAAGGGGAAGCGTTTCCTGCACGCTGGCCTGCGGCAATCCGATGTGGCGCCAACAGCTCAAACGGCCAGCCGGGCAGGTTCCGCAACAGGCCGAACGCCACCAAGAGCGCGGCGAGCACCAGGATCACACTGCCGGGCAGCCGCGGCCTGGTGCACGGTGGCCGACCGCGCCACTTTTCGAGCCCGCGCCAGGCGAGCGCTACGCCCATGATTGGCATCAGGAAGACGAATACGGGGTTGAAGGCTAGGGCCTGGGGCACGTCGCCATGCAACAGCGCGTGGAGCGCGCGCGTTGCTCCACAGCCGGGGCAATGCCAGCCTGTCAGTCGGTACAATATGCAGGGAGGATAAAAACCGACCTCCGATGGATCGACGGTGTAGACGAGCGCCAAACCAGCCACGGCCAACACGCCACCGCAAAGCCACACGGTGGGTGCGCGCCACATGCCTGACCTGCCGAGAGGCGCCGCCGTGACCGGCAGGTTCCGAGTATCCGCACTCACGGTGCCGTGGGCCAGCCGCGGGGAGGACGTTCGATCGTTGGCGAGTCGCGTGGTCATGGCTGGTTCATCATTTCCATTATGAAACCTGAGCCCATGAATAACACAAAAAGGATGACGCCTAAGGATGCGACGCCGAACGTCACCAGACACCAGATTCTCGCTAGTCCCGCAGTGCGCATCGCGCCCGCGATATCTCCGGACCGTACCATGCCATTGACCTGGGCGGCGTAAACGATCGCGACAATTCCGCACGGGATGACGATGAGACTCAGGCAACTGCAAAAGCTGCCGAGAACCGTGGCGACGATCGAAGGGGCCAGCCAATTGAAGATCGGCCCGGTCGGCAGCGCCACGCCCGGCGCGGCGGCCGAGGCTTCATACGGATTGGCGAGTGGAGCGCCGCAAGCCTGGCAATTCCAGACGTTCACGGCATTCTCGGTTCCACAGTGAGGGCAGTACACTTAATGAGCTCGCTGTAAAACAAACGCAACGCAAAGGCTCGCCAGACTCAGAAATTCTGCTGACCGGCGGCCATGCCAATAATCATCAGCGCATAAAAGGCCCAGATCACCAGTTGGAATAAAAGTCCGATGCCCAATCCGATCCAGCACCATAGCTTGGCCGAATCCGATGCCTGCTTGGCGGCGGCGATATCTCCCGCACGCAGCAACGTGTTGACCTGGGCGGCATAGACGATGCCCACGATTCCGCAGGGTAGACAACAGCAAAACGTGACTAGAATCGCCTGCACGAGGTAATTCGGCACGCTTCCCGGCGGCAGGCTCCCCGCGCCACCGACGACCGTGCCCGCCGCAAACGGATTGGCGAGCGCCGTTCCGCACGCTCGGCAACTCGTGGCATTGTCTGCATTCTCAGTGCCGCATTGATGGCAGAACAGGCTCATCGGATTCCTTTCGCAGTCGAATGATTGATCGACCTGTCGAGTCGGTCCGGGCAGCGATCGCTAGCGCTTCCCGGAGGGACTCAATTGCGCGAGCGAGCCCGCGCCGGCGCGATTCGTTCGCCAAGCGGCCGCGGCCCCAAAGTTCGCGTCATGCTGGCCGACCGGTCGGCGAATGTCAACCAAGGGAGAACGTGGCCTGGGCTTCGGGCCCATGAAGAACACGGCCAGGATGGCCGAGCCACGATCGGCGCTCGCGAAGGGATGGCCTTGCAATCCGGCGCACGTCGATTTAATTCAGCACTGTGAATTCAGTGCAGCGAACCCGCGTACCTCAGGCAATCCGCCGCAGCACGCGAGCCGGAAACGTGATCAGCGAGCGCCAGGTTTCCAGCGCCGCGTCGGCCGTGATGCCGACCAGCCGCAATGGGAGCATGAACAACCAGATGAATGGATAAGCGACCAGCGCCAACACGGCCGCCGGCCAACAGACCAAGAGCAACAGCACCCACACCAGAAAGGCAATCATGGCCTGCGTCCCCGTTTTGAGGTTCCTCTGTCGCTAATTCGCTCGCCGGCGTTCGATCTTGGAGAAAAAGGTGCCAGGAACCGTTTCGCGATTGCCATGCGACGTTCTGTAGACGGCGACGAATCGGTTCCTGGCACCTTTTTTCGCGCGGCCTCGGTTTTGATACGCAAATCTTGTGCGACAAAGTTGCACAACCTTCCAGACGCGGCCTACCATGCGCAGGTTCGCCAATCGCCGCGGAGTTTCACCCGAATCTTGTCCCCCTCTTTTCAACGGGGCCGCCCGCATGTTGCCAAACCGCACCCTCCCGATTGCTGTTCTAAGTCTGACTTTGTTGCCAGCAGTCGCTGGCGCCGAGGAGACCGCGCTTGATCGCTACCTGGCCAAACCCGATCCCGCGTATGCCTGGAAGGTCGTATCCGAGTCGAAGCCCGCCCCGGGCATGACCGCCTTCGTGCTCGAGCTGACGTCGCAGACGTGGCGCAGTTCGGCCGACGTCGATCGACCGGTGTGGAAGCACTGGCTCACGATCGCGCGCCCCGACAGGCTGACCGGGCCGCAGGCGCTATTGTTCATCGGCGGTGGCAACAACGACGACGCTGCGCCGACTGCTCCCAGCGAGCGCGTGATCAAGACCGCGCAGGAAACCGGCACCGTGGTGGCCGAGCTGTTCATGGTTCCCAATCAACCGCTGCGGTTCAGCGATTCGCCGGAAAAGTCCCGCGTTGAAGACGACATCATCGCGTACGGCCGCATCAAGTTCATGAACACCGGCGATGAAACCTGGCTCGTTCGGCTGGCGATGGTCAAAAGTGGTCATCGGGCTATGGACGCCATCCAGGAGTTTTTGGCGAGCGACGCGGGCGGCCGCCACAAGATCGATCAGTTCGTCGTCGCCGGCGGCTCGAAGCGCGGCTGGACGACCTGGCTGGTCGGCGCTACCGACTCGCGCGTCGTGGCCATCGTGCCGCTGGTGATTGACGCTTTGAACTCCGAGGAGATCACGCGGCATCACTTTCGCGCCTACGGTTTCTTCTCGCCTGCTTTGAACGACTACGTCGAGCACGGACTGTTCCCCGGCAAGATCGGCACGCCGGAGTATCGCGCGGTGCTCGACATCGAAGATCCGTACGTCTACCGCCATCGTCAGCGGTTGAAGATCCCGAAATACTTGATCAACGCCGCAGGGGACGAGTTTTTCTTGCCCGACAACTCGCAGTTTTATTACGCCGAGCTGCCTGAGGAGAAACACCTGCGTTATGTCCCCAATGCCAAGCACTCGCTGGCTGGCAGCGACGCCCGCGAGAGCTTGCAGGCGTTCTACGAGGCAGTGATCCATGGCCGGCCGCGCCCGCAAGTCACCTGGGAGAAGCCCGACGCCGGCACGCTCATCGCTCGGGCAACTGCCAAGCCGTTGCAAGTGCTCGTCTGGCAGGCGACCAATCCCGACGCGCGCGACTTCCGGCTCGACACGATCGGCGCGACGTGGAAGAGCGAGCCGCTTGCGCCATCGTCTGACGGTAGCTACGCGGCGCGCGTCGCCGCGCCGACCAAGGGCTTCACGGCCCACTTCATCGAGTTCACGTTTCCGAGCGGCGGGAGCTATCCGTTTAAGTTCACCACCGAGGTGCGCGTCACTCCGGACGTGCTACCGTTTGAGTTCCCGACGACGGAGAAGAAGCCATAGGGGGTCCTCTCTAAAGTGTTCCGGGATTTTGCGTCCTAACCGTCCTAAGGTCGAAAAAACCACGCCTAACCCATTGCCATAAAAGCACTTGACCCTAGGACGCAAAACCGAAAATCCTTGCGTCCTCAACCGTCCTAAACGGGCCGTTTTGCGTCCTAAATCTGAACCACGAGGACTGTGACTATGAAGACTTGGACCACGGATGACACGGATGTGTGAGTTGAGCTTCTCGGTTCATCGGTGTGATCCGTGAAATCCGTGGTCAGAGTGATTCCAGTACGCGATACGTGTGAAGAGTCGTGCATCCCGCTTCGGTCATCGTGGTGTCGTCGTAGTGACCTCACGCGGTCAGCCACACGACCACTGTTGGGCAAGCCGGCAGTGGCACCCGCGAACAGGCTACGGGTGAGAGCGAACAGGCGTGAGGTCGTTGCATACCCTACGCGTCACTTGCGCTGCCACATCGTCAGGTACTGCGGGCTTTCGTTGCTCGTGATGCCGATCTTCGTGATCTCGCTGCTTTTCTCGGCCGCTGCCGGGGAACGCTTTGACGTCGAAGAATGGCGAATTCGAAGCCAAGCGACGAAGCCGCGCTTGGCCGGATCGTCGTCACGGGCCACTTCGGCGAACAGCGCGCGAAAATACTGCGCCTTCAAGGCCAGCACGTGCGACACGGAATGCGTTTTGCTAACCAAGAAACGGAGTGGCGAGCATTCGAGCAGCGAGGCGTGGGACTAGAGGGACGAGGGGAATACGACTTCAGTCACGAAGTTCGGCGAGCCTGGCCACGAGCTCCGCCGACGAAGGGCGGGCGATAAACCGCTGCGGACGGTGCAGCCAGCGCACCGTGCCTGCGCCGTCCAGCAGCAAGATCGTCGGTGCCGTGTTGTCGCCGCCGTCGGGCGAAGCGCCGCGGTTGATCACGTCGACCGCGTCGGCCAACTCGCGCTCGGAGTCGGAGACAACCGTTAGGTGCGGGAAGTCGCGCTGCGTTTGGGCGGCCGTCAGCGGATCTTCGATCGAGACCACGACCACCTCCGCGCCGGCGCGGGCAAACTCCGCGTGGTGTGATTCCAACTCGGTGAGCTGCGTCATACAGAACGGGCACCAGCGGCCTTGAAAGAAGACCAGCACGGTGTCGCGACCCTGACGGAAATACGACTCATCGATCGCTGTGCCGGAAGTTGCTGTATCCGATCTGGCACCTGCGGAGTCGGCCGTTGCGGACAAATTCGAGCCATCGCCCGGCGGTTGGTCGGCGAGCACGGCATGAAACGCCGGCAGCGCGCTACCAGAGGCGATCGGGCCTTGATAGTCGGGAAGCCGAGTGCCTGCGACCACGAAGAACCACTCGAAGCAGGCCAGCGCCACGGTAAACAGCGCGACGCCGACGCGCCACCAGCGGCGATGTCGCCAGGCAATCAGGGACAGCACTAGCGCGGCGATCGAACCGCCGATCGGCACATACCACGGAGTGACTAGCGCGCGGGCCCAAAAGACCTGAGCGAAGAACGCCGGCACCAGCGAGATCGCTAACAGCGCTATGCCCCAGAATAAAGCCTGCGGGAACGAACGCGCGGTGGGCGATGCGTCGCCGAGTGCGCGCAGAGCGGGTACAGGTGCGCTGGGCTGAAAAGTTGTGGGCGGTTTGGCGGTGCTCATGGGGAAGGTCCCGGATGATGCCAGGGCGTGTCACGATGGCGCGCATTTTACTCCGCACCGGTTTGGCTGGAGAGTGGCGGCTGGCTGGCTGTCGGCCACAGGTTTCCGGCAAATGGAGGATCTTTCATCTTGCCGGCCTAGGAGACCGGCCCGGGGAATCCGCTTAGCGACACGAAGTGAGCACTGTGAAAGTCGCCGCGAGAGCGCTACGGGGGTCGGACGACCGGTTTCTACCGTTCGATCGAAAAACCAGGCGCAAAGTTTGCTTTCGGAATCGCAATGATCGACAATTCACTTAGTGGGCGTTCTTTTCGAGAGGGGGGTTACGATGCGTGCTCTCACGCGGTCCTTCCCACGCGCCTTGGTCTTCGCATTGGTGGCGGCTGGGGCGTCGCTGGCC
>CAZBWM010000014.1:34673-39024 GCA_964495375.1 uncultured Planctomycetaceae bacterium | reverse complement strand
GTCAAGGCATGGGCCTGCGTCAGCGCGCAATCGTGCTCGATCCCAACCAGCGCGGCAATCTCGATTTGATCTTCGAGCGCGAACAAATGCACTTCGAGAGCGAGTCGCGGCGACTCGCCCCCGAGCCAACGCCGACGTGGAACCAGTTGGGGGAGCGCGCGTTTCGCGCCGGCAACTACACGCAGGCGGCCCGGCATTGGCGCCATGCCTTGGTCGACGAACCGCAATCGGGCACTTACGCGCTGCGATTGGGTCAGGCGGAGTTCGCCCGCGGCAATTACACCAGTGCAGCCGACGCGCTTCACTTGGGCATGTCGCTGTTGCCGCAGCGGCAATGGGGCTTGGTCGTGAAGAATCACAAACGGTTGTACGGCGTCCGCGGGGCGTTCGCCACGCAGCTTAAGGCGCTCGAAGCGGTTCGCAAGGACAACCCCGACGACCCGGCCGTGCGGTTCGTGCTTGGTTTTCAGTATCTGTACTTGGGCTATCCCGAACAGGCTCAACGTGAATTGAGCGTGGCGACGAAACTCTCGCCCGACGATGCCTACACAATTGAGCTGGTGACGGTGGCTGCCGGCGAAGGAGGCGTGTCCGAGGCGGAAGCGCTGTCGGCGACCGATGGTGAGACGGCGGCGCCGGTCGAGAATGATCGAGCCCGTGACAATCCGCCACCGGTCAGGCCGTGAGGAGTGAGTTGAAAAGGTGTCAGGAGTTGAAAAGGTGTCAGGAACCTTTTCCACTGCGCGGGTAGGAGCACCGACGCACGAACTGGACAAGGTTCCTGACACCTTTTCGGAGTTCAAACTGGGCCAAGGGGGACAGGAGTCGTTTCTGATCCGCGCGGCGCCAGATCGCCAAATCGAGCGCAGAAACGACTCCAGTCCCCGGCGCGAGTTACCGCTTCTTCCAATCGATGCCCGAGAGCTTGCCGAGGGCCAGGGCCAAGGCCTGCGTGCCATCGCGGCCGTGCCCTTGCGCTTCGAGCGCGATGTAAAGCTGATTGGCCAGCGCCAGGCCAGGCAAGGCCAAGCGCATGCGGCGGGCCTCGGCTAGCGCGATGCCCATGTCTTTGATGAAGTGCTCGACGAAGAAGCCGGGATCGAAGTTGTTGTTCATGATCCGCGGGCCAAGATTATTCAGCGACCAACTGCCGGCCGCGCCCGAGCCAACCGCTTGCAGCACCGTTTCTAGATCAAGGCCCGCGCGGTAGCCGTACAACAGGGCCTCGCAGACGCCGATCATGTTCGAGGCGATCAAAATTTGATTGACCATTTTGGTGTGCTGGCCGGCGCCGGGGCCGCCGACACGGACGATCGTTTTGCCGAGCGTCTCCCAGCAGGGCTTTAAGGCGTCGACCACTTCGGCATCGCCCCCGATCATGATGGCCAGCCGGGCTTCGCGCGCGCCGATGTCGCCGCCGGAGACCGGCGCATCGACACTCTCGACGCCGCGCTTTTTGGCGGCTTCATAAATCTCGGCGGCCAGCGAGGGCTCGCTGGTGGTCATGTCGACGAGGATCGCGCCGGACTTGGCGCCGGCGAGCGTCCCCTCGGGGCCGAGCACAGTTTCGCGGACGTCGGCCGGGTAACCAACAATCGTAAAGATGACATCGCTGGCGGCGGCCACGGCCTTGGGCGTATCGGCCCACTTGGCGCCGGCGGCCACGAGCTTGTCGGCCTTGGCCTTGGTGCGATTGAAGACCGTGACGGCGTAGCCCTTGGCCAGCAAGTGGCCGGCCATGCTCGAGCCCATCACTCCGGTGCCGATCCAACCAAGGCGCGTTTCGCCAGGGGCAATGTGACGTAGCGGCATGGGAGGTTCTCCTCGGTCGAACGGGATCAGGATGAAGCCCACGAAGCTCGCTGCGCTGGCGTTGCGCGGCGCGCGAGGCTCTTAAAACCGCTGGGAGTATAGCGGGGCGCGGGGAGGGTCAGAAGAGGCCGGAGGTTTGCTGGCCGGTGCGCGCGTCCAAGGGTTGCTGGGTGGCCCGACTGCTCGCAGTACGCTTGCTCCGCGAGCCGGACAACAACTGGCGCAGCCACAAGAATCCCGTCATGCCGCGAAGCCCATTGCAGCGACGTCGGTGTTCGAAAGCCTCTTGTCGCTCCGCGACCCGGGGACTACGCGGCGCGGCGCAGGGCGTGATCCAGATCGCGGACCAGGTCGTCGATGTCTTCGACGCCGACTGAGAGCCGCACCAGACCGTCGTCGATGCCGATCGCCGCCCGCTTGTCGGCCGGGATCGAGGCGTGCGTCATCAGCGCCGGATGTTCGATCAGGCTTTCGACGCCGCCGAGGCTTTCGGCCAAGGTGAACAGTTCGCAGCGTTCGAGCATGCGGCGCGCGGGGCCTTCACCGCCGCGAACGACCGCCGAGATCATGCCGCCAAAGCCCTGCATCTGCTCGTTGGCCAAGTCGTGCTGCGGGTGCGACGGCAAGCCGGGGTAGTGCACGCGCTCGATCGCCGGATGACGCTGCAGCCAATGGGCGATGTGCTCGGCGTTCTGGCAATGGCGATCCATGCGCAGGGCGAGCGTCTTGACGCCGCGGAGCGCGAGGAAGCTGTCGAACGGCCCGCTGATGGCGCCGACGGCGTTCTGCAAGAAACCGAGCCGCGTGGCCAGGTCGTGGCGATCGGCCACCACGGCGATACCACCGATCATGTCGCTGTGGCCGTTGAGGTATTTGGTCACCGAGTGAACAACGATGTCGAAGCCCAGGGCCAGCGGCCGCTGAATCCAAGGCGTGGCGAACGTGTTGTCGGCCACGGCCAGAATGCCGCGCGTGCGAGCGATTTTGGCGACCGCCGCCAGGTCGGTCAGCTTCAACAGCGGGTTCGACGGCGTTTCGATCCAGATCATGCGCGTGTTGTGCTTAAGCGCGGCGGTGATGGCGGCGGTGTTCGTGGGGTCAACGTACGTGAAGTCGAGATTCGCCGAGCGGCGCCGCACGCGT
The DNA here is from genome assembly GCA_964495375.1 of uncultured Planctomycetaceae bacterium. GTDB lineage: Bacteria > Planctomycetota > Planctomycetia > Pirellulales > JAEUIK01 > JAIESQ01. The sequence goes on along the minus strand of CAZBWM010000014.1, from coordinate 36,069 downwards.
TCAAACAGCCGGAACGTACCACCGTACAAATCATCGCAAACGACGACGTGCGAGCCGGCGTCCAACAGATCGAGCACCGTGGCGATCGCCGCCAGGCCCGAGGCAAAGGCGAAGCCAGCGACCCCTTCTTCCAGATCGGCCACGCAGCGTTCGAGGGCGAACCGCGTGGGGTTCTGGCTCCGCCCGTAGTCGTAGCCCTTGTGAACGCCGGGGGACTGCTGCACGTAGGTGCTGTTGGCGTAGATCGGCGTCATCACCGCGCCGGTGGTGGGGTCGGGCGTTTGGCCGGCGTGAATGGCGCGGGTGGACATGCCGAGCTTGGGGGCCGCGGAGATGTAGGGAGCGGCGCGCCAATCCACCAGCGTGTCGTGGGTCCAAGTCGACGCTTCCATGCGTGGGCTCCTTGCGTTGAGTTGTTTCAGTTGTAGGGTGCGTGAAACGCACCAGCGGTGTGCGTGGGATGCCATTGGTGTGCTGCGCACACCCTACAAAGCCGTTGTCGCCGATCGTCGTCAGGCCGCGGCGAGTTGGCGTCGCCGCAGGTAGTTCAACAGGTCGACGCGCGTGATCAATCCGTGGAAGCCGGTCGTGTCTTTGATGATCGCCACGCGGCCGGCGGCGAACACGCGCAGCAGCTCGTCGATCGGTGCATGTCGTGGCACGGTTTCGAGATTCGTAGTCATCACTTCGCTGACCGGTCGCGAGAAGGCGCTGGCCGGCCCGCTGACGGCGACCAGCAAGTCTGACTCATCGAGCAGGCCGACGATTTCGCCGCCGTCGATCACGGGCAGTTGCGAGACGTCGTACATCCGCATGCGTCCGTAGGCGACGGTGAGCGGTTCGCTCGGCCCGACGCTGACGACCCCGCCATCGGCGAAGCGGCGCACGATCAGGTCGCGCAAATCGCCGCTGGCCGGCGCTCCGCGGAACCCTTGATCGGCCATCCAGTAGTCGTTGTACATCTTCGAGAGGTACTTGTTGCCGGAGTCGCAGACGAAGGTCACCACGGTCTTGGGTTTGGTTTGCTCGCGGCAGTAGGCCAAGGCGGCGGCGACCAGCGTGCCCGACGAGGAACCGGCAAGGATGCCTTCTTTGCGCAACAGATGCCGGGCCGTGTTGAGGCTCTCGGCATCGGTGATCGAGTAAGCGTGTTTTACGCGCGAGAGATCCAACAGCGGCGGGATGAAGTCTTCGCCGATCCCTTCGACGAGCCAGGAGCCGGCCTGGCCGAGGCGCCCCGTCTTGATGTAGTCGGCCAGCACCGAGCCGACGGGATCGGCCAGCACGATGTCGACGTCGGGCGCCATGCGGGCGAAGTAGCGCGACAAGCCAGTGAGCGTGCCGCCGGAGCCGACGCCGCACACCACGGCATCGATGCGGCCGGAAGTCTGCGACC
>CAZBWM010000014.1:0-34663 GCA_964495375.1 uncultured Planctomycetaceae bacterium | reverse complement strand
GGCCGGTGGTCGTTTCGTGGGCCAGCGGATTGGCGGCGTTGTTGAACTGATTGACGTAGTGCGAGCGCGGCGTCGTGGCGGCGATGTGCGCGGCCAGGTCTTGATAGTACTGCGGGTGGCCGACGCCGACGTCGCTGCGGGTCATCACCACTTCGGCACCGAGCGCTTTGAGGTGGAAGACTTTCTCCTGGCTCATTTTGTCGGGAATAACCAGGATCAGGCGGTAGCCTTTGCGCGCTGCGACGAGCGCCAGGGCGATACCGGTGTTGCCGGCCGTGGCTTCGACGAGCACGCCGCCGGGGGCGAGCTGCCCGCTGCGCTCGGCGGCTTCGATCATCGAGCGGCCGATGCGGTCTTTGATCGAGCCGCCGGGATTCTGGCTCTCGAGCTTCACCAGCAAGCGGCAGCGGCCGGCGTCGAGCTCTTGCAATTCGACCAGCGGCGTTTGACCGATCAGGTTCAGCAAGTCGGCATGGGTCGGCATGATCGATCCTCCCGAGGCGCGAGAGCGTAACGGCTATACCGTTTTTATCGACCGCCGATCGCTCGAGCGATGAGCGCGGTTTGCCAACGTTAAGCGATGGCGCGAGGCCGTTTTATTTGCCGGGAGCGGCGTGCTGGCATTTTTCCCTCTCGCATCAAGGGAGAGGGAGTACGAGCGGCGCGTCGCATCACTCGACGAGCGCAAGAGAGATCGCTCATTGCGCAAAAAACAGCAACGCGGCGCCCAGGCGGATGGCGCCGCGTTGTGATGATATTCGCCGCGATGGTATTTCGCGATTCGTCGCTCGACGTCGTCAGGCCGATGGGCGGCGGCAGTGCTGGTAGGCCAGCAGCACCTCGTACAGGTCGGTCGAGATGGTGATTTCGTCGTGCGAGAAGTCGCCCAGCCAGGTGCGCCGGTTCTGGACGGCGTCGGCCAAGAGCGGCAACACTTCGCCGAGCCGGACCTCGATAGTCTGGTGTTTGGCCGGCCGCTCGTCGACTTCCGTGCAATGAAGTTCGGGACCGTAATAGACCCGCAGATGGCTTCTTGCCATGCGCCGATTCCCTTCTCGTGCTGTCGCAAGTGCTGCGCGCCTGACAAATTGGCGCGCAGTCGACGGCCATACCCGCCCTGCGCCTTAGGTATCGGCAAAATCTGTCCTGAGGATTTGCACTCTTTCTCTGGGAATGGCGCTTTTTCCAGGTTTGGGCGTGCGAGCGCGAAATTGCAACAAACCGCGCATGCCTGGTATGCCGAGCAGGGGGGATAAACTGCGTAAAGTGCGCGCCAGAATGGGGGTGCGCAGCTTGACACTTTCGCCAGCGGTTCGCTAGATTGCCGGCAAGTGAGCGCGCTCTAATTTCAACGCTGGCGAATGCTTGCGACTTTGCCGGCGGCCGCCCGAGAGGCGACCGTTCGTCCGTATGACCACCGCGATGTCGATCGATTTATCCCAGGTGGCGCGGTCGCTCCGGCTAGCACCTTCGCAAGTCGAGGCCGCTGCCGCGCTCTTGGATGCCGGCAATACCGTCCCCTTCATCACCCGCTACCGTAAAGACCAGACGGGCGGGCTCGATGAAGAGCAGATCCGCGCACTGCAAGCCCGGCTGACGCATCTGCGCCTGCTGGGCGAGCGCAAGCAGACGATCCTGCGTTCGATCGAAGCTCAGGGGAAGCTCACGCCCGAACTGGCCGAGCAGATCCAAGGGGCCGACACACCGCGCCGGCTCGAAGATCTATATCTGCCCTACAAGCCAAACAAGCAAACGCTCGCGACCCAGGCTCGCCAGCGCGGGCTCGAACTGTTGGCCCGCGAGATTCTGGAAGCGGCCCCCGCGGCGGCCGATCTTGATCGCCGGGCGCAGGACTTCGTGAATCCCGATCACAAGGTGCCGACGGCCGCCGAGGCGCTGTTGGGCGCCGGCCACATTCTGGCCGAGTGGTTCAGCGAGCGTGCCGACCTGCGGCATCGCGTGCGGAACATTTTGCACCGCTCGGGGCTATTGGCCACGACGCGGATTGAAGTCGAATCGCCTGCCAACGCCGACGAAGCTGCCGCGACGGAAGCTGCAGCGTCCGATGGTGCGCCTGCAGAATCTGCGGCACCCGAGGCGGCCACGAGCGCCGCGACAGCGAGCGCAGCATCCGAGAGTGAGTCGGCAAGCAGCGAACACTTGGACTCGGAAAGCGCGCTTGATGACGATGCATCCCACGACACCACGGAAGGGATCGAGAGCGATTCGTCCGAGGAGTCCGCATCCGACGAGTCCGCATCTGAAGCAGTGACGGACGCAGAATCTTCGAGCGAAGCGGCCAACGCGGATGACTCGTCGGCTGCCGAGGAGATTGCTGCTGCGGCGAGTGCTGCGGACGCTACCGGCGAACCAACGAGTGAAGTAGACGCCGCGGCTGTGGTCGCCGAGTCCGCGCCGTCCGAGGTGGCGCCCGCCGCTGGCGCGCCCTCCGGTCCTCCGCAGGGCGCCGTCGCACGTCAGCAGAAACCTGGCGATCGCGGTAAGCGACCGCGCGCGGATACGCGGGCCGAACGGGCTGCCGCGCGCGAAAAGGAAAAGAAGAAAGAGCGCGAGCGGCTCCTGCAGCAGTTCCGCGACTACTTCAACTTCCGCGAGCCGCTGGGACGGGTCCCCCCGCACCGCGTGCTGGCCATCAATCGTGGCGAGCGAGTGCGGCTGTTGCGGGTGCGGGTCGAGTTCGATCGTGACGCCTGCTACGTCGCGGCCGAAGAGCTGTTAGTGCCGGCCGATCATCCGCACGCGGCCATGCTGCGCGGCTGCGCGCACGACGCGCTCGATCGCCTGGTGTTGCCGAGCCTGGAACGGGAAATTCGCCGCGAGCTGACTGAGCGGGCCGAGGAGCACGCCGTCGAGGTGTTTGCCCGCAACTTGCGCAACTTGCTGCTGCAACCCCCGGTGTGTGGGCGGCGCGTGCTGGCGATCGATCCTGGTTTGAAGAGCGGCTGCAAGCTGGCGGCGATTGACGAGTTCTCCAACATGCTCGAGTACGCGGTGGTCTACGTGATCGGCAAGGCGGCCGCACGCGAAGCAGCCGGCGCGCGGATCGTCGACCTGGTCACTCGGCACGAGGTGTCGGTGATCGCGATCGGCAACGGTACCGGCTGCCGGCAGACCGAAGAGCTGGTGGGCGAACTCTTGGCGGGCCCCTTGGCGGGGCGCGGCGTGGCCTACGTGATCCTCAACGAGGCGGGGGCCAGCGTCTACTCGGCGAGCCCCTTGGCCCGCGAGGAGTTTCCTAAATACGACGCCACGCAGCGCGGCACGATTTCGATTGGCCGGCGTTTGCAGGATCCCCTCAGCGAGCTCGTGAAGATCGAACCGGCCAGCCTGGGCATTGGCCTGTACCAGCACGATCTGAAGGCCAAGCACCTGCGCGGCACGTTGGACGAAGTGGTCGAGTCGTGTGTGAATTTTGTCGGTGTCGATCTGAACACGGCCAGCCCGGCCTTGTTGCGATATGTGTCGGGGCTCAATCAGCTCACGGCCCGGCGGGTGTACGACCATCGCCGCGAGCACGGTCCGTTCAAAACGCGCGAGGGCTTGAAGCAGGTGTCAGGCATCGGCGAGGCGGCCTTCACCCAGGCGGCCGGCTTCCTCAAAATTGCCGACAGCGAGAACCCGCTCGACACCACGTGGATTCATCCCGAAAGCTACGAAGTCGCCCAGCGGCTGCTCGACAAGCTTGGCTTCGCGCCCGCCGATGTATTGAACAAGGAGCGGCTTGCCGAGCTGGCGGCCAAACTGCCGTCGGTCGATGTGACGGCCGTGGCGGCGGAACTGGGCGTCGGGCAGCGCGCCTTGCGCGACATGCTGGCCGACCTGGCGCGCCCCGGCCGAGACCCGCGTGACGATTTGCCGCCACCGATCTTCAAGCAGGGCGTGCTGAAGCTCGAAGACCTTTCGCCTGGCATGGAGCTGCGCGGCACGATTCTCAACGTGGTCGATTTCGGCGCGTTCGTCGACGTCGGACTGGCCGACAGCGGGCTGGTACACATCAGCCAGTTGGCCGATCGTTATGTGGCCGATCCGCACGAAGTCGTGGCGGTCGGCGATATCGTCCGCTGTTGGGTCGTGGCGGTCGACAAGCCCCGGCGGCGCGTGTCGTTGACGATGATCGACCCCACGCAGCCGCGCCGCGAAAGGCACCCGGCTGGTGACGGTGCGCAGCAAGGGGGCGGAGACCGCGGTGGCGGTGGGGGTAGCGGCGGAGGTCGTGGTCAGCGCGGTCAGCGACGCGGCGGGGGACATCCGCGCCCTGTGCCAGTGGGAGCCGGCAATCAGCAATCGCAAGGCTCGGGCGCCCCGCAACAAGGCGGACAAGGCGCCAACCAAGGGCGTGGTAGCCGCCCAGCCGAGCCGCCGCGCCGCAAGCGCCCTCCGGTGCCGGTGAAGCTCACCGAAGAAATGAAGAAGGGCAAAGCACCGGTGCGCAGTTTTGCCGAGCTCAAGGAGCTGCTGCACGAGCGGACGCGGCCGACCGATCCGCCACCGGCGGCAAGTTGAACGATCGCGCGGCAAAGCATCAAGCTGGTCGCGCTGCGGACAACGGTTCAGGTCGCGCGGCGACCAGCTAGCGTGGCCGTTTGAGCCGCGCACCTCTCGTCTTATCCGCGGTTTCATGGCCACTCCCTGCGCCGGCGTCTCTGGCGTTGGATTTGCACGCTTCCACCACGGAGTTCACCACGCCCAGGCACGCGAGCTTGCGCGCCAGGGTTGTTTACCCTCGTGCACGGGAGAAATTGCCATGATGGGACGACGCGAATTTGCCGTCGCTGGTGTTTCGGGAGTGGCCCTGGCGGCCATGCAAGGCATCAGTCGCGCAGCTGACGACGACCCACACGCCGAGCATGCCGACCACGACGCGCACGATCGTGTGTTTGAGGCCTGCGCCCGGGCGTGCTCCGACTGTCAGCGCTCTTGCGACTCGTGCGCGCATCACTGCGCTTCGATGTTGGCCAAGGGAGGTCGCGAGCACATGATGTCGTTGCGGACCTGCCTGGACTGCGCCGACTTCTGCGCGGCAGCCGCCCAGATGGTGGCCCGGCACGGCGCGTTTTCGCAATTGATCTGCGATTCGTGCGCGATTGCCTGCGCCCGCTGTGCCGCCGAGTGCGACAAGCACAAGGGGGACAAACACATGGAAGCTTGCGCCGCCGAATGCCGGAAGTGCGAGAAGGCGTGCCGGGACATGGGGAAGCACGCGGCGTAAGGCTCAAGAGAGTGAGAGCGTCGAGGGGGACACTTTATGGGGTGCCCCGACTGCTCGCAGTCGGGTGGCGCAGCCACAAGAATCTCCTCAGGCCGCGTCGCGGATTTCAGCCGCGTCGACTTTAGAGGGTTTCTTGTCGCTTCGGCCTATAGATTTTGCCTCGCGAAGCGAGCGTACCGGCAAGCGGCTGGGCCACCCAATGCGGTCTACACTCAAAGAATTCGCAGGCCGTTAGCCCACTTGCGCGAGCACGTACGGGCCCTTGGGGATGACCGCCAGGCTGGTTTGCGCGCCGTAGTCTGCGACCGACTCGGCGACAGCCTGCTCGACCGTGGGGGCCGACTCCACGAACAGCTTTTCGAGCGTGGCGGCGGGGAGCCCGTCGCTGACGATCTTCACGCGCGCCTTGCGGCGCACCTTGGCCAGCTCTTCGAGCTGCCATTGATCGAGCACGAAGTAGTCCTTGCCGAGGATGCGTTCGACGAACACCTCGAGCGACGGGTTGTCGGTGAACAACTGGGCGAACTCGGGGCTGCCAATCCCTTCGGTCAGACCGGCGGCCAGGATGATCGTGCCCCCCTGCTTAACGATCGGTAGCGCCCCGACCATCCCTTTGATCGCCTGATAGAACGTGGTATCGAGCGGGTAGCCGGCCGCGCAGGTGACCACGACATCGACCGGCTCGCTGACCGTGTCGCGCACGACCGAGCGAACGAAATCGACCCCTTCGTAGAAGGCCTGCTCCATGTCACCGGCGACCACCTTGAGGATGTTGCGCTTGTCGTCGATCGCCACGTTGACGATGAAGTCGCAGCCGGCGCGGCGGGCGATCCAGGTGTTTTCTTCGTGGACGGGGTTCCCCTCGAGCAATCCACAATCGGCGCGCGGGTGTTCGAGAAACGCAGGACCGTGCCAGACCTTGACCGTTTCGAGCGCGGCCAGGCCCGGGCAGATGAGCTTGCGCCCGCCCGAGTAGCCGGCCATGAGGTGCGGCTCGATCAAGCCGGTGGTGATCTTGAGATCGGCCTGCACATAGCGCGAGTCGATCCAGATCGGCACTCCGCGCGGGCTTTCGCCGAGATACTCGTGCTCGTCGAGCGCGCGGCCGTTGTGATTCTCGATCCGATAGTTGGTGGCGATCTCGGGGCCGACTATCTCGACGAGCTCGTCTCCCAAGTTGGGGCGATGCAGTCCCGTGGCGACCAGGATCAGGATCTTGTCGCGCGGGATGCCGGCGGCTTCGAGCGTCCCCAAGATGTGCGGCAGCAAGATGCGATTGGGGACGGGGCGCGTAATGTCACAGATCACTACGCAGGCGTCGCGGCGGCCGCGGGCCAGCTCGGCCAAGGGGGGCGTGCCGGTCGGCGCGGTCAGGCACTCGGCCACGGCCGCGGCGGGATCGGCCAGGGGTTTCGTCTCTTGATAGCCCAAGCGCCTGACGATGCGCTCTTGGGGCAACTCGACCTCGAGCCCGGTTTTGCCGTATTCGAGACGGACTCGCATGCGACGATCTCGCGCTGGGCGCCGGCGCGTTGCGCGCAGAAAGGACTGGCGGAATCTTGCGCGGCGCGCCCGGTCAGACGAAAGGAGCTGTTCGGTCGCGGGTTACTTTTTGCCGCCCGCTTTGCCTGCGGGCTTGGCGGCCGGTGTGGCGGCTGCGGCCTTGGCCCCCGCCTTGGCGCCACCAGCGGCCGGCGTGGCTGCAGCATCCCCTTCTTCTTCCTTCTTCTTCTTTTTCTTCTTCATGGTCAGCTTGATGACACGGACCTTGGCGAGACCTAGCGGGCTTTGCCCTTCTTGCCAGCGATCGTCGGCCTTGAGGCGATCGATACGTTCGGCCCGCGTGAGTACGCTACGGCTGCGCGCCAGGGTGCTTTTGCGGCGGAGGCTTTTGTCCATCGTCATCGTCAGGCATCTCCGGGATAGCGGCCCGCCGGTTGCGGCGAGCGCGGCGGGCGGACAGCAGATCCGCCGGCGAAGTTGATTTGCGGTAGCGCTGGCATGCCGCGACGGGCGCAAGCAGCCAGCTCCCCTTGGCTTAAGGGTGAACCGAACAATATAGGCGACCGCCGGCCGACCGACAAGGCGGGGCGAGGGCGGCTTTGAACGCGGCTCGGCAGGGAGAAAAGCGGGCGAAATCGAGCGGGGACAGCCCGAACGGTGTCAGGAATCGGCTCTAGCTGAGCAGATCTTTGACCACGGTGCCATGCACGTCGGTCAGGCGGAAGTCGCGGCCGGCGTAGCGGTAGGTCAGCCGCTCGTGGTCGAGCCCCAACTGGTTGAGCACGGTCGCTTGCAGGTCAAACACGTGGACCGGTTTGTCGACGATATTGAAGCCCAGCTCGTCGGTCTGACCGTAGGTGATGCCCGGCTTGAAGCCGCCGCCGGCCAGCCACATGCTGAAGGCCTGCGGATGGTGGTCGCGCCCCAAGCTTCGTCCCAGGGCCGTGTTCGATTCGACCATCGGGGTGCGGCCAAACTCGCCTCCCCAGATGACCAGCGTTTCGTCCAACAAGCCGCGGCGCTGCAGGTCTTTCACCAGGGCGGCGCTCGCCTGATCGGTATCGCCGCAATTCTTTTTGTGGTTGCCGACCAGGTCGCTGTGGGCGTCCCAACCTTCGTTGTAGATCGAGATGAACCGCACGCCGCGCTCCACCATGCGGCGGGCCAGCAAGCAGGCCCGGGCGAACGAAGGCTTGTCGGGCTGGGCGCCGTAGAGATCGAGCGTCTCCTGCGTTTCACTCTTCAGATCCATTAGTTCTGGCGCAGAGGTTTGCAGGCGGTAGGCCATCTCGTAGGCGGCGATGCGCGTGGAGATTTCGGGATCGCCAACGGAGCCCAAGCGCTCGCGATTGAGCCGGCTGACCAGGTCGAGTGTGTCGCGCTGCGCCTGAGCGTCGATGCCGTCGGGGCTCGAGACGTCGACAATCGGATCGCCTTGATTGCGGAAGCGGACGCCGGAGTAAACGGTCGGCAGAAATCCGCTCGACCAGTTGGCCGCGCCGCCGCTGATGCCCGAGCCAGTCGACATGACGACGAAGGCCGGCAGCTCGCGCGTTTCTGCCCCCAAGCCGTACGTCACCCACGAGCCCATGCTCGGCCGGCCAGGCTGTGCGAAGCCGGTGTTCAAGAAAATCTGCGCGGGGGCGTGATTGAACTGGTCGGTTCGCATCGAGCGCACCAGGCAGATGTCGTCGACCACCGTGGCCAGGTGCGGGAGCACTTCGGCGATTTCGGTCCCACACTTGCCGTGCTTGGCGAACTTGAAGCGCGGGCCCATCGCGGCGGCATCCGACCGAATGAATGCGTAGCGCTGCCCGCCGATTACCTCGGGCGGGATCGAGCGACCCTCGTACTTGGCCAGCGCCGGCTTGAAGTCGAACAGATCGAGATGGCTCGGAGCGCCGGCCATGAACAGGTGGATGACGGCTTTGGCCTTCGGAGCGAAGTGGCCAGGACGCGCGGCCAGGGGATCGGTTGGTTCGGTGGTTGCCGCGCGCATCGTCGACGGTCGATCGAGCGCACCGGTCAATAGGCTGGCCAGCGCGATGCGGCCGAGCCCGACGCCGGACTGCCCAAGAAAACAGCGGCGCGAGAGGGCTGTGGACTCAATTGCCGCCTGGATTGTTTCACGCGACATCGTCTATTCCTTGGTGATCGTTTCGTCGAGGTTCATGATGGCGCGAGCGGTGAGAGTCCACGCAGCGCGAGCTGGCAAGTTTGACGCGGCGCGGGCCGGCAGATTCTCCGCGTCGCCGCCGGCGATTTTGGCGGCGTCGAGCTCGCCACGCGCGATGCGATCGGCGTTGGCCGTATGGAACGCCAGCAGCGCGTCACGTTCGCTGGCCGTGGGATGCCGGCTGACGCAGCGCGTGAAAAGATGGTCGAGCTTGTCTGCGTCGCCGGCGGGATCAGCGTCGCCAGCTGGATCGGCGGCCAACATCGTTCCTAAAGCTTGCGCCGCTTCAATAAACACCGGGTCGTTCAGCATCGTGAGCGCCTGTAGCGGCGTGTTCGAGACTTCGCGCCGAGCCAGACACGCTTCGCCGCTCGGGGCATCGAAGGCCAGGAACATCGCGTACGGCGCGGTCCGCTTGCTGAAGGTGTAAAGCCCACGGCGATAGCGATCGGGCCCCTCGCTCACCTTCCAAGCCAACGGGCCGTAGGTCCCTTCGGAGGTGACGCCGGCCGGCTGCGGCGGAAAGACGCTCGGGCCGCCGAGCTTCTCGGTCAACAGCCCGCTGAAGCGGAGCGACGCGTCGCGGACCAGCTCGGCATCGAGCCGGACGCGCGGCGCGCGGGCCAGCAGCTTGTTCTGCGGATCGCGCTCGAGTAGCTCCGACGAAACGCGCGACGATTGCCGATACGTGGCGCTGGTGACGATCAGCTTGTGAAGCTGTTTGACTGACCAGCCTTGCCGCATGAACTCGATGGCCAACCAGTCGAGCAGTTCGGGATGCGTCGGCGGTTCGCCCTGGTAGCCGAAATCTTCCGTGGTGCGAACCAGGCCGCGACCGAAGATCGCCGCCCAATGGCGATTGACCGTCACCCGGGCAACGAGCGGATTGCGGGGGCTGGCCAGCCAGCGGGCCAGTGAGAGCCGATCGTGCGGTTCTTCGTCGGTCAGGGGAGGAAACATGCTGGGCAACTGCGGTTCCACTTTGTCGGCCGGCTGCAAGTACTCGCCACGCTTGTGCAGGTGCGTGGCGCGCGGGTGCTCGGTCGGGCGCTCCTGCATCACCAGCGTGCTGGAATACGCGGGCATTTGATCGCGCAGCTTGCGCATGGCGTCGCGCTCGGCGGAAAGCTCAGGAGCGATCGAAAGAAAGTGCGCGAGCAGCCGGGCTTGTTCGTCGGCGGTGCGCTCGGCGGTCGGCTTCAGCACGAGCGCTTCGATCTCAGTTGGCGTGTCGCGGGCCGCCAGCGAGCGGGGATCGTCGGTGACCGACACGCGGAACCGCCCCAGCCCGGCCGCGTAGTAGCGTTCGAACAGGAGCTTGAGGTCAAGTTGTGTTGCGCCGGTCAATGGCTCGGCCAATTGGAACACGGCCGTGTGGGCGCGACCCTGACCACCGTCGATCGACCAACCGGTTTGCGGATCGCCGTCGATCGCGGCAGCGGCCGTGTTGTGCCCGTTGGCGAAGGAGTGCGTGGCCGCGGCGATCTTTAATAACTGATCTGTATTCTGTTGCTGCGCTGCGTTCCGCAGCGTCACTTCGCTCAGGAAGAAATCGCCGAAGGGCCCTTCGTACGCGATGCGCCCTGGTCCGCGGCGCGGCAACTGATCGTCGGGGAGCACTTCAATTCGCAAAGCGGTGATGCGCGGTAGCACGTTGGCGAGCGACACCAGGTATTCGTCGCGCTTGCTCATGTCGCCGCTGGCCAGAATCGACCTGTCGTCGAGCACGGTGAGCGAGGGGATCTCGCTGTGCGCAGCGACCGGCTGCAGGACCGACCAGCGCACGGCGGCGGCGGTTTCGGCGGCCAGCCAAGTGGCGAACTTGCGATCCAAGTGTTCGCGGCGACGCTCGGCCTCGGGGCGATCGTCGGCGAGCTTCTCGCCCAAGCGAATGCGGAAGCGGCCGATCGTGTGGTTACCGCCATAGTGCTGATCGAGGCGGATTGTCCAGCGCTGCGGGGCGCCGCTGGCGACCGCCTCCGCCAGGCGGAACGTTGCCGTGCGGTTGACGTTCCACTCGCCCGGCCCGTGAATGGCCCAGCCTGTGGTCGCGTTGCCGTCGTAGGTGCGTTCGATCGCGAAACCGTCTTGGGTGAAGTCGGCCGTGGCGGCGGAGAACGAGATCGCGCGCGGCGCCTCGGATGGTGCAGGCGGGTCGGACTTCGCCGTTGGTTCGACCGTGGCTGCGAACTCGGTCAACACAAAGTTGCCGTGCGGCGTGCGGCCCGGCCCCTTGCTGGGGAGCTGCGGATCGGCCAACACTTCAAGCTGCAGGGCGCTAATGTCCGCGGCCGGGCCGTCGAGCACCACGGTGTACGTGTCGCGGTCGGGCACGCGGCCGGAGATGCGGAGCGAGCCGTCGGGCAACTGCTCGTGCTGGGCACCCGACTCGATCGCCACGCTGACGAGCGGCGCATCGTGCCAGCGGTACTCCCCTTCGAGTGGGAAGCGATTGACCAGGTCGCGCTCGATGGCAGCGATTTCTGCCGAGAGTTTATCGCGCTGGGCCGCGACGTCGGCGCTTGGCACTTCAAACTCGGGCTCGTCGGCGTTGTTCAGCAGCGCCATCAGCCGGTAATAGTCGTGATGCGTCACCGGATCGAACTTGTGCGTGTGGCACTGGGCACAGCCGATCGTCAGCCCGAGCCAGACCGTGGCCGTGGTGGCCACGCGATCGACCATGGCGTGAAAGCGGAACTCGAGTGGGTCGACACCCCCCTCTTCGTTGAGCATCGTGTTGCGATGGAAGCCGGTCGCGATCCGCTGCGCGGGCGTGGCCCCCGGCAGCATGTCGCCGGCCAACTGCTCAATGGTGAACTGATCGAACGGCATGTCGGCGTTGAGCGCGGCGATCACCCAATCGCGATAGGGCCAGATCGAACGGGTGCGGTCCTTCTCGTAGCCGTTGGTGTCGGCATAACGGGCCAGATCGAGCCAGCGCCGTGCCCAGCGCTCGCCATAGTGGGGCGAGGCCAGCAGCCGATCGACGAGCGCTTCGTAAGCGCCTGGGGATGAGTCATTGACGAAGGCCTCGATTTCTTCCAGGGTCGGCGGCAGGCCAATCAAGTCGAGCGACACCCGGCGGGCGAGCGTGTACTTGTCGGCCTCGGGCGAAGGAGCCAGGCCCGCCTGCTCAAGCCTAGCGAGCACGAATTGATCGAGTGGCGAGCGCGGCCAGCTTGCTTGTTTCACTGCCGGCAGCGGCGGCCCGACCGGTGGCGTGAACGACCAGTGCGATTCGTACAGCGCGCCGGCGGCGATCCAGTCGCGCAGGGTTTGTTTCTGGGCTTCCGTAAGCGGCTTGTTGGCCACCGGTGGAGGCATCAAGGTGTCGTGGTCAGCGCTCGTGATCCGTTTGATCAGTTCGCTTTCGTCAGGCTTGCCGGGGACGATGGCCACCGCACCGGACGCAGCCGGGCCAATGGCGACGTCACGCTGATCGAAGCGGAGGTCGGCCTCGCGCGTGGCATCGTCGGGTCCGTGGCACTTGAAGCAGTGGCCTGAAAGGATCGGCCGCACGTCGCGATTGAACTGGACGTCGGCGGCGTGCAAAGCTGTCGGACATAGCATCGCCAGTAGCGCGGCGACGCAGCGCATTGCTTGGCGAAGTCGTGGACGATGGCATTGATCAGTATTGAGACACCTCTGGGGCACGGTTGCTCTCCGGGCGTGTGGCGGGAGAAATTTGGCGGGTTCAGGCCGGGGCATTTATTGTAATCGCAGGGCTGGGGCGCGTCACATGAAGCACGGTCGCCCGTTGCAATGCCAGTAGACAGCGCGGATCTATTCACCCTCGATAATCCTAAAGAAATCGAAGCCCAAACATTGTGGGATGCGATTCCCGGCGACCACGATTTGTAAGCTATTGATCTCCTCATCCTTCACTTCGCGGGAGGCGCCTTGAGTCTCCAGCCATAGGGTTGTCCCGTCGAAGGACAAACGACCTGACTCAACGACCTCAAATCCCCGTCGGACCTGGCGAATGATGACAACGGTACAACCATCGATGTGCGCTGGATAATAGAAAGTCGAATCGTTGGGCTGCTCGTCCATACACGTCATGCTAACCGTAACGGAATCGAAACGCCCGCGAAGAGTGAACGGAGCCAGGCCACGGAAATGTGATAGCTCTTGTGACTGGCATTAAAGCCCAAGCGACGCCCGTAGCTCCTTCGAGGGAAAGTTCCCGATGAAGTAGTGGCAGGTTCCGTCGGGTCCTTCAACGGCATTGAGCTCGGCCCGAACACGAAGCCGATCGAGCGCGTACTTGTACGCGGGTTTATATCGCAGCTTCGGCTGATTTGCGGGGATGATCGCGCTGTAGATTTCTGCCGCGGTTGCCGACAGTATGCCAGCGGCGTGTCGGTGCTTGAGAAAGTCGATGATGGATTTCTCAATCGCGTTCATGCGATGGATTCTCGCGAATAGCCATCGAAGCGGCGGAACGGCGGCAGCGATACCGTTGGAAATAGTTTTCTAGTTGGGTCTGACGTGCGGTTCGCTTGCCTGCTCATCACCGACCTCGACACGCCCTTCCCCATTGCATCGCGGGCAGGATCGATCGTTATGGCCGCCTGTGGTGTAGCGGCGATGCAGCGATTTATCGACACCGCTACCGCGGCAGGCTGAACAAACACGGGTCGGTTTGGGTTTCTCGTCCATACGCGTCATTCTATCCGCGGAGGAATCAGGAGGTAGGCGGATGTGACAGGGTGGCCCAGCCGCTTGCCGGCTGGGTCGCGCAGCGACAAGAACCGTTCTGAAATCGACGCGGCTGACATCGGCCGCGCGGCATGAGTTGATTCTTGTGGCTGCGCCACCCGACTGCGAGCCGTCGGGCCACCCACGTACCTGCAACTGACTCTACTCACGCTTCACCCCCAACTCATTCCCCTTGCGGCCGCCGGGGACGATTGGTATCTCGCCCACCGAGCCGGCTACCAAGAGCCGCGCCATGTCGATTGTGCGGTCGGCCAGCGCGCGGGCCCCTTCGTGCAGGGCCGCGCTCTGTTCGACATAACGGACGTTGTTCTCCATGTCCTCGGCGCTCCAGCCTCGCGAGTGTGCGATGTAAGGAAACTGCGGGAACTGGCAGCCAAGCTCGGCGAAGAAACCGAGCATCTGCCCGGCGACCGCCTGCACGTTGTCCTGCCCTCCGGTGATGATGAAGCCGACCGCTTTGTCCTTGAGCAGATGGCGGCGAGCGATCGTCTCCTGGTTCTGGATGCAGTTCATTCGCTCGACCATCTTTTGATACAGGCTGCTCGGGGCACCCCAGCGGATCGACGTGGTGATCAGGTAAACATCGGCCCAGTGGACGAGCGCTTCGTAGACGCGGTCGAGCTGGTCGCTCGGGTCCATCTGCGTGATGCTGCAGGGCCAGGTGCAGGCGTGAGCGCTCTTGGAGTAATAGCCTTCGCAGTGGCGGAAGCTCAGGTCGCGCAGGCGGATCGACTGCGTCTCACAGCCGGCGTCGGCGGCGCGCTCCAGTGCTTTTTCGAGCAACAGTTCCGAAGTGCTGGGGCGCGGGAACTGCTGATTCATCATCGTGGTCGAGATGCCGACGACGCGGATCGGCCCTGCTTCGCGCTTCACCGCTCGGGCCAGTGGATGTGCCGGATGCGGGATGTGTTTGCGCGGCCCGGCCGAGGCGAGATCGACCAGCACGTTCCCTTCTTCGATTTTCACCGCGTAAGTCGGCACGCTGCCGTCGCCGATTTCGGGGCGCGTGCGGCCCGTCTGGTAGTGGAACTTCCAGAAATGCCAGGGGCAGGTGACGTAGTCGCCGTCGAGCATGCCATCGCCGAGTGGCCCGCCGACGTGATTGCAAACGCCCGAGAGCGCCGTGAACTGGCCATCGCGATAGCAGAGTGCGATCGGCGTGCGCCGGGCCTTGAGTTGCTGCAGCTCACGCTTGGCTAGTTCGGCAGCCGGCCCAAGCGAGACCCAATCTTCCGTGGCCATGGAGGTTTTCCGATTTCGAGTAGGGTACGCACTCCGTGCGTACCAAGTTGGCGAACGTGATGGTTGTTGATTCTACGAGCCGTTCGGCAGCGAACCATGCCGGTTGTTGAACCCGCTGGTACGCACGGAGTGCGTACCCTACAGAATTCACCAGTTGAGGACGATCTTGCCGACGGCTTGGCGCGAGGTGAGGTGCTTCATCGCGTCGGCCACGCGGTGCATCGGATAGGTTCCGCCGATGTGGGGCTTCAGGCCACCCTGCGCGTACAGTTCCATCAGCTCGCGCCAACCTTGCACGATTTTCTGCGGTTTCATCTGGCGGTAAAAACCCCAATGCAGGCCGACGACGCTGTAGTTCTTCACGAGGATGTGATTGCCTTTGAAGGTGGGGATCTGCCCGCTGGTGAAGCCGATGATCACGAGTCGCCCTTCGAAGGCGATGCACTTGGTGCTCTGCTCGCCGACCGTGCCGCCGACGGGGTCGTAGATCACGTCGGTGCCTGCGCCATTGGTTTCGCTTTTGACAACGTCGACGAAGTTGCCGGTTTGATAGTTGACCGCCACGTCGGCGCCGTTTTCGCGCACCAGGGCGAGCTTGTCGTCGCTGCCGACGGTACCGATGATTTTGCCTGCCCCCATCGCTCGGGCGATCTGCACGGCGGCCAGGCCGACACCACCACCGGCCGAGTGGACGAGCACGGTTTCGCCACGCTGCAACTGCCCGCGATAGGCCAGCCCGAAGTACGAAGTTTGATAGACGAGCGAGAAGGCCGCCGCCTCTTCGTCGGTCATGCCCTCGGGGATTGGGGAGACAGCGACCTCGGGCACGGCGACATATTCAGCAAATCCTCCCATGCCGCACTGGGCCATCACGCGCGTGCCGGGGGCGGGGCCGGTGGCGCCGGGGCCGAGCGCTTCGACGACGCCGGAAACTTCGATGCCGGGGATGAACGGGAGCGGCGGTTTGACCTGGTAGGTCCCCTGGATCATCAGCACGTCCGGGAAATTAAGCGCGGCGCTCTTCACGCGCACCAGAACTTCGCCGGCCAGAGGCTTGGGGGGCTCGATGTCGTCGAGCTTCAGTCCGTCGGGCTGGCAGTACTCGTGGGCGCGAATGGCTTTCATCGGGTTGCTCCGGAGCGCGGCGAAGTGTTTCAGGGCGAATGGCGGGTGATGGGCGTTAGCCTATCGCACGAGCGAAGTGCATGCGAGAGATTGGGCGGGGCGGTAGTGCTTCGCACTGGCGCGGAGAGATTCGTGGCCGGCGCAAGCGGCAGGTAGAATCGGAACATGGCGAAAACCAAGCGAATAGAACCATTGATTTTCGATCGCGTCAAAAAAGCGATTGAAACCGCCTGGAGTCAAGGTTGCCCAGTTGCTGGGACATCTTTGGATGCGCGAATTCGGTTGGCAAGTTTGGCAATTCGACGCTGGCGATCGTCGTCGCGACGTGGGGTTCCTCAATCAGCCACGTCGTCCAGAGTTGAGGATTTGGCGAAAGGACTGGCTGAATCGGCTGACACTCCGCGAGAGTTGATTGGACCGCTCATGGTGGACTACCGCTATCTCGCCAAGTGCATAGCGGTAGTACTAACCGATAGCACATGACCCACGGCCTCCAGCGTAACGTGGACACGAACGTGAACGCGGCTCGGATCGTAGCCGAGTCCATGGCCAGCAACGCGAGCGCCTCGCTGCGCTTCGGACTAGTGTGGCGCGATTCAGCATTGCAGAGCAACAAAAAAAGAGGGACGCCCCAGGGGGACGTCCCTCTCTCAGGATGCAGTGAATCTAAAATACGGTGACTTATCGCGCGGGATTGAACTTTCGCGCGGGGCGGTGGTTGCCCACCTGAATCACCGGTGCGATCGCTACGCCGAGAACGAACTGCCGCAACCGCAGCTCTTGACCGCGTTGGGGTTCTCGAACGTGAAGCCGCGTTTCTCGAGGCCGTCGTAGAAGTCGAGCTTGGTGCCATCGAGGTAGAGGTCGCTCTTCTTGTCGACGATCACGGTGATGCCATGCTGGGTCGACTTGCTGTCGGCCTTTTCGTCGAAGTTGGTGTCGAAGCCCAGGCTGTAGGAGAAACCGCTGCAACCGCCGCCGGTGACGCCGACGCGCAACATGTTTCCATCGAGCTTCTGGTCTTCGATGATTCGCTTGATTTCATGGGCCGCTTTTTCGGTCAGCGTGACAGACATGGGATTGCGATGCTCCGCGCTATGGGTGGGAGGGGGGGTGATCGAGGGTTTTCACACACCTTGCTGGCTAAATTATACAATCGGCCGTGCAAAGGAAAGGGTGAAAGAGAACCGGGGAGGGAGCGGAGTCTTTGCTCATTTCGCTCGCAACTTCCACGTGGAGAACGGTTTGAATCGGACCCAGGTGCGGGGAAACTGCGAGCTTCGACGCGAAAGCCCAGGGAAGGTGGTCCCAAGTCAGGTCCTTTGACTGCGGCGGAGACCACCTTCCCAGGGATTGGGAATTGCGACACTTCTCGGTTTTAACCGAAAACGGCCGCCCTGCCGGCAGGCGTCAGGGTGCTCGCATCCATGTTTTGACAGGCGAACGTTGGACGAGGCCCGGGGCACGGCTCGCCGTCGGAATTCTTTGGCCTTGGGGGCCCGGCAAGCTTCGAAAGGGCTCATCGCGTTCGCTCATCGCGAGCCGCCAGCGCGGCAGGGACAGCCGTTGGTGTGCAGGTGTTTGGTGGTGCGGGGTTCCTTATTGGCAGGGTGAGCTCGTGTCGCACTTCCCTAGCTGGCGCTGCGGGGTATCTGTGCTCCCTTGCTGGCGCTGCGGGTTGGTGTGTGTCGACTGCTACTCGGTTACGGGATCAACTCTACGGGCGGCAGCTCGACATCGAACACAGTCTCGAAATTCGCCACGCTGGGGGTGACGCCGGCCGGGCAGATCTGCAGTTGGATTTGCGTTCCCCCTTCGGACTCCAGCAGCATGTAGATGCGATGTCGCTCTTGCAGCCGATGCAGGCCGTAGACGTCGCCGTGATGGCCGAACTGATTGCCGAAGATGTCGCGATACCAGACGCCGCCAATCTGCTTGACGGTCCAGGCGGTCTCGCGCGAGAGGAGCCGCTCCTTGGGGCTCGGCGCGATGTACATGAACTGGTTGGCCATCGTGACGTCGTCCCCCAGCGAGTACATCATCGTGTCGGCCAGGATCAGGCGGTCGTAACGAAAGCGAAGCACCGTGCCGACCGGCACGTACCAGAAGGGGCGGCTCTCGACGCGCGCGGGGCGTCCACCGTCGTAAACCGGCAGCGGGAACTTCTGCTCCAACCGCGGCTGCACGCGACCATCGCTGTAAGCCGGATACTGCCACTGGGCAGTCGCCGAACCCGCGCAACACAACACCACGAACGCCGCGCATGCGACTTGCTTGCTCACGCTCACTTCTCCAGGCAGAGGAACCAGCAGACGAGGGACTTCGACGAGCTACCGGGTGGCGGGGCAATTCTCTGGCGTCGGCCGCTCGTGGGGCCGCACAACCGTCAGAATCGTTCACCTCGGCAGGATGCGAATAATTCCACCAATAGTTGGCGCTCGGCGAGTCGGCTAGTCCCCCGCGCGCGGATTTTTCTGAATTTGCGGCGCGGCGCGAACAAGCCGTGAAGTGAGACGTGGCGGAGCGTCGCGCGCCCAGGGAAGAGGGCCGATGTCGCTCGCCTTCGGGAACGATGGTTCCCCTCGTTCCCTGGGCTTGAACCTTCCCCAGCGACGACGGAAACACTGCCGGATGTTTACGACTCGCGGCTCGTCTATATTCACGAGCGTGCCCCCCGGGTGGAGTAGCTGGCTCGGTCGAATGGGTGGGAGCACCAGATGGCGGATTCTCAGAGTGGAGTGATCCGACGCAGACATCGCGAGTAACCAGGTCTATTTCGACCCCAGGAGCCAACCATGACGCACACACTGGCGGCCCGCTTGATGCGATTTTCAGCCGTGGCACTGATTGCTTTGAGCGCAGGCACAACGCGTAGTGAAGAGCCGGCCGCACCCACTGCGGAACTGGTTCCGCCACGCGAAGGCAAGCGCGAGACGATCGAGCTATTCAACGGCCGTAACCTCGACGGCTGGGAAGGGCACCAAAAACTCTGGAGCGTGCAGGACGGCGTGATTGTCGCCCGCAATACCGAGGCGATCCCCGTCAGCACCTACCTGCTGACGAAACGGAAGTTCACCGACTTTCGGCTGACATGCACAGTGAAGCTCGTCGAGTCAGAGATGCACTCGGGCATCGCCTTCTGGGGGAAGAACGCGCCAGAGCATGGTGATCGCTACACCTATGCCGGGCATCTGGTAATGTTCCCGTCGGGCTGGGGGATGTACGACCTGTTCGGCCGCAAGGGGCTGCCGGTCGACGGCGGGCCGGCCAAACAGGTCGGCAAGCAGCACGACTGGAACGACCTGGAGATCTTGGCGCAGGGGAATCGTGTGCGTGTGGCGGTCAACGGCACGCAGGTGGTCGACTGGGTCGATCCGGAGCCAAAGCGAATTCTCGAAGCGCCAATCGGCCTGCAACTGCACTCGAACACTGTGCCGCAAGAGATTCACTTCAAGAACCTGGTGCTGACGACCTTTCCTGAGGACAAGCTGACGACGGTGAAGCCGTAGCCAAGAACCAAAACAAAGAACCGCAGCCAAGAATTCTCGCGGTGCGGCGAAGAGCAACTCGGCGACCCACTGGGCGAAACGCGGAAAAACTCCCCCATGAGCGACATCTACTGGCCGGGCGTGTGGGCCGTCGTCGTGCTCTACGGGGCGTTCGTGGTCGTCGGCTGGCTCGGCGCGCGCAAAACGCGGCATGGAACGGCCAGCGATTTGCTCGTCGCCGGCCGGGCGATGCCGCTCTGGATCGCCACGCTGACGATGACCGCCACGTGGGTCGACGGCGGCTACCTGTTGGGTACCACCGAAGGGGCGCAGAAAAGCCTGGCGCTGGGGCTGCAAGGGGGCCTGTGCTTCGGGCTGAGTTTGATCCTCGGCGGGTTGTTCTTCGCCCGGCGGATGCGGCGATTCGAATACACGACGCTGGTCGATCCGTTTGAATCGCGTTTCGGCAAGGGCTGGGCGGCCGTGTTGATGTTGCCGGCCTTGTTCGGCGAAACGATCTGGGCGGCCGAGCTGATGGTCGCAATCGGCTCGACGATGGCGGTGATCTTGGGACTCGATCTAACGACGTCCATCTTGTTGTCAGCCGCCGTGGTGACGCTCTACACCGTGTGGGGTGGCATGTGGGCCGTGGCCTACACCGACGTGGTGCAGTTGGGGCTGATTCCGGTGGGCCTGCTGATCGCGATTCCCTTTGCGCTGGATCACGTCGGAGGCTTCGACGCTTGCCTGAGCCATTACCAGGAGGCGCACGGCGACGCCGCGCGGCTGGCCCCCCCGCTATGGGCCAGCGACGGCTATTGGAGCCGCCCGATGATCTTCGGCTGGTGGGAGACCAGCGCGATGTTGATCATGGGAGGCATCCCTTGGAACTGCTACTTTCAGCGGATACTCTCTTGCCAGACGCCCAACAAGGCGGCCTCGCACTCACTGATTGCCGGCGTGCTAACGATCGTACTGGTAGTTCCTCCGCTCGTGTTGGGCATGGCGGCCAGCGTCTACGAGTGGCCGGCGCCCCAGGCGGCGGCGCTGGCCGCCGAACCGTCGCTGACGCTCCCTTGGGTGCTGCGCGAGCTGACTCCAAAGTTCGTGGCGATCCTAGGGTTGGCCGCGATTGTGGGCGCAGTCACATCGAGTTTTAGTGCGTCGATTCTTTCGGCCGGCTCGATGTTGAGCTGGAACGTGTATCGACGGCTGTTGGTGCCGACGGCTTCGATCGACCAGATTAAGCTGGTGATTCGTGGCTCGATCGTGGTCCTGGGAATCGGGGCGGCGATCTTCGCGCTGCGGGTCGAAAGCGTGCAGCAGCTCTGGTTTTTTACGGCCGACCTGGTGTTCGTGCTGCTGTTTCCGCAACTAGTGATGGCGCTGTTCGACCCCGGGGCGAATCGCACCGGCTCGATGGCCGCCTTCGGGGCGTCGCTGACCTTGCGGCTGGCGGGGGGCGAACCCTTGCTGGGGATACCGGTGCTCATTCCCTATGTTGACTGGTTTACGGCGGCGCTCCCCGGCGAGCCCTCGCAGTGGTACGATCCTCACACGGGGGCAAGCCTGTTTCCGTTCAAGCTGCTGGCGGCCCTGGCCGGTTTGATTGTGCTGCCCGTGGGATCGCGGCTGACCGCGCGGTGGGACCCGCCACGGCCTTTGCAAAAGGTATCGTTGTCAGGCGAGCCGGTGCCAAGCGGTTAGGCGACAAGGGATGCGGGCCGAGAGTTAGCGCCGAGTGAGAAACGAGCGCAAATGGCCTACATCCGAACGGTGTCAGGAACCGATTCAAACGGCCATGCTTCAACCATTCGGCGACCTTTGAATCGGTTCCTGACACCGATCGGGCTCGCCGTTGCTTAATCTGACCCACTACCGACAAGTTGGAACCAGCGCTCATGAAAGCCGGTTTGCAGCCCGAACGTTTCAACGTGTTGGCCCGCTGCTATGCGTGGGGCGTGCACCTTTACACGGCCTCGGGGTTGATGATCGGCGGAGCCATCGCCTATGTGCTGGTGAGCGAGCGCGAAGACCGCTTTCACCTGGCCTTCTTGTTGATGCTCGTGGCCACGATCATCGACGCCACGGATGGTTTTCTGGCGCGCCGCGCGCGGGTGAAAGAGGTGCTCCCCGGCTTCGACGGCCGGCGGCTCGACGACATTACTGACTTTTTGAACTACGTGTTTTTGCCGCTGTTCCTCATGTACCAGGCGAGGATGTTGCCCGACGGCCAGAACGGCTGGCTGCTGGCCCCGCTGATCGCCAGCGCCTACGGGTTTTGCCAGGTTTCGGCCAAGACCGACGACGGGTTTTTCCTCGGCTTTCCGTCGTACTGGAACTTGATCGTGTTTTATCTGTACACGCTCGACCCGCCGCCATGGTTCACCATCGGGGCCTTGATTGTGTTTTCGGTGCTGACGTTCGTGCCGATGCGCTACCTATATCCTTCGCAACCGGGCCGGCTGAACAAGCTGTCGCTGGTATTGGGCGCGGTGTGGGCCTTACTGTTATTGCTGATTTTGTGGGGGGCGCGCACCGAGCCGTTGGATGGCGACCGGGCCCAGAAACTGGCCTCGGTTTCGCTGTTTTATCCGTTCTACTACCTTGTGGCCTCGCTGGTGGTAACGGTCCGCTACTGGATGGCGGCCCGCGAGCAGCGGCAGCGCTAGCGGTCGGGTTCCCGGGGAAACCAGTCGCGGCGTGACTTCTCATCGCACGTCGATCCTGGCTTCCCGGGGCTTGGGCCAGTTCGCGGACGATTTCTGATTTCCCGCAACTTCGGCGGCTTGCGCGGCCCCGATCGAGTTGATTATGATGGAGGGACCCGTCCTCCATCGCTCGCGAGGCAGCCCTTGAGAAGTCTCGGCACAACCACTGCGCCCCCGCCGGCTACGAACGAACATTTGCCAGGACCAGTCCTGGCGCGGAGCTTCGGCCCCGACACACTGATCTCGGTGGTGATCCCGTGCTTTAACGAAGAGGCCGTGCTGCAGCGGATGTTCACGCGCCTTGGCGAGGTCGCCGAAACGTGGGGCGCCCCCTTTGAGGTGATCCTCGTCGATGACGGCTCGCGCGACGGCACCTGGGAACTGATGCTCGAGCAGCATCGCCGGGACCCGCGCTGGAAGCTGATCCGCTTTGCGCGCAACTTCGGTCACCAAACGGCGCTGCGGGCGGGCTTGCACGCGGCCCGCGGCGATTTGATTGCCGTGCTCGACAGCGACTTGCAGGACCCGCCCGAGATTCTCGATCAGTTTTTCGCCAAATGGTGCGAAGGTTTCGACGTCGTGTATGGGGTGCGGCAGAATCGCAAAGAACACGTGCTGCTGCGGACGGCGTACGCATCTTTCTATCGCGTGCTTTCGATGCTGGCCGAAGTGGACGTGCCGCTCGACGCGGGCGATTTCTCGGTGATCGATCGACGGATTGTCGACGAATTGAAGCAGATGCCGGAACGCAAGCCGTTCATTCGCGGCCTGCGGAGCTGGGTCGGATTTCGCCAGATCGCGCTGCCGTACGATCGCAACGCGCGGGCCGCGGGCGAAACCAAGTACAGCCTGCGGCGCCTGGTAGGCTTGGCCGTCGACGGCATCCTCAGCTCGTCGCTGGTGCCCTTGCGCTTGGCGACGTGGATGGGGGCCTGCGTCTCGTTGATTGCGTTTGTCGGGGCGATCGTCACCTTGGCGATCGGCTTGTTCCCCGATGCCTTCCGCGCGATCGGCATGCGACCGGTGCCGGGCACGGCCAGCGTGATCATCGCGGTGTTGTTTATCGGCGGTGTGCAGCTCTTGTGCATGGGAATCACCGGCGAGTACGTCGGGCGCATCTATGAAAACGTCAAGGGTCGGCCGTTCTGGGTGATCCATGAGACGGTGGGCGTCGACGAGCCTGCGGGCGACCCCGTGCGTTCGCGCGAAGTCGAACGCCGATTGCCGACGCCGCGCTAGTTGCTGCTGGCGCGCGGCGCGGGATCTCGATAAGGACGCCCTGAGCGATAGATCCGGCGGCGCTCCTGGATTTCAACGGCGAGCGGGAACTGCCGCGCCGCGATGGCAACCTTGACGGCCTCGTCGGCCGTGGCCAAGGCATCCGGGAAACGCCCGACCTCGGCCAAGGCGGCGGCCAACGTATCGAGGTAAGAAGGCTGCTCGCGTTTGGTTTTTTCGCAGGCGGTTTCCGCCAGGCGAACCGCCTCGGCGCCGGAGCGGAGCGCATCGACCGGGGAGGTCGCCAGTGTCCAGGCGAGCGCATTCGCGGCGTCGAGGTTGTCGGGCGACTTGCTGTGCGCTTCCCGATACGTCGACAGCGCTTCGGCCGGATCGCCCACTTGCGAAAGCGCGCGAGCCAAACGCAAGCGCGCTTCGATCTCGTCGGGGTGCTGGCGGACGATCTCGCGCAACTGCTCCAGCCCGGCGGCATGTTCCCCCTGTTGGAAACGAATCATGGCCAGTGTCAGGCGGGCCTCGGCGTGGGCGGGCTCCGAGGTCAGGATCTTGTTGAGGTGCGACGTCGCTTCCTCGAGCCGGCCTTGCTTGAGACGCTGCGTGGCGAACTTGAGCTCGAACTCGGCCGCGCGATCGGGTTCGACTTCGAGCACGGCGTCACATTGCGCGCGGGCTTCGGCGTCTCGGCCCAGCGCCAAGTACACCTTGGCGAGCTCCCAGCGGCCGGGCAGAAACCCGGGATTGATTTCACGGGTCAATTGCTCGAGTTCCGCAATTGCCGGCGGGATGTCGCCGCCGGCCAGGCGTGTCACCGCGCGATAGAACCAGGCCCAATAATTGCGCGGCGATAACGTGAGGGCGGTGTCGAAATCGCCGATGGCCGCGGTATAGTTCTGCAAGTGGAATTGCGCCCAGCCGCGTTCGATCAGGTACTTGGACTCGCGCGAATCAAGGGCGACCGCCCGATTCAGATCGGCCAGCGCCGCGCGATGATCGTTGGCTACCTGCCGCAATCGTCCGCGCTCGAACCAGGCCGCGGCCGAGTTGGCATCCTGTTCGATCGCCAGGTCGAGGTCGGCGATCGCGCCGGCGCGGTCGTCGCGACGTTCGCGATACAACGCACGCTGTATGTAATAGCTGGCGCGGCGCTCGGCTGGCACTTGCTCGACCGGCGTATAGCCCGCCAGGATGTCGTCCGCTTTGGGCGCGGGCGAACCAGGTTCGGGGGGCGCTGCGTTGCCAACCGTGGACACGAGCCCCATCGTACCGGCCATCATCTCTTGCCAGGTTTGATGTCCGTAGCAGATCACGCGATCGGGGTCGGGATTGCGCAAGTTGTCGGACGAATTGTCGTAATGGGCCACGCAGTGGAGTCGCGTCCCCTTGGGCATCTGCTTGGGCCGGCGCAGCAGGTAGACCGTTTGCCAATCGAAATCGTAGCGCGGGATGTCCAGCAGCACCTCGCGCTCGCCGTTTGGATAGTGCGCCTCGAATCGCATCGACTTGCCGCGGAGGTGCATGTGCGCGTTGAGCCAGAGTATTTTGGAATCGTTGAGAAACGTGTACCAACCCTCGACCGGGTAGTCGCTGGCTTGCTCGGGAATGGCGAAATCGGTCGACTCTGCCAATGCCGATCCAAAGCGGCTCGTCGACTTGCGGGCGACCTGCGCTTGATCGGCAAACCGCAGCACCACGCTCGTGCGGTCTTGTTGCGCGCGGCCGCTGGCCGTGTAGTGCATTTCGAACACGATCTGCGAGCCGGCCGGCACCAGCATCAAGCCCGATTCTTCGCTCAATTCGGGGAGTTCTTCGGCGTCGGCTGGATGCCCGACATAGTCTGAGAAATGGACTCCCGGCACGTAGCCGCCGATCTCGCTGACCTTGCCCTGGCGGCGCAGTTTGAAGAAATCTCCTGGGGGCGCGATGAAGACCGCCATGTGGTGTACCACGGCTCGGCAATCGGGGCGCGCCTGGACAGCGGAGACCCACTTGTCTTCGGTGAAGCCTGGGTCGACCGTGAAGTACTGGTAATCGAGCACGCCTTCGGCGGGCACCTCAAACGGTTTGTCTTGGATGAAGAACTCGGCGTCCCAGGGCTCGCTGTCCTTCGTCGAAGCGGTCTTGATCGGCGGCGGTAGTTGCGCGCGATCCCCCTCCGGAGCGCCATGGGCGACCCACTCGGCGATCAATTGCTGCTCCTCCTCGGTCAGGCGCGAATCGTTGAGAAACTCGCCATAAGCCGGGTTCGCGTGCCAAGGGGGCATGCGACCTTCGCTCACCACCTCGGCGATCATCGCGTCCCAACCGATGACATCCTCGTAGGTCAACAGCGGAAAGGGGGCGATCTCGCCCGGCTGGTGGCAACCCTGACAGCGGCGTTGGAAGATGCGCGAAATCTGTTGCGACCACGTCACCGGACTATTCTCGTCTGCGGGCCGGCGCCGACCGATCAGGCAACCCGCCGTGGCGATTTGGGGCTGTGAAACTTGTTGACCGGCCAGCAACTCATCGAGCGCGGCGGCCAGGTCGTGCCGCGTTGGTTTAGGGCGTTGGAAGTTCACGCCACGGTCGATGCCATATTGATCGTCGATACGACCCTGGTAGCGCACCTGGCGCTGGGCGTCGAGAACAAATACCTCGGGCGTGCGCGTGGCGCCGAAGGCCTCGGCAACTTCGCCTGCCGGATCGCGCAGCACCGGAAATGGAATCTGGAAGGTGCGCGCGTAATGCTCGACCTCGCGGAGATCGTCCTGGCGGTTCGAGTCGATCGCCCAGAAGGCGACGCCGTGCGAAGCGAGTTTCTCGTGTAGCGCCACCAGTCGGCCCGTATAAAGCTGTACGAGTGGGCACTCGACCCCGACGAAGGCCACGACCACGAGCGGCTTGTCGGCCAGGCCGGACAGCCGGTGTTCGACATTGTTCGTGTCGCTCAGCGCGAAGTCCGCGATTTGCCGTCTCGGTGGAGCGGCGCTGGCAGCGGCCGGCGCGGCGGCCTGGGCATCCTGCCCGCGGACTGTGCCCGGCGCGGCTCCCATCGCGATGAAGCAGCTCCAACTCGCGATGACGATGGCGCGCGCGATTCGTCCGCGCTGTGAAACATTCGTCACGGGCTCTCGGACATGCTGCGGCGCGGCGTGGCGCGCTAGGCGAACACTCACGGCGTGCTTCCTTTAAGGCGGGCATCGACCTGCTGCAAGTTCTGCTGAGCGTGCTGAAAGTTTGGATTTCGTTGCAGCGCCTGCACAAAACACTCGCGGGCGGCTGGCAACTGCCCGCTCTGCGCTAGTAGCATGCCTAGGTTGTTATAGGCCTCGGCGTAGTTGGGCGCGAGACGAATGGCGGCGCGGAACTGGGCTTCGGCCTCGGCGCGGCGGTTGGTATTGCCCAGCGCGACGCCCAGATTGTTGTACGGCTCGGCATAGCCTGGCTTATCGGCGATGGCCTGGCGAAACAGTTGCTCGGCTCGCTCGTTCTCGCCGCGATTCAGGTGCAGCAATCCGAGGTAGTTCTTGGCCTCGGCATGATCGGGTTGGCGTTGGATCGCGGTGCGAAAGTACTGCTCGGCCTCTGGGAGGCGCTGCTGCTGCAAACGCGCGCTGCCCGCCGAGAAGGCGGCGTCGGCGCGGCGAGAATCGCGCCGCAGCACTTCGTCGAACTCGCCGACGGCCTCATCGAACTTGCCGGCCAAGAGCGCGAGCAAACCCAATTGCAGCCGAGCCTCGTGGTAAGCGGGATTGCGGATCAGCAAATTGCGCAGCGTGGATTCGGCCTGGGCGGCGTCGTTCTTGCGCAGAAAGGCCAGGGCCTGATGGTAGCGGGCGTTGTCGAGATTGGGGTCGCGCTCGAGGGCCGTCTGGAACTCTGCCAGGGCGCGGTCGAACTGCCCTTGCCGCAGGCGCCCCTGCCCGAGCACATCGAAAGCGTCCGCCCGGTGGTCGTCGGCCCAGGCCACTTCGTGGGCGTAGGTCAAACCTTCGTCGAGTTGCCCTGCTTCGATGAGTTGCCTGGCCAGTTCGAGTTGTAAATCGAGGTCGTCTGGTTTGTCGGCCATTCCGCGGCGCAGCAACTCGATGGCTGGCATCCGGCAGTCGGCTGCGACCAACGACTTGGCGCGCGCGAGCAGTGGGACTGCCGGTCGACGGTCGAGCGCAGCGTCGTACCAGAAGTGCTCGAGATACCAGCGATCGAGGGCCGCATTCGCCGCGGCGACTTCGCTGTCCGCGGCCACTTTGCTTAAGTCACGCCGATAGACCACGAGTCGATTCGGCTGCTGGTCGGAGTAGACAACCTCTTCCTGCGGATCGTCAGGATCGGGAAATGGCGCCGTGATTTGCCCCAGACCGTACTCGACGCAATCGGCGACGACGAGCATCAGACGACGGGGGTGATCGTTAAAGAGTCGCGCGACGCGGGGCCAGTCGCCAACAGACAGCGCACTTACGGCATAGCCTGGTTGAGGTGTTTCGACATAACCCAATCGCGGGAGCGCCAGGTAGAGCGCCAACGGGGTGGCCGCGATCAGAGCTTCGTCGGGTCGTCGCTCGGTCGAGATCGCGTGCAGCGCAGCAATCGTACTGAGTTGATCGGCTCGATACTCGTGACTGCGCTCGCGCAAGGCGGCGGTTTGTGCCCAGAACTGCAGCGGGGGATAGAGCAGCCCGGCGCGATTCACCAGATTGCCGATGACAAGCAACGACAAACAGGCCAGTGCCAGCGGTCGCCCGCGAGCGTTGCGCAGCCAGAGCGAGCCGGCGAGGACATAGAGAAAGGGAACGGCCAAGGTGAAGTTTCGCGGCAGCGGGGCCCAGATCACCAGCAGCGTTACCACGAGCGTGCCAATTACGACTAGCCAGGCAAGAACCAGCTCGGGCCGCGACAGCATTGCCGACAACAGGCGACGCCCAGTCGTTGGGGTTGCAGTCGTTGGGGTTGCAGTCGTTGGGGTTGCAGTCGTTGCCGGCGTGGGAAGCGAGGCATCCCGAAACCGTTTTTGGGCACCTGCCAGGGCGACCAGCGCCGTCGAAATGGCGAGCGTAGCGCCAAGCGCGATCACATCGGGGTAAAGCGTCAGCAAGTCGGCAAAGCCGAGGTAGTCGCTCAACTGCGGTTCGCCCTTGGCTTTGGTCGCGAAAGAGCTCGCCCAACCGATCAGCAGCCCCTGGGCGACCAGCGACGCACTGAGCAGCGCGAAACCGACGTACGCTGTCCAGCGGCCACGGGCTACCTTTGTCGACCGACTGGGATAATCATCCGCGGATCGATCGGCCAAGGACGCCGCGGCCCACAACCAGATCGCAAAGGTCGCCACGAACCCGGTGTTCTTCATGCCGAAGCTGATTATGGTGGCCAGCGCCGCCCAGCCCAAGTGACCGCGCAGCGCCAAGAGCGCCGCCGCGACGGCAAAGGTCGCCATCGGCAAATCGAGCCCGAGCATTTCGATCTGCACGCTGAAGAGCGGCGTGGTCACGATTGCGGCCACGAGCACGGCGGTCCCCCACTTACCGGCGACGGGCAGCAGCAGCGCGAAGACCATGATCAACAGCGCGGCGGCACAAGCGAGGTTGGCCAGATGCAAGACAACCTGCACCGCAGTCTGGCTCAAGCCGGCGCGAAACAATAACGCGACCACGGTAGGCAGCAGGCTTGTCCCCTGTGCGCGAGGCCCGCCCGCGCCGAACGACTCTTCGCCCTGCCACAGGCGCGAATAGTCGAAATGATGTGACTCGAGCCAATCGGCTTCGACAAACAAGCTGGCGGCGGTGTCGCCATAAGGCGGAAGCAACAAGGAGTTGGCGCGCCAGCCGATCAATGCCACCCAGGTCAGAAGCCAGACGCCGATCCAGCGCAGCAGCCAGGAGGCTCGCGGCGACCGACCGACGTCTGTGCCGCTGCGCTCCACTCCAACTCGGCGGCGCTGCCTGGCCTTGGCAGGCGGCGCCTCGGTGGCGGGCGATTTGCCCGGCGGCGCGGTGGGGCCTGGTGGAGAGCTGGAGTTCATATCGTCTCAGCGGCGAGGGAGCGAACTCGACAGGACCGCGACTTCAGGTACTGGCCGCCGGGCGAATGCCGGGACTCTGCTTCATGCTGACACGGATCAGCGGTCGTCGCAAGTGTGCGGGCCTGGCACTTGTTCGTGACCGTCTGGCGGTTGCCGGCGCGTCGGTTCGCTGCGTTGGCAGCGCGGCCGAACGAATTAGTCGCGTAACTGGGATCGCAGGCTTTGGAGATCTTGGCGCCAGGCCTGAGACTGAGGTGCGTCGCTTGATTCGACGAGTTTTTGTAACGACGTTATGCTCTCAATGTCTGCCGGGCTGCCGTCGACCAATTCAACTTTTCCTGGGCCTAGTAGATCGTAAAACGCCAGGAAACTACCCGTGTGGATCGGCAAACCGGCGAGGTTCGACGACACATTGGGAAAGACAATCGGAACGTCGCGATCGCGACCGAGCTGCACCAGCCACTCAAATTGTCTTCGCAATTGCTCGGCTGCGAGAATAGTCTCCTGCCAGCCGCTGGGCTGGCTGGGGCTCTCGCAACTGGCAATTAGCGCTAGTTGTTGTGCGAGAGTCTGGTCGTCGGGTTCGTAGTCTCGAAACTCAAGATAAGGTTTCGCTTCGGGTACGCAGGTTGCCGCGAAGGCAGAAGCGGGCCACAGCAAGTGATTGCTGTTGGTGACGCGGACGGGCACATCGAGGAGCGAAATCACTTGCCGCTGCTGCTCGGCTTGCGTTGCCAGACGAACGAGAACTGCGCGCTGCAAGTCGTAGGCCTGCCGCCACTCCTGAGTCTCCAGACCAAATACCGTGGCGGAGTGCGCGGCGACAGCGCGTTGATGCGCGAGATAAAACGGGAACACGACAACCAGCGGCGCCACCGCAAGCCACACGCGGCGCGCTGGCGCCTCGTCCAATAGTCGAGTCAGCAGCAGCGCGGCCAGCAGGCACCAGAAGAACGTCGGAAAGTAAAGGTAACGTCCAGCATTGAGGGCATGTAAGAATTCGACGTCCACGCCACCCACGTTGAAGGAGAGCACGTGGATGATCGTCGCGGCCACGAGGCCCCAGAAGAGCAGTCGCCGGCGGGGCGCGACGACGATGGCGGTCATCGCGAGCACCACCGCCGCGAGCAGATACTTCTTCGTCAAGTTGGCCGAATCGGGCAGGTTCGTCTTGTCGTAGACCAGCGTGCCGAGTGCGAACGACAACTCCGCGGCGGTGCGCTGGAGGACGCTAGGCAAATCGAACTGGCGTTGGCGATCCGCGTGCCCCATCGCGGAATAGGCCGACAACAGGGCGAGCGGCGCGGTGATGAGAAAAGGAAAGCCCAGACTCAGCAGCAATCGTCGCCGGAGCGCTCGGGCCTGCGGGTCGCGGAACCCCAGCGCGATGCCCGCGGCGAAAAACGGGACGAAGGCCAGGTTCGGCGAATCGGCCAAGATCAGGGCGAGTGTCGTCGCGGCGACGAGCAAGTAGTAGGGCCAACGCCGATCGAGCGACGCACGCGTCGCATGCGTCAACAGGATCGATAGGGCCAGCAGCAGAATGATGGAAACGGTGATGTATCCCGTGAACGGCCAAACGCCGGGGCTGTCGGTCCCCCCGACCGCGGCGCCGGCCCAGAGCAGTGAGCTGGCAGCCGCCGCGAGCCAGTGAAAATTGAGCCGCCGCAGCAGTGCATAAAGCAAGCCAGCTGAGACCGCGTGCAGCAGCATGATGAAAAGGTGCATTGCGCGAGGGCTGCATCCCGAGGCAAGGATCACCGTCGAGTAAGCCAGCTTCCAAAGCGGCATCAAGCGCGGGCCCCACCGCCCGATGAGGAACATTGCCCACGACTCTTGACCCGTTTGAATGCAACCGATCGATCGCAGGAAGTCGTAGTCGTCGTAGCGAAACCCGCAAGCCAGGTACGGCTCACACGCATAGTAGGCGCAGCCCGCGACCGCGACGAACAGGGCAGCGGGTATGCAGAACTTCAGCCAGCCGTTGGCAGGTGCCGGCTGCGCCGGATGCTTACTCGCCATCTGGGCGACGCCCCCTTGAACCGTGTCGTTCGAATTGTGTCGGCAGCCGGCGACAAGCGAATTGGATTTTGACAAACGAATTGCCCCGGCGATGCGACGATGGCGACTCGACCATGCGTCAGCCCCACCAGGTTGTTTATCGCACTCGAACCCGGCGGCACGAACCGCAACGAGATTTGGCCAGCACGCATTGGCAGCGTGGCGTTCAATCGTGATGGACGGTCAAATGCTTGTCAATTATGGTGTTGAGTGCGCGGGCAAATGCCCGGGTGATTTGAGGCCTGTCGCGACCCGGCTGCGAGTCGTTCAGCCTGCGTCCCCCGGCGCGGGTAGCATCGAGGCCACGCGACGACCTCGCGGCAGGAGATTCGGCCGGCGTCCGCCAACGGTTATGGGGCCCTCAGTGAACGGCAACGACACTTTGTCCACGAAGCGCCAGTTCTGGACAGGGTTCGTAGTCGCGCAGCTTGTCGGTGTCGTTGTGCTCGTCGCGCTCTGGCGTTCGCCGGGAAACTGGGGGGGGGAAGACTGGGACTTCATGACCCAGTTGGCCGAATGCTCTCGGCAGGCAACTCAGCAGTACGGCGAGTTTCCCTGGTGGGCTCCCTGGCATAACGGGGGGATGCCGCTGTTTACCCACCCGGCGTTTTCCGCGTCGTGGATGGTTCCGCTGTCGTCCGACAGTGTCGTGCAGCTCAAGCTGTATTGCTCGTTGCATCTGCTCTTGGCACTCGCCGGCATGTACTGGCTCGCGTGGGAGTATTTCGCCGGCGCCTTGGTGAGCATCGTCGTCGCTGCCGTGTTCGCCTTGAATGGCGCCATGGTCGGATACATCTGGGGGGGCCACACTCCCGTGGCCGGCATCGCTTACCTTCCCTGGACGATTCTCTTTCTGCGCTGGTGCGAAGTCCGGCCGGCCTGGGGACTCGCGGTGGGACTCAGCGTGGCGACGGCCGCGCTGATGTGCTTGCATTACACCACGATGTTCTTGTTTGTGATCGTGCCTGTCTGGATCGGCGTTCGCTGGCTGCGAGCTCCGCGCGCGACGCGATCTCAAATCCTCTGGGCGGGCGTTTTCGCGGCAGGCGTGATCGCCGCTTTGGCCGGTGCGCGGCTGCTGGGGGCGCTGCAAATCATTCTCGAGAATCCGTGGGATCCCGAGTCGCGAATTACCACGAGAATGGCGTTCCCCGCGATAGCGCTGCCGCTACTCTTGGGAAGTTGGGGCTTTTCACCTGGCATGGGGGATGGCCGCGCTGCCCATGAAGTTGTCAGCTATGTTGGGATCGTGACGCTGATTTTGGCCGGGCTGTCGTTCCGCCGCGGCTGGCGGTGGTGGCATACGTTGTTCGTAGTCTGCACGTTGTTGTCATTGGGGAACACAGCCTGGTACCACCCCAGTCGCTTGCTCGAAGGCGTGCCGGTCCTCTCTTCGATGCGCGTGCCGACCCGCTGGCGGTTGTTGGGCATGTTGGGTTTGGCGCTGGCGGCCGGCCAGGGGTTGGCCTCGATCAGCGAGTCGCGGCGGCGCTTGCGTGCGTGTTTGGCGATTGCGCTGGTGCTCGACTTAGGGGCCCATGCCTGGTTCGTTCTCGACCAGACCTTCCGCTTGCCGGCACAAGAGATTGCTGGCCCACCGATTCGCGATCGGATCATCCAGATTCAAACCTGGCATAGCCTGGACGACGTTCGCAAGCCCGACCAAGCGAACTCCGCGCAGTACCGCTTTGTGCACCACGGGCTGGGCATTATCGGCGGCTACGAGTCGTTCATTGCGCGAAGCCAACCGCAGACCGGCGCCGTCGGACAGGGACATCCGTTCTATCGTGGCGAGTTTGGTCCGGCCGATGTTGTGCGACAGACGCACTGGTCGCCGAACCGGATCGTGCTCGAAGGCCCCCCCGGCACGCGGGCGTGGATCAATCAGAACCGAGGCTCGTACTGGCTCGTCGATGGCCAGCGCCCGTATGCGGCGCTACCGGTTGTGGATCGAACCGCCATCGTCGAAGGGGTGATCCCTGCCAGTGGGCAACTTGAACTCAGGATTGCTCCTCCCTTTGCGCCGTTTGGTTGGATGCTGCAGGTGCTTGGTGCGTTGGCAGTCGCTGGTGCTGGGATCGGTCTCTGGCGAAGCAGCCGGCGTCGGCAGGCGAGCGCGCGGGCAATGGCTTAGAACTCTTGGCGACAAGCGAGTGGGTTTGCCGCGCTTCGCAGACTTGAGTTTGCCCTGCGCGAGTGCGCTACCAGCCGGTGGGCAAATAAACCCCGATCGGTTTGACGGCGGAAGTCCGCGGCGCGGGCGTCATGGGCGGCGCGATCAGTGAGCGCGGAGCTTTGCTCGCTGGTGTGGCGCTGGAGTTGGGAGTGTTAACGGGCGTCGAAATCGGCGCGTGATAGCCGGCCGGAGCGGTCTGCTTGACAGGTTGCACGGTTCCAGTGGCTTCCGAAGTGCCGATCGCTTGCGCGGTGCCAATGGCTGGCGCGGTGCCGATGGCTTGCGCGGTTTGATAGACCGGCCGCGCACATTCTACGACAGGCGCCTGCGGACGCCGACCCGACCGCGCGGCGACTGGCGGCTGTGGCTGCACCGTGGCGGCGCTCGCCATGCGCACGAGGAGGGCCGGTTCGGCCAAGGCGGTCTCCAGCGGGTCGGCGGCAGCCCGCACGACGGGCGCGGTCATCTTACGCGGCGTTCGCGCGGGGCGAGCGACCTTGGGCGCCACCACGGGCGGCGCCATCACGGGCGGGGCCGCGACCATACGACTGGTGACCGGCGGCGCGATGGTCGTACGAGAGCCGGGCGCCGAACGTGCAGTCGCGATGCCCGGCGTCGAGGGCGCGGGCACGTACGCGCTTGGCGGCGCGACTTGTCTGACGGGACGCGCCGCCGACGCCGATGCCGGAGAAGCGGGAGCGGCCGGAGAACGAACCGGTGGGCGACTCGCGACGGTGGTTGCCTCGAACGCCGCTGTGTTAATGCCCGCTGTGTTAATGCCCGCTGTGTTGATGCCCGTTGTATCGACGGCCGTCGTATCGACCGTCACAAGATCGGCCCTGGCCGGATCGTTTGATGGCAACGCCGGCGGCAAATCGGCACCCTCGGGGGGCACGTAAGGCTTGACCGTCAGTGGCGGCCCGGGCGCCGCGGCCTGGCGCTGCGACTGGTCGAGGGTTTCCTGTAGCGACTCGAGCGAGGGACGTGGCGATGCT
>CAZBWM010000013.1:0-115166 GCA_964495375.1 uncultured Planctomycetaceae bacterium | reverse complement strand
ACGACTCCTCGCAGCTCGACGTGCACCTGCGACTGGCCGAGCACGCCGGCGCGATCTACATCGACCTCGGCGATGACGCTTGGCGCGCGGTCGAGATCGATGCGACCGGCTGGCGCGTGATCGCCGACCCGCCGATTCGCTTCCGTCGCCCCGCGCAGTTGTTGCCGTTGCCGGCGCCAGCAGCTCTCCTGCTCAACTGCTCACCTGATCCCTCCGCCTCGGGTGGTGCTGACACCTTTTCCCCGCCGACTCAACCTCTGCGATCCTCAGCGCCCTCTGCGGTAAATCGCTTTTCTCCCCCCGTTCCCCCCGCACCTCTCGCCTCTGGCCTCTCCCCTCACGCCTCCGCCTCGGGTGCCGCTGACACCTTTTCCCCGCCGACTCAACCTCCGCGATCCTCTGCGCCCTCTGCGGTAAACAGCATTGCTCCGCACTGGCCTGGCGTCTTACGAAAATTCCTCAACATCTCCGACGACCATTGGCCGCTGGTGCTCGGCTGGCTCGTGGCCGCGCTCCGCCCGCGTGGTCCGTACCCCGTGCTCTGCTTGCACGGCGAGCAAGGCTCGGCCAAGAGCACGGCCGCGCTGCTGCTGCGATCGTTGGTCGACCCCAACGCGGCCCCGCTGCGTGGCGAGCCAAAGGAAGTTCGCGACCTGATGATCGCGGCCACGCACTCGCACGTCCTCTGCTTCGACAATCTCTCGCGGTTGCCCGACTGGCTGAGCAACTCCCTCTGCCGACTGAGCACCGGCGGCGGTTTTTCCACCCGCACGCTGTACGAGAACGACGTCGAGACGATCTTTTCGGCGAGCCGCCCGAGCATTCTGGTCGGCATCGACGAGCTGGCCACCCGCGGCGACCTGATCGACCGGGCGGTGCTCGTCACCTTGTCGCCGATCGACGCCGCGCGGCGTCGGCCCGAGGAAGACCTGCTGGCCGAGTTCGACCTGGTCCGTCCGGCGATCTTTGGCGGTTTGTGTACGGCCCTGTCGACGGCCTTGGCGAACGTGAAGACCACGAAGCTCTCGCGACTGCCACGCATGGCCGACTTCGCGCGTTGGGCGACGGCCGCCGAACCGGCGCTGGGTCTCGCGCCAGGCGAATTCTTGCGCGCTTATGAAAACAATCGTGCCAGCGCGCACGAACTGGCCCTCGAAGGGCATCCCCTCGTGGCAGCCTTGGAAGAACTGCTGGAAGATCGGGACGACGGGTATTTTGAAACCTCCGCGACAGGTTTCCTGGATGCGCTCAAGGCGCTAACGAACCGTCGTCACCGGCGTGACAGTGCCTGGCCGAAAACCCCGCGTGCGTTAAGTGGAACCCTCCGCCGCCTCGCC
Organism: uncultured Planctomycetaceae bacterium; assembly: GCA_964495375.1. Taxonomy (GTDB): domain Bacteria; phylum Planctomycetota; class Planctomycetia; order Pirellulales; family JAEUIK01; genus JAIESQ01. The sequence continues at coordinate 113,829 of CAZBWM010000013.1, read as the reverse complement.
CCCGCCCTGCGCACGATGGGCATCGACGTGCGGTTTGAACGTGTATCCAGTTTTGACCGCACGCGAAAGATCACAATCCGCCGGCAAGAACTGTGAGATCGTTCCGCGGTAGTGCACGCACTCCGTGCGTACCTTTGGAGATTGTCGGAGGCATCTTCGGCGTGGTTAAGTCGATCCTCATGCAGACCAGAGCTGTCGCACCGCAGTGCGACGGTGATCGTCCGCTCAGGGCGTTGGTACGCACCGAGTGCGTACCCTACACGGCTTTGGCCGTTCCTCGGGCCGCGCATCACGCACGATGCGTGCCGCGCCGCCAGGCGATTCATTTCCCTGGTCGCCCACGCTACACTAACGTCCACGCGCCGTCAGATTCAGGGGTGGACTCATGTCGCAGTGGTACGTGCAGCGTCCGGGCAGTTCCAATGTCCACGGACCTTATTCACTCGAGCACGTCCACGCTGCCATCGCCAGCGGACGCCTCCCGGAATCGTACTTTGTCAGTTGCGAAACGCGCACCCAAGGTTGGCAGACGGTTGCGGATGTCTTTGGCCTACGCACTTCATTCACCACCGGAACCGTCGCCCGTGCCACGCCGCCTCCACCGCCGGAGCCGGAGCTCCCCGCTCCCGCAGAACAACCCCACCCGCCCGAGCTGGAAACGGCAATTCACTCACTGGACACGGCCGGGGCGGGACGCGTCAAACTACTTGGTAAGCAGCCGCAACGTGGGCAATGGCTGTTGCTGCTGCTCGATTTCAGGCTGCAGTACTATTTGACCCCTTGGATCATTCGAGCTGCCTGGATGCTGGCGCTGTTGTTTGCCGCGTGTCAATTGCTGCTGCTGACGGTGATGCTGATCTCTTATTCGGGGATCGCGTCGGAACCCGATCATCAACCACCGGGTGCCCGCGCAGTTCCCTTTCAATGGCCGCCGGAGGGCGCTGCTGCCGAGAACATGCCCGACTTTGGCCGAGGACGCCCCCGCGCAGCGCGCGAGGCGCCCGCGCCGGCGAATCCACCAATTGCCAGTCGAACCGCGGATTCTGTTCGGGCGATTTCCCTGCGACTCGCGCTCTGGCTACTGGGAATCTGGTTCGTCGTGATGGGCTTGTTGACTATCCGAGTGATCTGCGAATTGGTGATCGTCATTTTCAACATCGCCGACTCGCTCATGGCCATCGATCGCAATACCAAGACAAACTAGCAGACGGAAGGAGCGTCCGTTGCACGAGCGCGCCTTACGGAAGAGCGGCGGCCGTCGCCGGAGAAGGGGGACGATCCCGGCGGGGGGCGCCGAGCGATGGCTGCTGGTTTAGGACGCAAAACGTCCCCTTTAGGAACGGTTTAGGACGCAAGGTTTTTCGGTTTTGCGTCCTAAGGTCAAGTTGTTTTTCGGCAAGGGTTTACGCGATTTTTTGTCGGGCTTAGGACGGTTAGGACGCAAAATCCCGGAACAGTTTATAGAAGAGGGGGCAGGCTGCAGGACGCATGGGGGCAATCAGGTAGTGGCTAGTGATCAGTGGCTAGTGGCAAGACTCGAGGCCGCCCGCCTTCACTGCCCACTAGCCACTACCCGCTAGCCCCTGATCTCTCTTCCCTAGCCCCTATTCAGGCTCCCGTGCATAACACACGGGCACGCCCGGCAACACGCTTAAGCAACGCCGCGCCAAGCGAAACCGTGCGGGAAATCTTTTGGCAGCATTTTCAGCCGCATAATGCGTTGGCGCACGGCGATTTAGCGCGGCGCGCGGACGAACTTTCCGGATGTACGGCGCCTTTGGCACATCGGTTGCAAAATAGGAATTCCATCGAGCCAAGCGAATCACTCCAGGCGGTCGCAGGCGAGATAGTCAGGCGGAACGGATGTTGGTGGCAGGCCTGAATGTGGGCAAAGGAGTGGGAGTTTCATGTATAGCGCCGCCGGGTCAACCGCGCCGAGTTTCGACGAAGGAGCGGATCGCGACCTCGAACGAAGAATTGTCAGCTTTCTGTCGCGTCGGCACGTGCCCGGCTTGCGGCAGTTGGAAGTGAAAGCCAACAACGGCATCGTCACCCTTCGCGGACAAGTGCGAAGTTTTTACGAGAAGCAGTTGAGCCATCACTGCTGTCGTCGTGTGGCGGGAGTCGTGCAGTTGATCGACGCGGTCGATGTGGTCGACGCACCACGCGCCGCGACGGTCTTCGCTTGAGCAGCGTTTGCTCGAGCCCGATGTGTAGCAGCAACCAACACACCAACAGCCTGGAGATTGCGATGGAACGATATCCCACGGTTGTGCAGGGGAAACGCATACCCCTCTCGCCTGCCCCGCGGCCGGCCGGAGGTTAACCGCACTTCTCTCGCCCCCCACGAGAGCTGCCCCAGGGAGGCTTCCCTGCTTCCCTCTCCCTCCCTGGGGCTTCTTATTGCTTGGTAACAGCGGGCCGTCCGAAGGGACCTCGGACGGCCCGCTGTTATCGTTTTCGGCCCGCGCCTGCTGGCGTGCGTGGCCTGTTGGGGACGATCGCTCGCCTGGCCGCTCGCTCGGCGAGTTGTCAGCGGCCGCACGCGGCGATAACGTGACGGCCGGATCGTTGCTCGGTCGACCGACTCTGCTCCGGCCCGCTGCGCCGCTGGGGAGCACCCTGCTGCATTGAGAATGGGGTCAATCGCGCATGGGGTCCATCGCGCACGGACGTTTACGCGCCCGCGATCATTCGCGCCCCGAATTACCCGCTTCGCTGCTTGTCGCTCTATGACGGACTCATCGGAATCTGCCGAGTTACCCGAGCGCAGCGACGGTCGCTCAACCGCGCGGCCGGACTGGCTTGTCGGACTGGGATTGCTGGCGGTGCTCGCCGGCGGTGCGGTGCTGCGCTGGCGGCTGCTCGACGTGCCGCTCGATCGCGACGAGGGGGAGTTCGCCTACATGGCCCAGCAAATGCTGCGCGGTGTGCCCCCTTATGAGTCGGCCTATGCGATGAAGCTGCCGGGCATTTACGCCGTGTACTCGGTGGTGCTGGCCGTGACGGGCGAGTCGATCCGCGGAATCCACCTCGGGCTGCTGGTTGCTGGCGCCGCCACGACGGTGGCCATGTTTCTGCTCGGCCGGCGATTGTACGACGCTACGGTGGGGCTCGCCGCGGCCGCCGTTTTCGCACTGCTGTCGACCCTGCCTGAGCTGCATGGCTCGAGCGCTCAGGCCGAGCAGTTCGTGCTGCTGCCTGTGGTGCTTGCCTGGTGGTTGGCCGTGCGTGCTGGCGACAGGCGGCAGCTCTCGCAACGGTCGGAAGCGGCGAGTCAGCGGCCGGTCTGGCGCTGGTGTTCGCGGGAGCTCTTCGTCGCGGGCGTGCTATTGGGGATAGCGATCACGATCAAGCAGCATGCCGTGTTTCTAGCGCTGGCGACGGCGGCTTACGTCGGCGCCTCGCAGTGGCAGAGTGCCGCCGCGGCTCGGCAGGGCGCCGGCACTGCATTCCGGCGGATGTCGCGCCTGTTGCTGGCGCAGTTGGCACTGGCGATCGGCTTGGCGATTCCCGTGGCACTGATGGTCGGGGCGATGGTTGCGGCAGGCGTCTGGCAGAAGTTCTGGTTCTGGACCGTCGAGGTCGCCGGCAACTATGCGGCTGAAACGCCGTGGTCCGCCGGGGCGTTGCGGCTGCTGGCGACCAGCGCCCTGATCGGCAAGGGTGCGCCGCTGGTCTTTGGACTCGCATTTTGGGGATTCTCTGCCCTCTGGTGGAATCAGGCCGCCCGCTCGCGGCGCTGGTTTCTGCTGGTCACGTTGCTGGCGGCCGGCGTGGCGGTCTGCCCGGGCTTGCACTTTCGGCGGCATTACTTTGTGCTGTTGCTGCCGAGCGCAGCGCTATTGTTCGCGCTGGCGGCGAGCTGGCTGGGTCGAGTGCTGGGCGCCAATCACACGGCCCGGCCACAGTCGGCATTGGCGCTGCTGACGGTCGCGGCGGCTCTGCTGGCAACGTTGTGGCCCCACCGTGCCTACTTCTTCGAGCTAAGTCCGGCGGAGATTTCGCGAGCGACGTTCGGCGGCAATCCGTTTCCCGAAATACCGGTCATTGCTGAACGCATCGCGGCCCGCACGACTTCCGAAGATACGGTGCTGGTGCTGGGCTCCGAACCGGAGTTGTTGTTCTATGCCGGTCGTCGCAGTGCCACGCGGTATATTTACATGTATCCGCTCGTCGAACGGCAGCCTTATGCGCGGCAGATGCAGGAGGAAATGATCGCCGAAGCCGAAGCGGCTCGCCCGGCGTATGTGGTCTTCGTGGCCATCAGCGTGTCGTGGACGTTCAGCGAAGATTCGGATCGGCACGTGTTGAAATGGTTCGGTGACTACGTTGAGGCACACTATGAGCTCGATGGTTGTGTCGACGTGCGCGACGAAGAATCGGCCTTCATCTGGGGGCAAAGTGCCCGCGCCTTTCGACCCCTCTCGAACGCTTGGCTGAATATCTATCGGCGGCGTGACTAGCGCCGCGGCGTGGACGCGTTGCCTTGCGTGTCGCGCTGAACATGATGAGCAAGGGCCGCCTGCGCAATGCCGGACTTACCGCGTCATGGTCGTGCGGCCCGCGTGCCAGCCGCTCGTGTCGAGGGTTCGTGAGGGGGTGCCGTCGAGCCGCGAAATGCCGCCGATTTGTACGCGCCGCGCCACAGCATCGCTGGGGGCGTTGAAGGGATCGGCCGAGCCGGGGGGCGTCGGTCTGGCCACGGCGGTACTGGCCGGCGATGCCTGAATCTTGGCCGGCGTAACGGCCACGCGGCGCACCACCTCTTCGTCGACCATCCGCTGCGTGACGACTGGCACCTGCTCGGTGTGATTCTCGGCCACGAGTTCGCGTCGCAGCACCGGCTGCCGGATCGTCTGTATTTGCGTTTCGTAGCGCTTGCGCTTAACCCAGCGCTGTGCCATCTGGGGTTCGACGAATGGGTTGTAGCGGCCGCGCCAGTAGCTTTCGAGCCGCCATTCGGTGACGGGCTTCGAGGTCACATGCACCGTGTCGGTGAAATCGGTGCGATACTGCTCGCGATACACCGTGCGGGTGGTCGGCTGCTGAACGATTTCTGTGATCGGCCGCTGCACTCGCTCGCGAGTTTCGTAATAGGTAACGCCGTTTTCGACGTAGTACCGCTCGTCGCCGCGCGCCGCGGAAGGCAGCAACACGACGCCGGCGAGGATCGCTAGAATCGCGCGCGACATGGGCTCACTCCGCGGTTGAATACCGGCGCGCCGCCGCGCGACGATGCCGGCGGGCACGCCCGATCGCACTACGAAAACTCCAGGACGTCCCCAGGCGGCGCGGAAAACGGCCGAGACCCCTCTTGATCGCTTATCGGCGGTTTCGTCAGATGGGCAATAGCGTGCGTCGCGAAACCGGGTAAACTCGCGAGGCGGGGCCGGACTAACGCCTGGAAACCGCCTTCTGCTAGCATCCCCCTCGGCGGAGAAATCGCTCCATGATCGCCAAAGAACTGCTCGACATCCTGGTCTGCCCCGAAACGCGCCAGCCGCTCCAGGAAGCTCCGCCCGAAGTGCTGACGCGTCTTAATGCGGCGATCGCCGCGGGAGCGCTGGTGAATCGCTCTGGGCAGCGGATTGAAGAGCGGCTCGCTGGCGGGCTGGTGCGTCAGGACGGCCGCGTACTTTACCCTATCACGGACGATATCCCGATCATGCTCGAAGGGGAGTCAATCGCGCTGGAAGTCAAAGACAACTAAGTGGCGGCAATGCGCGCACAACGGCTAGCGCGATCGATTTCCGACCACGCGCGCCGAGAGCTTGAGTACTTACACGGTCGCGCGACTATGTCGCCGCGACGGGCAGCGGGGCCTTCGTAATCAGGCTGGCTGCTTCATTGACGTCGAACACCTTGGCGTCGACCTTCTGGAATCGCGGATTGCTGCGAATGGCTGCGAAGATTGGCCCAGCGAGGAAGTCCTTGGCGGCCCGCTCCGAAGCGAACAGGTAGATGCCGCCCAATTCATGGCGCGACTCGTCGCCGATCCAGATTTTCCAGTGCATGCCTGGGAGCTGTGCCACGGTTTCAGCGAATTTGAGGGAATCGGCCGATCCTGCTTCGAGCTCGGCGGGCGACAGGTCGTGGTCGATGTTGATTTGCACCACCTTCATGGGTTGTTCCTTTTTGGCTTACTGCAATCGATGTTGGTTGCACCGGACGTGCGGTAGTTTCTTGCGAACGCTCGAACCCGGGTATCGCGACCGGTCTCGGGTCGCTTTACGATGCCCCGGTGTCTAGCGAGTAGACTGTGCAGCGACAGCGGTTGTCAACGGTCTGACAGTCGTCGGCAGGCAGCTTTTTTGGGTTATGGACTAGGACATGAACTTCGCCAAATTCGACCGCATCTCTCTGGCGCATCTGCCTACTCCTCTGGAACCGCTCGTGCGGCTATCGCGGCATCTCGGGGGCCCACGCATCTTCGTCAAACGGGACGACGCCACGGGCCTGGCCTTGGGGGGCAACAAGGTTCGCAAACTCGAGTATCTGCTGGGCGAGGCTCGCCGCGCCGGGGCCGATACACTGGTGACCGTCGGCGGCGTGCAGTCGAACCATGCGCGTCAGACCGCTGCGGTGGCCGCCCGGCTCGGCCTGGCTTGCGAGCTGATCTTGCCACGCTATGTCGACTGGCCAGACCCGGTCTATGCCACGTCGGGCAATGTGCTCCTGAACCAGTTGTTTGGTGCGCGAATGCATGTGTTGCCGGAGTCGACGCTCGAGCCGGCAGCGCTCGAAGCGATTCTTGCCGAAATTCGCCGTCGCGGAGGTCGCCCCTTCTTTATTCCCGTCGGAGGTTCCACGCCCGTCGGAGCGCTCGGTTATGTAGCTGCTATCGACGAGCTGTTGTCACAACTCGCGGCGCAGGAAATTGCCGACGCGCAAATCGTTGTCGCTACGGGAAGCGCCGGCACGCACGCCGGCATCCTCGTCGGGCTGGCTGCACACGAGCGAGCAAACCAGGTTATCGGTATCGCGGTCAGTGGCGATTCATCACAGAAGGAAACCCTCGTGCGAGACCTGGCGAGCGCCACGGCTACGAAACTTGGTGTCGCCGCAGCGGACTTGCCTCCGCGCGTTCGCGTCCTCGACGCCTACGTTGGTCCGGGCTACGGGCATCCCACGCCCGAGATGGTCGAAGCCGTGCAACTTGTCGCACGGCTCGAAGGGCTATTGATCGATCCGGTCTACACAGGCAAAGCGATGGCCGGTCTCATCGACCTCGTGCGCCGCGGGCAGATTGACGGCGACAGGCCGGTCGTCTTCTGGCACACGGGGGGCATACCTGCGTTGTTCGCGTATCCGACGACGGTGGTGCCGGCGGGCAACTAATCTCTCGCGGTGCGTTGTGAGCCCGTGGGTATCGCGCGTCCGTGTTCAATTCGCCGGTATCTTCGACACGGTGCGACCTTCATCCGGTCAACTGCAATGCGGTGCGGTGATTCTACATGCGACCCAAAAGTCCCGACACGATTCTTGGGTCCTGACAGCACGGAGCCGAGTGATCGTGATGCGCGTTGATCCGCGTGCTGCTCGTCGGTTGAGTCGCTGGCCGTTCATCGTCCTCGATCTGGAATTCGCGGCGCACCGCATCGCGGAGAACCGTGAGTCGCTCGGCATATTCCAGGTCGCCGACCAAGTTCCGTGTTTCTAGTGGATCGGATTGAAGATCGTATAGCTCCTCGGGCTGGTCGTTGGTGTACCAGATGTATTGCAATCCGTCCGCTATTGCCGATCGAATCGAGTAACCATCGCCGTCGATGTAAACTTCGGCCGACACCGGTCGCGACGAGGAGGCTAGGTCTTCGAGCCTTAAGGGCAAGGCTGTTCCACGGAACGCGGGCTCGGGGGGAAGCCCCAGCAGGCTTTGCACTGTAATCGGAATTTGCGTGAGATTTACTGGCGTATTGATGGTTTCGCCGGCGGGAATTCTGTTGGGAAAAATCAACAGCAGAGGAGCGTCGATCAATTCACGATACAAACTGTTGCCGTGCATCCATTTTCCGTGTTCGCCGAAATGCTCGCCGTGGTCGTTTGTGATGATCAGCAGCGTGTCGTCCAGCACGCCCTGTTGCTCAAGTCTATCCACCAACAGCGACACCTGGTGGTCGATGTAGGCAATCGACCCGTCGTACTGATCGATCAGGAATTGGATCTCGTCCGGATCTTCCGTTTTGAAATCAACCCACCAGCCACGCGTGGTCCAAGTGTCGACCCAATTGGCAGCCAAGCGGGCCTTTAAGTCGGGAGACGCTTGCGTGAAGACGTCAAAAGCAGGATCGGGAATCAGGTAGGGAGAATGGGCGTCGATGTAATTGATGAAGGCGAAGAACGGCCTGTCGCGATGGTCGGGAAGCCAATTCAAGAACTGCTCGTTGATGTAGCTCGCGGTGCGCTGCGTGAATTCCTCCGGTTGCGAAAAGAGAATGAACCGGATCGAGTTGACGAGTAGGGAGCCTGCCCATTTCAGTGCGGATGTATCGGCTTCGTCATAGTGGGCGAAACCCCGGGCGAGCCCATGCTTGGATCCACAAAAGTCGTTGGCGATGAAGCCGGCCGTATGGTAGCCCGCCTCCTGCAACACCTCGGCGATCGTGCGTCCGGTTGTTCCCAGTGGCCGGCCTTCGATTCCCGCGTGATGAACGCCCGGCATCAGGCTGGTGAACAAACTGGCGTGCGTCGGCACCGTCCAAGACGACGGCGCGATGGCGTTGGTGAATACGAGTCCCCGTTGAGCCAGGTTTTGCAGCCCCGGTGTGGTCGGCCGCTCGTACCCATACACACTGAGATTCTGTTTACGCACCGTATCGAGCGTGATCAATAGAACGTTAGGTGTCTTTCCGGCGACCGGTAGCCGAGGCGGACGCGGCCGATAAGCCAGCCAATAGGTCGCCGGTAATGCCACCAATGCCACGAGTGCCGCGGCAAAGAGCAATGGACGGGGTGGTCCCTCAAGCCAGGTTTGTGGCCATTTCCATCGCGAGAACGCGAACGCCAGCCCCGCCGAGAACAGCAAGATCGACCAGGAATACACCGTGTCGTCGGCAAGGACGAGAATAGTCTCCATCGCCATAAGGAGACAGAATTGAAACGAGAGCACTCGCCGGAAGTCGGTCGTCCGCACGAGTCGTACCGCCAGCATCGCGTAGATGCCCAGCAGCGCAAAAGCTAGTACCTGGCAAAATGGGATGATCCACCACATGGCCTTTGGTTGCGATGCAAACGCATCCAGGTACACCGGCACACCGGTGTTTTTTCCGGAGTACTTGAGGCAGCGCAGCGCGATCTGCCAGCACGCTTGTGTTCCGGCAAAGACGACACACCACGACAAGACGTTCGCTGCCCGCGGCGGTTTTGGATTGCGTAATAATCCTCCGAACAGAAACGGCGCGCAGAGAATCGCGGCAACCAACAGCATCGCTTCGCGGGCCATCCTGGGATAGCCGACCAACAGATGCAGAACGGGTTCGTCCCGCCTGACCACGTACAGCAGTGCAAGTCCCAGGACAACCGCGGCAAAAATCGTGACGCGCACGAGGAGGGACTTGGATTTCTCCAGGGACGTCGTCTGTTCCATTGATCACCGATGCAGGAGAAATGTCGCTGTCGCGCCAGTCAGGTGCAACTTCATTTTCGGCAAGGCGATTCTTGAGCTGTCGTTATGTCGCCGAAATCCGCGAAGCGCCGCATCTAGGCGAGTGAAACAATTCGCGAGGTAGCTACCGATCGACTCGGCATCGTTCCACGCTGCGTTGTTCGCGCGCCGCGTAGTCGCCCGGAACCATTCGCGTCGCTCGAATCGGCTGTTGCCGAGCCACGATGCGACGTCACGGCTAGGTGTCGGTCGCTCGTGATTGGCTGGCTAACTTCGAGTTCGTCGTAAACGAACCACGAGCTTCTTGCCGGCGAGCAGCAAGTAGTTCCAACCCATCAAAGCCACTCCGACAACCGCCGCCAGCGCCGAGGCCAATGGGAGAGTCGATTCCGGTCCGATGTATCCCAACAAGAGCATGTTCATCTGCAATGCTTCCCTAGATGATGCGTACGACGATGGGCCCTGCACTGCGATCTCGCTTGTTGCTGATGGCGCCGACCGATCCGGCCGGAGGTCAAAAGCAACTGGTGATGGCAGTGAGTTGGAGCGACTGGCAATGCCGAGCGGTTTACAACCCGCCGGCGCTGCTGGCATAGAGCACGAGATAGAGTCCCTGCTCGCTCGAAGCCCGGGCGTCAATTAGTCGTTTCAAGACAGGCTCACTCTTCACGAAAGTCAGGTTCAATTTGCCGATCGATACCGCCCGATCGACAACTCTCCACCCCGTCGAGGGTGACCCGCTCCGCGAAAGCGAGGTAACGACGTTCTGCCCGACAACCTTGCGCCCCGTCATCCTTTTCTCGCAACCTAGGTGCGATTTATGCCAGCATACGCTCGAATGCCGCGTGACGACTGCCCCCCTAGGGTGGTAGTCAACCCCCGCCGGAAATCTCCCCCCGCCGGGCATCGGCAACGTATCCCGCTCTTCTACCCCTGAAATCCTCTCCTGGTTTCAACACTCGAAACTGGAAAAAGTAACGCTAACGCCTGGAAATCAAATCATTAATAATCATAGATGTTGCGGGTTGGCCTGCTGAACTGTCGGGCGACGTTCTCCCATTCGAAATGGTTGCTGATTCGGTGGTTACTCCGGCAGTGCCCGCGGCAACCCGGCGAACGGGCCCAGCCGGGCCTGCTCGATCTTCCTCAAGAGTTCGCTTGACCCGACCCCCAACCGCATCACGCACGACACGGTGGGCATCACTGGCATGTCGAGCGGCACCACGCGGTCGGGCGTCATGAAATAGATTGAGCCTACGGCCGGCGTTGGTGCACTGGGGACGTACACGGTCACCAGCGCATCGGCATGCTGTTCGATCACGAAGCCCAGCATCCAGTTGTCGTCGAAGCGGATCAGGGCGGACGCTAGCTTTTTATTGGCGTCGAGCCCCGCGACTCCATGCACGATCGTCTTCACGAACATGAAGCCGGGAACCTGGCGAAGCACGATTCGCTCGAGCTGATCGCTCAACGCGCGTCCGAGGCGCGTGGCGATCAACAGCCCCGTCAGAAAGCAGAGCAGCACGATCGCCAGCACCGCAGCCAAATCGATCCACATCACTCCCGCCACGCGCTGCTCGGGCACTAATTCCGCGACGGGCTGCAACGCGATCGAGGCATGACGCACGGCCTCGCGCAACACGGTGACCAGAATGACCAATGGCGCAATAAACACGATGCCGCCGAGCAGGGTCGCTTTGCAAAACTGACCGAAAGGCCTCAAGTTGTTATCTCCTTGGGAGTAATGCTGCGACTAGAACTTCAATCGCGCGACAACCGGAAAATGATCGCTTGGATATTGCTCTCCCAGCCGCTCGGTGACCACTTCGCTGCGATGCACCGTGACCTCGCCGCGCGACAGTATCCAGTCGATTCGCTCTCCTCCTTCACGTGGCCCGCCGTAGTTATGAAAGGTTCCGATGGCCGGTCCGCGTTCCGTGGCCGTGATCCAAGTGTCGGAAAGTGCTTGCGGTCCGACGAGTTTTTCGTACACCGGCCCGCGCCCCGCCGGCGCGTTGAAGTCGCCGGTCACAATCACCGGTTGCCGGGTCTTGAGGGCCTCGATCCGCGCGAGCAACAGCGCGGCGCTCTTCTCGCGAGCCGCTTGCACCTGGTGATCGAAATGCGTGTTGAAGAAATAAAAGTCGCGGTCACTGGCCGCAACGCGGAACTTGACCCAGGTGACCATTCGCCGGTTGCTGTTTCCCCAGGTGGTCGAGCCGATCACATCGGGCGTGTCCGAAAGCCAGAAGTGATCGAATTCCAGCGGCGTGAGCCGGTCGCGGCGATAGAAAACTGCCATGAGTTCGCCGCGGCTTCCCCCCTCACGCCCTAGGCCAATCCAGGCGAAGTCGGGCTGATCGGCTGCGATGTCCTTGATCTGCTGAAAGACCCCTTCCTGCGTGCCGACAACGTCGGGCCGCACTTTGTCCCAAAGCGCCTTGGCGGCCGGACGTCGTGCGCTCCAGGCATTCGGCGGCGACGCGCTCGCATACCGCAGGTTGTAGGTCATCACGCACAGTTCCGTCGGATCATCGCCGGCGCGCAGCGACCTTTCGACAAAGGCGGCCACGAGCAGCGTTGAGAACAACAGTCGCAGACGGTACTGAACGTGAAATCGGGGCATCGTCCTATTCCTTGGGCAGTGGTTCGGACTTGCGGCGGTACTTCGCCGAGGGTTTGTAGTTTGCACCAGGGAGCTCTTCCCACGGCGCCACACCGACACGATCAGCCCACGTTTGCCAGGCGGCTGCCAGCTCTTTCACCTTGTCGGGTTGCGCGGCTGCCAGATCGTGCGTTTCGGTGCGATCGTGAGCCAGGTCGTACAGTTCCCAGGGGCCACGGAAAACGGCCACGAGCTTCCAGTCGCCGATGCGGATCGCCCGGTTCCCCTCGTGCTCCCAGCCCAGCGTGCGCGCGCCAAGCGTGTTACCGGCGAAGACAGGAACCAGGCTGCGCCCTTCCAGCGGCGTCAACTCGCGGCCATCGAGTGTTGACCGGTAGGCGGCGCCTGCCAATTCCAACAGGGTGGGCATAATGTCAACGATATGCCCAACCTGGTCGGTGAGCGTGCCCGGCGATTTAATGCCCGCCGGCCAATACGTCACCAGTGGCGTGGCGATCCCCCCTTCGTGGGCCCACATCTTGTTTTCGCGGAACGGCGTGTTGGCGGCATTGGCCCAGCCAATCTCCAGGCAGCGATGTGACTCGGGCGTGCCGGCCTCGCTACCAGGGCGATGTCCTCGGGCGGGATCGGGCCAGCTATCAAGGAACTCGGCGCTCGCGCCATTGTCGGAAAGGAACATCACGACTGTATTCTGCTCGGCGCCGATCTCGCGCACCGCCGCTAGCACGCGACCGATCCCTTGGTCCATGCAGTCGATCATCGCCGCATGCACGGCCATCCGCAGGTCCCACTCGTCGCGATCGGCTTCGGGCACGTCGGCCCAAGCCGTGGCGACGGGGTCGCGCGGCGAAAGCTCGCAGTCGCGTGGCACGATGCCCAGCTCTTTTTGACGCGCGAAGCGGCGTGCCCGCTCTGCGTCCCAACCGTCGCGGAAACGGCCGCGATACTTGGCGATATCTTCCGGCTTGGCGTGCAGCGGAAAGTGGGGCGCCGTATAGCAAAGGTGCAGCAGGAAGGGTTCGCCGGCGTGATCGCGGCCGTGTTCGCGCACGAAGCGCTCCCCCCAGTCGCTGAACGCGTCGGTGGCGTAAAACTTGTCGTCGGGCGTAACCGGCGCGTCGTCGAGATAAAGGGGTTGCAGTTGGAAGAAGTCGCCTCCACCGGCCGTGCCGAACGTCCGGTCGAACCCGCGCCGCAAGGGGTGATTTCGGCCGACGGCTGAGTTGGCCTTGCGACCGCCGACGCCGCCGACGTGCCATTTGCCGACGTGGTAGTTGCGATAGCCGACCGCGTGCAACAATTCGGCGAACGTCGCGCAGTGCTGGTTCAGCCCCCCGCTATAGGCCGGGCGATTCCACTCGCCGAGCATGTGCCCCACGCCCGCCTGGTGCGGATATAGCCCGGTGAGCAGCGCGGCACGCGTCGGGCAGCAGCGTGCGCCGTTGTAGAACTGCGTGAAGCGCAAGCCGCCGGCCGCTAGTCGATCGAGATTGGGCGTGGCGATTTGCGATCCGTAGCAACCGAGGTCGCTGAAGCCCAAGTCGTCGGCCAGGATCAATACGATATTGGGGCGCGAGGCGGCGGTAGCCGGCGTCGTAGGCTGTTCAATTGCTTCGGCGACGGCCGCCAAATTGAGCAGGATTCCAGCGACAGCGCAGCACGGCACTCGGCAGATCGGTCGCATCGAACGCATCTCCCTATTGGCTATCTGCCGCGCGGCAAGTGGCAAAACGGTTGCCGCGCCAGCCTACGATTCGTCCGCGGCGCGCAGCCAGGGAGTTAGCGTCGGCTCGCTGGCGACGATCTGATCGGGCGAAAAGTAGAGCGCGATCTCGCGGGCCGCGGCCTCGGGGCCGTCGGAGGCATGCACCAGGTTCATCTGACGGCTGGAACTGAAATCGCCGCGAATGGTGCCTGGCTGTGCCTTGAGGCCGCTCGTGGCCCCGAGCATTTCGCGCACGACGCGAATCACTTCGAGCCCTTCGAGGATGGCCGCCACGATCGGGCCGCCGGTAATGAATTGTTCGAGGTTCGGATAGAACGGCTTGCTGACGTGCTCGGCATAGTGCTTTTTCGACAGCTCAGGAGTGACCTGCATCAGCCGCATGGCGACGACGTTGAGCCCCTTGTCTTCAAAGCGGGCAAGAATGCGGCCGATCAACCGGCGCTGGACACAATCGGGCTTGAGCAGTATGAGCGTGCGCTCCATGAGGTCGGGTTCTCCGTTGGGCGAGTGACGCACCCCCAGGCGGACGAGCCGTCAGTTGGCTTGGCGCGAGCGGGGGGTGAGCAGGTCACGGGGAAGATCGAATCTGGCGATCGACTCCGCGGGTGGGGCGAAAAGCCAAATTTAGAAGATGGCCGCCCTTGGCTCAAGCGGCGAAGCACGGGGACTGACCCTGGACCTGCGGGTGTTGGGGTGGGACGTAAAGAACTTGGCAATTTTTGGAGTGAGATTGTTCATTAGTTCGTGCTCGCTGGAAGGCGTAGAGGGCCGAGTTGGGGGTGATTCAATGCCATCGGCCAGTCGGCGCGCACCGCGGGCCGGCGCTCGGCCCAATCCGTTAAACGATCAGCTCGTGGGATTCTTGAGCGAGCGGCGATTCGCTGCAGGCGGCCTCTTGGCGCGCACCCCGAAACGGCACTCGATCCGAGTGTGTCTGGAACGTTTCGCGTGGTGGGCCCTTGGGAAGCGGTGAACGAAGGGCCGGCTTCAGCGCGGGAGTGTATGCTCCTTTTGTTGGATGGATTAGGGGCCACAGGGCGCGGAATCGCCGGAATGTGCCTGCGATGCGGCAGCCATGCGAGGTTATTATATACAAAATAATGGTCGTTTGTCAAGCGCTCATTTGGGCCACGCGCTTCGTCCGCCGGTGACGGCACGAACTGCGTCATTTGCCGGCAGGCCGGGACGCGGCTCGACAAAGCCAAGCGAGATTGACCACCTGGGAGACGCCCATCCCCGCTGCACACGCATTACGGAGTGCTGCGAGGTGGCGCGTTGGGACGCCAGTGGTTCTTCCAGCCGATGAACAGTTCGCTCTCGAAGTCGTCCCAGTCGTTGACTCCGCGCGAATCGGGGAAGGGCTTCGGCATGATTGGATCGGGGGAGAGCCACACGGTCTCGAACTCCATGTCGGGCGTGGTTCGGCCAATGCGCGCCGCCCGCACGGCGTGATGCGTGGCATGATCGATGCGGACGAGCCCTCCGGGCCCCTCGAATTGCTGGTCGAGAATCAGTTGGCGGATGGCCTGGACGTCGTCGGAGCGGGCCGCCTGCACGGCCGCCGCCCAGAGGTGCATGCCGGTGTAGGCATTCACCATTGGATCGTTGACGACACGGCTGGCGCCAAAGCGGTGCCGAAAGCGCTTGATGAACTGTTGATTTGCGTCGTCGGATAGGCTTTGAAAATAACCCAGTGCGGCGTAGTCGCCGGCAATATCCTCGGGCCGCACGGCAAACGTGCGCAGCTCCTCTTCGGTGACTTGAAACGAGATGGTCGGTACGCTGCCAGCTTCGACGCCGGCCTCGCGCAAGCAGCGAAACAGCGAGCTGTTACCGATTCCGCAGGCCGTATTCACGATCAAATCGGCGCCGGACTGATGAACTTCCGCGGCCACGTCGGCAAAATTCGACTCACCTAGCAGTCGGTACTCTTCACCAACGATCGTACCGCCCAGCGTTTTCAGCTCATCTTTGACGATCTCATGCACGCTCCGGGAATACACCCCGTCGGTGCCGATCAGAAAGACCTTGCGCTTGTTCAAGAAGGCGAAGGCCCACTTCACGGCCGGCAGCACCGCTTGATTGGGAGTGCTCCCAAGGTAAATGACGTAGGGCGATTGTTCCAAACCTTCGTAGGTCGTTGGGTAGAGCAGCAGGTGTTCGTGCCGATGGCAGACCTGCTCCATCATCTTGCGACACGGCGACCGCCAACCGCCAAAGAGTGTCACGACGCCCTGACGCGTGATCAGGTCTTCGGCCTCGCGGGCGAATTCATACTCGTTCGAGCGACCGTCGCGGATCACTGCCTCGATCTGACGACCTCCCAGCAGTCCGCCCGCCTCGTTCAACTCGTCGATCGCGAACTGGAAGGCGTCGACGATGCAGCGTTCGCTCGTGGCCATTGGCCCCGAGAGCGAATGAATGATGCCAACTTTAATCGGGGGTAACGGGGCGACCGGCGCTGCGGCGGTTGCCGTGTCCCCGTTCGGCGCGGCGATCTGCGCAGGAGGCGCGGACGTGCCCGATACTCCTAGTACGCTGGCTTCGATCGCGGCTGGTCCCTGGCCGGCAGCGTTCGCTTTATGCGCTTTGTCGACAAACCGCTCGCTCTCGCGCCACAAACACGAAAGTGCGGCCACGGCAATGGCCAGGGCGCCAATCGAAGCGCTCCAGGTCAACTTGGCACGGCGGGATGGGCGATTTTCGTCGACCGCTTTGATGGCGGAGCCGGCGACGGCTGCCTCGTAAATGATTGTGCGCTGTTCCAGATCGCGCAGTGTGTTCGCGACCTCGATCGCGGAATGTGGTCGTTCATCGGGATTTTTCGCCAACAGCCGATCGACCAGTTCTACGAGCGGCTTCGGCAAGCCCGGTACCCGTTTGTCGATGCTCTCTGCGGGCAAATTTACGACGGCATGCAACGAGGCAATTGCCGAGGCCCGCGCGAAAGGAGAATCGCCCGCCAGCATCGCATAGAGCAGACAACCTAAGGAGAACAAGTCGGCCCGTTGATCGACCGGCAGCCCGCAAGCCTGCTCGGGAGCCATGAACATGGGCGTGCCCACGACGCGCCCCGCGATCGTAAAGCGATCCTCGACGACGAGCGGGCGGGCGATGCCGAAATCCAGCAGCGTGACATGGCTCGCGCCGTCGCTCTCAGGCGAGCATTTCAGCCAGACGTTCGCCGGCTTAATATCGCGATGAATGAGCTGCCGCTGGTGGGCAGCGGTCAATCCTTCGGCGACTTCCCGGCCGATGCGCAACGCTTCGGCCATCGGCAGCGTGCGTTCGCGCTCGAGGCAAGCCTCGAGCGATTCGCCTGGCAGCAATTCCATGACGATATACAAGACGTGTTCGCACTGCCCTACTCGGTAGATGCGTACGACACGTTCGGTGGTCAGTGAAGCGGCCAGACGGGCCTCCTGCCGAAACCGCTTTTGTAAGGTGTCGTCGGCCTCCTCGGGTCGCAGCACCTTGATGGCCACATGCCGCGCGAGCACGGTGTCTTCGGCCTCGAAGACGATGCCCATACCTCCTTCGCCTAACACGCGCAGCACGCGGTACTCTTCGAGGCGCCCGAGTTCACCTGGTCCTTGCGGCGGCGCGAAATAGGGAAACGCGGGCGCGGTCGCCGCAGGCGCGATCGCGGTTGCTTCCAGTTTCGTGCTGGTGCTGCGCGAGCACTGGGGTTCCGCGCCATCCATGTCGAGCGTTTCGTGAGGCGTGGCGTGCTCAGGCAGCAGGTCGTGCGTCAGCGGCTCGTTCCCGGTGGTTTGCAGGCCTGGATCGATGCTCGTAGTCATTTGTGTACCCCAGCAATTCAGGCTTCGCGTTGATCGCGGGAAACCGGCGAATTCTTAGATGGCGATTGTTCTTAGACGTGATCGACGACATGCCGGGGCGCTGCGAGGGCAAGCGCAGCGATTGGCGCCGCGCAGTCCTGATGGCTTGTATCTCGCATAGCCCATGCCGCCGGCGGCTCCGCGCAAATCTAGTTCACAATCGATCCCCGCAGCCCTCTGCCGCGGTACGGTTCCCGTTGATATCGCTGCGATCCACCCGACCCGCGCAGCTCGCAGAATCGCCAGAGACGGTGACCCGATCTGGAGTGCTCACCAACGACGCCGCGGTTATGTTAAGAGAAACGATCCGGTGGCCTTCTGGCCGGCAGGCCGCCTGGTGATCTCGGCAATCGGTGTGAAGTCCGGCGAGGCCCTACTCGCAAGTTGCAAGCCGAATCGTGCATATCGCCCTACTGCTCACAGCGCTGACCCTGTCCGCGCCGTCGGAAGACGAGCGGTTTGTCGAGTCGCTGCGCGCGCTCCGACTTTATCGCCTGGCCGAAACGTACTGCGAGCAAACGCTCGCTCATGCCAACACGCCCCCCGATCGCCAGGCAGTGCTGGTTGTCGAGTGGTCGCGCACGTTGGCGGCGGCTGCCCGCGATGCCGCGCCTGCCGACACGGAGCCGCTCTGGCAGCGGGCCCGGCAGGTGATCGACCAGTTCAGCGCGCGAAATCCGCAGCATCCGCGCCTGGCGTTTGTCGATGCTCAGGGAGCTCTCGTTGAACTCGATCGCGCGATGTGGCTGGCGGACGATGCCGAACTACTGGCGCCGACGAACGAACGCGTCGTGACGGCGCGTGGTGCCCTGGCGGCGGTCGCCCGCAATCTGCGCGAGAGTCAGGAGCGGGTCGAACAAAGCGGTCGTCGGAAGGGTCCGGCAAAGGAGCAGCAGGCGGCGCTCAAGCCGTATGAATTGCAGAATCTCGTCAAGCGCTTGCGGTTCGAGCAAGCCCGCGCGTATCTGCGCTTGGCGGAAATCAGTGCGGCGGACAGCCCCGATCGGGCCGACGGCTTCGTCCAGGCTAACAAGCTGCTCGAACCGTTAGCTGAGTTGCCTGCCGATCATCCGCTCTCCTGGCCCGCGCGTGTAGCGCAAATCGCCTGTTTTCGAGGGACGGGCGATCGTGTGGGCGCCGAACGGTTGTTGGCCGCGGCTGAAAAGTCACATCCGCCCCAACCGGTCGCGCGCGAGTTGGTTGCCGAGCGAGCGCGGTTGTTGGCGCTGGCGAACCGAATTGATGACGCTTTGTTTCTGTTAAATGCGGGGGACCAGAATGCGGCCAGCAATGATCCCGAGGCCGACGTGCTGCGTCTGGAGTTGTCGGTGTCCGCGTGGCGCGCGGCGCAAGCCAAGCCTGAGCAACAGGCCCTGCAAACCTGGCAAGACCGCGTCACGCAATTGACAGCGGCGATCGAAGCCCGACACGGACCCTACTGGTCGCGGCGGGCTGATCGGTTGTTGGCGGAATTGGGATCGATTGCCGCCACGGCCGTGCCCGTCGACGCCGAGCTCTTGGCCCGCACGGCAGCCAACCATTGGCGCGACGGTCAGCCGGCCGAGGCCCTGGCGGCCTACGATCGCGCGGCCGGTGCAGCCGCGACGAAATCGCCCGAACAGGCGTTCGACCTGGGATTTCTCGCGGCGACCATCGAGCATAGTCAGCGGCACTGGGACGCGGCGGCCTCGCGCTACCAGAAGCTGGCGGAGCAGTGGCCGTCGAATGCCCGCGCACCCGAGGCCCACCTGCTGGCGGCCCACGATCGGCTGCAAGCGATCGAAACCGCGGCGCCCGCCGACGAGGCCGCGCTCGATCCGTACATTGAAATGCTGCTGGCGCATGTGCAGCGCTGGCCTGAGTCGAACCGAATCGCGGAGGTGCGCTGGCGACTCGGGCGCGCGTACGAAAGCCAGGGCAAGTTGCGCGAAGCCGCGGATTCGTATCGCGCGGTGCCGATCGCGTCGGAGCGAGCGGTCGACGCGATCGAGGCCGCGTCGCGTGCGTATGATCTCCTGGCTGCCGGTGCTGCAGCCGATACCGCAAATGGCGCCACAGCCGCGCGGCGCGTCGCGCGTGAGGCCGGCGAGTACTTTGACAGTCTATCGCAGGCGATCGTCGCGAAGCCCGTGAAGAACGCCGAGCGGCAACAGGAGCTCGTGCAGGCCGCAACGTTGGCCGCGGCGAAAGCCTGGCTTGCCTGTCCGCCCGAGGGGTATCGCCGTGCCTGGCAGATCCTGACTCCACTGGTTACGGACCCAAAGCACGCCGCAGCCGCTTGGCAGCCGAAGGCGCAAGCTCTGCTCGTGGCCGCGTTGTTGGGGGATGGGCGGCTCGATCAGGCCCGACAACATCTCGATGGTTTTGTCGGCGTGACTCCCGCGACGGCCCAATCGCTGTTGACCGCGCTGAGCCGTGCCGTCGAGCTTGCGCCGGCGGCCCCCGAGCGCCAGCGCCAGATGGCCGAGTTCAAGCTGTTGGTGTTCGACAAACTGGGTCGTCCGATCGAAGGGGCCACTGCCGCGGAGCGCCGCGAGTTGGAACTGCTCGAAGCGCAGTCGCTATCCGAAGCGGGACGCGCGGATGAGGCTGCCGCTCGATTTAAGTCGCTGCTCGAGGCGTATCCTCGCGACCCAGGCGTGCTCGAAGCACAAGCGGTAAGCCTGAGCCTGGTGCCGGGAGCCGCGGCGATCCCGGCGGCCCTCGCGGCTTGGCGCGATGTCGAACGGCACGCGGCGCCGGGGAGCCCGCGGTGGCTGCGCGCAAAGCTCGAATTGGCGCGGCTTCACTTGCGCGCCGGCGACCGCGAACAAGCCGCCAAGATCGTCGAGGTCACGACGCTGCTGCACCCCGAATTAGGCGGGCCGGCGTTGAAGTCGCAGTTCGAGGCCTTGCAGGGCCAGATCGGTGCGAATGCTGCTGACCGGGGTGCCGACTAGCCGTACTCCGCGCGAACGGATGGCTCAATTCGCTCCTGACGAACTCTCGGCAGCGGCGTATACTGCCCCGTATGTCGAGCCAGCCTGCTAACGTGCTCATTCTGGGAGCTGGCATTAACGGCTGCGCGCTGGCGCGCGAGTTGGTCCTGAACGGTGTCGGCGTCACCCTGGTCGACACCGCCGATATCGCCTCGGGGGCCACGGCTTATTCGTCGCGGTTGATTCACGGCGGGTTGCGCTACCTCGAATATGGCGAATTTGCGCTGGTTCGCGAGTCGCTGGAAGAACGGACACGACTGCTGCGTTTAGCGCCGCAGTTCGTGCAGCCCTTGCAATTGTACATTCCCGTTGAGAATCGCTTTGGCGGCGTGATCTCGTCAGCCGCGCGATTCTTGGGGCTCGAGCGCTGGCTGCGTCCTAACGCGGCCCATCAGCCGCGCGGCGCGTGGCTGGTGCGCGCGGGGCTGTGGTTCTACGACACATACGCCCGTGATCCCTCACTGCCGCGGCGGGCTGTGCACCAGTTGGGCCAGGCATCGACGCCGCCGGTCAACGACGCGAAGTACATTGCTCTCTGCTCCTACTTCGACGCCCAAGTGCGCTACCCCGAGCGGTTCACCGTGGCGCTCGTCGAAGATGCCCGGGCGCTAGCGGCTGAACGCGGCGTGTCGTTTGAGATGTTTTGCTATCACGAGGCGCGGCTCGATGTTCGGCGCGTATCAATCGATCTGGTCGGCGAGACGGCGCCCGGCGCTGGGCGGTCGCTTGAGCCGGCCGCGATCGTCAATGCCACGGGGGCGTGGGTCGATCTCACCCTGCGGCGCTTGCACGTCGAGGCGCCAACCTTGATGGGCGGCACCAAAGGGAGCCACTTCGTCACGCACCACGTGGGGCTTGCGAAAACGTTGGCCGGCCGCGGTATCTATGCCGAAGCGAACGACGGGCGCCCTGTGTTCGTGCTCCCGCTGGGCAACGCGGTGCTCGTGGGCACAACCGACGAACCCTACGCCGGCGATCCGGCCGAAGCGGTCTGTTCGTCGCGCGAACTCGACTACCTGCTGGCGACCGTCAATGAGATCTTTCCGCAGTTCGCGCTCACCGAGGCGGACGTCGAACTGGAGTACAGCGGAGTACGGCCGCTACCGGCAAACGACGATGCTTCGCCGGCGTCGGTCACGCGCCGGCATTGGATGGAAGAGCACGCCGGCGCGGCGCTACCGATTTACTCAATCATCGGCGGCAAGCTGACAACCTGTCGGTCGTTGGCTGAATCGAGTGCGGCCACGATTTTGGCGCGCCTAGGCCTGCCAGTGCGGGCCACGTCGCGCGAGCGGCCCATTCCCGGCGGCGATGTCGATGCTGAACACAAGCGACGCGCGGAGCTTGCCCAAAAATTTGAATTGCCTTTGGAGACGATCGAGCGGCTCTGGTCGTTGTGCGGTTCGCGCGTCGAAGCAATCTGCGACGAGGCCGCCAAGTGTGATAACGCCGATTGGCGCACTCCTTTGTCGGGCACCTGGCTGCCGCGAGGGTTCGCCCGCTGGGTGATCGAGCACGAATGGGTCTCACGGCTCGACGACCTGGTGGAGCGGCGTCTCATGCTGCTGTACGAGCCGCAACTCGGCGAGGCCTGTCTACGCGAGTTGGCGGTGCTGCTAGTGGCGGCCGGCAAGCTGTCGGCCGAAGCCATCGATGACGAGGTCAATCGCACAATCGCGCGGCTGGCCGAGCATTTCGATAAGCGCGTGCTGGCTACATCCTCGGCCACCTGAAATCTTTTGCCAGCTTCTGGCTCTCCGCTAGTTGCTCTTGGTGGCGGGGGGTTGCACAATCGGGGCCTTTGGGGGATGCACCACAGCGCTAATGCGGGGACGCCAACACGATGCGGGGATTAACGCGGGAACTAGCGGCGGAGTTTCTTGGCACCTTGGTGCTGGTTACCTTCGGCATAGCGGTCGTCGCCCAAGTGACGCTCGGAGCCCCGAAGAACGGTGAGTATCTGTCGATCAACTTGGGCTGGGGGCTGGCGGTCACCATGGGAGTGTTCGTCGCCGGCGGCGTGACCGGCGCGCACTTGAACCCGGCGGTCACCTTGGCCCTGGCCTGCTGGCGCGGATTCTCATGGTCGAAGGTCGTGCCGTATTGCCTGGCGCAATTGGCCGGCGCTTTCGTCGCGGCAGCGATTGTGTATGCCACGTACCACGAGGCGCTTGCCCATTACGATGGCGGAACGCGACGGGTCGTCGGCGAAAAGGCTACGGCCGGCATCTGGGCCACGTATCCCAATGACGCGGGATTTTTGTCGCCCGTGCCCGGCGGACTGGTCGATCAGATTGTCGGCACAGCGCTCTTGGTCGGCGTGATCTTCGCGATTGGCGACAGCCGCAACCTCAACCCGCCAAGTTGGCTCGGTCCGTTGGCGGTTGGCGCGCTGGTCGTGTTGATCGGCATGACGTTTGGCTACAACTGCGGCTACGCGATCAATCCCGCACGCGATCTGGGCCCGCGGTTATTTACAGCCATCGCAGGCTGGGGGAGCGCTGTGTTTAGCGAGCCCAAAGGTTGGTGGTGGGTGCCGATCGTAGGCCCGCTGGTCGGTGGCGTGCTCGGAGGGCTAATCTACGAGTCGTTCATCGGCTGGCAGCACGAACGGCCAGGAGATGCGTCATGAGCCGCTACATTCTCGCCCTCGATCAAGGGACGACATCGAGCCGGGCGATTTTGTTCCGCCGCGATGGTTCGGTCGTAGCCATGGCGCAGCAAGAGTTTCCCCAATTGCTGCCGGCGCCGGGGCACGTCGAACACGATCCCGAAGCGATCTGGGATTCGCAGTTGGCAACGGCGCGCGAAGCCCTCGCCAACGCCGGCGCCACGAGTGCCGACATTGCTGCCATCGGCATCACCAACCAGCGTGAGACAACCGTTATTTGGGATCGCGTGACTGGCAAACCGATCGCCAATGCCATTGTCTGGCAGAGTCGCATCACGGCGCCCATCTGCGAACAGCTCAAAGATCACGGACTCGAACCGGTGTTTCGCGCCAAGACGGGGCTCGTGGTCGACGCTTATTTTTCCGGCACCAAGATCGCGCATTTGCTCAATAGCGTGCCCGGCGCTCGGGCGGCCGCCGAGGCCGGCAAACTGCTCTTCGGCACGATCGACACCTATCTCATCTGGCGGCTGACCGGTGGAAAGGTCCACGTTACCGACTACAGCAATGCCAGCCGCACATTGTTGTTCAATATCCACACGCTCGAGTGGGACGACGAACTGCTCGACGCCCTCGACATCCCGCGGGCGATTCTGCCGAACGTGCGCCCGTCGAGCGAAGTTTACGGAGAAACGGCGCCGGAGTTGTTCGGCGGCCCGATCCCCATCGCCGGCGACGCCGGCGATCAGCAAGCCGCCACGTTCGGTCAGGCCTGCCATCGGCCGGGCATGGTCAAGAATACCTACGGCACCGGCTGCTTCTTATTGATGAACGTAGGGCAAAAGCCGGTTGCGAGCGAGAACCAACTGCTGACCACGATCGGCTGGGGGATCGGCGGCGAGGTGACGTATTGCCTTGAAGGCTCGGTGTTCATCGCTGGCGCCGTAGTGCAATGGCTGCGCGACGGACTGGGGATCATCCGCACGTCGGGCGAAGTCGAACAACTCGCGGCCCGGGTTGCCGACACCGATGGTGTGTATTTTGTACCCGCGTTTGTGGGGCTGGGCGCACCGTACTGGGATCCGTACGCGCGCGGTACGATCGTGGGCCTCACGCGCGGGACGACGGCGGCCCATCTCGCTCGGGCAGCCCTCGACGCCATGGCCTACCAAACTCGCGACGTAGTCGATGCGATGCGCCGCGACTCAGGCTTGCCTTTGGAGAGCTTGCGCGTCGACGGCGGCGCCAGTGTGAACGACAAGATGATGCAGTTCCAGGCCGACATGCTGGGTGTGGCAGTCGCGCGGCCGCAAGTGCGAGAGACAACGGCCCTGGGCGCGGCGTACCTGGCTGGCCTGGCGGTTGGCTACTGGAACGATCTGGCCGATATCGACCTTAACTGGGTGCTCGACCGGCGCTTTGAGCCGGCGATGCCCGATCACGAACGAACCGTGCGCTACGCCGGCTGGCTGCGGGCGGTCGAACGCTCGCGCGACTGGGCGCAGCGCGACGGATAAAACCACAGGCGGAAGATATTCGAAGTGGATACTTATTTTCTGCCGACTCAGCTACAGGGGCACCTGTGAATCAGCTCGCTCGTCATCTCGCCTTTCTGCCCGAGGCCTTCGTCTTTGGCCCGTCGTTCGCCGTGGTCAAGTACTTGATCCGTTCGCCCAAGCCACTCGACGAGGAGCGCACCTGGAAGTATGTGACGAAGCGGTTGACACCTTTCGAGGACTTCGTGCGGTTGAACTACCCGTTGAAGCCGCTGCGCCGCCCGTTGTTGAACATCTTTCTGCGGCCGCCGCACGAGGTGGGCATCTCCAAGCATTACGACGTCTCGAACGACTTTTATGAGCTGTTCCTCGACAAGAAGTACATGCTCTACACGCACGCCGATTACCACACCGGCCGAGAAACGCTCGAAGAAGCCCAGACCAACAAAATCCAGCACATCATGAGCCTGGTGAATCCGCAGCCCGGCGAGCGCGTGCTCGAACTTGGGTGCGGCTGGGGAGGTATGCTGCAAGAAGTGTTCAACCGCACCGGCCAGCGCGAGAACATCTACGGCTACACGATTTCACAGGAGCAGGTGCGCTACAACGAAGAGCACCGCGGCTTCAACGTCGAGTTCAAGAATTTTATTACCGATGACGTGCCCGAGAACTTTTTCGACAAGATCTACTCGATCGGCTGCTGGGAGCACGTCCGCCGCTGGGACTTGAAATCGACTTACGAAAAGATGTATCGCGCGCTGAAACCGGGCGGGCGGATGGTCACGCACTTCTTTTGCGGCCTGGAGCTGGGTGTGCCGGTGGCCGGGCTAGTAGGACAAATCTTTTTCCCGGGCACAGGCACGCCACCGTATCCCGTGCAGTTGCGCACGGCGAAAGACGCGGGCTTTCATGTCGTGCAGCAGACGATCCACGACACGTACAAGGAAACGCTGCGCCACTGGTTTGAACGGCTCGTGGCCAACCGGCAACAAGCGATCGATCTAGTGGGCGTGCCGACCTACAACAAGTACGTGCTGTTCTTCCCCTGCTCGTGGAAGTACTTCGACGACGTGCAGGCGATCCTGCTGCGGATCGTGCTGGAGAAGCCGAAGCAATGAGCAATCGTAGTGCTAGCAAAGCCTGAGCCGGCTTATTGCTGCGGGCTCCAGCCGCCATTGTTGTCGCTGTACTGAAAACCGCGCGCTCGCGGCGCGGCTCGATTCGCACCATGGCCCTGCGACCACTGACCACCGCGCGACCGCGGCGCGTAACTTTGATGCGGCGGCGCATAGCGCTGTTGCACAGGGGGGTAGCTCTGGTACGACTGTGGAACCACCTGATTCTGCCGCGGCGGTGGGGCAACCCCGCCGCGCTGTGTCATCCGCGCCATCGGTCCACGCTGCGGACTGGCAGCGCCAACAGGTGGTATCGCGCCGGGGCGCACCGCTTGCGGCGGCGCGGCCGGGGTCGGCACACCCGCCGTGCGCTCGGCCGCGTTCCAATCGTTTTGGCTCGGCTGATAGGCCTGAATCGCCGGTGGATCGATCTCGATCTCCTGGTCAACTACGAACTGCTCGCGATTGGCCAGCGTGTAGCGCACCCACAGCATCAAGTTCTTGTTCGAGGGTGCGCGATCGGGCCAGGCCAGCTCGAAGTGCAGTCCGGCCGCCGGCCCGTCGGCTCGCACGTGCTCTTGCGCTTCGTCGGGCGAGAAATTCCAACGGGCGACACGGGCCGCCGAACCTTGCTGCGCGGGATCGAGCACCACGATCGAAATCTCGGCCGGCGACGGGACGATCTCGCCCGCCGTGTTCCGCGGCTCGACCACAACCGAGATGGCCTCGTGCCCTGGTTGGCCATCGGCATCGAGCCCGTGCGTTTCGGCCACATTAAGCGTCACGCTGGTGACGGTCGGATCACCGGATGCCGCGCCGGGAAGCGCGCGCGGCTCGGTCAGGTTACCCGAGTTGGCCGGGTCGACTTCGGTCGGAGCGGCCGCGAGCGGTTCGGGAGATTGTAGCGCGTTGTGCGGAGTTCCGGCGTCCGCGGATCCGCCAGGAACCGACGGGCCGTCAGGCTCCACTGCGGGCGGCCCGCCCGGAGTCGGTTCGGTGGTCGGCAAACCATCGGTCGGTGGCAGCGACGGGAGCACCCCTTCTGGCGTGTTGGCATTGGGGGGCTGGATCGTCGGAGGCGCCTCGAAGGGAGGTGCGGTGCCGAGATTGGAGTCGGACGAGGGTGAGTCGTAGCTTGGCGCGGCTTCATTGCGCGGCGCCAGTCCGGGGAATAGCGGCGGCCGGCGCGTCGGCTCGACGGTCTGCCCGCCGCGTTCGAGCTGCTCGCGCAATTGCTCGTTCTCGGCGCACATGGCGTCGTATCGCCGGTGCGCCTCGGTGACCTCGTCTTCCATGCAGTAGATCTGGTCTTCGAGGTGGCGTAGCTCGACTTCCAGCAGATCGGTATTGCGCGCGCGATGCGCGCAGCCCGATGCGGTAACGAGCGCAATGAGCAAGAGCGGCCGAAGTGTGCTTCGCCGAGCGTCCATGCTAGGCCTCGTGCGCACGCGGGTAAGCGCGTGCCGAGCGCTCGGTCGCAGTTGCGCGACCAGCGCCATTCCCCCCTGCGTGATTCAAAACCAATGACGAATTCGACTGATGAGAAGCTGTGACAAGTTTGGCTGATATAGGTTGTGGGCCGCCGCGGCGACCGGACGACCAGGGTGCTAGCTGGCCGGCTTGACCACCGGCTCCATCCGTTCGATGACTTTGTCGATCAGGCCGTATTCAAGCGCCTCATCGGCCGCCATGAAACGATCGCGATCGGTATCCTGCTCAATCTTTTCAATCGGATGCCCCGTGTGCTTGATGAGGATGCGATTGAGCCGTTGCTTGACCTTCTTGAATTCTTTGGCATGGATCATGATCTCTTCGGCGGTGCCTTCCATGCCGGCCAGCGGCTGATGGATCATGATCCGGGCGTTGGGCAGTGCGTGCCGCTTGCCGGCGGCGCCAGCCGTGAGTAGTACGGCTCCCATCGAAGCCGCTTGGCCAATGCAGTAGGTGGCTACATCGCAGGTCACGTACTGCATGGTGTCATAGATCGCCAGGCCGGCGCTGACGCTGCCGCCGGGCGAGTTGACGTACAGGTGGATGTCGGCCTTGGGGTCTTCCGACTGCAAGAACAGCAGTTGCGCAACGATGGCGTTGGCGACCTCATCGTTGACGCCGGTCCCGAGAAAGACGATGCGATCTTTCAGCAGGCGGCTGTAAATGTCCATCGCCCGCTCTTCGCGACCGCTCTTCTCGACTACGAAGGGAATCAAAGGCATAGCTTCTGCGGCTCCGTCGAGCAGGCGAATGTGGCGCCGCGGTCAGTTGCCGGCAGGCACCACATCGAGTCCAGGTTTCGTTGATGGTTTTGGATTGGTTAAGCGGCGGGCAACACCTGCCCACCGCGGCTTACTTGGTTTCGGCTTTGTCTTCTTCCTCTTCGCTACCGGGCGGCTTGGTGAGCACGCCATCGACGATGCCGTAATCCTT
Source organism: uncultured Planctomycetaceae bacterium (assembly GCA_964495375.1). Lineage (GTDB taxonomy): Bacteria > Planctomycetota > Planctomycetia > Pirellulales > JAEUIK01 > JAIESQ01. The sequence continues at coordinate 85,407 of CAZBWM010000013.1, read as the reverse complement.
GGCTTCGGTGGCACTCAGGTAGCGATCGCGATCCGTGTCTTTGGCGATGCGCTCGATCGGCTGCCCCGTATGCTGGGCCAGAATGCGATTGAGCACTTCGCGAGTCTTGAAGATCTCGTCGGCCTGAATCTCAATGTCGGAGACCTGGCCCCCCACTTGCCCGTAAGGCTGATGGATCATCACCTTGGCGTTGGTCAGCGCGAAGCGTTTGCCCTTGCTGCCGCCGGCCAACAGCACGGCGCCGCCGCTGGCAGCCAGACCGACGCAGTAGGTGGCCACCGGGCAACTGAGGATCTGCATCGTGTCGTAGATCGCCAACGTGGCCGTGACGCTGCCGCCAGGGCTGTTGATATAGAAGTGGATGTCCTTGCGGCGATTCTCGCTCTGCAAAAACAGCAGCTTCATCACCACTTCGTTGGCGTTGCCGTCGTGGATCTCGCCTTGCAACAAAATGATCCGGTTCTCGAGCAGCAGATCGCCCAACGTCAGCATGCGCTGGCGCTGGTAGTCGCGGTAAGCCGCTTGGGTATCGCGATACGCCGCACGGGAATCGCGGTACTCCGCACGGACATCGGGGAGCGGTTCGCCAAAACCATTCATGGACCGCGGATCCTTCATTCGGTTAAACGCGCTGGCTCGAAGCTCAGCCGGGACGTGATTTCTTCGGGAGCTCGTGATCGGCCGGGCCCTGCGACAAGCGAACCTCGGAGCACGCCGCCTGGCAGGGGAGCAATCGGACGACGCCAAGCTCACTTTCCAAAGGTAGCTTGCGCTAGCGGCTTTGGGCTGTGAACAGCGCCACGAGGGTCACGAACTAGTACCTTCCTTGGATTGATTATTTAGCTGATAGCTAGTGGCGACTAGTGGGTACGGCCCTACGACTCAGCCTTCTCGGACTCGGCGGACTCGGCAGCCTCGCCTCCTGCTGCCAGGTCGACCGCTTCTTCATCGGCCGGCTCGAACTCGAACGGCACATCCTTGAATTTCGCGTTCTGCAGAATCAGCTCGATTGTCTTGCGTTCGATGATCTGGTTACGCAAGGCATCCATCATGCCTTGCTTTTCCAGACGGGCCCGTACGCGTCGCGCGGTCTCGCCACTTTGCAGGGCCAACAGCGTCACTTCGCGATCGTAGTCGGCCGGCACATCCTCGATTCCTTCTTCCTCGGCGATCCGCTCGAGAATGAAGTGCTCTTTCAGGGCCCGCGCGGTCGAAGCCTTACTGTTTTGCCGCAACACGTTTTCGTACGAGCGAATTTGATCGTCGCCAAACCCGCTGCTCCGCAGCTCAAGCACCGCGCGCTGCAATTCTCGCTGCGATTGCCGCTGCAACAGGCCGGGAGGCAAATCCCAATCGGCCGCTTTGGTGAGCGTGCCGAGCACCTGCTCGCGAGTGCGCTTCTGCTGGTGATAGGCCAACTGCCGCTGAAGCTGTTGGCGAATCTCGTCGCGCAGTTGCGATTCGTCCTCGAAATTCCCCAAGTCTTCCAACAGACCTTTGGAGAGCTCCGTAGCTTCGAGCTTCTTGACCTCGAGCACGTGGAAACGCACGGTGACTTCGCGGCCACGGAGCGCCTCGTTGGGCGCGTCGTCGGTCAGCTTAAGCTTGCCTTCGCGCGTGTCGCCGGCCTTGGCGCCCTTCATCAGCTTGTCGAAGGCCGACAAGCGGCCGTCGCGGAAGCTAAGCACGGGACGAATGCGCACCACCAATTCCTCGCTGGTCGACAATTCCTTGTCACCATCGAGGAAGGTGAGTTGTGTGGTAACGTGATCGCCGACTTTGGCCGGCTCGTTCGACGGTGCCAACCGCCCGCGACGTTCGAGAATCCGCTGCAATTGGCTCTCGACGTCCTCGTCGCTGAACTCCCGCTGGGGTCGCTCGAGTGACAGACCCTTCCAGTTGGGCAGGTCGAACTCGGGGCGGACTTCGATATCGAACTCGAAGACCAGCGGACCTTCAGCCGGCACAACGACCGAGTCGGGGTCGAGCTCCGGCTCGCTGATGGCCGCCAGCTCATGCTCTTCGGTCAATTGAGTCAGGCTGTCCAACAGCAGCGAACCCTTGACCTGCTCGGCGACATCCTTGCGGAAGCGACTTTCGATCAATTTGCGCGGAGCACGGCCGGCCCGGAAGCCCGGCACCGCAGCCTTATCCATCATGTCGCTGAATGCGCGATCGAGATAGCGATCAATCTCGGCGCGCGGCACGGTGACGGTGATGTGGCGCTCGCAAGCGCTTCGCGAATCGATCTTAACGTCCAGCTCGAGCTTCTGGGGCTGGTCCCCGTCGGTCCCCTCGCCGTCTGCGTCCGACTCTAGCGCACCGGTTGCCGTCTCATCGGCGACCAACTCGCCGGACTCTTCATCAGACTGCGATTTCCGAGAACCAGCCATTCCGTACTTACCTAACTAACTAGAAAAGATCCGAGAGCGGGTGATGGGATTCGAACCCACGACAACGACGTTGGCAACGTCGTGCTCTACCAACTGAGCTACACCCGCGCGCTGGACGCCCCAGCGGGCAAATTCCAGAGAAGTTGCTCGCCGGCGCGCCGCAAAGACCCCCGGCGGGCATCGGAACCTTCGGATTATAGGGCTGGCAACACCCTCTGCAAGGGCACTTCGTTTGCTGGTGGTATGCTACATCCTTGTTCAGTATCGAATGTAGCACTGCTACCGGCGACTACCTCGTCAAAGCGGCGCCGCGTTCAGTTGCGGGCGATCGTTTGTCTTCTTATAGTAAGAGTTTAGGAAATTTCCTGGGAAGGAGCCCTCGATCGATTCTAGGCGTTCTGGCGCGGTGCTGCCATGCAAGCGAAACTGGTAGTTGTTGAGGGGCGGGCCGGTCGTCGCGAGGTCGTGCTGACACTTCCGGCCTCAATTGGTCGGCGGGCGCACCAGACTCTCCAAATTCTACATCCCACCGTGAGCCGTGAGCACTGCGAGCTCGTCGAGCAAGACGGACAGATCCTCGTCCGCGACAAAAAGTCGGCCAACGGCACCTGGATCGGCGGCAAACGGATCACGGAGTCGCTGTTGCGACCGGGTGATCGTCTGACAGTCGGCCCGTTGGTTTTCGAAGCCGACTACGCACCGGGTAACGGCGCTGCGATCGAGAGCGCTCCCAGCACCAAGAAGGCTGGTACTCCGACCGCGAAAAAAGGCGCCGGAGCCGCCGCCGTTCCGCCTGCGCCGGCCACCGTCGCCGCTGACGATTTCGAGGCCGCCCTGGCTGCCGACCTCATGGCCGAATTAGGCGGCATTTCAGCCGATGAGGTCCAGGCCTCGGCTGCTGCGCCCACGCTCGATGGCGAGCCGCTCCCGGTCGGGGAGTTCGATCACCTGGCCGACGAGCTTAACGACAATTTCCTCGCCGACGATCTGGGTGGTCCACAAGACGAACTCGATGTCGAACTGCTTGGTGGCTTGGAAGTCGAGGCGGTCGAATCCGAGCTGCCATTGCCCGAACTTGAAGCTGACGACCTGGCGGACGCTGACTTTCAAGATCTTGAGGTCGACAGCGCCGAACGGAATCTTGAACCGGTCGCCGAGATCGCGCCGCTAGAGCTTGAGGAACCGGTTGCGTCCGATCTCGACCTGGATCTCGATTTATCGTCGGGGGAGTCCGATCTTGTCGACTTCGCTGCCGAGTCGCCTGACGCGACCTCGGCTGACTCGACTTCGACGGCCGCCGAACTATCGCTCGATGACCTGCTCGCCAGCGACGAGCCATCGGCTCCGTGGGACGCGATCGGAGAAGAGCTCGACGCGGACCTGGCGCTGGACGACGACGCCAACGACGTCGATCTCGCTCTGGGCGATCTCGGGCTCGAAGCAGTGGAACTCGACAGCTTGGCAGGAGACTCCCTGGAAGAAAACGCTGCACCTCCCGCAGCAATCGAGTTTGATTCCACGTCGACCGGCGCCTTGGACCTCGACGAGCTGAATCTCGAAAGCCCGGAGATCGACGAACTGGAGTTAGAGCTCTCCGACTCGCCGGAGGCCATTTCCGACGATTTGGCTCTGGATGCCGAATTGGAATTGCCGCTGGGGGACGATTTGCCGAGCGATGTGCCGTCTGCCGGCGCGAGTGCGGCCCCGCCCGCCTCGCTCGATGATTTTTTTGCAGGGCTCAACGGCGGAGACTCGGGCGCGGCGGATGCGATGCCCGCCATCGAACTCGACGACTTGAAACTCGACGCGGAGCTTTCCGAGATCGAGTTTGAGTCGGCTGGCGCTGGTTCGGAAATCGCCGCGATCGACTTTGGTCCAGAGTCGGACGATCCAGACTCCGTCGCCGGTCCCCAGCTTGTTGACGAACTGAACCTCGATGTCGATCTTGAATTCGAAGATCTCAAACTCGACAACAGTGAACTCGACGACAGTGAACTCGCCCTGGACGAACCTAGCGAGATTGAACTTGAGTCGAGTGAATTTGGCGAGCTGGCGTCCGGCGTCGAGGCGAGTCTGCGGATCGCCGATCTTGATCTCGACAGCGAGCTTGGTCTGGAACGCGACAGTGCAGCATTGTCGTTTGATGACGAGGCCGCGGCCGACCTGACCGCATCCGCCGACGCCGATGAGTTGATCTTCGATCTGGATGCCGACGAGCCTGAGGTCGCAATCGACGGCACCGCCCAAGAGTTGCATCTGTTTTCGGAAGACGAGCCCCTCGGGGTCGTTCTCGATGAAGCGATCGCACCGGAAGAATCCTCGCAATCAGCGCTCGATGCCGCACTGGAAGAGCCGGTCGAGGTGGGCCCCACGGCGACAGACCCGCGCGACTCTGCGGATTTGCCGGGCGACGTGTTGACGGTCATGGATATGCACGAGCCTTTGACCAGCGAGGAAGCCGCCGAGCTCGGGACCATCTTTGCCGCGGCCAGCGAGATCAGTGCCGATAGTGATTCGCAAGACTTGTGGCCGGTCGACGAAGGGATCGCGGCCACGGACGAACTGGCGCTCGATGAGTTATCGACCGACAGTGAATTGAAGTCAGTAAGCGACGAGTTGATTGCGCCGGAGTGGAACAACACCGAGGAAGCGCCGCTCGAGGTGGTGGATTCTGATGCCGATCTGCCGGCAGCCGAGACCGACCTGATTGCGACGGGCGAAGTCGCTGCTGCGGAGCCTGCGGACACTTGGAACGAGAACCCTGCGGCGATTCCGTCCGATATCCCCACCGCGCCCGACAACGTCGACCCGTTTGATTTTTTGGACATGGAGGGTGCGGCCGCCGGCGCCGCCGAGATCGTCGAGTCGTTCGTCGACGATGAAGACACTCCCTACGATCCCGATTCGCCAAGGCAACGTTTGAACCCTTTGGCGCCCGAAATCCTGCCGTCGATTAGCAAGGATGCGCTGCTCGACGAAGGGCCGACTGCGCAATCAATCGACGTCGCGGCGCCCGATGCTCAGTCCGCTCTCTCGGAAAGCGGCTCCGACGATATCTTCTTCGTCGATGAGCCTGTCTCTGACGTGGCGCCTGATGTCGATCTAGCCTTGCCGCTGGACGATTCGCCGGCAGCACCTGTTGTCGATGACGCGATGGATAGCACGCCGCTCGCGGGCGAAGTCGCTGAGACCGAGACCGAGTTCACGCTAGACGATGATTTGCTTTCGTTCGACGAGGTTGAGCCGTCGCCGGCTGTCGACGAGGCTATCGCGGAATTGCCAGGTTTCGACGAACCGTCAGCCCTACCAGCCGAATTGGCTGCTGAAGACAACCTGGATGATCTATTTGCGGGGCTGGAAGCGGAAGCTCCCGTTGTTGACGAGCCACTCTCGTTCGATGAGTCGGATGCTGCGAGCGACGATCTCTTGACCGACAGCTTGCCTGCCAACGAGCCGCTGGCCGACGATCTGCCCGCGGACAATTCATTGGCACCACGGGACGGGTCGCAGGCTGCGGACGAAACGCTCGACGTCAATGCCGAGAGCTTACTCACCTTCAACGAGACGAGTGTCGAAGAGTTGGGGCTACTCGATGCCGGCGACGAATCACCGGGGTTACTATCGGCACCGGCGGATGAAACCGCACCAACCGACGAGTCGGCTTCAATCGACGATGATTTGGCGCTGGGCGAACTCGATTTGGGGGAACCTTTCGCGGGTGAATTGGCGATCGGCGATGCAGACCTGGGTGATCTGGCGTTAGGCGATTCGGAACTGGGCGATCTAGGGCTGGGTGATGCGGAGCTGGGCGAGCTGGATCTGGGTGAACCGAATCTGGAGCCTGAGCTCGATTCGGCGCCCGAGATTGCCGCCGGATCGGAACTCCCAGTGTCGCCTGCCGCAGGCGGAGAGTCGGCCGCGTTCGATTTCCTCGCGGCTCCGTCGGCCGCAAGCGACGATCCCCCGCAGGCTGAACGCATTTGGTGGCCCTTTGGTGACAAGTCTGCCACGAATGCAAATTCGCCAACGGACGCCCCCCCCGCCATGCCGACCGCGCGCGCCGCGGCAACCGATAAACCGGCGTCCTTGGCCGATTCCGGTGCTCAAGTTGAACACGAGCCGCTGCTGGAATTGGGCCCGGCCTCAGCGGCGGACGAGCTGACGTTTGACGACACATTATTGGGCGGCTCTAAAGCCGACGACCTGGCGCTCGACGACCTGACGTTTGAAGACGCGGTGCCGGCTGATAGCGAGCAGGCAGGTTTGTCACTCGACAACCTGTCGAGCGATGAGCCACTGGCGCTCGACGAGCCCTCGGCACTAGCGGACGACGCGACCGCGGCGCCCGACATCGATCTCAACTTACCCTCTCCGCCAGAGCCGGACACAACGATTGCCTTCTTGGATGACGAAGAGCCGGCGCTGCTACTGGGGGACCTAACCTCAGACGACAGCACCGCCGAGTTGCCGCTCGCGGCCGAAGATGACCTGGGACTGTCCGATCCGGCACTTGATTCGCTCGATCGATCGACACCTTCGCCGAGCGCGGCAGTGGTGAGCGATCGAACCGAATCGCCCCCTTCGCAAAGCCCGGCCGCGCCCGCCCGCAAATGGTGGAAGTTTTGGGAAAAGTCGGGCAAGCCGAGCGTCAAAGCTCCCAAGCCCGCAAAGCCGGCGAAGGCTGCAAAGCAGTCAAAAGCCATGTCGGAGAATCAAGAAGTCTCAGGCCTGCCAACCACCCCTGGAATGGCGAGCGCCGTGTCTCCGTCGCCCGCGCCAGAAGATCTGCTGCTTCTCGGCGGCGCTAGCGCCGCGGCGGAAGAGTTGCTGTTGCCCGACGGGCCGGAACTCGATTTTGAACCGCTATCGCTCGACGAGGGTCCCGAACACGCCGCCTCTCCCCCGGCGCCGACTGTAGACGAGGAGAACTTCAGGACCCTCTACGCCGAGGTAGTGGAGCAAGCTGGACCGGCAGTTGACGACGTCGACGACCTGGTCTTCGACGCGTCCGAGGAAGAAACATCGCTCGATAGCGATCAAACCGCGGAGCCCGATTTTTCTGCGTTCGATGCGGATGATCCTTTCGGCGAGGAGCTTATCGCTGACGCCCCGGCGACAAATGCCGCGGTCGACGAGTTTGCTGCCGACGAGTTTGCAGTCGACGAGTTTGGCTCCGAACCGCCGAGTGCCTCCGCGGACGAACCGGAGCCAAAGCTTCCGGGCGAAGCCGAGACGGTCGACGACAACCTGCTCGACGACTTCTTCAAGAACTTCTGATAGCGCTGGTCGGTCGCTGGCCGTGCCTGCTACTCGACGGGCGCCATGTCTGGGGGCGCTTCGTCGGCAGGTGCTGACGCGGGCGCCTCGGCATCGAGCACGACCCACAGTTCGCCGAAGATCCCCTGCTGTTCGGTCTGCACGTTGTGGTGCCGCACCAGTTCCAGGATTGCCAGGAAAATGCTGATCAGCGTCGACTTGTGCATACCTGGCTCGAACATCCCGGTGAATGCCAAGCGTCCTTCGCTGCGCAGCCGCGAGTGCAGCCGGGCCATGTAGACGTGGATCGGCGTTTCGTCGTAAACAATGCTCCGCGGCGTTTCCGACTCGTGCTCGCGGAGCACGCGTGAGAAGGCGCTGACCAGGTCCCAAAGTTCTACTTCGCGAATCGGCTCGCCCCCCAAGTCGCGCGGACCGGTGGGCAAGTCGTTGGCCACTCGCGCAAAGCGCTGCTGCCAGCGGCGCCCTAGTTCGTCGAGCGCGCTGGCGGCGTCCTTATATTTCTTGTACTCGAGCAACTGCTGCACGAGTTCTTGTCGCGGATCGTCGATTTCCTCGGTTTCTTCGCCGCCGCGTGGCAACACCATCCGCGACTTGATCTCAACCAGCGTGCTGGCCATCTCCAGGAAATCGCCCACGGCGTTCACGTCGAGTTGTTCGAGCACCTCGATATGGGCCAGATACTGATCGGTTACCAAGGCGATGGGGATGTCGACGATATCGACCTCATGTTTGCGCACCAGGTAGAGCAGCAAGTCCAGCGGCCCGCGAAAGGCGTCGAGATCGATGCGAAATTCGCTCACGGAAGGCTTTCGCGCAGGTGACGAACCAGGGACTTAGGAGTTGGCCGGGGGGTTGGGCCCGCGCGCCCGTAGCGCGGTCGCCGGCCGGATTGTACCCGGCAAGGCCCTCAACCGCGGAGGCTGATTGTGCCCCTGCGTGGCCGCGGATTCGCCCCCCCGCGCCTGCTTGGACCGTATCGCAGGCGCAACGAGCGAGATTCTGCTGCGGAATCGGTCAGCTTGCAGCGACTGGGGCCGTGCGCCACATTAAGATGGCGACAGGAAGCCGGCACTTCAAGATGATTCGGAAGGCAGGCCGCGGGTCGGCTGCTATCGGGGTATCGCGAAGCGTTGGCGCGGGGGGCCCGCTCGCCATGATTGAGATCAAGCACAAGACCACGGGCGTCGTGTTGTTGGCGGTCGACGCAGCGAGCCTCAAGGGGTTAAAGCTCACCGGCTCGAAGTTGCGCGGCGCCAACCTCACGGGCGCCGATCTCACGCAAACCAATCTGGCCAGCAGCGACCTGCGCGAAGCCGACCTGACCGAGGCCCGCCTGACCGATGCCAATCTGCAAGGTTGCGTACTGAACGAGGCGGTGCTCGAACGCATCGAAGCGGCGCGGATCAACCTCACCGACACGCTCTTGGTCGGCGCCAACCTCAATGGCGCCAATCTCGCGGCTGCGAAACTGCGCTACGCCAAGCTGAGCGGCGCCGAACTTCAGGGCACGATGCTGGCCGAGGCAGATTTGAGCATGGCTGACCTGCGGGCCAACCTGGCCCGCGCCGACCTGAGCCGCGCCGACCTGCGGGCAGCCAACCTGTCGGGCGCCAACCTGCAAGGGGCGCACCTCGTGGGCGCCAACCTGACAGGGGCGAATCTCACGAGCGCCAAACTGATCGGGGCCCAATTGACCGGTTCGGTGAACACGCGGGGCAAAGTCGATGCGCCATCAACGCCCAAACGGAAGGCCGCCCCACCCTGGTGGCGATTCTGGGGCTAGGCAAGCCGGCTGGTCGCGGGCAATCCTGGCTGGATGGGTTTTCGGCGTAGCGCGGTGTCGCTCCTGACGCTCGTCCCCCCGATTCCTTTCCCTATACTGGCGCTATGAACACGTTCGAGCTTTTCTCGCTCCTGGTCCTCACCTGCCTGATCGGCGCGGGGGCGGCCGGACTGGTCGTCTATGGCTATCTGCGCCGCCGGGCCGTCGAGGTATTGCAGCCGCCGCCACCACCGGCGTCGTTGCTCGAACAGACCCGCGAATTGGCCCGCGAGAAGCTGCAACTCGAGCTCGATATCGAGACCCACAAGCGGATCGAAGAGGAGCTGCGCCGCTCTGAGGAAAAATATCGAGCACTCATTGAAAACGCCAACGACCTGATTGTGATCGCGCAGGACGGCGCCATTCGCTATGCCAATCCCAAGGCAGAACTCGTCTTTGGCTGGCGGACCGATGAGCTCGCCGAGTTGCCGTTCACGGAGATTGTCGCGCCCGAGGATCGCGAGTTGGTGGTCGAGCGCTACTATCGCAGGCATCTGGGCGAGCCGGTGCCCGAGCGGTACAACTTTCGCGCGGTGACGCGCGAGGGGCGCACCTTGTGGGTCGAAATCAACTCGGTGCTGATCGGCTGGGAGGGTCGTCCGGCGACGCTCTGTTTCTTGCGCGACGTCACCGAGAGCATCGAGACCGAAGCCCAGCTGCGCGCCGCGCGCGAGGCGGCTGAAGACGCGAACCGTGCCAAGAGCCGTTTTCTGGCCAACATGAGCCACGAGATTCGCACGCCGATGAACGCCATCATCGGGCTGACCGAGCTGGCGCTGTCGCTCCCCTTGGCGGCTGAACAGCGCCGCTACTTGAGTGGCGTGCTTGAATCGGCCGACTTCCTCTTGTCGCTCTTGAACACGATTCTTGACCTCTCGAAGATCGAAGCCGGCAAGCTGGACGTCATCCCGATCGAATTCTCGCTGCGCGAGGAATTGGGTGACACGATCAAGACACTTTCGCTGCGCGCCGCCGAAAAAGGGCTCGAGCTCGTCTGCCACGTGCGGCCGGGTGTGCCCGATCGATTGATCGGCGACTCGGGGCGCTTGCGACAGATCGTGCTCAATCTGGCCGGCAACGCGATCAAGTTCACTCCGGCAGGCGAAGTGCTCGTGTCGGTCGAGCCGGTGTCGACCGCCGGCAACGAGGTCGTGCTGCGGTTCTCAGTTCGCGACACCGGTATCGGCATCCCGGCCGAAAAGCACGAGGCGATCTTCGAGGCCTTCGAGCAGGCCGACGATTCCACCACGCGCCAGTTTGGCGGCACCGGACTGGGTTTGGCGATATCGTCCCAACTCGTCGAGATGATGGGAGGCGAAATCTGGGTCGAGAGCCAACCGGGGGCCGGAACCGTCTTTGCCTTTACGGCCCGTTTTCAGCAAGGCCCGTCGGGCGAACACGAGCCGCGCCTGCCGGCCGACTTGCAGGGGGCGAGCGTGCTGTTGGTCGAAGATCATGGGCCAACACGCGACGCTTTGTGCGAGCTGCTCACCGCTTGGGGACTTTGCCCGAGCGCGGCGATTGACGCGAGTGAGGCGCTGGCCTTGGTGCGACCTTCGCTCGACGGCAACTCGGCGACGTCCCATGCCGCTGGTTCAAGCGCATTGCCAGCTTTCGTGCTGATCGACGACACCTTGCCCGATGGAGATGGTGTGACGCTGGCCACTGAGGTGCGCGCTTGCGCGCCGCAAGCGGCGATCGTGCTGCTGTTGCGAGCCGGCGACCCCGAGCGCGAGATGCTGCTGCGAGAAACGCAGCCTGAGGTCACCCTGATTGCCAAGCCGGTGATGCCGTCGGATTTACTCGAGGCGCTGCTCGTGGCGCAAGGTGGCGGCGCGGCGAACGCGCACGAGGCGGCCGCGGCATCCTACGATTTCGGCCGCGCAGTAACGCCTTTGCGAATCTTGCTGGCCGAGGACAACCCGATCAATCGCCGCGTGGCCGTCCACTTGCTGGGGGGCCGTGGTCACCAGGTTACCTGCGCTGGCGACGGTCACGAGGCGCTGCGGCTGATCGGGGCCGATTCGTTCGACCTCGTGTTGATGGATTTGCAAATGCCGGTGCTCGGTGGTGAGGAGGCCACGGCGCAGATTCGCGCCGCCGAACAAGGGACGCGACGCCACTTACCCGTGGTCGCGATGACCGCTCACGCGCTGAAGGGTGACCGCGAGCGCTGCCTGGCCGCCGGCATGGACGATTACATTGCCAAGCCGATCCGGGCACGTCAGTTGTTCGAGGTTGTGGAACGCTACGCCCCAGGGGGCGCGGCGACGGTTGAAGAGCTGGCCACGAGCTCCGATGCCACTGACCCGATGCGGAGCGAGACGATTAGCACAGAGCCTGCAACTCCGCTGCCGCACGCCTTGGAAGTCGAGCCGGGAGAAGATGACTCGCCGGCATTTGATGTCCAGGCGGCGCTGGCTGCCGTCGGGGGAGACCGAGGGTTGCTGAAGGAGATTGTCGCGCTCTTTCGGGCCGGTGCGCCCGGTTGGTTGGGAGAACTGGCCGATGCTTTGGCGGCCGGCGACGCCGCGCGGCTGCGGCGGATCGCACATACACTCAAGAATTCGGCCGGCTACTTTGGGGCCGGCTCGACTTACGATCTCGCGCTCGAACTCGAAGAGCGCGGCCGCAACAACGACCTGGTGGGGGCCGAGGCGATTCGCGAGCGGCTCGTGGTTGAGGTCACTCGTCTCGATCCGGCACTCGAGCGATTCGAGCAAGGGGATTGATTGCCCCCCCGACCGGGTGTTTTCCCAGCGGCGCCCCGTTATGCTGATAGCCGCATAGCTGGCAGTTCAGGCAAGTGGAGCGTAAGGAACCATGGCCACGATTCTCGTCGTCGACGACTCGCCGATCGACCGGCGGCTCGCGGGGGGGCTGATCGAAAAGAACCCCGAGTTTTCTGTTCGTTACGCCGAGCACGGGGCGGCCGCCATCGCCCAGATCATGCGCGAGCCACCCGATCTTGTGGTCAGCGACCTGCAAATGCCCGAGATGGACGGGCTCGAACTGGTCGAAGCAGTACGCCAGCGGGCGCCGTTGGTGCCCGTGATCATCATGACCGCGCACGGCAGCGAAGAGATCGCCGTGCAGGCGCTGGCTCGTGGCGCCGCCAGCTATGTGCCCAAAGGAGCGCTGGCTCGCGATTTGTTGGACACGGTCGAGAATGTGTTGGCTGTGGCGCGGGCCGATCGCCGCAACGAGCGCCTGCGTGAATGTCTCATCAGTCACGAGACAACCTTCGTGCTCGACAACGATCCACAGCTCGTGCCACCGCTGGTCGATCTGCTGCAAGAGTTGATCACGCGCATGCGCATGGGAGACGAGACGTGCCGTATCCGGGTCGGCATCGCGCTCGAGGAGGCGCTGCTCAACGCCTTGTATCACGGCAATCTCGAACTCTCGACCGATGAGCTGCGTGAAGCGAGCACGAGTCTGCTCGAAAAGCCGAGCGACAACCCGATCGACCATCGCCGCCGGCACGCGCCCTACCGCGAGCGGCGCATTCACGTCCACGCCCGGGTCACTCCCGAGGAAATCGTCTACTCGATCCGCGACGAAGGGCCCGGCTTCGATCCGCGGACCATCCCCGACCCCACTGACCCTGCGAATCTCGAACGCGAAAGTGGCCGTGGGCTCGTGCTGATGCGCACCTTCATGGACGACGTGACCTACAACGACCGCGGCAACGAAGTGCGCATGACCAAGCGCCGAGAGAACTGCTAGCACGGCTTTCCGCGCGTTCGGCTTCGGGTGTTATTTTCAATCGCCTCGCTTTGGGGATGGTTACTTTGTCGCACGAGCAGCTTTGGGCCCCCTGGCGATTGGCGTACCTGAAGCCCGATCCGGCCGCTGCGCCGGCCTCGAAATCGCTGGCGCTGTTGCCCGGCGCCGATCCCGACTGCTTTCTGTGTCGCAACGTGGTCGACGACGATGATCGCACTAATCACGTCGTCGAGCGCACGGACACGACGATCACCGTGCTCAATCGCTATCCGTATAACAACGGCCACTTGTTGATCGCCCCGCTACGGCACGTCGGCCGGCTCGATCTGCTGACGGCCGCTGAGCAGGCCGGCTGCCTTGAAACTATGAATCGCATGGTGGCCGTGCTCGAACGTACGATGGGCCCCGAAGGTTTTAACATCGGCTTAAACCTTGGACGCGTGGCTGGCGCCGGCGTGCCCGGGCACTTGCACTGGCACATCGTGCCACGCTGGGCTGGCGACGTGAACTTCATGCCGGTGCTGGCAGGCATCAAGGTGATTCCGCAATCGCTCGACGCATTGTGGGAGCTTTTGACCACGGAACTGGCGAAATCCGCCGCCACTAGCTGACGCCGCGGCCTTGCGCCGCAAATCGCTCTTGGCCGAAATCGGCCCGCGGACCACAATTCCCCTCCTGCTAGCTGGACCCGTCGTGCTAGCAACAGGGAGAACCCGCCGATGTGGCTGTTGCGCCGCTTGATTGATTGGACCGTCTACGTCGTGGTGCGCACGGGCATTTGCGTTTTGCAGGCGCTGCGCATCGAGACCTGTCAGCAAGTGGCGCGCGTACTCGCCTGGCTGATGGCCGACGTCGCGCGGGTGCGCCGCCGCGTGGTCGACGAGAACCTCGCGCAGGCGTTTCCCGATTGGTCTCCCGAGCGGCGCAGCCGCGTCGCGCGGCAAATGTGGGAGCATCTCTTCCTGCTCGTGGCCGAGGTCGCACACTTGCCGCGCAAAGTTCACGATTCGAATTGGCGCGACTACATCCACATGGTCGACGGCGACATCGTCGCGCGGCTTTGCCTGACCGATCGGCCCAGGATGCTGGTGACCGCGCACTTCGGCAACTTCGAGCTGTTGGGTTACGTGTTCGGGCTGTTGGGCTTTCCGTCATATGCCATCGCCCGGCCGCTCGACAACCCGTATCTCGACCGTTTCGTAACGCGGTTCCGCGGTATGACCGGGCAGTTCATGATTCCCAAGAAGGGGGGCTACGACCAGATTCTGCATGTGCTGGCCACCAGCGGCACGCTCGGTTTTCTGGCCGATCAGCATGCGGGGAGCAAAGGCTGCTGGGTCGATTTCTTCGGCCGGCCGGCATCGACCCACAAGGCGATCGCGCTCTTGGCGCTCGAGCATCAGGCGACCGTGCTGGTCGGTGCGGCTAGGCGAGTGGGCGGTCCGTTACACTTTGAGTTTCGGCTTGATGGGCACCTCGATACCCGGGAGAACAGGCCGGAGGTCGGTGGTGTTCGCCCCCTCACCGAGTGGTACACGACCCAGCTCGAGCGGATGATTCGCCGCTCGCCCGAGCAATATTGGTGGTTGCACCGGCGTTGGCGCGAACCGCCCGTGCGCAAGGCCAAGAAGCGGCAAGCGGCCTGAGCACTGCGGGTCGCAAAGCACTTGCTTTGGATGGCCATTGCTCAAGGACGTACCTATAATCGCGACAGTGCGAGCTGGCCCAAACTGCTTGTGAACCAGCGATGAGCCATTGGGTACGAGTCGGACAACTTTGCGACGTACCGTCGGGGTCGAGCCGTGAGGTTTTGGCTGGCGACCGCGTCGTGGCGTTGTTCAACTGCGAGGGAACGCTGCACGCGCTCGATGGCATTTGCCCTCACCAAGGGGGCCCGCTGGGCGAAGGTGAACTGTGTGGGACGACGGTCACGTGCCCCTGGCATGGTTGGCAGTTCGACGTGCGCACAGGACAGCATCGCACGAGCGCCTCGGTGCGGCAGCCAACGCTGGCTGTGAAGATCGAAGGGGATGAGATCTGGGTGGACGTCGGCCAGTAGCCGGCGCGCGAGGACTTTCGCCAGATGTCCGGGCCACAATCCGAAACATCGGCTGCCGCCGCGCAGCAGGCGTCGCGGAGCATCCGCTATCGCACGTTCCGAAATCAAGATCCGCCGCAACTGGCGGAAATCTGGCGGGCCCGAGCGCGCGAGCGCGGGCTGATGCACCCGATGTCGGCCGAGCTTTTCGAGCAGCTCGTGTTGGCGAAGCCCTACTTCGATAAAGAGGGGTTAATCGTCGCGTTCGATGGCGACGTGGCCGTTGGTTTTGTCCACGCCGCATTCGGACCGACGGAAGACGAAGGCGGGTTGTCCACCCGCTTCGGCGTGACCGCCATGCTGATGGTGCGACCCGACTATCGGCGACTCGGCATTGGCCGCCAGTTGCTCTCGCGTAGCGAAGCCTACTTGCATCGGCACGGAGCGCAGGTCCTCTACGGTGGTGGCATCTATCCGCTGAACGCGTTTTATCTCGGCCTGTATGGCGGCAGCGAACTCCCCGGCGTGCTCGATTCGGATGTCGAAGCGCAGCGGCTCTATCAGGCGGCGGGCTACCAAGAGATCGATCATTGTCTGGTGCTGCACCTCGAGCTGAAGTCGTTTCGCCCGTTGATCAGTCGCGAGCAGTTGGCCGTGCGACGGGTGACAACCCTCCGTGAGACCACCGATCCCGCTTCGCATACCTGGTGGGAAGCTTGCACCGTGGGGGCCTTTGAGCGGACACGGCATGAACTGGTGGCCAACGCCTCGCAGCAAGTGCTGGCCGGCGCCACGACCTGGGACATGGAACCTCTCTCCGCGAGCTGGGGGGTGCGCACCGTGGGGCTGATCGATGTGGCGGTCGAGCCTGAGCAGCGGCGGCGTGGGCTGGCGACGTATCTGCTAGGCGAAATTTTTCGCCGGCTACAGCAAGCGGGCGTGGCGCTCGTCGAAACGCAAACGATGCAGCGCGAGCACAGTGCGGCCGTGGCCTTCTACGAGCGGCTCGGCTTCAAGCAAGTCGATCGCGGTTCGGTCTTTCGCAAGAGTTGACGTTCCGGAAGGACAGAGAGTTCCGCGAGCCGAGGACGACGGCTGTTTTGCCACGTGATGGCGATTTCGCCAAGCGGTGCGAAGATCACCTTGATTTCCGTGTGCCACGTGGAGTTCCGTGAGCCACGGGCTCTGCCCGTGCGCCTTCGGGGTGCCGAGAATTCGGCAATTGCGTAAGCGCAACTTCCATCGATCGCCAAGCGCACACGGAGAGGACTTGCCGGCCGAATCACGTAACACAGGTGCGGGCAGTCGCTCGGGGCCCCGAACGAAACCGCAAAGACCGCACACGCGTGGCAAAGGCGTCGTTGCCTTTCGGCAGGTTTGGTCCTCTCCGTGCCAGGAACGTTGGAGACACGGCCGCCGGCCGTGAGGTCTCCTTCCTCACCTCGCTTGGCGAAATCGCTGAGCGATACTTCGCTAACTGAACACTACCGCGCGCGGTCGAGAAAAGTCAAATAAAAATGGCGCGAGGTTCTGCGTTTCTATGTTCGACGTCGGTCGCCAGTTGCGCACCGAGCTAGTAACAACAGCCGACCACGCTGCGCAAAAAAAGGCCCAGCCACCTGCGTGGCTGGGCCTGACGAATCAACCGTACCGAACCAGCACCGCGCGGATGCACTTCTTCACGCGCCGCCGTGTGCCAGCAAACGCAAGAGAGCGGCGGCCTGTGATCGCCAACGCTCCCAGGCGCCCTACGTGCTTCGGAAGCTCGTCGAACGATACTCGAACTTCTGCGCTCGCGGCTCAGCGCCTCGTTGCGACGTGCGGATGGCACGCTGCGCTTCGGGGCGGACGCGGCTGGCTTGCGTCTCGGCCGGGGCTTCGCCTTCAGCCTCGCCTTCGCCACCGCAGCAGCTACTGCTGCAGCAATCGCCACTGCAAGAGCAGTAGCAAGAGCAGCAACGACGAGCCCGACGCGCGGCGCGCCGTCCCGCACGGCGGCAACGGAAGCAGCAGCACGAACAGCAATCGCTGCAGCTCGAGCAGCCGCAGCAATCAGCCGTTTGGGTCGCCGTGGCCTGCTCCGAGCCCAGGAGCGAAATCCCGATCAAGGCCGCGAACAGCATCAGACCATAGACTAGTGCACGATTCATCTCTCGCACCCCCTTTCCAAAAGGGAACTCCGTTATCTTGACACTCCGTCGGTCAATTTCCGCCAGCGGCGTCGTGCTTCGCACGCCAGTGATCGGCCGTGCGAACGCTGCTAGCGGTTCAATCCATCGATCAGGGCGAGCAGATTCTGAGTCTCAGTTGACTAGAACCTCGGAGATCGTCAACCCGCGAAATTATTCGCGGCAACCTGACATCACCGTGGACCAAAACGCGAAACGAAAAAAAGACGGCAAGCGATCAGCAGCCAATCGGCGCCTCGTCGTTGCTGCGGTTTTTCCTTTCCGCTACCCGAGACGTAGAGAATCTCTGTGGTGCTCACCTCCATGATTTCGAGACTAACGCCAAACTTATCGCAGCCTGCCGCGGGTTGTCAACCAAAATTCCCTGCTCGCGAGGTAGATCATTCTTTCCTCTCGCGCGAGATCTCCCGGCACAACTTTAGCGCGCTGCCGAATTAGCGCCTGTTTGTTCACCCTCGGTGGCCTTGATGCGCGGATCGAAAAAATGGATCGTTCCCGACGAGCTGTGCATTTGCAGCGAAATATGCCCCGCGCGGACGAGATTTAATCGCTCCGTCGCCGCCACGTTCTCTCCGTTGACGCGCACACGACAGGTGCTCTCCGCGACGTGAATCTGCAGCAGATACCACTGGCCCGGTGTCACCGGAAGTGTGCGGGCGCGCACCAGGTCATAAATGCTACCGGTCGGGTTGTTGCTGTCGGCGATGTCCTCAATCTGAATCTCGAAGCCACGATCCTTGGGCACCAACGTCTTCCAGCGAAAGAAGATGCCGCCGTTGGTCTGCGGGCTCGCCTTGACGTAAACCTGGAAGTCGAAGTTCTCCCATTGGTCGTCGGTGACGAGATAGCCATTACCATTGCGGGCGACGATCTCCCCCTGCTCGATCGTCCATTTGGCCCCCTCCGGCTGCAAAATGCTCCAGCCCGCGAACGTGCTGCCATCGAACAGTGCTTGCCAGCGTTCCTTGTCGGGGAGCCGCTTGATGCGGAGATTGCGAAGCTCGTACGGTTTGCCGCGATCCTGCAAACCGAGGTACCCACTGCGCAAACGGTCGCGAAGTTCATGGTCTTGCGAAACGTCGAGATCTTGCACCAGCCGGTCGTTGAGCACGACGCGCAATCGCGGCCAGTCGAACGTCACTTCGACGGAGTTCCATTGCTTCAGTGGTCGGCTGGCCTGCTCGCGTGGCGGCACAGCGCCAAAGATCGCCCCGCTCGAGATCGTCGCCGGTTCGCGATTGCGGGTGTCGTCTGATAGCTGCACCTCGAAGCCAACGTTTGAGTTGCGGCCATAGCGGGGTGCGTGCAGAAAGATCCCCCCCTCGCCATAGAGCCCCAGCCGGAAATCGAAGCGCAGCACGAAGTTCTCATAGTCGGCCTTGCTTCGCAGCCAGTTCGGGTATTCGCCCGACCCGTCGCAGGCGATCACGTTGCCATGACGCGAGAAACCGGCCGCCCCTTCTCGCACCCAGCCGGTCAGGGCGTCGTCGACAAACAGCGGCTCAAACCCCTCTTCCGTCGCCGTGGCATCGGCGGCCCGCACCTGGCGCGGCGCCACGGCTGGGGCGACACACAGGATCGTCGCCAGAAGTAAACGGCAGACATTAAGTAACGGGAGGCGAGGCGGCATCGGTGCATTTCCCTGGCATGGCAAAAACGAATCGAATCGTTGAATCGACGACAGCGGCGCACTGGCGAGATTTTACTCTTAGAGTCTATCCGGGAACCCATCGCGGCGGCGACCGTGAGGATTTCGACCGTCCGGCAAGGAGTGACGACGACGTGTATCAGTGCCCCGATCCAGGGAGTCGGAACGAGGCAGCCGGCGGCCGAAAGACCCACGGTCCCGAAGGGTTTGGCCATGCAACGGGCCGTCTGCGGCGTCATCACTCCTCAGTGGATTTCTCTCCAATACGCTTCGTCGTTCTTCCTTGCATCCGGCCCGTTGCCGGCCAAACGCCGCTCGCGAGTGGTTTCCGGATAGACTCTGTAGGCAAGCTAGGCAGGGGAATCGCCGGTGACATTTCCTAATCTTCCACTCGCAACCGGCCCCGGTTGAAGATTGCTCCGCTCGCCCCCGCGATTTTCTCTTCGCAGGCCGTAACAAAGCCTGGATCGCCTCGCTGGAGCAACCTAGCGAGGCACTCGCGGGTCGCTTGATCGACCAGGTCATCGGTGCCGCGTGTGTATCCGCCTTGATTGCTCGCGATTGATATCGCTTTAGCCCCAAACGGCCACAACGATGCGTCCCACGGCTGCCGCTGCCGCATTCCGAACGATCCGATCGGGGGACGACGCGCCCTGGCGGCGTACTTGTGTTAACGCCGTATATCGGAATACTTTATTGTTGCCTGCGCCTTCTGAAACCAGCCCTCCCGGGCAGGCCCCTCCCCCATACGGCAAATCGATGCGGCTCTGGAACGTCGTTGTCAAAAACGTGTTACGGCGAAAGACCCGTTCTCTGCTGACCGCCAGCGGCGTGGCAGTTGCCATCGGATCGGTCGTGGCGCTGTTGGGTGTTTCGCGCGGCTACCAGCAAACGACGGAGGAACTGTACTCCAATCGAGGAGTCGACCTGGTCGTCGTGCGGGCCGGCGTAGCCCTGGCCAGCGCGATGGATGAAAGTTACGCCGACGTGCTGGCGAAGCTGCCCACTGTCGATCGCGTCAACTATAGCCTCCGCGACAATGTCTCGTTCGGCAACGACGTTTTGAGTATCCCCATCCACGGCTGGCCCGTCGGCAGCGACGCCTTCCAGACCCTGCAATTGCTCGACGGGCGCGGCATCAATAACGCCGACGCCGCCATGGACGGTACCGGCGGAGTACTACTCGGGCGTGCCTTGGCCGCCAAGCTCAACAAGCAGCTCGGCGACACCACCGAGATCGAGGGCACCCCCTTCAAAATCGTCGGCATCTTCCAGAGCGCGAACATCATCGAAAACGGCGCCGCCGTGCTGCCGCTGCTGGCGTTGCAGACGATCATGCAACGTGAAGGGCAGGTCAACGAGTTTCAAATCAAGATCGTGAAGCACTCGCCCGACCAGGACCGCGCGACGATCGACGAGCTACGGAAAAAGATCGAATCGCTGGAAGTCGACGGCGAACGGCTGGGGCTGGTCGCCCAGGCCTCCGAAGAATTCGTCAACAGCCGCGCCGAAGTGCGGATGTCGCGAGCCATGTCCTATGTCATCTCTGGCATCGCCTTGATGATCGGCTCGGTGGGCATGCTCAATACCATGATCATGTCGGTGCTCGAACGCACCCAGGAGATCGGCTTGTTGCGGGCGATCGGCTGGCGCAAAAGCCGCATCACGCGGATGATCCTGCTGGAGGCGTTCGTGCTGAGCGTTTTGGGCTGTGCGGTTGGCACCGCGGCCGCCTTCGGATTGACGT
The DNA here is from genome assembly GCA_964495375.1 of uncultured Planctomycetaceae bacterium. Lineage (GTDB taxonomy): Bacteria > Planctomycetota > Planctomycetia > Pirellulales > JAEUIK01 > JAIESQ01. Next base: position 64,561 of record CAZBWM010000013.1, on the reverse strand, counting down.
TGGCGTTGAGCCAGGTGCCCGTCGTGCAGGGAGTTCTTCAGCGCGGCATCACGCCTGGCGTGGTGGCCGCAGGTTTTTTGATGTCTTTGGTGGTTGGTCTGGCAGGTGGTTTGTACCCGGCGTATCGGGGAGCGAGCCTGCCACCGACGGAGGCCTTGCGATATGAGTAGCCCAGGAACCGTGACCGCGGCCGAACCGCGCACGACGAAAGCCGCGCCGGCAATTTTGCGAGCGGTCAACCTGAAACGCACGTATGCCGACGGCCAGGTGACGGCGCTCAATGACGTATCGCTCGAGGTACACCCCGGCGAGTACGTGGCCATCATGGGGCGCAGCGGTAGTGGCAAATCGACGCTGCTCAACCTGTTGGGCGCGCTCGATCGGCCCGATCAGGGGGAGATCTACTTCGAGGGAGAGCCGCTTTCCAAACAGCGCAATCTCGACAGCTTTCGCGCCCGGCGCATCGGCTTCGTGTTTCAGTCGTTTTACTTGCTGCCGACGCTGACGGCCGTCGAGAACGTGCAAATCCCAATGTTCGAGGGGCCGCTGAACCCGACGCAGCGGGCCGATCGTGCTCGCGAGCTGCTGAAAATCGTGAACCTCGAACATCGCATGAACCACCTGCCGATGGAACTCTCCGTCGGCGAACGCCAACGCGTGGCGATTGCCCGCGCGCTGGCGAACGAGCCCGCCATGTTGCTGGCCGATGAGCCGACGGGCAACCTCGACTCAAATAACGAAGCCGAAGTGCTCAAACTGTTCGATCAGTTGCACCGCGAACGGAACATGACGCTCGTGGTCATTACGCACAGCCAGGATGTCGCCGATCGGGCGGAGCGAACCGTTCATCTTCGCGACGGGCGAATCGTTTCCGACGTCACCGGTCACCCGGCGCCTCACTCGAGCCGAAAATGAACTTCTTCAGCATTCCACTCAAGAGCCTGCTGCGCCGCCGCACGCGCAGCGCACTGACAATCTTGGGCCTGGGGATCGCGCTGGCCGCGGTGATCTCGCTGGTTGGCATCTCGCAAGGCTTCGAGCGCTCGTTCATTCAGATGTATCAGCGCCGCGGCGTCGATCTTTTGGTGCAGCGGGCCGGTGGCGGCAATCGTAAGGACAAAACGCTCGTCGAGTCGCTCGATCCCAAGCTGCGGGCAATTCCTGGCGTGCGCGAAGTCGACGGCGGCCTGATGGACATGATCGCCATGCCCGAGTTCGATTTGTATGCCGTGATCCTCAACGGCTTGCCGGCCAAGAGCCCCGAGCTGGCCCGTGCCAACCTGGTCGACGGCCGCCGTTTGCAAGCCGGCGACAAGCAGGCGCTGATGCTCGGCAAGGTGCTCGCGCTCAACCTTGGCGCCAAAGTCGGCGACAACGTGAACATTTACGAGCAGCCGCACAAAGTAGTCGGCATCTACGAAAGCCCCAGTGTCTTCGAGAACGGTGGCGCCATGGTGTTGCTCGACGAATTGCAGCGGCTCACCGATTTGACGGGGCGCGTGACCGGGTTCGCCGTGTCGATCGAGAACCCCGGCGATCAGGCCGAAATCGAACGCATCGCTAAGGAAATTGTCGCGCTCGATCCCAACCTCGAAGCGATGCGCCCAGACACACTCGTGGCCGGAGTACAAGAAGTCAAAGCGGCCAAGGCCACGGCCTGGATCACGTCCGCCATTGCCCTGGTGATCGGCGCGATCGGCATGCTTAACACGATGGTCATGTCGGTTTTTGAACGCACCCGCGAAATCGGCACGCTGCGGGCGATCGGTTGGCGTAAGAGCCGCGTGATGAAGTTGATTCTGCTTGAAGCGCTTTTCCTGAGCGTCAGCGGCGCCGTGGCGGGGGGTATCGCCGCGATCGCGATCACCAAGATGATGAGCAGCTTGCCGATGACGTCAAATTTCATCGGCGGCGAGATTTCTCCCGAGGTGTTCGTGCAGGGCTTTATTATCGCGCTGCTGGTCGGCGTGTTGGGTTCGATCTATCCGGCCTGGTGGGGGGCGAGCCTGTCGCCGATCGAGGCGCTTAGGCGGAAGTAGCCAATTCTCTGATGACGCGCGTGATCAAGTTCGCGCCACTCACAGCCGATTCTTGGTCGAATGTCGCGCGATCAGCCGCCGCTTGAGTGCGATGCGCCATACGAGCGCGCGATCGAGCCGCCGAAAGGGCCGACCGAGATAGCGTCGCAGAAATCGCAATCGCCCTAGCACACTCACCGGGTCGGCTGAGTAATCCAACTGTGCGAGATCCTTCACGCGCCACCGCGCGCCCAGCCGCCGCCGCACGCGCGCTCGCCCCAAGTCGATGATGTGCATGCCGGGCGGGCCGACTTTCTCGGGCACCAACACATGACACAGGTAATAATCCTGATGATGCACGCCGGCATTATGCATGGTGCGCGTGAGCGGGGCCAGCTTCTCGATCGCCGTGCGATAGGCGTCGCCGGCCGCCGCAGGTGACGAGCAATGGGTGTCGATCCATTCCGTCAGCTTCACGTAGCCCTCGAGCGCTTCGGTGATCACGAATGATCGCCGCCCCGATTGGCCGAACATCACCGGAGTCATCGTCGGCAAACCGAGCCGATGAAAGGCCAGCATCGCGTCCCACTCGACACGGGCGCCGACGATCGGCCGCGTCAATTTCAACAGCGGCTTCCAATACTCGCGCCACGGCGGTGGGCCATAGCGCTTGATGTAGAAGGCCATCGGCGGCCCAGCATTGCCTGTTGATGCCGAATCGAGTTCCAGCCGCACCGTCTCGCGCGCACCAACCCGCCGGGCGACCTGCCCTTCGAGTGACATCATCCGCTCGAACGTGTTCCAGCCATGCCGCGCCAACAGCGGCGCGAACTGCCGATTGACCAGCAGCCGCCCGTCGTCCCAAGTTTCGAAGGCGAACTGTGTCACGCGCGCCCTTTCTCACGGCAGACTTCGTAGAGCAGTTGGGCGGTCTCGCGAGCATTGCGCTCAGGCGTGAACGGTCGCGCGCGCTCGACCGCGGCCTCGGACATCGCCGCGCGCTCGTCGGCCGAGAGCCCGAAGTACTCGTCCAGGCAGGCGGCCAGCTCTTTGACCGCCCAGGCATTGGGAATCACGTAGCCATTTTGCCCCTGGTCGATCACCTCGGAGCCCCCCGCCGTGGCGGTGGTGACGACCGGCAGCCCACAAGCGAGCGCTTCGAGGTGGACGAGCCCGAACGGCTCGTAAGCGGTGGGCATCACGAAGAGATCGCCAGCGCCGTAAAAACGCTCGATATCGTCGCGGCGTCCGGCGAACGTCACGCGATCCGCAATTCCCAAGCTCGCCGCCACGCGCACGTAGTGCTGCACGGGTCCCGCCCCCAGCACCAAGAGTCGCAGCTTGGCGTTGTTGGCCTGGTTCATCGCCATCAGCACCGTGGCCAGCGGCTTGCCGCCAAAGTCCATCGAGGCATAGACAACCAGCGGGCAATCTCGCGAAAGGCCCAGACTGCCCCGTACGACGTTGCGCTCGCTGCGCACCGCGGGCTGAAAGATTTCGTGATCGACCCCGTTGTAGATCGTGCGGATGCGCTCGGGTGCTACTCCGTAGTATTGGGTCACCAGGCGGGCGTCGAGCTGCGACTCGGTGATGATGCGCCGCGCGCCGTCGGGGGCGAACAACTCGCGTTCAAGCCCAAGGATCGCGCGATGCCTTGGGTTGACGCGTCCCTCCCAGAATCGCCGCAATCGGCCGGGATAGCGCACGTGCAACCAGTGGGCCTGCAAGCGGTCGGTGACGCGAAAGACGTCGAGCCCCTCGGCCCGGGACAGCCCCAGGTCGACGTCGAACCGACCCGCCCGCACCGCTTGCCCGGCGTTCTCGGCAAACGAGCGGTTTTTGGTCCAACTCGTGGCGTTATTCACTTCGACAGGCAAGAAGTGGATTTCGTCCTGCAGATCGGCATCGATCGACTCGCCGATCACCGTGACTGAGTGCCCCAGGGCGATCAACTGGCGGGCCAGTTGCGCGCAGTAGCGCTCGGCGCCACCGCGGCGCAGCGAGCATTCCTTGCGAACTAGCGCGATTCTCATTCCAAGCGATATACAAAGGGCCCGGGGAGGACAGCCAACTGAAGGTATAGCCCCAGCGGCTGGTTTTCTCCAAGAGCAGCCGCGGGATGTGGGTTCACGAATCGCGGCGAACAGGACAAAATGCAGAGCCGCGCGGGCTGGCAGACGAGTTTTCGCCCGGCAGCGACCGTACCTGGTAAGGAACGGCCGAGAAATAACTTCTCTCTATTCCCTCTCCCCTCGCGGGAGAGGGTAGGGTGAGGGGGCCAAGAGAACTGGAAGTTTTTTTTCGCCCGTTCCTAAGTGTGCAATATGCAGCGCGTCGTCATCATCGGTGGAGGGTTCGGCGGCCTGAACGCAGCCCGAGGCTTGCGCCGTGCGCCCTGCCAGGTGACGCTGGTCGATCGCCGCAACTTTCACCTCTTTCAGCCGCTGTTGTATCAGGTGGCCACGGGCGGGCTGTCGCCGGCCAACATCGCGGCACCGCTGCGGGCGATCTTCCGTCATCAGCGAAATCTCGAAATCGTGATGGACGAAGTGATCGAGATCGACGTGGCCGCGCGTCGCGTCGTGCTGGCCGAAGGGTCGCTCTCGTACGACACGCTCGTCGTGGCCGCCGGCATGCGTCCGTTCTATTTCGGCCACAACGATTGGCCCAGCGTGGCGCCTTCTCTAAAGACCGTCGAGGACGCCACCGATATTCGCCGCCGCATTCTGAGCGCTTTCGAGGCGGCCGAGCGCAGCGCGGACGAGGCCGCCCGGCAGAGCTGGCTCACCTTCGTGCTCGTGGGAGCCGGGCCAACCGGTGTCGAACTGGCCGGCGCGATCGGCGAATTGGCGCACCACACCTTGCGCGACAACTTTCGCACGATCGATCCGGCTACCGCACGCGTGCTGTTGATCGAGGGTGAAAACCGTGTGCTGCCGATGTACCCGCCCGACCTGTCGGCCAAGGCGCAGCAATCGCTGGCTCGCCTGGGAGCCACCGTTTGGACGAGCGCCCGCGTGATGGACATCCAGGCCGATCGCGTCGTGATTCGCTCGAACGACCGCGATGAGACGATCCCCACGCGCACCGTCATTTGGACCGCCGGCGTGCAGGCCGAGTCGCTCGCCGGCCGGCTGGCCACGGCCACCTGTTGCCAAACCGATCGCGCGGGCCGGCTGATTGTCGAGCCCGATTTCACCTTGGCCGGCCACCCAGAGATCTTCGTGATCGGCGACATGGCAAATTATCCGCGCGACGGAGGCAAGCCACTCCCCGGCGTGGCGCCCGTCGCCATTCAGGCCGGCAAGTACGTGGCGCGGGTGATCGATCGCCGGCTGCGCGGCAAGTCGACGCCTGCGTTCGCCTACAAAGATCGCGGCGACATGGCCACCATCGGTCGCGGCTCGGCGGTTGCCGATTTGCGCTTCGTGCGGTTCTCAGGCTATCCGGCCTGGTTGGCCTGGCTGCTGATTCATTTGTTGAATATCGTCGACCACGAGAGCCGCTTTCTGGTGCTCGCGCAGTGGGCCTGGAACTACATCACGCGCAACCGCGCCGCACGGCTGATCACGGGCGATGAGCGGAATCAATGCTCGAGCAGCCCGAACGCCGACGTTCCGCGGGCAGCGAATTCAAAAGGACCATGAACCGATGACTCTCCTCGACTCCTTCAAACTCACTGGACGCCGCGCGGTAGTCACCGGCGGCACGCGCGGGCTGGGGCTCGAAATGGCCCGCGGCCTGGCCGAAGCGGGCGCGGAGCTTGTCGTCGCCAGTCGCAGCGGCGAGCACCTAACGGCCGCGCGCGACGAACTGCTGGCTGCCGGCGCGCCGCGCGTCGAAGCACTTGAAGCCGACCTGATGACCCCCGCCGGCACGACCGCCTTCTGCGAAGACGTGCTCCGGCGGTTTTCGCCGATCGATATTTTGATTAACAACGTCGGCGGTCGGCGGATCAACTTTCCTACCGAGGAAATGCCGACTGACGAGTGGTTACGCATCCTCGATCTGAACCTGACGCAAGCGTTCGTCTGCACCAAGCTGATCGGTGGCGCGATGCTCCCGCGCCGCCACGGCCGCGTGATCAACGTCACTTCGATTTCGGGCCTCGTGGCCGGCAAGCAGATGCGCGGCCGCTCGTATGAGACTTCGAAAGCAGCGCTGGCCATGTTCACCAAGGCGGTTGCCGCCGACTGGGCTCCGCACAATGTCACCGTCAACGCTATTGCGCCGGGCACCTTTCTGACCGACGCCAATCGCCGCTGGTTCGCCGATCGGCCGGAACTGAAGACCGAGATCGAAGCGACGGTGCCGATGGGCCGCCTGGGCGATCCTCGCGAGATCGCCGGACTGGCCCTCTACCTGGCCAGTGACGCCTCGAGCTATATGACCGGTAGCGTGCTGGTGATCGATGGCGGCCGGCTCTTGTGGTAATGCGCGAAGCTCACGGCCCCGGCGCACTCACGGGTGCCGCCACAACCGGCAATTCGTAGGCCGCCATCTCGATGTGATTGCGCACGTAAACCCGGCTGCCGACCATCGCCGGATTGTTCCACGTTTTGCCTTCGATGGCCTGGATGCGACCTAGTTCGCGATGCGCGTCGGGAGTCGCCTGCACGAGAACCAGCTCGCCGCTCTCGGCCAAAATCACCAGCTTGTCGCCGCACACCAGCATCTGTCCGTGACCGTAGCGACCCCCTTGCCAGCGGCGCTTGCCAGTCGCCACGTCCAGGCAAGTGAGGATTCCCTTGTTCAAACCGTAGATCTGTTCGCCATAGAGCAGTGGGCAGGCGTACGAGCACTTCAGCAGATTGTTGCGCCAAATTTCCTTGGCCGACCAATTGCCATCGGCCTCGGCAACTTCAACGAGCGCGGCTCCGCTATCGGACGAAATCAAGAGTCGATTGTCGGCCACCAAGAGCGGCTGTGCGGCGTTGTTCTCGAAATTGGTTTTCCATTCGACGCGCCATAGGTCGCGACCATCGGTCGGGTCGTGCCCTGCCAGGCCCGTTGCATCGAACACGATGAGTTGCCGCTTACCGGCCACTTCGAGCAGCATGGGAGAGGAGTAGCTCGCTCGGCCGTGCCCACCGGCCCAGGCGAGCTTGCCCGAGGCGCGATCATAGGCCAAGAGCGCATGGCTGTTCGCCGGTGGGGTTGCGCCGGCAGGTTGCTGATCGCCGGGATTAACGACCACCCAGTTGTCGTACGGCAGCGGCGAACCGCACATGCCCCACTGCAAATTGGTCGCGTGATTCTGTTCGAGAATATCGCGTCGCCAGATCTCGGCGCCGTTCTCGGGGTTCAGGCACAACAGCACACCGGTTGCACCAAGCGCGTAGAGTCGACCATCAAAAAACGATGGTGTCGCGCGGGGGCCATCGCCGCCGAGCGATTCTGTGAAGTGCGCCGGATACTCGAACGTCCAGCGCTCTCGCCCTGTTTGCGCGTCGTAGGCGACGACCGCTTCCTTGTCGCGGCGCTGTTCGATCGTGGCCAACAGCGGGCCGACCACCACAAAGCCCGCGTAGCCCCCGCCCACCGGTTGTTTCCACAGCAATTTTGGCGGTGTGGTACCCCACTCGCCGGCCAGTTTCGGTGCAGCGGGCACAACGCCGTCACGATGCAGGCCGCGATAGTCAGGGCAATCGGCAGGGCTGGGGATCAGTTCTGCCTGGTTGAACGTCTTGGCATCATCGGCCAGTCGTTGGCGATGTTCTTCGAGCCGTTTGTCGCGAGAATTTCCCAGTCGCCAGACGATCGTCGGATGCATGTCTCCGGAGAATTCGATGGTTTCAATCGAAAGCACGAGCACCAGGCCCACCGTGGCCAGCGAAATGCCAATCAAAAAGCGCAGATTGCCCTTGAGCGCCGAAGCCAGCAGCAGCCAGAGCACCAGCGCCAACCCGCCGGCCCCCACGACCACGAACAAAATCGAATTGCGGATACCGCGATCGAAGTTCTCGGTGGGGATCAGCAGCAGAATCGTTGACGCCACGGCCGTGATGGCCAACACGATCCAGGGAAACCAGCGGCGGCGCGCTGAGACGAACGACCCGCTCCATTCGATGCGAGACATACCACACCTTGCGAGAAGGACGAGAAGGGAAGCTAGGCGCACTTATGCGAAACGCGCGCCCCCGCGCCCCGCGTCGGAGGAGCTTAATCCTAGCAAAGTCGGCAGGTTGCCGCGTCGGCAATTGTTCGACAGTAATCGCCGCACTAGAGCCGGCAGTTGCTGATCGACGTTTCCAGAATCGCCGACGCCCCCAGCGCTTCGAGCCGCTCCATCACCGAGATCACTTCGCTGCGCCGCACCATCACCCGCACCGCGCACCAGTCGCTATCTTCCAGCGCGCTGACCGTCGGGCTATTGAATCCCGGTGTGATCTTTTCGGCCTCGGGCAATTTGGCCCGCGGCACGTTGTATTCCAACAGCGAGTAGCTGCGGGCGATCACCACTCCTTCGAGCCGGCGCACCACGCGATCGGCCAACTCCGCGTCCCGCGGTTGGCGATTCTGCACGAGCACTGTCTCGAACTTGTCGATGTCGGCCAGCACGCGCAGTCGATTGGCCGCCAAGGTACTACCGGTTTCGATCAAGTCGACGATCACATCGGCTACGCCCAGCGCGATCATGATCTCGACCGAGCCAGTGAGGTTGACCAGATGAACTTTGGCCCCTTCGCGCTCGAGGAACTTCTGCGTCAGATTCGGAAAGCTGGTGGCCACGCGCGCGCCGTCGAGCTGCGCGACCTTCGTGGCCGGGTGATCCTCAGGCACACAGAGTGCCAGCCGGCAGCGCCCCACGCCCAGCCTAAGCCGCGTGGCAAGATCCACTCCGCTTTCAGCCACCAGATCGCTGCCGGTGATGCCCAGGTCGATCGCACCTTCGGCACAAAGCACCGGGATGTCATCGGTCCGCAGGAAGGTGATATCGATCGGCATCTCGCGGCAGCGCGCGAACAAGCTGCGCTCCTGCCGGCGGAAGCTCAGCCCGGCTTCGTGCAACAGCCCGCTGGCAATCTCGGCCAGGCGCCCTTTACTCGGTACCCCGATCCGCAAACTGGTCATGATGGCTCCGTGTGCTGACCGCCGGTTTTGCGGCTGGCCTTTTCGTCGAGCCCCGAAACGCCCGAGCGGCGAGCCAACTCGGCCGCCACGTCCGCCAACTCGACGTCGCAAAAGGTCAAGAGCACGAACAGGTGATAGAGGACGTCGGCCGCTTCATGCACCACGTGACCGTATTGCGTGACTACAGGTTCGCCGGCCGCTTCGATCACTTCGCCCGTTTCTTCGCGCAATTTGCCGGCGATCTTCTCGAGTCCCCCGGCCAACAAACTATTCGTATACGAGCGGGCGCCTGGCTGCCGCTTGCGCTCGGCCAGCACGGCCATCAAGTCGGCAAAGGTGCGGTCGGGATCGGGCACGTTTCCAGGCTTTTCAGTGCGGGGGCGGTGGGGGAAAATCGGAGTGCGGCGCCGGCGAGCCGTCGTTACTTTCGCCCGGCGTGAGGGTCCGCAATTTTACGTCACTTTTCGAGGTTCCACAACGCTTGGCTGCCGATGATTCGATCGCCGATCGCCCCTCGCCGCTGGCCGATTGCTGGTATCTCGCCGGTCCCACGGCCAGCGGTAAGACCGCCGTGGGGCTCGCGCTGGCACGCCGGTTGGAGGCTGAGATCGTCTCGCTCGATTCGATGGCCGTCTACCGTGGGCTCGATATCGGCACAGCCAAGCCGAGCGTCGCCGAGCGGGCTCGCGTGCCCCATCATTTGATCGATGTCTGCGAGCCGGCCGAAGAGTTCAGCGTGGCCCAGTATGTCGAGACGGCGCGCCGCGCCGTCGCAGAGATTCGCGGTCGTGGCCGGCAAGTGCTGTTTGTCGGTGGCACGCCGATGTATCTCAAGGCGCTCTTGCGCGGACTATTCGACGGTCCGCCGGCAGATTGGGAACTGCGAAACCAGCTATTGGCTGAAGCCGCCGAGCACGGTTCGCGCGCCTTGCACGGGCGATTGGCCGCCGTCGATCCACGAGTCGCCGCGCGCTTGCATGAAAATGACACGCGTCGCGTCGTGCGGGCCCTGGAAGTGATGCAACTCACGGGCCGCTCGATCGTCGAATGGCAAACGCAGTGGCACGATCCACCGCAGAATGCAGTCACCGGTTCCGCAAATTCCTCGCGCGTCTTTGTGCTCGATTGGCCGCGCGAAGTGCTTTACGCCCGGATCAACGCGCGCGTCCAGGCGATGTTCGACGCGGGCCTGATCGATGAAGTGCGCGCCTTGACGGCCGACGGACGAGTACTGGGTCGTACTGCCCGGCAGGCGCTTGGCTATCGCGAAGTTCTGGAACACTTGGAAGGCCAGCGCGACTTACCGGCGACCATTGAGCTCGTCGCGCGCCGCACGCGCAACTTCGCCAAGCGCCAGCTCACCTGGTTCCGCAGCCTGTGCGAATGCCGATGGGTGGAAATGAAAGAACCGCTGGACGTGGAGGCTGTCGCGCAAGCGATCGCGAATTCCTAGGGGGTTCGATATGGTCGAGAATCCTTACACAGCGCCATCTAATGTTGGCTCCCCACGCAATCGCGACAGCGTGCGCGGATGTAGTACCGTGGTGAGCCTGGTCTTGCTGGTCGCGCTGGGAGCCGGCATTGCATTCTTCCTTTTCCATGAATGGCAATATGCGCTGAGAACCGGCGGCAAATGCGGCAACGTCATTCTTGAAACGGCATTTGCTGTCATGCTGTTCGCGGGGTTGGTGCTTTGGCGCGTCGTCGCGAATTGTAGAGCTAAATGACTTGTTAGCCGCGGGACTTGTCCCGCGCGCTAGCTCGTGCGACGCAGCGTTCCCGGAAACTCGAATTTGACCCAATCTCGCTCGCGGTAGCGCGCAGAGCAAGCTCCGCGGCTAACAAACGTCGCCCATTTCCCTTCCTTGACGCTCCCCGGCGCCACTGCTAGGATTTTGCGCTGTTTTGCGATTTAACCCGCAGCGCTGCCAGCTTCTCCGCGCACACGGTGGTGCGTCTTTTTTGCTCGGCGGGCCCCCCCATGTGCGTGGCCCGGGCGCTCTTTTTGTCCTCAGGTTTCAGCAAGGGATCGGTACACATGGCCTCGGCCAACACCAAGTACGTTTATTCATTCGGCCCCGACGGCACCGATGGCGATGCCAGCATGCGCGATCTGCTCGGCGGCAAGGGGGCCAACCTCGCCGAGATGACCAAGATCGGCCTCCCCGTGCCGGCCGGCTTCACCCTGGGCACGAACGTCTGCACTTACTACTACGCGCACGACAACAAGTACCCGCCCGAGCTGCGTGAAACCGTGGCCGCCGCGATCGCCAAGATCGAGAAGTCGATGGGGGCGAAGTTCGGCTCGACCGACAATCCGCTGCTGCTTTCCTGCCGGTCGGGCGCCCGCGAGAGCATGCCCGGCATGATGGACACGGTGCTCAACATCGGCCTGAACGATAGCACCGTGCAGGCGTTGGCCAAGCAGTCGAACAATGAGCGTTTCGCCTGGGACAGCTACCGCCGGTTCGTGCAGATGTACGGCGACGTCGTGCTCGATCTCAAGCCGCACGACAAGACGGAGCACGATCCGTTCGAGGTGTTGCTCGAATCCAAGCGGCACAAGGCCGGTGTCAAGCTCGACAGCGAGCTGACCGTGCCACAGCTCAAGGAGCTCGTGACCGAATACAAGCAGATGATCAAGCAGCGGACGGGTAAGGATTTCCCGACCGATCCGCTTGAGCAAATCTGGGGCGCGATCGGCGCGGTGTTCGGCAGTTGGATGAACGACCGGGCCGTGGTCTATCGCCGCACGTACGGCATCCCGCACGAATGGGGGACCGCCTGCAACGTGCAAGCGATGGTCTTCGGTAACCTGGGTGACGACTGCGCGACGGGCGTGGCCATGACGCGCGACGTGGCGCTCGGCACGCCGGGCCTCAATGGCGACTATTTGATCAACGCCCAGGGTGAGGACGTCGTGGCCGGCATCCGCACGCCGCTCAAGATCGAAGAAACACTCGAACGCGACATGCCGGTTTCCTTCAAGGAACTGGTCGCCATCGGCAAGAAGCTCGAGCAGCACTACAAAGACGTGCAAGACGTTGAGTTCACCATCCAGCGTGGCAAGGTCTGGATGCTGCAAACGCGTAACGCCAAGCGCACCGGTTTTGCTGCCGTGCGAATTGCCGTCGACCTGGTGAACGAGAAACTGATCACCAAGGAAGACGCACTGTTGGCCAAGCGGATTCCGGCAGACGATCTCAATCAGCTCTTGCAGCCGATTTACGATCCGGCCTCAAAGAAGAAAGCCCAAGCCGCCGGCAAGCTGCTGGCCAAGGGGATCAATGCCGGCCCCGGCGCTGCCGCCGGTCAGATTTGCTTTCATGCTTCGGACGCCGAAGCGCTCTGGCTCAAGAACAGCAAAGTCGAGTTGATCCTGGTGCGCCGCGAGACCAGTCCCGAAGACTTGCGCGGCATGAAGATCGCCAAGGGCATTCTCACGGCCTTCGGCGGCGCCAGTTCGCATGCCGCGCTCGTCAGCCGGCAGATGGGCAAAGCCTGCATTGTCGGCTGCGGCGATCTGAACATCGACTACAAGGCGGGCACGATCACCGTCGGCGATCGCGTGCTCAAAGAGGGGGACTGGCTCTCGATCGACGGTTTCACGGGCGAAGTGTTCGAGGGTCGCGTCGAAGAACGCCCGAGTGAAATCGTGCAGGTGCTCATCAACAAGACGCTGGCCGCCAAGGACTCGCCTGTCTATGGCCAGTACGCGCAATTGATGACCTGGGTCGATGAAGCCCGCCGGCTGCGGGTGCGCACGAATGCCGACGAGCCGAAGCAAGCGCTCGAAGCGATCGCGTTCGGCGCCGAGGGGATCGGCCTGTGCCGGACCGAGCACATGTTCTTCGATCACATCGACGACTTCCGCGAGATGATCCTCGGCGAGACGGTTGAGGCGCGCAAGAAGGCGCTCACCAAGCTGCTGCCCCATCAGCGTAAGGATTTCGACGGCTTGTTCCGCGCGATGACCGGTAAGCCGGTGACGATTCGCCTGTTGGATCCCCCGCTGCACGAGTTTTTGCCGCACGACGCACCGGCCCAGGCCGAGCTGGCCAAGAAGATCGGCAGCACGGCCGACATCATCGCCCGCCGCGTGCAGGAGTTGCACGAGTTCAATCCAATGCTCGGCCATCGCGGTTGCCGGCTGGGGATCGTTTATCCCGAAATCACCGAGATGCAGGCCCGCGCGATCTTCGAGGCCGCTTGCGATGTCAAGAAAGCGGGGCTCGAACCACACCCCGAGGTGATGATCCCGCTGGTGGGCTTCGCCGCCGAGTTCAAAGACCAGGAGGCGATCGTCCGCCGCGTGGCCGAAGAAGTCTTTGCCGAGAAGAAGGTCAAGGTCGACTACCTGGTCGGCACCATGATCGAATTGCCGCGGGCGGCAGTCTGTGCCGACGAAATTGCCAAGGGGGCCGAGTTCTTCAGCTTCGGCACCAACGACCTGACGCAAACGGCGCTGGGGATCAGCCGCGACGACTACGGCGGCTTCATCACCCACTATCGCGAGCACGACATCGTCCCCAACGATCCGTTCCAGACGATCGATCAACCGGGCGTCGGCGAGTTGATGCGGATGGGAACCGAGCGCGGTCGCAAGACCCGGCCAAAGCTCAAGGTCGGCATCTGCGGCGAGCACGGCGGAGACCCTGCCAGCGTGATCTTCTGCAACGGGCTGGGGCTCGACTACGTGAGCTGCTCACCGTTCCGCGTGCCGATTGCCCGGTTGGCCGCGGCTCAGGCGACGGTCGCCGAGAAGAAGCAGAAGAAATAACGCTGCACGCTACTTCGGCTAAATTATCAGCCGGCGCGTTTGAGCTGTGTGGGATTCGCCTGTTCGTCGCTCGTGGCCGCGTCGCTGATGCGTATCGTGGCTGGCATCGGGCCGCGGCGCTCCTGCACAAAGCCACGCTTGCCGGCATGGAAAAACGGCGCGTAGTGCGCGGCCGGCCCGCTGACATATTCCTTCGACAGCCGCTGGAGCATGTCGACCCACTTGAGCCCACTGCGGTAGATCAAGCGGTACGCGCCCTTGAGCGCGATGATCTCGGTGTCGGTGAAGCCGCCGCGGCGCAGCCCCACCAGATTCAACCCCACGACCTGCGTGGTATTGCCGTCCACGGTTACATAAGGGGGCACGTCCTGCGTGACGTGCGCCTGGCCGCCGACCATCGCCAGCGACCCGATGCGGCAGAACTGGTGAATCGCCACTGCCGCCGAGATGTAGGCGCGGTCGTGTACCGTCACGTGACCACCGATCAGCGCGTTGTTGGTCATGATCGTCTGATTGCCGATCAGGCAGTCGTGCGCGATGTGTACGTTGACCATCAGCAAGTTGCGATCGCCGATCCGGGTGACCGCCTCGGGCTTCAGCGCGCGGTGGATCGTCACGTACTCACGCAGGCAATTCCCCGCGCCGATCACCAGCCGGCCGCAGCGCTCAGGCATGTGGGCATGCTGCGGCAAACCGCCAAGTGTGGCGCCGTCGAAGACATGATTGTCCGGGCCGAGCGTGGTGCCGCGTTTGACGACCACCCGGCTTTCCAGCCGGCAGTTCTCGCCAATTTCAGTTTCTTCTTCCACGACACAAAACGGACCAATCACCACGTTGCGTCCGAGGCGCGCCTGCGGACTGACAACGGCCGACGGATGAATCTGCACGGGAGAGAACCTCGTGGCGGGTGGGTCGATGTCTGGGCGGGTGCCACCGACAAGCTCGCGGCGGCGAGTGGGGCGAACGACTTCCAGGCATCGCGGGAGACACCTGCGGCGAATCGTCCGCCTGCAGTGGGTTATCGGTTTTCCACGCTGGCGCGATTAAGTGACATCTGCCGAATGCCGTGCTAGCGTGACGAAGCGCAGCATGGGCCGCGAGTTGCGTAGACGCGCCGGCGGAAAAGAATGACGACGATCGAGCCCGCACACCTGCTGGCATCCTGCCGATGCAGCGGAAAACCTGTCGAGCGCTTCGTGCTGACTAGCCTGCATTTCTCACCAACTTCGTGGCGACCGGAGTTAAGTGCTTGGCTGGCAGGAAGCAGGGTGCGGATCGACCGGAAGCGTATTGCTTATACCCTGAGGATCGAGACGCATCCTGCGACGACGCCAGCCAAGGACTTGGGCTCCGCGTAGCAGATGGCTGGTGAGAAATGCGGGCTAGAACTGTGGCCCTTCCGCCTCGGCCTTGGCGTCAGCATCATCGCCGGTTGCGGCGGCTTCTTCCTCGGCGCGATCTTCAGCTCCCCGCTCGTCAGCGCTCGGGTCGGCGTCGTCGGCCGTCGATTCGTCGGGCGTGCCGGTCCCCTCCATGCTTGTTTCCGCGTCGTCGTCGAACGGATCGGCTTCTTCACCGGCTGGTTCGTCCCCCTCGGCCGGCATTTCGCCTTCTTCCTCCATGGCGTCGGCATCTTCCTCTTCGGCCGCGGCTTCGTCCGCGGGAGCGGCGCCGCGCACGGGCTTTGCTTCCGGGCTCGCGGCCGGCCGCAACGGTTTTTGGTAGATCACCGGTTTTTCGAGGTCCAGTTCGTGCAAGCACTGGATCATGCCGCTGGTGGTACCTATGTAGATTCGATCGGTGGCCAGGTTCGTAAACTTCCAGGACCAGGCCGTGGTATCAATGCGGTCGAGCGTGGCGCCGGTTGCCGCGTCGAGTACGTGAGTTTGCCCCATCTTGTCCGACACATAAATGCGGGCGATCTCTTCGCTGCGCGTCTCTTTCTTGGGTTTGCCCCGGGGGTTCGCACGCTCGCCGCGCACGGGGCTGGCGGCCAAAAACTTCGACGCCCGTGGTGAGTACCAGCGCTCGCGACCCGTCGACTCCGAAAGGCAGAACACCCCACCTTCATCGGGAAAAACGAACACGCTCGAGCCCATCGCCACGGGCTGATGCGTCACGGGGCTCCCCGCCGAGAAACGCCAGGCCATGCGGCCGGTCAACTCTTCCACGGCATAAACGTAGCCCGTTGCCGACGCGACATACAGCCGGTTGTTCGCTGACGCAATCGGGCTTTCGATCGAACCGCCCGTGCGGAACTGAAATCGCACTCCCAGGCCATCGGGCGTGCCACTGAACAGCATGCCGCGATCGGTGGCCCAGGCGACGCTCGAAGCCGTGACCACGGGGGGCGCCTCGAACATGCCGGGCGACTTATAGATCCAGGGCGCGCGGCGCCCTTCTTTCACTTCATACGAGACGAGTGTGCCGTTGAACAGCGCCGCGAACACGCGCTCACCACGCAGCGCCGGTGACGTAGTCGCCACGTGTTGCAGTCTCTTTTCGCAGACGAGCTCACCATCGGTGCGGCGCACGACGTAAAGCGTCGAGCCGTTGACGAACGCGACATACTTGTGATTGGCAGCGGGTCCCACGCTCGGGTAACGAACGTTGCCGCAACGCGTCGACCATAGTCCCAGGCCGCTCTCGGCGTCGAGCGCATCGAGCGTGCCGCGGTTGGAGAGCACGAACAGCCCCCCTTCGCACACCGTGGCCCCGACGATCTCGTCGCGGACCCGGTCGATATGCACGTGCCCCGCCCAGGCGCGATGCAGGCCATGCCGCACCGCGGTGGTTTCAGGCATCACGGTGCTGCGAACCACTTGAGCACTCGCCGAAGTGGTCGCGAGCAGAATCAAGGCCACCACGATGGCTTTCGCACAGGTACGATTGATAAACGATCGATTCATCGACCGACGGTCTCCCAAACAGGTAAAGCCAGGACCAGG
The DNA here is from genome assembly GCA_964495375.1 of uncultured Planctomycetaceae bacterium. Taxonomy (GTDB): domain Bacteria; phylum Planctomycetota; class Planctomycetia; order Pirellulales; family JAEUIK01; genus JAIESQ01. Next base: position 47,741 of record CAZBWM010000013.1, on the reverse strand, counting down.
TCACTGGCGAGCCAGGGTGTCGCGCGATTCGCGTGCCAGTTGGCGCCGGCGGTAGGCCGGCCGCGCAGACGAATTCCAGAATAGTCGGGGTCGGCCGCGAAAGCACCTCGGCGGCCCACGATATCTCCGCCCCGAGTGGGGCTTGGGGAGACGCCCCTCGAGGGCGAGGCGCGGGCGATGGCACGGTGACCGGATCGGCGAAATCGGCACGGTTTGCCCAGATTCACGGGGCCGGACGACCGCATCTGGCACCGCAATCGGCAATCCAGGGGCCAATCGCACCGTCAAACTTTACCCGCCGGCCCGCGCGGCCGTATTGAGCGTCAAGCAGCGGCGGCGGTCGCACCGATTGGTGGGAATATGCGAAGCGGGGCTGCTCGATCGTTTCTCGCCCACCGCCGGCCGGACCCTCGCCGGGAATTGGATCGCATGCAAACGGCAAACTCGTCGACCCGCTGTTTTGATTCGCCGGCGTCGGCCCCCCCATGGCCGACACGCTTCGGCTCCGTCGTGTCGCGCCCGGCGATCTGCTTGGCGCTGCTGCTTTGCGTAACCTCCGCGCAGGCGCAATTCGGCCCGACCACGGAAAAGCCCCCCAGCGGCTTTAAGAAGTTCACCAGCTCAGTTTCCAGTGGTTTCAAGAAGACCTTCTCGAAAAAAGAAAAGAAGGAGAAGGCGCCGCTCGACGAACACGACCCCTTGGCCCTGGCCAACAAGCCGAAGCACATCGACGCCGAGTTCTACTGTTCGTTGGCGCGGCTTCAGGAACAAGCCGGCGCCTACGATGCCGCGGTCGACCAGTATCAGAACGCCCTGAAAGAGGACAAGAAAAATCTTCCGGCCATGATGGGGCTGGCTCACATCTACGAACGGCAGCGCAATCCCAACAAAGCCATTGCAATGTACGAGCTCGCGGCCAAAAGCCATCCACAAGACGCCGGGCTGCAGAACGACATGGGCCTGTGCTATCGCCAGGTCGGCAGACTCGACGACGCCATCGCCGCCCAGCAGCGCGCCGTGGCGCTGCAACCGGGGCGCAAGCTGTATCGCAACAATCTGGCGACGTCGCTGGTGCGGGCTGGCCGTGCGCCCGAGGCACTCGATCAGTTGCTGACCGTACACAAACCGCCGACAGCGCACTACAACATCGGTTATCTGCTGACCGAAGTGGGCGACCAGCGCAGCGCCCTGTTCCACTTCCAGAAGGCGCTGGAGTTTGATCCCAACTTCGCGCCGGCCAGGGAGTGGCTGGCCACGCTCTCTCCCCAGGTGCCGCAACCGGCGGGTCCGCAACCAGTCATCGCCCAGCCGGCTCCGCCGCCGCAGATGGCCGCCGCACCCGCACCCGCTCAGCAAGTTGAAATCGCTGCGCCCCCTGCTGCTCCGCCCGTGGCGCGCGTCGCTAGCCGGTCACCGCAGCCGAGCTTGCCCAGTGCGCAAGCTGCCCCGCCGGCCGGGCGTCAGCCGGTTCATGCGACACCGCGGATGGCGCCCCCCGAGATGTCGATTCCGCGCGCTGCGTTGGAACCGTCGTCAACGAGTCCGGAGCTCCGCGACCCGCACCCCGCTCCGGCAGGAGTTGTCCCCGCAATGCCGACCACCACCGCCAGCGGATCGCAGATGCTGCCGCACATTGTCGAAGCCAGCCCCGTGGCGGTACCGCATACGGATGCCGCGACGCCCGCGGCGCCGGGCAGTCGCCCGCAATGGTCGCAAACCCCGCACGGCTTTGTGCAAGTGCCCGCATCCGGTCCCGCGGGGGTGGTATCGACAGCCGGACATCGCCCGCCGGCGATCGAGCCGCGCGGCGCCGCGCAAGTCGCGGCACGCGCTCAGCCAGCGGCCCGCATCCAGAATCCCGCGGCACAAGAAGATCTCATCGAGCCACTCGACGAGACGGCTGAAGCGACCGACGCTCCGCTGCCGTCGGAAACCGCGCGCCGACCTGTCGAGTATCGGGCCCCAAGCCGCTACTAGTCGTCGTCCAGATGTGGATGGGCGCGGCGCATCGACATCGCGTCGACTGGCCGATTACTTCGAGCTTATTTCGCGCTCACTTCTCGGCGACGATGGTCGACTTCAGCGTGCCGATGCCGGCGATCGCGGCTTCGACTTTGTCGCCAGCGCGGAGAAAGGTGTTCGTAGCTTTGCCGACGCCGGCCGGTGTGCCCGTCGCGATCATGTCGCCTGGTTCCAGCGTCACAAAGCTGGAGATGAACTCGATCACGGCGGCTACCGGAAAGATCTGCTGCGAAGTCGACGAGTTCTGGTGTACTTTGCCGTTCACCGTGAGCGTCAGCGGCAACTTCTGCGGATCGGGCACGGCGTCGGCGCTGGTGATGCACGGGCCGCAAGGGCAAAAGCTGTCGGCCCATTTGCCGTGCATCCAATCGAAGAAGGTGTCCTTCTCGCGCTTCTTGCGCCCAGGGTTCGGTCGAAAACTTCGGTCAGAGATGTCGTTCACCACGGTGTAGCCGGCCACGATGTCGAGCGCTTGTGATTCGGCAACGTGCTTCGCGCGGCGGCCGATCACCACGGTTAGCTCGACCTCCCAGTCGATGTGCTCGGGCGATACGGAGGGGAGCGCTACGTTCTTGCCCGGATCGGTCAGCGTAGTCGTGGGGGGCTTCATGAAAACGTACGGAAACGTTTCGGCTCGCTCGGCTGCCGCGCCACCCCCTTCGCGGATGTGTTCGGCGTAGTTGCCGGCCAGCAAGAACAGTTTGTTCGGCCTGGGATTTGGTACCAGCAGTTCGACCGAGTCGGTCGCCACGCTGGTCCCCGGCGGCAATTGGTCGCCGCTCTTGGCGACCCATTCGGCCAATCGCGTGGCTGCGCGAAAGCCTGGACCGTCGGGTGGCAAATAGTCGAGCAAACTATCGCTCGCGGGCAGCTTGAGCCCTTCGTGCATCGTCTCTTCGTACTTCTTAGCGCCGGCCACGAGCGGCACAATGCGCTGTTCGTCGTACAGCCCGAGCTCGACCTGGCCGTCGCGGCGATAACGACACAACCGCATGGGCTGGACTCCTGAAAAAAGCACGCAGAGACGAATCGGTGGCGACCCCACGTCGCAGCCGTCGATCATCTACTGCGGGCTAGCTTGACCGACCGGGGGCGAAAGTCAAGCTTCCTCTGTCGCTGATCCAGGCGACGGTTCGCGACTGCTCAGAGCTGGCGATTTGTCCGACCGGTTAAGCCACCGGACCACCCGCTCGTCGCCTAAAACGGCAAGCCTGTCGGCGATTTGCGAAGGTGTCAGCGGCGAGTTGGTTTTTTTGAGACCGCTGCGGGCATTTAGCCGGCCCGCCAATTGAGCTAAGATGACCGCCGCCAGCGACACGGCCACCGCGGACCGTCGGACAAGGTAGAAGCCAGTATGCGATCGACTACCAAACGCGAGCAACTCATCGCGCGACAAGCACCCTTGGTGCTGGGGTGTGTTGTCGTGTTCGCGACGTTCGCCGTTGCTGCTGCCGCCGATGGCCCGCCGCCGGCGCCGCCGGTGTCGAGCTTTGCACCCGTCGGCGACCTGCTGGCGTACGTGGACGAATGCGTCACGGCGTTTACTCCCGTGCTGGCCAGCGCCGAAGCCTACGATCGCGGCAAGGCTCGGCTTGAGAAGGATGCCGATTCACTCTCGGCCGCTCTGCTGGCATTGCACCTGCACGATCAGGATCATCGGCTAAAGCATCATGCGGGCGTGATGTTCCACGCCGCTCAGCAACTTGCCATGGCTGCCGATTACGCGTCGGCCCAGCAAGCCTGGCAGGCCCTGCAGGCGGCCAACCGCGGCGAAACTTCAGCCGTACCGCAACTCGACTGGCAGCGTGCCGGCGAAATGGGCATCGTGATGAAGCAGATCACGCTGCTGCACGGCAAGCTCAAACGCGGCGCTCGCCCCGGCAGCCGTTTCGACGGCGCGGCCGAGGAAAACGCCCGGCTGGCCACCGTGTTGGCGGCGCTAGCGCAATGCTCACAGTCGGACGTCCCCCCGGGCACGAGCCCCGCCGACACAATCAAGTGGTACGATTTGTGTGCCGAAATGCGCGATGTTTGTAGCGAGACGAGCCGAGCCTTGCATGCCCGCGATGCGGCGGCCACGGCCGCGGCGCTCGCGCGCGTCGAACAAAACTGCACTGCCTGCCATGATGGTTTTCGCAAGCAGCCGTAGGCACGGGCCAGCTTGCTCCCTTTGAACCCGAGATGGAATGTCGACCGCCCCCCTCGAGCTTCAGTTTACGCATCCCCTGCCCTACGGCGCGATTCTGCACGATGGCGGCGTGCAGTTCGTGATCTTCAGCCGTTGGGCAACCGGCATGCGCGTGCTCCTCTACAACCACGTGTCCGATCGCGATCCGGTCGACATTCTCCACTTTCACCCCGACACCGATCGCTGGGGAGATATGTGGAGTTTGTTCGTCCCCGGTTTGTCGGCCGGTCAGCTCTATCACTTGCAGGCCGACGGCCCGTATGAGCCCGCGCGGGGCCATCGCTTCGACGGCCGCGCCCGCCTGATCGATCCGTACGCCCGGGCGCTCGCCGGCAACTTTCTGCCGGCCGACGACGGCGTCATTCGCCCTCCCAAGTGCGTCGTCATCGACGATAGCTTCGACTGGCAAGGCGACCGGCATCTGAAGCGTAGTTTGTCGGACACGGTGATCTACGAACTGCACGTCCGCGGCTTCACCCGCTCGCGCACCAGCGGTGTCGATCACCCTGGTACCTATCTCGGCGTGATCGAGAAAATCCCGTACCTGCAATCGCTCGGCGTCACGGCGGTCGAGCTGATGCCGATTCATGAATACCCGATCAACAACTGCTGGGGGCGCCCCGAGCCGCACCGCAACTACTGGGGCTACGATCCGCTGGCCTTCTTCTCGCCGCACCGGGGATACGCCGCCAGCCGCGAGCCGGGCGCGCAAGTGCGCGAATTCAAGGAAATGGTCCGCGCCCTGCATCAGGCCGGCATCGAGGTGATTCTCGACGTCGTCTTCAATCACACGGCCGAAGGCAACGAACAAGGTCCGACGCTCAGCTTCAAGGGGTTGGCCAACCGTATCTACTACATGCTCGAGCCGTACGACTTGAGCCGGTACCGCAACTACTCAGGCTGCGGCAACACGGTCAACGGCAACCACCCGATCGTCCGCGAGATGATCTTCTTGTGCTTGCGGCACTTCGTGCTCAACTACCACGTCGATGGCTTCCGCTTCGACCTGGCGAGCATTTTAAGTCGTGATCGTAACGGCGAGCTCGTTCCCAATCCGCCGCTGGTCGAGGCGATCGGCGAAGATCCGCTGTTGTCCGACACCAAGATCATCGCCGAAGCCTGGGACGCCGCCGGAGCCTATCAGGTCGGCTCGTTCGCTACGCGCCGCTGGGCCGAGTGGAACGGCCGCTACCGCGACGACGCGCGCCGTTTCTGGCGCGGCGACCCCGGCATGGTTGGCCCCTTGGCCACGCGGATCGCCGGTTCGAGCGATCTCTACCAGGCCAGTGGCCGGTTGCCCTACCACAGCATCAACTTTCTCACCTCGCACGACGGCTTTCCGCTCAACGATCTGGTCAGCTACAACCACAAGCACAACGAGGCCAACGGCGAAGACAATCGCGACGGCGACAATCAGAACAACAGCTACAATTACGGAGTCGAAGGGCCCACGCAGCGCCGCAACGTCGATCGCCTTCGCGAGCGCCAGGTCAAGAACATGCTGGCCACGCTGCTCTTATCGAACGGCGTGCCGATGATCCTGGCCGGCGACGAGTGCCGCCGCACGCAGCAGGGCAACAACAACGCCTACTGCCAGGACAATGCAATCTCTTGGTTCGACTGGCGACTTGCCGAAAAGCACGCCGACCTGGTGCGCTTTTGTCAGGGTTTGATCAAGGTGCGGATGGAGCAGCCGGGCGTACGCCGCAAGAATTTCCTGACGGGGCATCCCGTCGGCGGCAATTTGCCCGATGTCGCCTGGTATGCTCCGGCCGGTCACACAATCGAGTGGAGCCACGCGGCCAATAGCCTGACCTGTTTCTTGTCGGCCACGTCGGGCGAGTCAAATCATCAGGACGCCAACCAAAGCCGGCACCTGCTGCTGTTCATCCACGCGGGAGCCGCACCGCAAGAGTTCATTGTGCCACAAGGCTTGCGGCACTTCGATTGGCGGCTCTTCTTGGATACCGCTGCCCAGAGCCCGCAAGATCTCTATGTGAATCTCGATGGTCCACCGCTGGAGCCAGGGCCCGTCCACATGTCGGGGCGCTCGTTCGTTGGCTACGCGGCGGTGCCGGTAACGCCGCTGAACTACGTGCGCGCCGACTGAGTGCTCGCCGGTAGACCACGCGCCGTCCGCAGCGCGTTCTGCGTTGCCAGCCGAAAGCTCCAGCCCGCATTTCTCACCAACTTCGTGGCGAGCGGAGTTAAGTGCTTGGCTGGCCAGAAGCAGGGTGCGGATCGACCGGAAGCGTATTGCTTATACCCTGAGGATCGAGACGCATCCTGCGACGACGCCAGCCAAGGACTTGGGCTCCGCGGAGCAGATGGCTGGTGAGAAATGCGGGCTAGGTCGTCTCGGGCGGATCGAGCCGCCGCGATTCGCCACGCCCCTTGCGGCTCGATTTCGAGGCCACCCAGTCCTTCGTCAACGATTCGAACACGTCGGGCGATTCGTAGCGGATGACGTTCGAGCCCTCGGGCATGGGGCCGATCAACCCGCGTAGCACGGGCAGCCCCCGCAAGCTCAAGTCGGTGCTGCAATCGTCGATGCCGATCTGTGTGTGGACCTTGAGGACGGCATCCTGCTTGGGGTAATCCTTGACGCGAAGTTTGCCGTCGGCGCCGCGAGTAACGACGCGGAAGATCTCTTTGGTCATCGGTGTCAGGCTCCCGGAGCGGGGTCGATCGAAGGGTGTGGCGACAGAAGGTATCGGCGCTCGAACTCCCCGGCACCGCAGAGATTTGTGGTGGCCGACACAGGACGGAGCCGCGCCAGAACCGCTAGGTTCGCATTGTCGTTCACTTTCGTTACGAGCGGGTTACCGGCGCCGGCCGGCACGTGCGCGCGAACCGAATATGCCGACCGTGCCGCGACAGTTCGCAGGCCCATCGCGCAAACGTCCGTCGAACTGCACTTGTCTTAGCGACTATGCCGAGAATGCTCACGGCACGCGGCATGGACTTCGGGGCCGCCGTCCCGCCGATTTGCCCGCCGCGCCGCGATCGGTCACCAGCAGGCCGTTTAAGGTGCGAGCTGGCAGAGCTCGCAGATCGGGAGAAATCGCGAGACGGGCAGTCCGGCAACCGCTCAACCTGGATACAACCGGCCGAAATCGTCCGTCAAACAGGCCGTTGATCGCTTGCCGGCACGCGACATGGCCAGTAAATTTTGAAGTGTGCCAGCCGCACCAAACTGCCCAGGCGAACCCGTCACCCACTTCCAGGGTCAGGGCAGCTTAGGCGGCCGTGCGGTGCTCCCCCCGGAGGGTAAGCGAATGGCTAGCGGCCTGACTCGAAATCAGGTGCCGGGAAACCGGTTGCGGGTTCGACCCCCGTGCCCTCCGCTCTTATCTGACAACGGCTTGCGCCGACTCGTGCGGGCTGAGTTCAGAGTGCCTGCACTGCAATCCTGCCTCGACAGGCAGCGGGACATGCACGAGCGCTAACCTGGCTCCGCACGGCCTTGGCGAGCTTCGCACCGTTGTTGAAGCGCTAATGCGACGGGATCTCTTGCCCCGTTGCTGTCCCAGCTCAGCCATCGCCGCCTGCGGGGGCCGTAGCCGCTTCCGCCGGCTTTTCGTCTGGCTTCTCTTTCTTGGCTTTTTCCTTGTCCTTGCCATCCTGCAGCATCAGGCGCCGGAGCATCTCGCCCCCGCGGCGGCCGCCTTGCGGGCCCATTTCGCCGCCACCGCCGCCGAAGAGCTTAATCGCCTCGTCGACGATGTGCGCTCGCTCCTCTTCGCTGAGATCCGCGTCGCGCCATTCCTTCATGAAGCTCATCATCATCGCCGGCGCGAGCTTTCGCATGACGCTGTCGTCTTCACTCACGGTTTGGAAGAGAATGAAGCACATTTCGTCATCGCTGTCGTTGCCGAAGAGCACCTGCTTCGGCGGCTTGCTCGGGTTGTGCGGATTCTCGGCCGAGTTATCGTACCAGGCCTCGATTTCGACCTTGGTCCCCTTCGGCAGCACCTTGGCTTCCTTGTAGACGTACACGTCCTGCCAATAGAAATTCCAGTCCTTGATCCAGATCAGCGACTCGGTCTCGCCCGAGGGGTAGGTCGCCGTGACCTTCACTTCTTTGCCGATCAAGTGCAGATGCGGGAAGACGGAGTTGAGCGTCAGGTCGGTGGGCAACGTGAACGACGTGCCGATCTTGTGCCGCGTTTCGCCCGGCGGAATCGCCACGACCAGCGACCCGGTGACGAACATCGACTGCGTCTTCATCTTCTCCCGGGGCTTGTCGGCGAAGTAGAGCCCCACACGCGATTGATCGGCTTCTTCCTTGCCGCTGGGGTGCAGGTGCAGTTGCAGCAGCACGTCGGCCTTCTTGGGAACGCGATAGCCGACGTCCTCGGGATAGAATCTCGGCGTCATGCCAGGCGTCCAGACGCCGAGGAAGGCCGACATCGAACCTTCGATCGAGCCCGACGAACGATAGCCGGGCTCGGGCGTCTCTTCATCGCGGCGTCGCGAACCACCGGTCGTATCGAGCCCGATGATCGCGTGATGCACCACGGCCGGGTTGCCAGGGCGGAACTCGATCCCCACGAGGATTTTGTCCTCAGGAATCTCGATCGGCATCACCCAGTGATGAAAGATATCGCCACCATCCGGCGGAATCGTCACGGTAGTGGGGGCTTCGACGATGACGTCAGGCGTGCCTAAGCGCCAGCCGCTGGGGAACTCCGGCTGCGGCGGCAGATCGGCCTCGTCGCCGCGCGGCGTGCCCAAGGACGCCCACGTCTTGATCAGCGCGACTTCGCGCTCGGTCAGGCGGCGTTCGTCGAGGAATTCGCCGTGTCCAAGCTCGGCCTTCCAAGGGGGCATGATGCCGGCGCTCGTGATCTCGGCCAGAAAGTCGGCGCGCTTCGACGCATCTTCATAAGTCAGCAGCGAAAACGGCGCCACCTCGCCCGGTCGATGACACTCCGCGCATTGCCCGAATAGAATCGGCGCGATGTGACGGTTGTAAGTCACCTGGCCGTCGGTCGGCAGGCTGCCGCGCTTCTCGAACGGGCAGCCCACCGTATCGGTCGCAGCTACTTCGATTGACTTCCCCTCGCCGAGCGCGGTCATCGCTTCGAGCAGTTCATGAGTCGACGCTTCGGGGCGGCGCTTACCAATTTCGGCATACAGGTCATCGATGCGGCCGCGGTAAACGAGCTCGCCCCGCGCGTTCACGACGAACGCTTGCGGCACGTGCGAAGGCGCCAGCATCTCGGCCAGTTCCCCCGCCGCGTCGAAGATCACGCGAAACTCGATCTTGAACTCGTCGGCGAATTTCTTGGCCGCGGCCCGGCTGACCGTACGATCTGACAACACGCCTACCAGCGGTACCTTTTCGGCGGCCGGACTGGCGGCAATGCGGTTCAGCTCCGGAATGTACTGTCGCGCGATCGGGCACTCGGACGAGATAAACACAAACGCAGTCCCCGCGCGGCGCTCGTTTTCGATCAGCGAGACCGTCTTGCCCGCCAGATCAAGCGGCTTGTAGAAGCGCAAGTCGACCTTGCCGGCAGCGGGCAGCACCGTCTCAGGAGTTGCCCCGTGGGCCCAAGGTGCCAAAAAGCAAACAGCCGCCAACAGCATCGCGCCGCAAAGAGCCTTCATAAGATCGCACCCGAATGGTCGCAATTAACAGGGATTGACTGAACTTACCGTAAGGTTCTCCGAGTCGAGCGGCCGTTGCAAGATGAGTTTGCGAAACTCGGCTCGGCTCGACCCTTTTCCTGTTCAAGACGCCCCAAGATCGCGGTAGTGTCAGCCTGCCTTGGTGGTCTACCAGCAAGCGGAACCGCGTTGCCATTTCACATCCCCCCCAAAGGATTGGCAGCCAGCCGACGCGGCCAGTATGCTGGGCGCCAACCAGGCAAAGTGCCCACGAAGTCAACGCTCGCCGCCGCCAAATCAATCGATCCATTGGCGATCCTGGCTGCGACGCGGACCTCACCTCGGGCGGTCACTCCAGGAAAGCACTACGATGAAACGCCTCGCGAAAACTGCGCTCCTCTCGGCCGTTGCGCTAGTTGGATTGGTAACCTGGTCGCGATCCGGAGACGAAGCATCACCCAAGCTGATCCTGCACGCTCGCAGCCGCGAATCGCAGAAGGCCGCCGACGGTACAACCAGCTACGTTCCCGTCGAAAAGTTAGTCGAGTGGGATCCGTCTCGCACGGCACTCATCATCTGCGACATGTGGGACGCGCACTGGTGCCAAGGCGCGGCCGACCGCGTGACCAAGTTGGCCGTGCCCGTCAACAAATTCGCGCAGCGCGCTCGTGAGTTGGGCGTGCTGGTGATTCACGCACCCAGCACGTGCGTCGACTTTTACAAGGATTCTCCGCAGCGCCGCCTGGCGCAATCCGCTCCCTTCGCGAAGACGCCGGTTCCCATTTCCGATTCAACCCGTTGGGGCACGCGCTGGTGCTGGCCCGATCCGGCGCGCGAGCCCGAACTCCCCATCGACGACTCGGACATGGGTTGCGATTGCGCCGAGAAATGCGAAATCCGCAGCCCCTGGACGCGGCAGATCGAACCGATCGAAATCGCAGCGCATGACGCCATCAGCGACGACGGGCAGGAGGTTTTTAATCTGCTCGCCGCGCGCGACATTGATAACATCCTCATCGTCGGCGTGCATCTCAACATGTGCGTGCTGGGGCGGTCGTTTGCGATTCGCCAGATGGTCAAGCTCGGCAAAAACGTCGTACTGATCCGCGATCTGACCGACACGATGTACGATCACCGCCGCAAACCGTTTGTCGATCATTTCCGCGGCACCGACCTGGTGGTCGAGCACGTCGAAAAGTACTGGTGCCCGACCGCCACTAGCGCGGACCTGCTGGGAAGTGAGCCGTTTCGATTTTCCGAGAATTCCGGGAATTCGGGTAATGAGTAACTTTGAATTCCGTGTGCCACGGGCTCTGCCCATTGGTCTCGACAGATCTTAGCTAGCTAGACCACGGCAGGCAGACCCGCGACTGCAGCGGCAACTCGGTGGAAAGTGTCTTCGCCATTGCTCCTGGTTGACGCGAATCATCGATTGTCATTGGCCACGTAGTGGCCGCGGCGCTTAGCCGTGGGTGAAACCCACGGAACCGTGAGCGATAAACCCATAAAGCCGCGCAGCGGCGACAGCGGGTTCAGTGCCTGGCCGCTGTCGCCGCTACGCGGCTTGGGTCATTCGCGCAACATCTCCGTGGGCTGGCGCCCACGGCTAAGCGCCGCCGCCGCTACGCGGCTAAATCCGCCGTCGCTCCGCGGCTAAATCCGTCGTCCCTCCGCGTCGAATCCTTGACAGAGGCACACTATTTCCAACAGCACCTTGCAGCACCGACCTCCACCAACCAGCTAGCCGACTTGTGTCGAGAACAAGGGGCTCTGCCCGTGCTCCTTCGACACGCTTTAAAACAAGGCACGGGCGGAGCCCGTGGCACACGGGTGTACTCAATTATTCTTCAAAGTGAACCACTGCCGGGAATTCACGGTAACCCCTTCGCAGTAAAGCAAAAAAAATCGCCCCAACCTGGGTCGGGCACTGCTTGAGCTGCTCAGGCCACCTGATCCTGGGCCAGGATGGTTAAAAATCGATCATCACCAGCCCTAGCGGGAATCCTTAACGAAGCGGAAATCCTTTGACTCTAGGGCCTTGTGATCGATACCATGCGCGGTCTGGCCGGGAAGCCAAAGCCGACAATTCAGGCATTGAACCGCTTGGGTCATCATGAGTCGTGGCAGGGACAGACAGCGTGCGCGCCGACGTCGGGGAGTTCCGCGGCGGCTACTTCCGTTTCTCGAGAGGTGTGCTGGGCCAGTGGCCAGAGGCCACGGGCGCGCGGCGATTGAGCCGCTCGAAGCGCGGCTGGTGCTCAGTCTGAGCCCGATTGCGCCCGCCTGGTTCGAACGACTGGATACTTCGACGACCGCCGGCGGTGGCATCGGGGCTGCGGACGTCGGTGACCAGAGCACGATCGAATGGCAAGGGCAAGCTGGCACTGCCGTTGCCGACCAATGGATTGTGCAACTGAAGCAGAGCGCGCTGGAGAACATCACGTCCATTGCTCAGGCCGGCCTGTTGCTCGACGGCGACGTCAATTTCGACGTGCTTAGTGGGTTGGGGCGCGTCGGTCAGTTGCTGGTGAGCACGACCGCTTCGGTCGGCGCCGTCGCCGACTGGCTCGGCACGCTGGATGCGGTGTCGTACTTCGAACCGAATTTCGTCTCGACCGTCTCCGTCTTGCCCGACGATACCCAGCTCAACTCGTTGTGGGGCCTCAACAACACGGGGCAATCGGGCGGAGTCGTCGATGCCGATATCGATGCTCCCGAAGCCTGGGAAGTGTCGACGGGTTTGTCGTCGATCGTTGTCGCGGTGATTGATACGGGCGTGTCGTACACGCATCCCGATCTGAACGACAACATGTGGCGCAACCCTGGCGAAACCGCCGGCAACGGCATCGACGATGATGGCAACGGCTTTATCGACGACATCTACGGCTGGGATTTCGTCAACAACGATGCCAACCCGATGGACGACAACAAGCACGGCACGCATGTCGCCGGCACGATTGCCGCGGAGGGCAACAACAGCTCGGGGGTGGTCGGCGTCAACTGGAACAGCTCGATCATGGCGCTCAAGTTTCTGAGCTCCGGCGGATCGGGCACAACCGCCAACGCGATCCTCAGCCTCAACTACGCAACGATGATGCGCGAGCTCTACGGCGTCAACGTGCGCGTGGCCAGCAATAGCTGGGGGGGCGGGGCCTTCAGCCAAGGGCTGTTCGACGCCATTTCAAATATGAACGACGCGGGGATTCTGTTCGTGGCCGCCGCGGGCAATAGCTCGGACAATGCCGACGTCACGCCGCACTACCCGGCGGCCTACAACGTACCGAATGTGATCTCCGTGGCCGCGACCGACCGTTACGATCACCTGGCCAGCTTCAGCACCTACGGCCCCAACTCCGTCGATTTGGGCGCTCCGGGTGTGGACATTCTGAGCACGGTGCTCAACGGTGGCTACTCGAGCCTGAGCGGAACGAGCATGGCCACGCCCCACGTCAGTGGCGTGGCGGCGCTGGCGTGGTCGATCGCGCCCAATGCAACCGTCAGCGAAGTCAAGGCGGCGTTGCTCGATGGGGTCGATCCGATCCCAGCGCTGGCCGGTAAGACCGTGACTGGCGGGCGGCTCAACGCTGCCGAGACGCTCAATCGCATGGGAGTTAACGTTGTCGCCTCGACGCCCGCAACAAACGCAGCGGTGGGCTCCCCGCCCACCACGTTTACGCTGACGATTTCGACCGACATCGATCCGCTAACGGTCGACCCGAGCGACCTCGTCGTCAATGGTCTCACGGCCGATACCGTAACCGTGCTGGGGCCACGTACGTTGGAGTTCACGTTCGCAACGTCTCCGGTGACCACCGAAGGCGTGCAGACCATGACCGTCGCCGCCGGCGCATTCCAGCGGGCTGACGGCGCGCTAGCGGTACGCAACTGGTCGTCGCAGTTCACCTACGATATCCTGCCGACGGCCGTCGTGGCGACCTCGATTGCCGAAGGGGCCGTGGTGACGCAAGCGCCAACGGTGCTGACGATTCAATACAACGAAGCGCTCGACCCCGCGAGCGTCGCGGCCAACGATTTGCGACTCAACTACGGATCGGCGGTCTCGGCCAGTCTCATCGCCCCCGACACGATCCAGTTCAACCTGGTTGGTGTGCCGACCGAAAAGTCCATTACGTACTCCCTCGTGGCGGGCGCAATACGCGACCTGCACGGAGCGCCGGCCCTGGCCTACGCAGGCTCGTTCGTGGTCGACGATCCCAATTTGACAATCGCCATCGCCGGCGGAAGTTCGATCGCGGAGACGGCGATCCGGTCGTACGCCATCAACGTGACCGAAGCGGCCACGATCAGCGACCTGGACTTGCATCTCGCCTTGTCCGCGACAAACCTTGCCTCGACGGAGGTGCGACTCGTTGCTCCCAACGGCGTGCGCGTCGTGCTGGTCGGTGCCGGCCAACTATCCTCGTCGATCGCCACCATCCTGGATGACGCCGCGCCCAGTTCCATCGCCGGGGCCACGGCTCCCTATGCGCCCAGCTATCGGCCGGTCGGTGCCCTAGCGTCCTTCAACGGGATGAGCACACAGGGAACCTGGAAGATCGAGCTCCGCAATGTCACCGGCGCGAGCACGTTTCCGACCCTGGCCTTAGGCGAGCTCTGGTTCCGCTCCGATCCGGTCACTGCCCCACCCCAAGTCACCTATGTACTGCCGCTCGATCGTTCGAGTGGGGCGACCTGGACGCCGACCGATACACTGTTAATCGGTTTTTCGCGGCCGCTCGATCCGATCACGGCCAGCCAGGCCAGCAATTGGTCGATCCTTGGCGCCGGCACCGATCAGCAACTGGGCACCGGGGACGATGTCACGATTCCGGTGGTCGCCGTCCCCAACGGCGCGACGGTCACGCTGACCACGCAGGGGGGACCGCTCAACGTGGGGCAGTTCCGTCTGGTAGTTGGCGATGAGATTACCGACCAGACTGGCCAAGCGCTCGATGGCGACCGCGACGGACTGGCCGGAGGCGATTTCCAGCGAGATTTCGCCATCGCGGCCCGGATCACCGTCAATTCCAATGTCGACGACTTTGAGACCGGTGCTCTCCCCCCCTGGTGGGAACCGATTGTCTCGCCGGCCGGAACCGTCACGGTCAGCAGCGCCTCGCCCAATCAGGGCCAATACTCGCTGGCCTTGAATCACGTTGTCACTTCGACGTCGGCGCTGGAGACCATCATCCATGCCGATCTGGCGGGCCAGGCGCAAGTGTTCGTCGACATGCGGATGCGGGCCTCGACCGCCGACGCCAAAAGCGCGACGATGTCGATCTACACCGGTAGCACCTGGCAAACCGTGGCCACGCTGCCGGCCGCCACGCTGGACTACGGACACTACAGCTTTAACCTGAGCAATTATTCGCAGTACTTCTCCGCCGACACGCGCCTGAAGCTGTCGTTCACGGGCGAGGCCAACAGCCCCTACGACGCGGTCAGCCTCTATATCGACGATTTTCGCCTGACAACCGATGACGTCTTCGGGCCTCGCGTCACCGGGACAACCACAGTCACGCGCGCGGCCGACGCCGATCCACTCGCCAGCATCACGGTGACCTTCAGCGAGGCCATGAACGAGAGCACCTTCGCGGGTCCTGGCGGATTCAGCTTGATCGACCCGCTGGGGCGCCCGGTCGCGATCGACTCGATCACACCGGTCGAGGACGGCGCGCCCAATCAGTATGTGGTTTCATTCACGCCGCAATCGATCCGCGGCCTGTATACGCTGACCGTCGGCAAGAACGTGACCGATGCGGTCGGCAACCCGATGAACCAGGACAACGATGCACAGCTCGGGGGCATCGATGACACGGGTTCGGTCAAGGTCACCTACCTGGCCCAAGCGCTGACGATCACCGAGCCGTTTGTCGAGGACTTCGAATGGGACGCGGGCGTGCCCAACTACTGGCAACTGCCAGGCAGCAAGGTGGACCTGATCAATACGGGAAACCCGAACGGGTCCGACATGCTGCAGTTGTACGGCAGCGGTACGCGGGCCTCGACCGTGCTCAACCTGTCGAACCTGGCCGGGCGCGATGACCTCACGCTCGACTTCTACGAAACAACGCACATCGTCAGCTCGTCTGTGACGATTCAATTGCGGGTCATTCAAGGAAGCAAGAGCATCGTGCTGCTGAACCACTCGGATAGTAGTGGATCGAGCACGCAGCACTTTGGGTTCGACCTCGACGCCTTTTTGACCACCAACGCTTATGACCTGCAGCAGCCGCTGACCTTCGAGTTCTATGTCAGCTCAGGCGTATCGGGAAGCTGGTACGGCCTCGACAACTTCCGCATCTCCACGGCCGACGTGGTCAGCCCACGCGTCGTCGGCGTGACCCCCAACGGCGCAGGCGTGGCGCTCCCCTTGACGACCCTCGACGTCGAATTCAGCGAAGCCATCGATCCGACAACGTTCGATGCCGCCGACGTCACGCTCACGGGGCCGCTCGGGGCCGTGGCTTTGGCCGGCGCGCCCACCCCCGTCGGCAGCGATGGCAAACATTTCACAATCACCTTGGCGACACCGAACTACCCGGCCGGCGCCTACACCTTGACAGTCAACCCCAACCTGAGCGACCTGGTCGGCAATCTACTCGACCAGAATGCCAATGGACTGGGGGGCGAATCCACTGACAGCTATACGACCACGCTGCAGGCAGTCTCGCCACCGCCGCGGGCGTTCCCTTATGTCGAATCGTTCGACTCGGCCGCACCGCTCGCCTGGACACTGACCAAATCGGGCGGCGGGGCATTTGGCGTCAATGCCACGAGCACACCGCACAGCGGGGCGGCCACCCTGCGGCTGACGAGATCGTCGTCGAGCGGAACGGTCCAGGGATATTTCGGAGTGGACCTGTCCACGGCCACCGATCCTACCAGCCTGGGGCTCGATTTCTGGGCCTTGAAAACCGCTAGCTCCAGCGGCAACGCCTCGACGTTGTTGTCGTTGAGCAACGACGCGGCCACGTGGGTGGGTGTGCCAAGCTTTGTCATCAATCCGACGTCCACCACCGTGTGGTCGCAGTACCACCTCGATCTCGATCAGGCGATCGCAGCGGCTGGCCTCAACGCCAACGGTGTGGTCTACATTCGATTCGAAGCGCTCCCTGGCAGCACCACCTATGGAATCGCGCTGGACGATTTGCGCGTCGCTGATGGTGACATCGACGGTCCGATGGTTACCGGTGTCACGGCCTTGCCCAATGGGCAAGGGCAGATCAATTCCGTCACTGTGTCGCTCAATAAAGCGATCGATGCGGCCTCGCTGGCAGCGGCCTTCTCCGTCAAAGGCCCTGGCGGACTGACCGTGCCCTTGGTCGGCACACCGACGCTGGTCGGCGCGCCGGCAACGTATCGCCTCGATTTTGCCTCGCCCCAATCGCTGGGCGGCACCTATACCGCGTCGATCGCCCCCACGGTTGTCGATCTGGCGGGCAATGCCCTGAACCAGAATCAGGACCACATCAACGGCAGCCCAACCGATGCCTACAGCACAACCTTCGAGCTGGTCCCGGCCGCGGTCGCGCCCCCCTATACGCAGTCGTTCGAGCCCGCCGCTCCCGTACAGCCGGTCAATTGGCAGGTTTCGACCACCGGCACAGGCGTGGTCGAAATCAGCAATGCCAACACGCCGCAGGGCACGCAACACCTGCTGATGCGCTCGACCTCCAGCACCAGCTCGGTCGACACGGCCCAATTGAAGCTCGACCTGACGGGCCAATCGGCCGATAGCTTGTATCTCGATTTTTGGGCGAAGCGCTCGACCAATGCCCAACTCTTCAGTGTGTCCGTAAGCGGCGACGGCAGCACGTGGTCGACCGTGACGTCCGATCCTTTCGCCGGTGCAACCACCAGCTCGACGTACACCTTCATGTCGCTCGACCTGGGGCAAGCGTTGACCTCGGCCGGCATTTCCCTGGATGCCGACGTTTACGTGCGCTGGAGCACTACCTTCACATCGAGCTCGCGCTGGGTCGCCATCGACGATGTCGCCGTGTCGACGCAGGACCATGTCGGCCCGCAGGCGCTGTGGATTTCGCCCACCATGGTGGGTAGCGCGCTGAGCGCCGTGACCGTCATGTTCAGCGAACCGATCGACGCGGCGACGTTCACCGCCTCCGATGTCGTCATCACTGGCCCGGCCAGCAGTGCGGCGCTGGCCATGGTCGGCAACCCGGTCGACAGCGGCGATCATCGTACCTTTACGATCACGCTGGCGCAGCCGCAGTCGATCCGACAAGATTACGCGATCAAGATCGGCCCCGATGTGCGCGACCTGGCCGGCAACAAGATGAACCAGGATGGCGACCTCGTGCAAAACGAGTCGACCGACTTCTACACGAGCACCATCCAGTTACCGGTGAGCGCCGCCGTGTTGCCCGTGGTCTACGACTTTGAATCGGGGCAGCTCGGCGATTTGACGAATTGGTTCTTTACCGCGTCGTCCGGCACCGTCTCCGCCAGCAATGCGAACAGTCCGCATGGGAACTATGCCCTGCGCTTCGACCAGACGGCCACCAACTCGACGCAGACCGCCAGTTTCTTGCTCGACCTCTCCGGGCAAGCCGCTGCCACCGACCTCGTCCTCGAGTTCTGGGCGCAGCAGTTACTCAACGCCGCCAATAGCAACATTGCCATTCAGCTCAGCGGCGACGGGTTCAACTGGCAAACCGTCTCGCAATCCGTCATCCCCGGCATCTTGAATACCTATACCTACTACGCCATCGATCTCGACCAGGCGCTCGCGAGCGCTGGCATCGCTCGCGATGCCACGACCTATGTGAGGTTCCAGCATACCAAGTCGGGCTCAGCCTCCTCGTACATGACGATTGACGACGTGCGGGTCTCGCAGGGCAATCTCAATTTGACGCCGCTCGTCCCCATCGCAATCAACTCGGCGGTGGGCATCGAGGATCAGCCGGTCACGTCGAATTATGCGGCCTTGATCGCGGCCGGCATTAGCGATCCCGAAGGGAGCCCGCTGGACGTGCTCGTGCATAGCGTGCTCAACGGCACGTTGCTGGTTAACGGTGCCACGGCCGTGGCCGGCGTGACGCGACTGTACGCCGGCGACAACCTGGTCTTCGTGCCGCCGGCGAACGTCAACGGCTCGATCCCGATGGTCAATTTGCAAGTCTCGGACGGGGTCAACACCTCGCAACTCGTGCCGGTGAATATCACGTTGGTTGCCGTCAACGACGCACCCGTCTTGAACCCGGCGCTGTTGAATCAGTTCCCCAACGTGCTCGCGAACAGCACCAATCCCGCGGGGACGATGGTCGGTACGTTGTTGGGAAGCGGGGGAGCCTTCATCGATCCCGATGGGAGCGGCTCCAGCAAGGGAATTGCCATCGTCGGGCGCGATCCGGCCGCCCAAGGCACCTGGCAGTACTCGACCAGTGGTTCCAGCGGTCCTTGGAACACGCTGCCTGCCGTGGCCGAGAGCTCGGCATTCCTGCTTAGCGAAACCGCGTACCTGCGATTTGTCCCGGCCACCGGTTGGGTCGGGCAGGCCACGCTGACCATCCGCGCCTGGGACCGCACTTCGGGCTCGAACGCCACGAGCGTCAATATCGTCTCTCCAGGGAGCGGCTCCCCCTACAGCATCGCCACCGGCACGCTCAACTTGCGAGTGTTGACCAACCCGCCCACCGGCGTTTCCACCGGAGGGCCCTACAACATCACCGAAGGACAGCCCCTCACGCTAACCGCAACGGGCACCGATCCCGACGGCGATCCCCTGACGTTCACCTGGGACATTAACGCGGATGGTGTCTATACCGACGCCGTCGGTCAATCCGTCACGCTTACCGTCAGCGAACTGGCGGCTTTGCAGATCGACGGTCCGCAAAGCTTCACAATCAGAGTGCGTGCCACGGATCCTTCGGGAGCCTTCACGACCTCGAACGCCGGAAATCTCCTTGTCCAGTCGGTCGCGCCGGTCGCCACTGCCAACTTGCTCAATCCAGCGCCGATCTATCGCGGCGACCTCGTCACCCTGGCACTCGCCGCTACCGATGTTTCACCCGTCGACCAGGCCGGTCTGTTTACGTTTCAGATCAACTGGGGTGATGGCACGCCGTTCGAGAATGTCGTCGGGCTAACCGGTATCAACGCGACCCATCGTTACTCAGCGCCTGGCTCGTACCAGGTTACGATCAACGCGCTGGATGCCGATGGTGCGATCAGTGCCGGGATCAACCTGAATGTGGCAGTCGTCAGTCGCGTCCACATGCAGCCGAACGCGCACGACTCCAACCTCAGCGATTTGGTCTGGACCGGCAGCGCCGGAGGCGATCAGGTCGTGTTCGAGCAAGTTGACGCCACGACCATCCGCGTTCGCGAGTTGCAGCTCGATGACGGTAGTGCGTCGTTCGTCCAAACCTATTCCAACGTTACCGGCCTCGTCATCGCCACGGGCCTGGCCGGCAACGACATCCTCGACGCCTCGCAGTTGGCGACAACGTCCGTGCGCCTCGACGGCGGCACCGGCAACAACACGCTCTTCGGCGGCCATGCCAGTGACATCTTGATCGGCGGCGGCAACGTCGCGCTCAAGCACAACGGCCCCGAAGGTCAGCAAGGCAGCAACGTCATCGTCGGCGGCGCCGGCGACGACATCCTCTACGGCAACGCCATCAACGGCGCCGAAGGCAAGGGGGGCAACAACATCCTCCTGGGCGGCGACGGACAAGACACCATCTACGGCAACTGGACCGACGGGGGCGAAGGAGGCGGTCGCAATCTCATCGTCGGCGGCGCCGATGCCGACACGCTCTACGACTACAAGATCGCCGACGGCGCCGAAGGCAAAGGGAGCATCCTCGTCGCCGATGAGCTCAACACGTCGCTCGGCGTGCCCCAGTTGCAACAGATTATGGCCGAATGGGCGAGCACCCACAGTTACAGCGACCGCGTCAACAACATCCTCGGCCCCGGCTCGATCGGCCGCCTGAATGGCAATGCCTACCTGCAGCCCGGCAGCACCGTGACGAACGATGCCGCCGTCGACCAATTGTGGGGATCGACCGGCGGCGCTGCTTCCAATTGGTTCTGGTACGTGCTGGCCGTCGACGAGATCAACCGCACCAAAGGGGGCGAGACACACAGCTTGCTCTAGCAGGCTGTTGCAGAACTCTGTTGAAAAATTCTGTAGCCGGCGTCTCTGATTCCGCAATCCGCGGCCAATCTCCCGGCCTCGACGTGGCCGGCCACATCTCAGTCGCTGCCCATGGATATCGACACAAGTCCGCTAGCTGGTCGGTGGGGGTTGGCGGTGCGGCATGGCGATTCTAGGTGTTGATGCGATTCCAAGTTCTGCAAATGGCGGAATTCGGTCAGCGATTTAGCCGCCCACCGGCGAATTGTCAGTGTAGTCATCATGCTCCGCCGTGATGAAATTGGCCGCGCAGCGGCCGCGGCGCTTAGCCGTGGGTGCCAACCCACGGAAGCCTGCCAACAAAGCACCAAGCCGCGCAGCGGCGACGGCGACCGCAAGATCGCTGTGGGCGAGCGGCGATTCAGTGGGGGTGTCGGGCCGCGTGTTGTTCACTCCCCTGCTCTATTGCCTGCGATGCAACTCATTCGCCTGCGGGCGCGACTCCCGTCCCCGCGGCCGCAATACGTCGTGCGGCCCCGGTCGTCATAGCGACGGATTCTCCCTGAATTGCCGGACTCCCGCAGAGGTCCGATAAAAAGATGCGAAAATATGTTCAAAATTAACTGGATCGTGAGCCACCTCTCGCCTAGAATGCTGTCATGGCCTGGCACGCGATGCCGAGGCTGATCGCTGGTTTATGGCCGAAAAGAGGCCGATTAACGCAGATCGCGGCCCGTTGAGCTTTGTGCCGGATGGTGGGCGTTTCTTCGCGAAACTCCGTCACGACAGCGCCTTCAAGGCAATGCCTTCAAGGCAATGCCTTCAGGACAATGTCGTGGGCGTCACCCTCCGGTTCCTCCGGGCCTGTGCGACCTTGCTGTGAAGCGGCCACTTCGGCGAGCGCTGACCGTGCGCGCGAACTCTGAAAAGTTGTCAGGAACCTTTTCCGGTTCGGGCGTTGGTCCTCCTACCCGCGAAGTGGAACAGGTTCCTGACACTTTTTCCACTGCGTGCGACGTGGAAGCTTGTTCGTCGTCGTGTTCAGGCACTTCGGCGAACCCGCTCGCGCTGCGCGCATGAGGTCAACAACAACGGCACGACGACACAAAGGAGAAATGACTCTGGGTGTGCCACTGCTTGGCAGTCGGCGCGCGATACGTTGAAAGTACCAATCGACGCGCATCGCCGACGAACAAGCAGTGCCGTCGCCGGGCGTCGAAACTCGGCACTGCTTGTCGGTGTCTGGGTTGTCGGGCGCTTCGCGCTCAACCGACCGCCAAACAGTGGCACACACCTGCGCGCGCCGGGGACTGGAGTCGTTCCGGCGTCGGTGTCTGGAACCGCCGAGCGTAAGACGATCTAGTGCCCTGTACGTCGTCGAAGGTGGTTCCTGACACCTTTCCACTGCGTGCGACGTGGAAGCTTGTTCGCCGTCGTGTTCAATCACGTCGGCACGCCCACTCGTTCTGCGCGCGAAGGAAATGACAAAGCACATCCGCAGAAGGCACAGAAGAACTCAGAATGAGCAAGCCCACGCCGCTCGGCACGGCAGTACACAGTTTTGTGTCCTGCTGCGTTCTTCTGTGGATGCATTGCCGTTGCGAATGCCGCGAGCGCTGGCGCCGCGCGTACCGAAACCCAAAATCACGTTGACCACGGATTTCATGAACCAAACGAATGGATGTCAGTCGCTTGCTTCCGCCAACACTCTCGCATGCCGGTAGCCCGAACGGTGTCAGGAACCGATTCCAAGGGCGCCTATCCAATAGTGGGGACTCCCGTTGAATTGGTTCCTGACACCGTTCGGAGGGCGGCTTCCCTCAGACTCACCCACTACCAAGCGGTGCCATCCGTGGTACAGATACTGATGCCCTTCGGACGCAAACGGCCGCCGTCGGACGCACGTCGGACGATCATCGGACGCAAAATGCCACGAGACGTTATCGCCCCAAGTTGTGCCTTCTATTCGAGTTCGGGTGCAATAGGAAAAACTTCGGACGGTTCGGACGCAAAATCCCGGAACACTTAAGCGAAGAGTCGCCAGGCGGTAAGTCCGTAGGCTGCACGCGGCGCACCATCCGCCGTTATGCTGACCAGGCGAAACGCAGCCCAAGCCAAACGTCCCTGTTAGCGAGCTACTCCGACGGGCTCGAGATCAATCCGCCAATTCCTCGATTGTCAGAAGCAAGATTTGGAACCGCGCGACATGACTGTAATCCATCGATCGAGAACCCTGACGACGCGCCGCCACGCGCTGCTGGTCGGCTGCCTGCTGCTGGCGACAGGCCGGGCGTTGGCCGCGCAGCCGGCATCCGCTGCCACGGAACCATCGCCGGCAACTGCCGCCAATAAAACAGAGCCGGCAAGCGCCGCCACCGAATCGTCTCCTAGTGCTGCGCCGACCGCGACCGACACGCGATTGTCCGTCGCCAGCACCTCGTCGGCCAAGGTTCGCCAATTGGCCTTCCCCACGGCCGAGGGCTTCGGCCGCTTTGCCCAAGGAGGCCGCGGTGGCGATGTCTATCACGTGACGCAGTTGAGTGACGACGGGCCTGGCTCGCTCCGCGAAGGGATTCGCTCGGCGACCGGGCCGCGCACCATCGTGTTCGACGTATCGGGCACCATCCAACTGGTGACGCCGCTGGTGGTCGACAAGTCGTATCTCACGATCGCCGGCCAGACCGCACCGGGCGAGGGCATCTGTCTGCGCGACCAGACCTTCCGCATTCGCCAGGCCAGCCACATCATCGTGCGCTACGTACGATTTCGACTGGGCGACCAGAATAAACCGCCGAAGTCGGGCCCCGACTGCTTGAACACCGACGACGTCGATCACGTCATCTTCGATCACATCACGGCCACCTGGGGTATCGATGGCAATCACGACCTGCGCCGCGGCGGCAACTTCACGCTGCAGTGGTCGATCTATGCCGAAGCGCTCAACCACAGCCTGCACGACAAGGGTTCGCACGCCATGCTGGCCTCGTTTCGCGACCTGACTGCCGGCATCACGCTGCACCACAACCTGCTGGCCAGCAGCCGCGAGCGGCACCCTACGCTCGGCGGCAGCCCGCGCACCCGCGCCGACGCGGTCGCCGATTTCCGCAACAACATCGTCTACAATGTCAGCGGCGCGACGAATTTGGGCAACTGCCACATTAATCTCATCAACAATTTCTATCGCTCGGGGCCCGACACTCCGCCGGCGGCGTTACCGATCGCGGTCAAGACCGAGAATGCCGGCGCGCTAAAGGTCTTTCTCGCTGGCAATGTATTCGCGGACCGCCCGGACCTGACCGCGCACAACGAACGAGCCATCGACTTTGCGCGTTGGGCCAAGGGAAATTACTTGCGCACGTCCTGGGAGCAAGTCGGCGCGTCGACTGAGTTTGCAACCGACGGAGCAACGCCGCGCACCGATACCGCGCCGCAGGCCTACGAGCGCGTGTTGCGCTCCGCAGGAGCGTCGCGCCTGCGCGATGCGGCCGACGCCCGGCTGGTTGCCGGAGTGCGCGATCGCACGCACCGTTTGATCGACTCACAAGCGCAAGTCGGCGGTTGGCCTGTGCTGCGCAGCGAGCCGGCGCCGCTGGACACCGACCGAGACGGAATGCCAGACGCTTGGGAAATAGAGCGCAAACTCGATCCGGCCAACGCCGCTGATCGCAACGACGACCAGGATCGCGACGGGTTCACAAACCTGGAAGCGTACCTGAATGGCCTTTGCCCTGCCGAGCAACTCGCCGACGAATAGACCCTCAGGGATTGGCAACTGCCAGCGTTACGCGCGATGGCCAGAGCGGTGCATCGCCGCCGGATCACTTCAACTGGAACGAGGCGTCGACCGTGATGTTGAACCGCACAGGGCCCGGCTCAGTGCCAATTGCTTCGGAGCCGTCCTTCGACGAGGCCATGCCCCCCAACTGTTGCGCTGCCTGATAGGCCATGCTGGCGTAATAGCTGCTCATATCGAAGGGATCATTGCTATCGAAGTCGCCACCACTTTGCTCGAGGCACTTGAGCTGACTAAGTCCGGCGACCGAAGCGCCGGCCGCTTGGGCCAGGTCTTCGGCCTTGGCCTTGGCCTGCGTAAAGGCGTCGGCGATCGCCTGCTTGCGATCCGCCGCCGCGATCTTGGCGACGTAAATGAAGACGGGCTCACCAACCTGTTGCTCAGAGCCGTCGAAGTAGTTGTTCTGCATTTCCTCAGCCAGCTCTTCCTCTTCTTCGGTCGGCTGCTCGACTTCCTTCTTGCCCGAAAGATCGGCCGCTTTGATTTTCTTTTGTAGTTCGTGCGTCATCAACAAGAGCTCGTTGGGATCGGTTTTGCTGAGCGGCCACTCAGCCTTGACCGACAAGGCGAGCGTGACCGGCTCGGGGGTCTCAGCTCCCTCCCTGGGTTTACCACCCCGCGAACGCAATTGTTGTAGAACCATCATGCGCATTTGTTGCTGGCGTTGTGTCGCCTCGGTCGAGACATGTGGAGTGCCGAACTTCAGCGATTCTTTGTCGGCGCCCAGTTCGAGCAGGACCTTCTCGGCCTTTGCGCGGCGGTCGGCCAGGCGCGACAGAGCCGTCTTCAGATCGCTTGCCTTGGCATGGATTTCGAGCTGCATGCGCAGCAGTTCGGGTGGCCGCTCGACAACCGCTGTCCCCTGCGCGATCACCGTGCCCGGTTCTTCGGCCCCCGTTGGCGTTGCTGCCAGAGAAGTGAAGATGCCAATCGCCAGCATCGCGGAGGCACGGAAGATCGTCGTATGGCCGGTCATCGGAAGTCCCTCAAAGTTCAAGGTGATCGCTCGTGAAGCCTGCAGCGCTAACGCAAGTTGTCCATGCCCACCTCCTTGCGAATCCGTCCGCGCAACTGCAGGATGTCGGGCGCGCTCATGGTGCGAATGGTCCAATAAAAGTCGCGCAGATCCGCGTTCTGAGCCCGATAGTGTTCGTAGAACTGGGTCAGCAGGTCATTGTGCTCGGCGCTGTCGGCCGCGGCAATCGCCCGGTACGCCAGTTGTCGCCAGGTTTCGGTCTTGCCGAAAGGCTCATCGCCTAGCGCTAACAGCGGCGGTAAGGCCGCCGGCTGATCCAACAACACAAGCAAATAGTTGGCCAGGGCACGGACAATCGACGGATGGGTGTCGCCGGCCAGGCCTTGGAGAAGCGCGGGATCGAGGTCCGTTAGCCCCGCCCGCGGATCGTGCGTGTTCTGCCCTGCCGGAGTCGACGCACCGTGCATTTGCAGGGCCATTGGCAAGAATCCGGTCTGTTGCTCGTCGCTCAGCAAATGCGAAGTCCCCAGCGCCAGCCACCGCAATGCCAGCTCGCGTCGCGCTTCGTCGTCCGAGGCGAGCGCTGCGGCGACGACCGAGCGCGCCTCGCTCCGCTTGGCGATGTGCAGGTACAAGACGAGCGCCTGGCGGCGCAGCTCGGCGCTGGCGGCTTCATCAGTCATCCAGGCACGGGCCAACTCGGCTGCCGCGGTGGAATCGAGTTGCATCAATAACGCTAGCGCGGCGATGCGACGGCGATCGGGCGGCAAGCCTGCTTGCTCGCGCACCTCGGTGATCGACGTCTCTTCCTTCAGCTTAGGCGTGGCAAATGTGTTGTCGTTGGAATAGATCTGTTGCAGCGAATACCAAAGATACATCGCCGAGTTATCTTCGAGATCGTCCCGGCCCAACAACTGCCAAACCCACTGGCGGCTCTGCGAGCCGGGCACCTCCGTGACGACGCGCCCCAGCTCGACCGCTTGCTCGCCCCGTGGAACCTGCTCGATCAGAAACTTGAAGAGATCCTCGCGCTGGGGCTGGAGAAGCCACGGCAGCGCCGCGGCGACTTCCGGCAATCGCTTCTGATCGTCGCGAACAAGCTGCTTGAGTACTTCCAGTCCACGCTCGTGCTCGCCGAACGCCACGAGCACGAGCGCCACCTGCAAACGCTCGTCGGGCGCTTCGGCCGCGGTCATGGCCTCGAACTTGGGCAGTGCGGCCGTGATCCACTCAGGCCGATGCTGGCCTTCGTAGAGTTGTGTCAGTCGCTGTTCGTATTCGTCGTTGGAACCTGGGGGGAGTCGCCGAGTGATTTCGCCGAACAAACCGCGCGCGGCCGCCGTGCGCACGCGTGAGTCGGTGTCTTCGAGGGCTTGCTTGAGCTCGTCCTCCATGTCGTCAGACGCCACCGAAACCAGCGCCGCGATCGCCGCCGCTCGAATGTCCGGCCGCTCGTGCGCCGCGAACTTGCGCAGGTGAGGCAGTGCTCGTTCGTGCAACTGCGATGATGACAGCACCTCGACAATTTGCGGGGCCAGATCGGGATGGCGCACGGCCGCGTTAGCCAAAGGTTCGACCGCCACGTCGACTAACTGACCGTTTTGCAGTGCCGCCAGGGCCTTGCTGACGACGAAGCCGTCGGCGTCGTCCAGGCAGCGGACCAGCGCCGTATAAGCGTCGGCCTGCAGCTCGGTCGAATCCGACACATTGGGCAAGGTTTCTCCCAGAGCGTCCGCTGCTTCGGCGCGCACGCGCCAATCGTCGTGCGCGAGTAAGCTCGTCAAGCCGCGAACCGCCGCTGGTTGCGTCTTGCCACGTAACAAACGCACCGCATGCACCAAGAGATCGGCATCATGCTCTTGCGGCAAGTAATCGACAACCGCGTCGACCAGTTTGGTATCGAGCGTGCCGGCGAGCTCCTTGAGCACCGCCGCGCGCACGTTCGGTTCGGGATCGGCCAGCAGCCGCGTGAGCGCCTTGCTGGCGGCTGCTCCCTGAAGCTGTCGCAGCGCGCGCAAGCTCAGCTCGCGCACCATTTGATCGGGATCGGAAAACAGCGCCAGCAGCAACTGATCGTCGGCCGCAGTGACATGGTTCGCCAGTTCGGCGGCTCCCTTGTGACGCGTCGTCGAATCGGCCGACGCCAGTTGCGCCAGCCCCTGCGGCCAGGTGATTGCCAGATGCTCCGAAGCCAACAACCGCAATCGCAACCAGGCCAGCCGCTGGCGCTGCGCGTCGCCATCGGCCAATGGCAGACGGCTCTCGATTTCGGGCAACAACCGGCGACCGCGCCGTGCCAGGCGTTCGCGCATCGACTCGGCTTCTGCTTCCGAAGCATCGACATACCGCGAGAGCTCGTCGGCCAGCGTGGCCAACTCCGCCGGCGAGAGCGCCACTTCGGCGGCGGCGCCTGCACCCAGTTCGTTCGCTGCCCAGGTGGTAAGCGCAACCGTGCGCTCGGGCGTGAGCGTCTCGGGCAACCAAGGATCCAGGCCGTCGAGCGGCGCACGCCATTCTTGCAGAATCTCCAGCGCGGCCAACCGCGCCGCGAGTTTAGCACTCTTGAGCTGCGCCACGACCGCGTCGGCCACGGCGCCGCGCAACGATACCAGCCGCCGCACGGCCGCCTCGCGCCGCAACGGATCGCGCTGCGAAAGAGCTTTGATCAATTTGTTGATGTTGTCTTCATTGGGCTCGCCATCTTCGTTGTCGACCAAGCCTGTGGCCGGCTCCGCGTCCTGCTGCTGCAAGTGGCTCTGCAGCCAGTCGAGCAGTTCGGCTTCTGGCAGAAACCCGTCGCGGGAATCGATCGGCCGCCCTGAGGACGACAGCAACTTGAGTGCCGGTACCGCCGATACGCCTAGCGTGCGGGCGTCGTCCGAGCGATCGACATCGACGTACGCCAGCACTACGTTTTTTAGCAGCTTCTGCAGCGAGGGTTTGGCGATTTCCTGCTCGAGCTTCGCGCACCATCCGCACCAGTCGGCGCCAACACGAACGAGGATCGGCTGACCATTCTCGCTCGCTTGCTTGATCGCGCCGTCGAGCGATGGCAGCCAACTCAGCCCGTCGGCGGCCGCGTTCGAAGTTTCGGAACTTTCGCTTGGATTATCAGGCGGCGCTTCTGGGGGTGCAGACGGTTGTGGTTCGACGGGCGGAGTTGTTGGTGCCGGCTCAGGTGGTGGCGTAGCCGGTGGTTCTGTCGAGGGAGCAGGCTGCACATCGGACGGCGCTGACTCAACCGCGGAGGGCTGCGTCGGTTCGGCGGCGGCAGGCTCGTCCGCCCAGCACGTGGAAGCGAATAAGATCGACATCGCGCTCGCTGCAACGACGCACCGCATCGCGGCAAAAGTCCTTGCGGCAGGATGCTGCCTGCGTTCCGCGCAATCGATGGTGTTCAAGCGACTTGCCGTCAAGCGACTTGTGAGGAGGAGCGTCATGGCATCTCTTTCACGCTATCTGCGTCGACTTCGTCAGCAGCAGTGCCGGCTTGTGGCGCCGTGTCTGCGGCAGGTTCTGCCCCATGCTCGATCTGCGGCCAGTAGGTGGCGAAATCAAATTCGGGGTCGTTCTCGGGGTCGTGGCACTTGACGCACTGATCGCGAGCAACGAGCGGCGTCTTGGTCGCCGGGCGCTTGGCATGCGCTTGCGACGGACCATGGCAGCTTTCGCAGCTCACATTCACCTGCGCCGTGCTCTGAGCGAGCGACTGGAACCCGCCGGGCAGGCCGTACCCGGTCGTGTGGCACTGTTGACAATACGAATCGCCGTGAGCTTTGACCGTCACCAAGGTTTGCCAGGCATGCGCGTGCCGGCTTTCGGCCCACGTCTCGTGATCGCCGGGATGACACTCGCGGCACGATTGCTCGGCGGCCAGGCGATAGTCGGCTGGCAAATTCGGCGGCAGCATGGGTGCGAAGCCCGTTTCGTCGGCGCGAAAATCGCGTTCCAACAGTGCCTGTCGCCAGCGATTTAGATTGTCGTTCTGCGTGGGATCGTTGGCGATGTCGGGCCCAAGTTCGACGATGCTGCCCGCCCATTTGAGTTGTCCCTCTTGCGGCAGGCAATCGAACCGCGCCAAGAACTTCCCTTTGCTGGCGACCGCCGCAATCCAACTGCGTCCGCTGCGCTGCGGAGGAATGCTCTGCGGAGTGGGGCCACCGACAAACAAATCGACTTCGGGAACTTGCCGCGCCAAGTCTCGCAATTCGTCTTCTGGTAGGAAGGCGAGCACCAGAACCAGGTCGCGCGGGGCGGTCGCTTCACGCAACACTTTGAGCACGGCCCTTCCGGGATCACTCACTTGAATCTCCGGCGTGGCAAACTGCGGCGAGACCACGCCAACGACCAACACGCGCCGGTCTCCCACCTGGCAAAGTCGATAGGGTGGCGCCAAAGCTCCGCCCGAACTTAGCGCGCTGTTCGCCGATACGAACGGAACCTCGGCTTCAACTTGCTTGAGAAACTCTGGACCCAGTTCAAGCTCGGCCGCCCCGAGGTTGTGCGCGACCAGCCCCATCAACCGCTCGCCGCGCAGCATGGCGCGAAACTTGTCGAGATCGTAAAGGGCGGCGCCTCCCGGAGCACCACCAGCATCGGCCAGAAGCACGTCGGCCGTCGACGCGACCTGTTTGGCGTACGAGGCGCGCCTAAGAAGTCCGCCTGCCTGCTTGACCGAACAGCCACAGGGGACGATCCAGCCGGCTGTCTCGGCGCTGACGAGCACCGTGAGCGGGCGCGGAGCGGCAGGGGACAAATCGGTGCGCCCACAGCCGGTCAAGGCCAGGAGAGCGACGCCGCTCAAAAGCAGACTGCACTCGAGCAACCGACGCTGTGCGAATCGCACTTTAGGCCGCCCCGGTGGAAAGTCGTTCGACGATCCCCCTAGCGCAGCCGCGCGGGCATCAGTACTCCCCTGCATGGCGACAGCTCCCCAATCGAATCTCCCCAACATCAATAGGCCAGCGCGTAGGCCAGCACATTGACATTGATTTGAATCGCATTCGTGATTTCGTCGCCGCCACAGCAACAACATCCCTGCGTGTGCTCGGTATCGTTCAAGCCGTCCTGCGAGTAAATGACGACCAGGCGGTTCCCCAGATGCACCCCTTCCAGCGGTTTCGGCTTGCCGTGATGCCCGGCCAGCTCTTCAATGTCGTAGACGGTATGAAACACGGGGTGCGACATTTTCAGTGCTTCGAGCGACTTGTTCGGAAAGACCGTGGCCATCTCCTTGCGGAACGAGCGATCCCACTCTTGCGACGAGCAGCCGGCCGAGGCGAGCAAAAAACCGCCGCGCTCGCAGAAGGTGCGCAGATTCTCGCGCTCCTTGTCGGTCAGCGTGAAGCTCCCCTCGCCGGTCATGATCAACAGCGGAAAGCTGTAGATTTCGTCCGACCCGAGTTTGGCCGCGTGAAATCGCCGGCTGGTGGAAATTGCGGTCTCTTCGGCCGCCTTCACCAGAAAGTGATCCGCGAAGCACTGGCTGCTTTTGGTCGTCGCATACACCAGGTTGGCCACCTGCACGATGCTGTCGGGCTCGCCCCCCACTTGTTGTGGATCGGGCACCTGCCCCGCGTCGAGCGCCACCTCGTCGGCATTGTCGAGAGCGCGTTCGGCCCCGATGGCGGCCACGGTCAGCGCCAAACAGCCTGCGGCCAGAATGAACTTGCGAGCTCGCATGATAGGTGCTCCTGATACCCCAAACTCGCCGCGCGACGCGTGGCGATCTCTCCGGGCGTTGTGATTTCCCCAGTCGGCTAGCGGGCGGTTTCCTCGGCGACGCGCTCGAAGTATTCACGCACGCGCTCTCGATAATTCAGCGGCACATAGAGCATGCGTCCTCCCGCGGCGGCCTCGCTAGCGGGGAGCGGCTCCGACGCGTTGTCGGCAGTGCTCGTGGAGCTATCGGGGCGTTGGTGTCCGCGGGCCCGCGAACTACCCCCTTGCCCGCGTCGCGGCTCGCCCCCTAGCGACGGCAGCAAGCCGTACATACCGACGTTCGATAGCGAGTTGCGGCTCGCGCTGTAGCCTCCCATTCCGGACCCCTGCCCTGGACCTGTTGATGGCAGCAGCCCGGCGCCGGCGAGCAATTGGGCGACGGTATCTCCCAGGCCAGCGGCCAATGCTGGATTGAACGCCAGACATTGCTGCCCTGAACCTTGCATACCCTCACACTTCGACAGCAAGCTCCGCAGGATGTCGGATGCCTTCTGAGCGGAAGCGTGAGCGGGCGTCGACTTCATTTCCGCCAGTCGCGTTTCGGCATTGGCCATCGCTTCATTGGCTCCGCTTTGCCGGGCCTTTTCGACGAAGTCGCTGGCCGTCTCGCGCAGTTTGTCAAACTCAGGGCGCTCGGGCAGTTGTTCCAAATGCGCGTCGATGTCGTCGAGCAGTTCGCTCAACTCATCACGGATGCGCTGCTGCTCGCGCTCGAAGTCGCGTGCCCGCAGCGTGGTCACAGGATCGTTGGCGTCGTCGCGCCCTTTCAACGAGGCGAGACGCTGGACCAAATCCAACTGCCGGGCCGCGATCAGCACGAAGCGCGCCGGATCTTCGAGCAGCGGATAAGCCTTTTCCATATGCTCAAGCGGCGCGACTGCTTCTTCATTGAGTTGTTGTTGCTGGCCAGCCAAGTCTTGTCGCATCGATTCGAGTGCTTTGCGCAGCGCTTCGAGCTTGGGGGCGTCGTCCGCCCGCGCCAGCTTATCGGTCTGCTGGGCTGCTTCCTTCAATTGCTTCGACAAGCGCTGCAATTGGGGCTCGAGTTGCCGATCAAGGTCGTAAGGCAAGGGATGCTTGGCCGCGGTTTCCAATGCCTCAGCTTCTTTTTGCAAGCGCTCCGCGAGCTGCTTGAGTGCCTCGCGATGCTCGTCCCCCGCTGCGGCGTCGGCCGGTTCTTGCGCGAGCTGCTTTTCTAATTCCGCGATCTCGGCAGCCAGCTTCTCGAGTCGAGCTTGCCCTTCGTGATACTTTGACATCAACGTCTCGAAACCTTCACGCATCCGCACCAATCGCTCAAACTCGGCCTGCGATA
This sequence comes from uncultured Planctomycetaceae bacterium, assembly GCA_964495375.1. Taxonomy (GTDB): domain Bacteria; phylum Planctomycetota; class Planctomycetia; order Pirellulales; family JAEUIK01; genus JAIESQ01. The sequence goes on along the minus strand of CAZBWM010000013.1, from coordinate 15,003 downwards.
CGATCGTGATCGTCGAAATCGGGCTCTCGAAACCCTTAGCCCCCGCCGGGTCGTTATCTTCGACGCGGGCATATACCTTGATGACTTCGCCGGCTTCAAGCCCATATTCGGAAAGCGGCAGCGCCACCGAGCCTTGCCAGCGGCGCGACGGTTCGCCCGGCAGCGGCAAATCCAGCGGCAGTGCCCGCGAATCGTTCAACGATCGGAACAACTGCACGCGCGACAGTCCGTAGTCGTCCTCACCCAGAATCACAATGGGGAGCGTCGCCTCGGGAGTTGCCAGCGACGTCGCCGGCGGCTGCTCGATGCGCACAAGTGGTTTGCCATCGGTCAGCAGCGTGATCGCGCCGCCGAAGCGATCCTCGGACCATTGCCCGGCGACATCGCGTACGCGAATCGCAAATGAGCCGCTGTCATGCAGTTCGAAGCTCCCCAGCACTTGCTCGCGGGCGGCGGGGGCGACGGTCAACGGGATGGGGTTTGCGGACGAATCCGGCGACGCTTCGCCTGCTCCGGCAACAACGGTCAACTCACCACCTTGCAGCGGCCGATTGCTCGTCGCCCAGAACTCGACCTTCGTGCCAGGCAATCCGGAGAGGCCGCTCTGTGGCAACGGGCCTTCGTAGGCGGCCTCGTGCGTATAACTTGGTGGAGTGATTCGAAAGCGGACCTTCTCGATCCGCGGCACGGTCGTCATGGCCAGACGATAAAAGTGGCTGCGGCTATGGTCCTCGCTGCGCACGTGATAGCGAACCGGCCGCGTGAGTCGCGAGACGGTCGCTCGCCAGCGGCCTTCGGCCTCGGGGAACATTGGCAAGACTTCTTCGTCCCGGCCGTCGGGCGATTGCATCACCAGGCTGAGCTGTTCGACCGGTTCGCCCGCCACGGTGGCGCGAATATCGACGCCATGACCGTAGATGAAGTCGCCGTCGCCGGGCGCTACCTCGAAGCTCAATCGCGAGTAAGGCGGATGATCGCCGAACGGATCCGCGAATCGCACGAGCTGCGTCCAGATCAGCCGCGGTAATAACAGCGCCATCAGCAGCAGGCAAGCGGCCGCGATGCCGACGCCAATCCACGGTCGCACCAGCGGCCTCGCGGGCAGTGCGTTCTCGAGCGAAGTGCTCTCGGCCAATCGATCGGCGCGCTCGATCGCCACGTGTGCGAGCGCCGCCGACAACCCGGTCGGCAACGACTTGGCCGACAAGTCCAACCCGGAGAGAATCTCTCCGCCACTGCCATTGGCCAGGTCCAAACGACGCGCGAAAAATTGCGGTGTGCCACGCAGTAGCAAATAAGTGCCGATCGCGACCAAAGCGGCCAGCGCCGCGACGACCGCCGTCAGGTCGGCCGCCATGCGCAGCCCGGCGGGCGTCTCCCAGATCAAGTCGAGCCAAACGCCGCAGAAGAGGACCGCGCCCCCGGCAAGAATCGCCCAGCCGGTCGCGCTCCAAGCGCCGAGCTTCAGCCAGCGGCGACGAGCGGGAGCGAGCCCTTTCAGCACGACTGGATCAGACATGCGCTGGATCCCCCGTTGCGACCGGCCGCGTGGTAGCTCGATTTGAGCACGCCGTCGAGTGGCCTGTGGCTGCCGACGTTGCTCTTGATTGTCAGGCAATACGCGGTCAAAAGCAAATTTGCCTCGATCTCGCTCAAATGGGTGTCATCGATTACTCAATGCTTTCACTAATTTCCTCAAACCAATCCCGCGGTCCGCCGCATCGTCCACAGCACTCCCCACAATCCCAATGCCCCCAGCAGCACCCACCAGCGGTCCCAGGCGGTCTGGCGACGGACTTCTTGTGCCGAATCGGCTTGGGTTTGTTTGCGAATTGTGGCTGCGATCGCCGCGACGTCTTCCCCCTCACCGAGCACGGCTCCGTCACTCAACAGGGCAATGCGTCCCATGATGTCGGGCCGAGCTTGCAAGTACAGTTGCTCGTCGAGCAGCTTACGAACCTCGAATGCCAAGCGGGTCGAGCCCTCGTCTCCCTCTACCCCCTCGATGGCGCCCATGTAATCTCCTTCGGCCAGGCGGCCGAAATTCACCCGATACGCGGTGCGGTCGTCGTCGAGCGCCACGGGCGTGAAGCTACGCTTCCCTTGGAAGCCGCTCCCTTCCAGCGTCACCTGCGGCGGACCGTCGGCCCATTGCCCATCGCGGGCGAGCATCGTGGCCGTAGCCTCTTCGTCGGGGCCAAACTCGAGCTTGTCGCTGCGCACGGCCACATCCTGCCCGGGCAGCAAGCGTGGCCCCGTCACCAACCAGCGCAGCAAACTTTGCCAGAGTGCTTGATAGGTGTCGTCGTGGCCGCGGAACGGCGGCGGCAGAAACGCCCAGCGCCACATGCCCACCCCTTCGATCACCACCACGCGACCGGCGCCGAACGACTGATACAACACGGCCGGCCGAACTTCGTCTTCATTAAGGCCGATTGAACCGGCCAACACCACGGCCAAGGGCTTTGCTGCGTCGATCCGCGAGGTACTCGACAAACTGGGTAGGTCCGACAGCCGGGCCTTTGCTCCTCGATCACCGCCGAACCAGCCTAACGACTGCCCACGCTCCGTGAGATCGATGCGAAAGCGCGACTCGGGCCCCGGCTTCCATTCAACGGGCAACATGGCGCGCAGTTGCGCGGGGACCTGCGTGGTCGGTTGCCCGCGATAGCAGACGAGCGCGCCGCCATCGTGCGAAATCCACTGCCGCAAGTTGGCCAGGGCGGCGTCGCTCAAATAGACATCGGCTTCGCGCCCCAGCACGACGACCTGATAGCCGGCGAGCGCCTGCTTATCGGCCAGAACTTCGTGCGGATCGGAGATGATTTCCCAACTCTCGCTGAGTTGCGTTTGGGGAGCGATGGGATCGCCTGCGGCGGTGTCGTCCGCAACTGTGTCGCCCGCGGCAGGAGCGGTTGGTGCCGTCGCAGTTTCGCGCGCGGCGGCGGCACTCCCCGCATCGGCGGGCCCTGCCGGCAATTGGTCTGCGTCGGCCGGCGTCGCACCGGCGGCGACGCGACGTAGCGAACGTTTCAACAGCCGCTGCTGACTGAAGCGAACGACGTTGTCGACTTCGAGCGCGGCGTCGAGCGCCAACGTGCGCAACAGAAACTTGCCATCCCAATATGGCTTTCCTTCCAGCAGCAGCACGCGAATCGGTTTGTCGACCACGCGCACCACCATCAGCGCTTGATTATTGGCGCGGGCGATCTCACCCGGCACCGCTTCGACCGCGACTTCGTAACGATACAGCCCGGTTTTATCGTGCGCGACCGCGAAATGCGCCTCGGCCGGCTGATCGCCCAGGAAGTTTGCGCGCACGCGGCCCAGGTCTTCGCCATCTCGACGCAACACGATTTCGACGTCGGGGAGCGGCAAACCACGCTGTTTGACGAGCACGGTAATCGGCACCTGCTGACGAACGAAGGCCACTTGCTCGGGCACCAGCAGCCGCACGGCCAGGTCTTTGCTTTCGGTATCTTCGCCGAAGGTGCGCGTGAAAATCCGCGTGCCCATTGCGCGGGCCAGGCGCGCGGCCTCGAACACGCTGGCCGCGTCGTCCGCCGCGTTATGCGCCCCATCGCTCAACAACACCGTCACGTGCTGTGCGTGTAAGCCCGGGTTCGAGCTGGCGCCGATCGCCCGGCCGATATCAGTTTGATCGCCGATTGCAGGCAGCTTCTCCAGGCCTTCGAGCGAGGCGCGCTGCACTCGATCGGCGAACGTAATCACTTGCACTTCGAAATTATCGTCCAGTTCGGCGGCGGTCGCTTCAGCCAATTGCACAGCCGCGGCATAGCGAGTTTGCCCCCCCGCAGTGTCAGTGGTTTGCATGCTCTCGGAGCGGTCGACCAGCACGGTGAGCACCGGCTTGCCGGCGGGAGGCGGAAGTCTCTCGATCCAAACGGGATTAAGCAGCACCGCTAGCGGCACTGCCACGGCGGTTGCCGCCAACGCGAGGATCGCTCCCCAGCGCCCCTTGCTGATTCCCCAGGGGCGATGCAGTCCGTAGACCACTAGCGCCGCGACCGCGCCGACTGTCAGCGCCAACCACAGTGGCCAGGGAATCAGCGGTTCGAATTGCAAGCTGCTTGTCATCTTCGGCAACTACAAAAGTTCGGGTCGCGCACAAATCCCCCGGCGTCAAGTTCGAGAAACACGCAGCGCCACTAACTCCAGCATCAAACAAACTAGCGCCGCGCCCGCCAGCCAGGCCCACGACCGATCGACCGGATCGGGCTCTGCGCCAGGCGCGACATAACGAATCTCACGCCCCGCCGACAATCGCCCCGTCAGTACGTCGGGCTTGAGCACGGCCAGGTCGCTCTCCTGGCGGGGCACATTGACCGCCAGCACGAAGACCGGCCGGCTCTGCTGCCGCACCTCGTAGACGCCAGGCAAATCGGGGTCCAACATCTGCCAAAGCACACCGACATTCTCCACTGCGAACGTGCTCGCCGCGGCACTATCGGCCGGTCGCACGACTTCCAAGGCATCGTCGGCAGTGACTTCCGGCGGCAGATACTGCGCGGTCGGTTCGCCACACGAAGCCGGTGGACCTTGCGACCCGCGACCGAGCAATTGCTTGACGAGCTCACCGACGAGCGGCACGAACGTCGGTTCCGCGGTCAAGTTCGTCGAGCCGAGATCGGCGTTCAGCACTGCCAGGTTTCCCGCGCCGCAGGCAGTCATCGTCAAGAACACCGACTGATCTCCGAACGTGGCCAGGATGTCGTCGCGCACCGCGTTTGGTCGCAACCGCGTATCGAGCCCTCCGGCGAACCGCAGCGGGCTGATCGCGCTCAAGGCATCATCGCCGAATGTGCGAAACGGCGGCCGATTCTGCCGCACGTTGACCAGAAACAAGCCGCGCCTTGGCCGGCCGATCGGCGGCGCGACGAATTCGACGGGCGACTGCCAATCGCGCCCCGCCGCAGCGGCCAGCGTGGCGAAGTTCTCGGCGTCGGGCGATTCAGCCGCCACGTACAACACGCCGCGCCCGCGGCGCAACATCGCCACGAGGGTCTGGATCGTTTCGTCGCGCAACTTGCCGGGATGATCAAGCACGATCAAGTCGGCCACGGCCAACCGCTCGCGATCGGCTTGAGCTGGGGTAACGCGTAACACTCGCGGCGCCGCGGCGCTGGGAGACGATTGCGCCGGCGCCAGCGCCCGCTCCAAGTAGTAGCTCGCCGACGGAATTTGATCGGCCGGCTGCCGCGTCAGCAGCATATACGTCGGTGGCGCGTGGACCACGACGGCAAACGCGCAGCGATTGTCGGCGGCCAGCGCGTCGTCGGCATCGAGCAGTCGAGCTTCTCCTTGATACCAGCCCGCCTCGGGGGGCGTCCATTTCGCGGTCAACGTCGTCGTTGCCCCCGGCGCGCACAAACCTGTGAAGGGCACGCTGGTTGCCCCAAGCCGCAATTCGGCGACGACCTTGCGCGGCACGGTCGAAAAGTTCCCCACGTCCAGCTCGAGTCGCGATTCGATTTGCTGCTCGGCTCGGCCCGGAGAGCGCACCGCCAGCAAACCCAAGTTCGGCACTTCCTGCTGTGATCCGACGGCGCGCAGTTCCACCTTGATCTCGCTGGGTACCGTGGCGAAGTCAACGCTCGCCCAGTTGGCCCGCTGAAAGTCGCTGATGACGATTAACTCGCGGGTGCTCGCCGCGCCCGCGTGGCGCAGGAGCGCTTCGACCGCCGCGTCGAGCGCCGCCTGGGCGTCGAGCCGTTGCGGTTTGACCGCCGCGCGGGCCAACTCGTCCTGCAAGGTCGACAAGTTCGGCACCGGTCGATCGAACACGCCGACGGGCCGGGCACCTGCCAGAATCAGATTGGCGCTCAATTGCCGGCGCGGTTTCAAATACTCGGCCGCTGCGGATCGCGCACGCTCGAACGCCTGCACGCCAAGGCTTTGCGCCGCCATGCTCTGGCTGACATCGAGAATCACAACCCGCGCCATGCTTGAGTCGGCCGCCGGCTCGGCTGTGCCTTGCGCTTGCCACAGCGGCCGGGCGATAGCCAAAGCCAACAGCGCCACGGCCAGCATCCGCAGCAGCAATACCAGCCACTCACGCATCCGCGATAGCCGGCTGCGGGCCTGCACGATCTCGGCCACGAAACGAATCGTCGACAGCGGCATCCGCACCGCCCGCGGGCGCGTCAGCAAATGAATGGCCAGCGGCGCCCCGAGAGCGAGCAGTCCGATGCCGATGGCCCAGGGGTGCAAGAAGCTCATGGATGCCAGCCCCGATCAACCGGCCCGTTCGACAAGAAAGGTGTGCAACGTTTGCAAGTACGAATCGGCCGTCGACACGCGTCGATAGTCGCAACCCGCGGTGAGCGCCATCTGCCGCACGAGTTGGCAGTGCTCTTCGAAGCGCCGCGCGTAGGCGTCGTGAATCTCCGCGGGCGAACAATTGACCGACTGGGGCCACTCCATTCCTTCGAAGCGGTAGGCGCGCCCCGCCGGCAAGTTAGCCTCGTGCGGATGGATGATGTGCAGCACCACGACTTCCGACTGCCGATGGCGGAACAGACGTAGCGCGGCGAACGTCTGCTCGAGGTCGTCGACCAGAAAGTCGCTCGCGACGACCAACACGCCGCGCCGCGTAAATCGCTTGAACAACTCGCGCAAACCGGCCGACATCGTTCGCGCCGGTTCACCGCTAACCTTTTCGATCACATCGTGCAGATGGCCGAGATGGCTGGGCGTGCCCGCTGGTGGGACGAACTCGCGCAGCCGGCTGGCAACCACGGCCAACCCAACCTGGTCTTGCCCCTGACAGATCACGTAGCTCAGCGCCGTCATCAGTTGCTGGACGTATTCGAGCTTGCTGCCGGCGGTGGATCGTGGAGACGTGGCGCCGAATGTCATCGACTGGCTGGAATCGATGACCAGCATGCCGCGGACGTTGGTTTCATCCTGGTGCAGCCGGATGTACGTCTTGCCGGTGCGGGCCAGCACTTTCCAATCGAGCCGGCGCAGGTCTTCGCCGGCGCTGTAGTCGCGAAAATCGACGAACTCGCCGGCGCCGCCGAGCTTGCGCGAGCGGTGCCGACCACCGAAGCTCCCTTCGATGCGGTTCTTCGTGGTGAAGCGCAGGTGTTCGAGCGACGCCATCGCGCGCAAATCGAGAAAGCGGCGGCCCGCAGTCGCGCTCATGACGACACGTCGCTAAGCAGTTGCATCACGATCTGTTCCGCGGAGACGCCGTCTCCCAGTGCCCGATGATTGACGATGATCCGATGCCGCAGGATCGGCAGCATTACTTGCCGCACGTCGTCGGCCGTGGGCGCGGTTCGCCCACTCAATAGGGCGCGCACCTTCGCCGCCAGCACCAGATTCTGCGCGCCACGCGGGCCAGCCCCCCACGAGACATAATCTTTGATGCGCTTCGATGCCTGGGCGTTCTCGGGCCGACTGGCCCCGCAAATCCGCACCGCTAGCGCGGCGACATTTTGTGGCACGGGCACCGCCCGCACCAGGTCGCGGAGTGCCAGGAATGCCTCGCGGTCGAACATGGGCGCCGGCAGCTTCGGTTCGCCGCCGGTGGTGCGCAACACAATTTCCACTTCATGGCTCGGCGTCGGATAGCCCAGGCGAATCTCCATCATGAAGCGATCGAGCTGCGCCTCGGGCAGCGGGTAGGTCCCCTCTTGTTCAATGGGATTCTGCGTGGCCACGACCAGGAAGGGGTCTTCGAGCAGATGCGTTGTTCCACCCACGGTGACGTGATGTTCGGCCATTGCTTCCAATAGCGCCGACTGCGTCTTTGGTGCGGCGCGGTTGATTTCGTCAGCCAGCACCAGGTTCGCGAACACCGGCCCCTGCCGAAAGACCATCGTCGGTGTGCCGTTCTGACCGTCGCGCCCCAGCAACTCGTAGCCCGTGATGTCCGATGGCATCAAGTCGGGCGTGAATTGCACGCGCGCGAACTTCCAACTGAAGGCGGAAGCCAGCGCCTTGACCATCAGGGTTTTAGCAAGTCCCGGCACACCGACCAACAGCGCGTGCGACCCGGTGAGCGCGCACATCAGCAATTGGTCGATGACTTCATCCTGCCCAACGACGACTTCGTGCAACTTACCGCGGATCGCGACGACGCGATCGAGAAACTCCGCGACGCTTTGTTCGGCCGTGATCGCCGGCTCGGTCGTGATCGACATCGATCTGTTCCGTTCCTGGGTTAACGTTTTGCACCACAGCGCCCGCCAATTGCACCCAAGCGGCCCGCGGGGGGCCACCGGCATCGTATTCGCTGTTTTCGGGGGCTGCAAACTTTGCCGCCCGCGAAGCGATTCGTGGTCCGACCGAGTGCGGCGGCGTACCAATCGTCCCCTTTACTCATAGGGGCGAGTTTTCTAAACGCCCGGCCGCGCCCGTCGTTTACTTTTTTCGACACCGAGCGGAATTGCCACGACCCGGCATCGGCGCGACCCTGCTGACCGTCCATCGAGCACGGCCAATCCCCCTCGTGGCTGGGGTTTCCAAATGGCCTCGGCAGTCAAGATTCAGAAATTTCGCGCTCCTGCGCGGAGGCCAACCTAGGCTTGAAAACGAAGTCTCGTCTCGCGCCGGTCAAGGCGCCCAAGGTACTCGTCACGCCGTTCAGGCGTCCCAAAAAATCGCATGTTCGTTGAATCGATCCCTGGCTGGATTGCGTCGAAGATTCCGCGCGTCCAAGAGCGACCCCAGCGTCGTTCGCGGAAGCAGCGGCGGCGCTTGACTATTGAATTCCTGGAAGATCGCAGCCTGTTCTCCGCGTCGCCGTTGATCAATTTGCCGACCCCGCAGTCGGTCTATGCCGGCAGTGCACTGACGTTGGCGGGTTGGCAGGGAAATCAGGTCTGGATCAGCGACTCCAGCGGTCTCGACAATGAAACCGCGCAAATCACCTTGACTGTCGCCAACGGTTCGCTGGCCCTCAGTACCACCTCGGGGTTGACCCTACTCGGAGAGAACACCAACCGGCAACTCAGCTTTTCCGGAACAATCAGCGCCATCGATGCGGCGCTCGACAACCTGGTCTACACACCCGACTACTCGTATCTCGGCGCCGACAGTCTGCAGGTCAGTGTCACGGAACTGGACGCTCAGGGGCTCTCCGCGACGAGCAGCCTTGGTATCAATGTCACGGCTCCGGTAACCGGCAGCACGGCCACGCTCTTCAACGGTGGTGGCTCGCCAGCCATTCCCGATACGGGAGCAGGCCCAGCGGTCGAATTGGGCACGCGGTTCACCAGCGACGTTAACGGATCCATCACCGGACTGCGGTTTTATAAGGCGCCCGGCGACACTGGCACGCACACCGTCAGCTTGTGGTCGAGCAGCGGCGTCTTGCTGGCCCGCGCAACTTCAACAAGTGAAACGGCCAGCGGTTGGCAGCAGGTGAACTTCAACTCGCCGGTGGCGATCACGGCTGGCGCGACCTACGTGGCGTCGTACCATTCGACGAGCGGCCGCTTCGCGATGACGGTCGGTGGCTTCGCAAATCCGCTGACGAGTGGCGTGCTGCGCGTGCCGACCAGCGGCGGCGTATTCGCCTATGGCAGCGGTGGCTTCCCCACGCAGTCCTACGCGTCGAGCAATTACTGGCTCGACGTCGTGCTCAACACCACGCCGCCCGCGGTCACCGCGTTCAGTGTGGCCAATGGCGCGGCAAACGTGCTGACCGGCACGGCCCTGACGGTCACGTTCAATCAGGTGCTCGACGCGGCAACGGTCAATGCCAGCACCGTGCGGCTGATGAATGGCAGCACCGTGGTCTCAGCCAACGTTTCGTACGATGCTGCGACGCGAACGGCCACGCTGACGCCAACGGCGCCGCTAGCCAACTCGCAGACGTATACGATTGTCGTTGTTGGCGGCGCCAATGGCGTGAAAGATCTGGCCGGCAATGCCGTCGCTCAGGCAACTACCAGTTCGTTCACGACCGCCGCGCCGAGTTCTACTTTCAGCCTGTGGAATGGAGGTGGTACGCCGGCGATCCTCGACACCGGCGCAGGTCCATCGCTCGAACTGGGCACGCGATTCACCAGCGACATCAACGGCACCATCAGCGGACTGCGGTTCTACAAGGCCCCTGGCGACATCGGCCAACACACCGTGAGCCTGTGGTCGAGCAGCGGCGCCTTGCTGGCCCGCGCGACTTCCACCAGCGAAACCGCCAGCGGCTGGCAGCAGGTGAACTTCAGCTCATCGGTGACGATCGCGGCCGGCGCCACCTACGTGGCGTCGTACCATTCGACCAGCGGGCGGTTCGCGATGACGATCGGTGGCTTCGCGAGCCCACTGGCCAGCGGCGTGTTGCGCGTGCCGACGAGCGGTGGCGTCTTCTCCTACGGTGGAGTCGGCTTCCCCACGCAGTCGTACGCCTCTAGCAATTACTGGCTCGACGTCGTGCTCAACACGACGCCGCCGGCGGTGAGTACCTTCAGCGTCGCCAGCGGCGCGACGAACGTGCTGACCGGCACTGCCTTGACGGCCACGTTCAATCAGACGCTCAATGCGGCAACCGTCAACGCCAGCACCGTGCGGCTGATGATCGGCAGCACGGTCGTTTCGGCCACCGTGTCGTACGACGCCGCCACGCGAACGGCGACGCTCACCCCCAGCGGGCCGCTCGCCAATTCACAGACTTACACGATCTCGGTGGTCGGTGGTGCGAGCGGCGTGAAGGATCTGGCCGGCAACGCCGTCGCGCAAACGACGAATAGTTCGTTCACGACCGCAGCCCCGACTTCGACGTTCAGTCTCTGGAATGGTGGTGGGATACCGACCATTCTCGACACCGGAGCCGGGCCGACCGTCGAATTGGGCACGAGGTTCACCAGCGACGTCAACGGTTCGATCACTGGACTGCGATTCTACAAGGCCCCTGGCGATACCGGCCCACACACCGTGAGCTTGTGGTCGAGCAGCGGTGTGCTGTTGGCGCAAACCGTATCCACCAATGAATCAGCCAGTGGTTGGCAGCAGGTCAACTTCAGTACGCCGGTGTCGATCTTGGCTGGTGCGACCTACGTAGCGTCGTACCGCTCGACAACGGGCCGTTTCGCGATGAGCGTGAGTGGCTTCGCAACGCCGCTGGTTAGCGGCGTGTTGCGCGTGCCGACGAGCGGCGGAGTTTACGCCTACGGGACCGGTAACTTTCCCACACAGTCTTACTCGGCAAGTAACTACTGGGTCGACGTGGTGCTCGACAGCACGCCACCGGCGGTGAGCAGCTTCAGTATTGCCAACGGCGCGACCAACGTGCTGACCGGCACGCCCTTGACGGTCTCATTCAATCAGTTGCTCAATCCGGCAACCGTCAATTCCAACACCGTTCGTTTGATGAACGGAAATAGCGTCGTGGCTGCCACCGTGTCCTACGACACTGCTACGAGGACCGCCACGATCACTCCCACGGCCGCGCTCTTCAACTTGCAGGGCTATAGCCTGGTAGTCGTCGGTGGCGCCAGCGGCGTCAAGGATCTGGCCGGCAATGCGCTCGCCCAAACGGTGAGCAGCGCCTTCACGACGTCTGCCCCAACCGTGGCCGTCAGTCTCTGGAACAATACGGGCGTCCCCGCGATTGTCGACACGGGCGCGGGCCCGTCGGTCGAACTCGGCACGCGATTCACCAGTGACGCCAACGGTGTCATCAGCGGCCTGCGGTTCTACAAAGCCCCCGGCGACACGGGCCCCCACACGGTGAGCCTGTGGTCGAGCACGGGGGTGCTGCTGGCTCGCGCGACATCGACGAGTGAAACCGCCAGCGGCTGGCAGCAAGTGAACTTCAGCACGCCGGTGATGATTTCAGCGGGTGGGAGCTACGTGGCGTCGTACCATTCGTCGAGCGGCCGCTTCGCGATGACGGTTGGTGGTTACGCAAGTCCGCTGACGAGTGGCGCACTGCGCGTCGCGGCCGGCGGCGGTGTCTTCTCCTACGGTGGAGTCGGCTTCCCCACACAATCGTACGCGTCGAGCAACTACTGGGTCGACGTCGTCCTGAATACGCCGGCGACGACCAACGTTCAGGCACTCACGCTCAACGCGGTGCCTCCGTCGGGCTGGGAAGTGTACGACGCCCAAGTGTCGAACACGGTGCAGTCGGCGGCTGGCGCCGTCAGCTACACCGTCAACCTCCAGGCAGGCCAGTTGTTGGCCTTCGCCACGCGGGCAGACTCCGCGTCGTTGGGCGTCTCGCTGATCGATCCCAACGGCAATCAGGTGGCGAGCAACTCGGCGGCAGCAGGTGGCACGCTCGTCCTGAACCCGTTCCGCGTGACCACCACCGGTACCTGGACCATCACGCTGACACTGCCCACGGGGGGCAGCGGATCGTATTGGCTGCAGGTGGCCAAGAATGCGGGCATCGAAGGGGCCACGACAACTCCCAGCACAAGGCAATCGCTCAATAGCTCGTACCTGGACATCACCGACAGCCTGGGACGCTACGCCTGGCTTGGGCAGATCAGCGGTGTCGCGGGGAGCAATGTCGATAACTTTAACATCGATCTGAGCTCAAAGGTTGGGCAGCAGATTGATATCTTCGTCGCGAGCCGCGGCGCGAATCTTTCGGGACAGACTCTCGAGCTTGTCGCGCCGAACGGAACCACGGTACGGGCAATCGGCTCGGCCTGGTCGGTCGACGGGATTTCGGCCGCCACGGGTTTGCGAATCGCCGGCTACACGGTTACCTCGGGCGGCGTCTACACCGTGCGGATTACTTCCAGCGTGAGCAGTTCGTACGCGCTGATTGTCAACGACGCGATCGATCTTAACGTGCCTTCGGCTAGCGACGTATTGACCTACCTGGTCGACCACAACCTCACGACCCAGTCGTCGGTCGCAGACCTGTTGAATACGTTGTCGTTCGATCGCGTGTTTCTGTCGATGAGCACCGACGAAGTGCTGTCGGCCTTGCTGCGAGTCGGCGCGATCAACGGCTTCGACAACCTGGCGACGCTCAAGGCCGCGCTGCCGGGTCGAGGTGTCGATCTCACCAGCTTGCGTCCCGATGGCGTCCTCGGAGCTCTGGCGCTTGCCGACTACGGAAATCTGTTGACTTCGGTATGGGGTCCACACGGCGCCGTCGAAGCCAAAAGCATGTTGCTGGCGGCCTTCACCGCCGATCGGTTGGCATTTGTCGATGGAATCGCGGTGCCCACGCTCGTGCAACTGTTCGACGACAGTATCACCACCTCGGCCAACAGCGCTCGCGACCAGTTCATGGCGTTTGCCTCGCAGGCATCAGGTAGCGTGGATAGTAACGTCGTCAACCAATATCAGTTGTGGCTCCACGACGGCGAACGTTTCAACACGCCGACGCCACAAGGGACGCGGGCAGCACTCAACGCGCTCCCGGCCGGCAGCCGCGTGATTCACCTGGCCGATTTCACGCAAATCGATGGATACGGATTCGGCGTCTACGATGGCTCTGGCTACGTTGACCCGTTCAATGCCAATGGCACGCCGGCGCAATACTACACGATCTGGATGGATCATTGGGCGCAAGCCATCCAGACGCGCATCACCAATTTCTTCACGCAGTTCAAGGCGATCGGCGGCCAGTTCGACATGCTGGTCATGGATATCGAATCGCTCGGCATGGACTATTACAAGTTGCGCACCGCCGACCACCGCGTGAATCTGGCAAGCAACCCGTCGCAGTCGCTATTCGAAGCGATCATGGCCGATCCGCGCTGGGCCGGCGTCAAAGATCAATTGTTCAAGGCCGGTTTGACGCAAGCCGACCTCGATACCATTACGACCTGGCAGTACAACGGCAAGCCAGCCGCGATTTGGAATGCAGTGATGCAAGAGCGTGTGGCCAACTACTTGAATGTGGCGATCTATGAACCAATCAGGCAGCTCTATCCCAACGTGCCGGTCTCGAACTATGGCAACTATCTGCACACGCCGACGATTGTCTCGGGGGACCAGGCGGCCCTCACACAGAGTCCTTACATTCTCGGCACCGTGATTGGTGACACGCAGGCGACCTATCTCTACGGCGTCAGCCAGGGTGTCTATACCGGTGGCGACGACTCCGTCCGCTTCCGCACGGGCGTCGCCAAGCTAACGTTCACTCAGGATACAAACGGTTCCGGCGTGCCCCTCGCGTCGGGTGTGGTCCGCGCCGAGTTCGGCTACGCTGTGAACGGCATCAAAGCCGGCGATCAAGTGATGATCACCAATCCCGGCAATCAACCGTTTGATGCGCGATACAACGGCACCTTCACCGTGCTCTCCGTTGGAGCCGATGGCAAAAGCATCACCTACGCGCTGCAGTTGAGCAGCGCCGGTAACCCGCCGGCAAACTTCAACTATACCGGCAATCCGTTGCTCCCGGCCGTGGCCGACTTTTGGTCTCCGTATAAAGCGTTCGTCGCCGACGTCAAGTTGTTGAGGACCCAGGTCGCCACGTCCGACGTGCCATTTACGCCCTGGATTTCATCGCCAACCTGGTTGCAGCAAGACCAGGGAATCAGCTACGTCTACTACTCAGAGATGGTGCTGCACGCCGGCCTCAGCGGCGCGCAAGACTTCTTATGGTGGAAATCGACTCACGATGTCGACCCGATCGGAGCGCATGTGATCAGCGACCTACTCGAGGAACTCGATTCGCTGATTGGGTACGTCGATCGCAAGACATTGACGCGGACCGATGTCGGATTCGCCGACGGCTACACCCTGACCGGGATGGAAGCGGGGGGTAAGCGTGTCTATCGACTGACCCCAGATCCAGGGCAAGCGGTTAACGTGCTCAGTTCGAGCGGAACCGTACAGATCCAGATTGGCGGACAAACGCTGTCGTTCGCCAGCTCGTCGATCTATACGCCGGCCAACCCCGTCTCGAATCTCGGCTACTGGATCGTGCAGACCCAGGGCTCGACGCAACTGGTCGGCAGCGTCGGTCAGGTTTTGTCGCAGCTTACGGCGCTAACTTGACGTGCCTAGGCCTTAAACCAGCGTAGCTGCGAAGCTGGGTTGGTCGCGGGCGTAAAAAAA